>NZ_JBHSNY010000012.1:0-301321 GCF_042657145.1 Streptomyces bullii
TTCATAGTGTTTCGGTGGTCATAGCGTGAGGGAAACGCCCGGTTACATTCCGAACCCGGAAGCTAAGCCTTACAGCGCCGATGGTACTGCAGGGGGGACCCTGTGGGAGAGTAGGACGCCGCCGAACAATCATTGAGAAAGCCCCGCATCGTATGATGCGGGGCTTTCTGCATTTCTGTATGACAGCCGACGGGCATTTCATTGGCCGTATCCAACCGTTGACATGGCCAGGACGCCCCCCTACCTTCGAGGCGTTCGGAAAGCGCTTTCTATCCGGGGAGGTACCTCATGAGATCGTCCTCGTTGACCCTGGCGCTCGTCCTCCTGGTCAGTGCCCTGGGGCTCGGCGGCCAGGCTGCTGCGGACGGGTCTGCCGCGGCGCCGCTGGCCGAGACGGCTCCCACCGGCTTCGCCGCCGTCAACGCGCTGGGGCAGAACGGCACCACTGGTGGAGCCGGTGGGCCGACGGTCACCGCGACCACGTCCGAGCAGTTCCTGCGGTACATCGACACGGTCGGGCCGCTGGTCATCAAGGTGCAGGGCACCATCGACATCAGCAGCAAGCAAGGCGTGCGGCCGAACAAGACCATCATCGGGGTCGGTACGTCGGGCGTCATCAACGGTGGCGGACTGGACTTCTACCGCTCGTACAACGTCATCGTGCGCAACATCAAGTTCACCAACGCCGAGGACGACGCCGTCAACGTCGGGCGGGAATCGCATCACATCTGGATCGACCACAACGAGTTCGTCGCTCCCGTCGACGGTGCCCTCGACATCAACCGGGCCGCCGAGTACGTCACCGTGTCCTGGAACTGGTTCAACAAGACCGACAAGAACATGCTGATCGGGCACTCGGACGGCAACGGCGGTCAGGACGCGGGGAAGTTGAAGGTGAGCATCCACCACAACTTCTTCGACGGGTCGAAGCAGCGCAATCCGCGGGTGCGGTTCGGTGAACCCGTGCACGTGTACAACAACTACTACCGGAACAACGAGTTGTACGGGATCGCGTCGACGATGAACGCCGGCGTGCTGGTCGAGGGGAACTACTTCGAGAACGTCCCCCATCCCTGCTACTCGGCCAGTGGATACGCGGACTCCGGCCCGGGTCGGCTGGTGCAGCGCGGCAACCAGTTCGTCGGGTCCGGGACCTGTGAGGCCAACGGCAGTGTGACCGAACCGCGGACCTTCTACGCGTACACGCTCGATCCGGTGGCCAACGTGCCCTCGCTGGTGCGGGCCGGGGCCGGCGTCGGGAAGATCGGCGCCTGACGGTCGCGTGGTGCACAGCCCGGCCCGGGTCTGCCCGCGCCGGGCTCGTGGCGCCGTCTAGGGTCGGGGACATGCGCTACGACCTCGTGATCTTCGACAACGACGGGGTGCTCGTGGACAGCGAGCCCCTCGCCAACGCCGTACTGGCGGCGTACCTGACCGAGTTGGGCTACCCCACGTCGTACGAGGACTCCGTGCGCGACTACATGGGCGGGTCCGTCCACCGGATCCACGACACGATCCGCGAGCGGCACGGGGCGGAGCTGCCGGGCGAGTTCGACGAGGAGCTGCTGGTGCGGACTCTCGCCGCGTTCGAGCGGGAGCTGCGGCCGGTGGCCGGGGTCGCGGAGGTGCTCGGCGCGCTGCGGGACGGCGGTGTGGCGTACTGCGTGGCGTCGTCCTCGCGCCATGCGCGGATCCGGTTCGGCCACCGGACGACCGGGCTCGACCGGTGGTTCGACGACGGGCGTGTCTTCAGCGCCGAGGACGTCGGGCGGGGCAAGCCGGCGCCCGATCTCTTCCTCCACGCGGCCTCCGTCATGCAGGCCGCGCCCGAACGCTGTGTCGTCGTCGAGGACAGTCCGCTCGGCGTGCAGGCGGCGCTGGCGGCCGGCATGGACGTCTACGGGTTCACGGCGATGACGCCCGCGGCGCGGCTCGCCGGGGCCACGCGGCTCTTCTCCGACATGGGAGAACTGGGCACTCTTCTCAAAAGCTGAGCAGTATTCACCTTCCTCTACCGGGGAGTAGGCGTGGGCCCTACGCTGTGCCGCCATGACAGACGGGTTGGCCGGTCTGCCGGTCGGACTGCGGCGCGGCCGGGCGGCGCTGGCGTTCAGCTTCCTCGCGCAGGGTGTCGCCTTCGCGCTGCTCGTGACGCGGATTCCGGCCGTCCAGGACCGGTACGGCGTCTCCGACGCGCTGCTGCCCGTGTTCCTGGCGGCCGTGCCGATTCTCGCCGGTGCCGGGAGTGTGCTGACCGAGCGGCTGGTGAGGCGGGTGCGGCCGAGCCGGGTGCTGCGGTGGTCGCAGCCCGTCGTGCTGCTGGCGCTGCTCGGCGTCGGGGCCGGGGAGCGGATGGTGGAGCTGGGCGTGGCGCTCGCCGCCTTCGGGCTCGCGGTCGGGGCTCTGGACGCGTCGATGAACATGCTCGGGGTGAGCCTGCAGCGGTCGTACGGCCGCAGCATCATGCTGAGTTTCCACGCGGCGTACAGCCTGGGCGGGATCGGCGGGGCCTCGCTGGCGTGGGTCGGGGCGCACTGGGATATGGCGTTGTGGGTGTCGTACCTGCCGGTCGTCCTGGTGCTGCTGCCGGCCGCTCTGCTGGGGAGCCGGTGGTACGTCGACGGCGGCGGCGAGCCCCTGGGGCCGGGGGAGCCTGGGGCCGGCGGGGCCGTGGGGTTCCGGTGGCTGCTGCCCTTCTGCCTGGTGATGTGCTTCGCGTACATCGGGGACTCGACCGTGTCCAACTGGAGCGCGAAGTACTTGCAGGACGTGCTGGGGAGCTCGGAGCAGCTGGCGACGGTGCCGTACAACGTCTACATGGTCACCACGCTGCTGGGGCGGGTGATCGGGGACCTGGGAGTGCGGCGGTTCGGAGCCGCGGCGGTGGTGCGGGGCGGGGCGCTGGTGGCGGCGGCCGGGTTCGCGGTGGTGGCCGTCGCGCCCGGGGCGTGGGTGGGGATGCTCGGGTTCACGCTGCTGGGGGTGGGGCTGTGCGTGCTGGTGCCGCAGACCTTCGCGGCGGCCGGGCGGCACGCGGTCGACAGGTACGGCCCGGGGGCGTCGGACGCGGCGGTCGCGCGGCTCAACGTCTTCAATTATGTGGGGTTTTTGGTCGGTTCGCCGTTGGTCGGGGCGCTCGGGGACGCGTGGAGCTACCGCGGGGCGATGCTCGTGCCGATGGTGTTGGTGCTGGTGACGCTGGTGTACGCCAGGTCGTTCGCGGCTCAACCGGACCGATACGGTGGCGGGCATGAGCGGCCGCGCACAGCTGATGTGGGACGAGGCAGTAACGGGCTATGACTTCGGTCCGGGACATCCGATGGATCCGGTCCGGCTCGCCCTGACCCGGAAACTGGTCGACGCCTTCGGGCTGGACCGGGATGTGGAGGTCGTCGCCGCGAAGGCGGCCGGGGAGTCGACGCTGCGGCTCGTCCACCGGGAGGACTACATCGAGGCCGTGAAGGCGGCTTCCCTGGACCCGGGGTCGGCGGACCAGTCGTACGGGCTGGGCACGCTGGACGATCCGGCGTTCGCGGGGATGCACGAGGTGTCCTCGCTGATCGCCGGGCAGTCGGTGGGGGCGGCGGAGGCCGTGTGGCGCGGGGAGGTGCTGCACGCGGTGAACTTCGCGGGCGGGCTGCACCATGCGATGCCCGGCGGTGCCTCGGGGTTCTGCATCTACAACGACGCGTCGCTGGCCATCGCGCGGCTGCTGGAACTGGGGGCCGAGCGGGTCGCGTACGTGGACGTCGACGTGCACCACGGGGACGGTGTCCAGGCGGCGTTCTGGGACGATCCGCGGGTGCTGACGATCTCGTTGCACGAGCATCCCCGGACCCTGTTCCCGCAGACCGGGTGGCCGGAGGAGACGGGTGGCGACGCGGCCGAGGGGTCGGCGGTCAACGTCGCGCTGCCGGCGGGGACCGGGGACGCGGGGTGGGTGCGGGCGTTCCACGCCGTCGTGCCGGAGCTGCTCGCCGAGTTCCGGCCGCAGGTGCTGGTGACGCAGCACGGGGCCGACACGCATTTCGAGGATCCGCTGGCGCACCTGGCGGTGTCGCTGGACGCGCAGCGGGCCGTGCAGGTCGCCTGTCACGACCTGGCGCACGAGTACGCGGACGGGAAGTGGGTCGCGCTGGGCGGCGGTGGATACGCGGTGGTGGACGTCGTGCCGCGGTCATGGACGCATCTGGTGGGCATCGCCGCGGGGCGGGCCGTGGAGCCCGAGGCGATGATTCCCGAGGCGTGGCGGCAGGAGGTGTTCGCACGGACCCGGCAGTTGGCGCCGGCACGGATGACCGACGGGCGGTGGCCTGTGTCGTGGGCGTCGTGGGACGCGGGGTACGACCCCGCCGACCGCCTGGATCAGGCGGTGTTGGCGGCGAGGCGGGCGGTGTTCCCGCTGCGGGGGCTGCTGCCCTGAGGGGTCGGCGTCGGCGGTGCGACGCCGGCTGTGGCTGGGTCTCGGACGGGCGGACTGCCTGCGGCTGGGGCGGCGGGACTGCCGGCCGCTGGGTCGGTGGGGCTGCCTGCGGCGGGCGGTACGGCCGAGTGACTGGGTGGCTGGGCGGGACGGCGGTCGAAGGGCGGGGCGGGGGGACGACCGAGTAACTGGGCGGCTGGGCAGCTCAGCGGTCGAACGGCTTGGCGGCTTGGCGGCTTGGCGGCACGGCGGTCGAGCGACGGGACGACCGAGTAACTGGGCGGCTGGGCGGCAGGGGCGTCACGGCCGTAGAGCGGTGGGACGGTCGAGCGGCACGGCGGTCGGGCGGCGGGACGGCTGAGCGGCACGGCGGTGGAACCGGGTGGGCGAAGAGCGGGGCGGTCGAGCGGTTGGCGGCAGGGCAGCACGACGGTCGAGCGGCAAGGGGGCGGGACGGAGTGGCGCGACGGCCGAGCAGAGCGGCACGGCGGTCGAACGGCGGGACGGTCAGCGGCTGAGCGGCTGAGCGGCTGAGCGGCAGAGCGGCTGCGCCGCCGGACAGCAGTCCGACAGAGCCGCCGAGCCGCCGAGCCGCAGAACCGACGGGCGGTTGCGCTAGGCCGACCGTGCGCTGTCCCCGGGTTCTTGGGACACCCGCGCCGAGTGTCCCTCACCATCGACCTGTGCTCACCCCCCAAGCCCTTCGCGCCCATCTCCTGGCCGCCCGGCTCGCTGGGACCGTGGCGACACCGCGTGAGGAGAGCCTGCGCAGTTACCGGCTCTTCGCCGCCGGGGACCCCCGGGTGCGCATCGGCATCGATCCCGAACGGTCCTGGGGGCAGCGGGAGCTGATCGAGCTCATGGCGGACAGATGTGGGGTTTCGGCCGATCCTGGGCGGACTTCCGGCCAGGATGTGATCGATCCTGGTCGTACTTTGACCGCTCTGGACACCTTCGCGGAGCGGCTCGCGGAGGCCGCGGAACGCCGGGCGAGCATCCTGCTCGGTACCGGGCACCCCCATCGCCTGCTCGGCTTCTACGTCGCGTTGGCGGACGCGCTGTCGGCGGCGGGATGTACCGTCCTCACCCCGGCGCAGGGTCGCTGTGTCGACATAACGACCCGGTTCGGCCTACGTACGTACAACCTCGCCTACGTACGAGGAGTCGCGCTGGTGCGGGCTCCCGGCACTGAACGCCCCGGTTGTGAGCCCGGCGCACACAGCCACTCGCCGCTGCCGGTTCGTCTTGCGCTGGCCGCCGCGGCCGACGCCGGCGGGCCGCTGCCCGAGCTGGTGATCGGAGACCACGGCTGGGTCTGCGGAGCAGGTCAGCTGGGGTTCGAGGCCATCGGACTCGCCGATACGGACGACCCCGCGCCGTTCGTCGGAGAGGCCGAGGGGTCCGTGTCCCTCGTCGTTCCACTTGATGACGGGGTGCGGCCTGCTTACTACCGGCCGCTGACCCGCTACGTACTCAATCGGGCGTGTCTGTCACAGTAGGACGCCGATGGGTGCACCTCTTCCCCACTCGCATCACCCGCCCCTAGTCTGGGGAGTGAGCACGCAGCGACGAAGAGTCACCGGAAGGGGAAGCCGGTGGCCGTCGAGTGCGGAAGGTTCAGGTGTGTCATGGCTGGAGACCAGAGGCCTCTGAATGAGGTCGTGTTCCTGACCGTGGCGGAGGTCGCCACGGTGATGCGAGTGTCGAAGATGACCGTGTACCGCTTGGTGCACAGCGGTCATCTGCCCGCCATCCGAGTGGGGAGGTCGTTCCGCGTGCCGGAGCAGGCGGTCCACGACTACCTCCGCGAGTCGTATGTGGGGGTGGAGTCGGCCTGACCGGCGGCCCGGTGGGACCCCTCAGGGCACGCAGTGGGGTCTCTCCGGACCCTCGATTACGAGCTCGGCGCTCGGTTGGGTAGGCTAGCCCCTCGTAGGTCGTGTGGGCCCATGGCGCCCAAACAACCGAGTGATGAGAAGTGAGCGAGGGTAGTCGTGGGCTCTGTTATCAAGAAGCGGCGCAAGCGGATGGCCAAGAAGAAGCACCGCAAGCTGCTCAAGCGCACGCGTGTGCAGCGTCGTAACAAGAAGTAAGTTCTCGACGCGTCACCGCGAGAGCGTGCTGTGGCCCCCCACCACCGGTGGGGGGCCACACGTGTGTCCGGAGTCCTGGTGCGGCGGGTCGAATCCTGTGCGTCCCTCTGGACCGGCACCCTTGCTGATCTGGTCGTACGTCCCGCTGTTCCCGTCACTTGGTGCAGTGGGCGGTCATCACAGCGCAACATCAACCCGCTAAGTTGGCCCCACGGGGGAACGCGGCGGGATACGACGTTCTGGAAGGAAGGCGCTGATCTTGGGCAAGGTCGTGCTCGTGACCGGAGTGGCCCGCCAGCTGGGGGGCCGGTTCGTACGACGGATCCAGCGTGACCCCGAGGTGGACCGGGTCGTCGCCGTGGACGCGGTGCCGCCCGAGCACCATCTGGGCGGCGCCGACTTCGTCCACGCCGACATCCGGCAGCCGACCATCGCGCGGGTCCTCGCCGAGTCGGGCGCCGACACCGTGGTGCACCTGGACGTCACGGGCACGCCGCTGGGCAGCGGCAACCGGGCCTCCCTGAAGGAGACCAACGTCATCGGCACCATGCAGCTGCTCGGTGCCTGCCAGAAGTCCCCGAACGTGAAGCGGCTGGTGGTCAAGTCCAGTACGAACGTGTACGGGTCCGCGCCGCGCGACCCCGCCGTCTTCACCGAGACGACCCCGCCCAAGTCCCTGCCCAGCGGCGGCTTCGCCAAGGACACGGTCGAGGTCGAGGGGTATGTGCGCGGGTTCGCGCGGCGCCGGCCCGATGTCGCCGTGTGCGTCCTGCGGTTCGCCAACATCCTGGGCCCGGCCGCGGACACGCCGCTCGCCTCGTACTTCGCGCTGCCCGTCCTGCCGACCGTGTTCGGCTATGACCCGCGGCTGCAGTTCGTGCACGAGGACGACGTGATCGAGGTGCTGCGGATCGCCTCGCACGAGCCCCGGCGGGGCACGCTCAACAGCGGCACCTTCAACATCGCCGGCGACGGCGTCCTGCTGCTCTCGCAGTGCTCGCGGCGCCTGGGCCGCCCCACCGTGCCCCTGCTGCTGCCCGCGGTCACCTGGGCGGGCTCGCTGGTGCGTACGCTAGGAATGACGGACTTCTCGCCGGAACAGATCCGGCTGCTGACCCACGGTCGGGTGGTCGACACGACCCAGATGCGCGAGACGCTGGGATTCCAGCCGAAGTACACCACCGCGGAGACGTTCGCGGACTTCGCGCGCAGCCGCGGACCCGGACTCCTTCCGCCGGAGGCCCTTGCGGGGGCCGTCGACCGGATCGCCGCGCTGCCCGTGCTGGGCGGCAGCCACCCCCCGACGCAGAGCGCCAACTGAGGAGCGCATCAACGATGGCGGACGCCAAGGTCATTCCGTTCGACGACGACCGGTCCCGCGGGAGCGCCGTGCCGCGCCCGCCGCGGCGCCGGAGCGCGGGCAGCAGGCGCCAGGGGGCGGAACCCGCACGTGTACGTGACGTCCAGCCCCTGCCCGCCAGGGCTGTTCCGCAGGATGATGTTTCCGTGACACATGAGGAACCGCCGCCGGACGCGCCCCGGGAGGCCCGGGAGGACGGCGGCGGCCTGGAGCGGCGCGTCGCCGGCGGCCTGGCCTTCCTGCGTCGCCGCCTCACCGGGGACTACGAGGTCGACGACTTCGGCTACGACGAGGAACTCACCGACCAGGTCCTGATGTCGCTGCTGCGCCCGGTGTACGAGAAGTACTTCCGGGTCGAGGTGAAGGGCATCGAGAACATCCCGTCCGAGGGCGGCGCCCTGATCGTGGCGAACCACTCCGGGACGCTGCCGATGGACGGCCTGATGATGCAGGTCGCCGTCCACGACCACCACCCGGCCGGCCGCCATCTGCGCCTGCTCGCCGCCGACCTGGTGTTCATGCTGCCGGTGGTCAACGAGCTGGCCCGCAAGCTCGGCCACACCCTGGCGTGCGCGGAGGACGCGGCACGGCTGCTGGAGCAGGGCGAGCTGGTCGGGGTGATGCCGGAGGGCTTCAAGGGCCTGGGCAAGCCCTTCGCCGACCGCTACAAACTCCAGCGCTTCGGCCGCGGCGGCTTCGTCTCCACCGCCCTGCGCGCCGGGACACCGATCATTCCCTGCTCGATCGTCGGGGCCGAGGAGATCTACCCGATGATCGGGAACGCCAAGACGGTCGCGCGTCTGCTGGGATTCCCGTACTTCCCGATCACACCGACGTTCCCGTGGCTCGGTCCGCTGGGCGCGGTCCCGCTGCCCACCAAGTGGACGATCCAGTTCGGCGAGCCGATCCCGACGGACAGCTATCCGCCGGAGGCGGCCGAGGACCCGATGCTGATGTTCAACCTGACCGACCAGGTCAGGGAGCAGATCCAGCACACGCTGTACAAGCTGCTGGTGCAGCGCAGGTCGGTCTTCTTCTGACGGCCTTTTCTGGCGGCCCTCCACTGGCGGCCCTCTTGGAGGGGCTTCGCCTGGCGGTCTTGTGAGACGCCGCGCCTACGACAACGGCCGTGCGTACGGCAGCGGGGGCGCCCCTCGTGAGAAGGGGCGCCCCCGCTGCCGTACGGGCCCGTCGTCTAGTCGGTGTCCTGTTCCTCGATGCCCAGATCCGGCAGCAGGCCGGGGAGGAGCGGCGGGAGCGTGACGTCCGGCTGGGTTGTCGGTGTGCTGCCGCCCGTGGAAGGCGACGCGCTGACGTCGCTGTCCTTCGGCGGGTCGAGCAGTCCGCCGGTGTTGCCACCGAGCAGGCCGTCGCTGACGCCGCCGGATTCGGCCGACCGGCTCGGGGCGCCGCTGCTGGTGCCGCGGGTGTCGGTGCTGCCGGTGCTCGGGGCCTGGGAACGGTCCGTGGCGGACGAGTCGGTGGGCGCCGTTCCGGACTCGCCCTGCCGCCGGTCCTCTCGGCCGCCGTCCTGGGCCGGGGGCTGGGGGAGCAGGGACTGCAGGGGGGCGACGTCTTCGTCTATGGCGTCGAAGACCGACGACACCTGCTCGCTGACGTCCACGAGCTGGGCGGGCAGCCGCTCGCGCAGGGCGCCCCAGGTGTCGCGGTGGGAGCGCGAGAAGGTCGACAGCGTCTGGATCGGGCCCAGGGAACCCGGGTCGCGCTCGTACGCCTCACGCAACAGCCGGTGGCCCTCCGACGCGTCGTGCCCCATCCCGGACAGGGCGCGGCGGACCTCGCCGAGGGTCTCGTGGTCGAGGGAGCCGGTGCGGCCGCGCTCCATCAGCCGACGGGCTTCGTTCAGCCGCGTCGAGGCCTGGTCGAGGTAGACCCGGCCGCGCTCGTCGTCCCCGTCGGCCAGGCCGCGTTTGACGTCCTCGATGCCGAGCTTGAGGGCGTAGAGCGAGTCACCGGGCAGGGCGTCGGAGCTGGCGGCGGCGACTCCGCCGAGGGCGCCCGCGGCCACGCCGACGCTCAGTCCGCCCGCGGTGAGGCCCTTGGCCAGCCGCGACCGGGGCCGGAACCTGCCGAGCGGGCTCGCCCGGTGAGCGCCCCGCGCCCGGGTGGACCTCTGCCCGGGCACCGAAGGATCCGCCGCTCCGCCCGCCGCGGTGCCCTCCTGCAGCATGGCCTCGAACGCGGCGACCAGCTGCGCCCGCTGGACGACCTTGACCTCGGGGTCCAGCTCCGGTTTGGGCAGCGCGTCCAGACCGGAGGCGAGCGCCAGGAGACGCGTCTGCTCGGGCTGGTCCGCAGCGGCCGGGGCCGGTGCCGATCCTTCGGACTGCTCGGCCGCCGGGCCCCGATCGGACTGCTCCTCCAGGGCCTGGGCGAAGGCGTTCGCCCGCCGGTGCGCCGATACGTTCGCGATCACTGGCGGCACCTCCTCTCGTCATGACGGTCGACTCCCCAGGGGATCCTGAGGGTTGCACACCCTGACCGGATCCACACGATCGAGTGATCGAAGTAGGCCAGGGAGTGACCACAGGGAGCCTGCATCCCGCACAACGAGTGGCGCGGCACTTGGGTTACGGAGGTCCGTTGATCGGATCGGGAAGTCAATCGCCGTTCACGGAACGTGAGTTGGGTGTCGCTGTGCGTGGGTAGCGGTCAACGTGCGTCTTCCGGGAGGAGCCGGGCGAGGGTGCGGACGGCCCGGTACTGGAGGGTCTTGATGGCGCCCTCGTTCTTGCCCATCACGCGGGCGGTCTCGGCGACGGAGAGGCCCTGGAGGAAGCGGAGCGTGACGCATTCCTGCTGCTGGGGGTTGAGCCGCCGTACGGCGTCGAGCAGGGCGGCGTTGGAGAGGGACTCGAGGACCGAGTCCTCCGGGGAGCGCTCGACCTCGTTGGCGTCGAGCATCTCGCCGGTGGTGACCTCCAGCCGGAAGCGGCTGGACTTGAAGTGGTCGGCGACGAGGTTGCGGGCGATGGTGACGAGCCAGGCGCCGAAATCGCGGCCCTGCCAGGTGAAGGTGCCGATCCTGCGCAGGGCGCGCAGAAAGGTCTCACTGGTGAGGTCCTCGGCGGTCGCCTTCCCTCCCACTCGGTAGTAGATGTACCGGTACACGGTGTCGCTGTACTGGTCGTAAAGGCGGCCGAAGGCGTCGGCCTCGCCGGCTTGGGCGCGCTCGACGAGATCCATCATGCGGGCGCTGTCGCTGTCCGCGGCGGGGCGGCGGGCGGTGGCCGCTCCGGACGGGCGCCCTCGTCTGCCGACCGCGGCGCTGCCGTCGGCGAGTGCGTAGCACGGGCCGACGGGGGCGGCGGTGGCGAATGCGGGGACGGCGTACGCGGTGGGGACGAAGCCGCGCAACAGGTCGAGGACCGTTGCGCGCAGCGTAGCCAGGCCCGAGGCGTCAACCCCGACGTGTGGGTACACGGGACTCCCAGAGGCAGAGCTTCCATCACGTGCAGTGCGGGACCATTCACCCGTCGTAGCGACGGTCGGGTACCGGTTTGCGTCTGAGGAGAATAACGCTTCGTGCAGGCCCTGCTACACCGAGTTGCTCAAATCATCGATTACGTCGCTTCCGTAACCGATTGACGGTCGATCAAGTGCATGACGGTGACCGTTTGTTGATCGGAAAGGACCGGATCGGGGTGGAGTGCGGGGCAAGTTGTGGCCGTGTGCAGCCAACAGGACTGGACAGGGGGTTGTGGGGGTACGCCAGTTGGATTCGCCGGGTTCCGGCCGGGCGTGGCGATGTCCGTCCCGGGTGATCAGGTTGACCGGTATGACTAGTTGCGTGGGCGTGAGGGTGGGCGGGTGGTTGCGCACCCCGTGTCAGCGGCGGCGGCGGTGCAGGGCGATGGCCGCTGCGGTGCCGCCGGCCACCGCGCCCACGCCCGCCGCTGCCGGGATGCCCACCTTCGCCGCCTTGCGGCCCGTGCGGTAGTCGCGCAGGCGCCAGTCCATCTGGCGGGCGTGCCTGCGGAGCTTGGAGTCCGGGTTGATGGCGTACGGGTGGCCGACCAGCGACAGCATGGGGATGTCGTTGTGGGAGTCGCTGTACGCCGCGCAGCGGGACAGGTCCAGGCCCTCCGCCGCGGCCAGGGCCCGGACGGCCTCCGCCTTCGCCGGGCCGTGCAGCGGTTCGCCGACCAGTTTGCCCGTGTACACGCCGTCGACCGACTCGGCCACCGTGCCGAGTGCACCCGTCAGGCCCAGGCGGCGGGCGATGACCTGGGCGATCTCGACCGGTGCCGCGGTGACCAGCCACACCTTCTGGCCCGCGTCCAGGTGGGCCTGGGCCAGGGCGCGCGTACCGGGCCAGATGCGCTCGGCCATGTACTCGTCGTAGATCTCCTCGCCGATCGACTGCAGCTCGGAGACCCGGTGGCCCTTCACGATCGACAACGCCGAGTCGCGTGCCTCCTGCATGTGTTCGGGGTCCTCCACCCCGGCCAGCCGGAACCACGCCTGCTGCCACGCGAACCTGGCGAGGTCGCGCGTTTCGAAGAACTTCCGCTTGTACAGGCCCCGGCCGAAGTGGAACAGCGCGGCGCCCTGCATCACGGTGTTGTCCAGGTCGAAGAAGGCGGCGGCCTTGTCGTCGCCGTGCACCGGGAACTGCGGTTCCTCGGCGCCGCCGGCAGCCTCCTGCGAGGACTTGCGGGCTGCCTCCGCCGAGGCCTCGCCTGCCAACACGCTCCGCGCCGTGGCGGAGCGCCTACGGGGAGTGAGCCATCCGAGAGCGGCCATGGCGTGAGCATAGCCAGTCTGTTCGGTGGTTCCGGAGCCGAGAGGTTCGGAGGCTGTGAACTCTCCGCGACCGTGTCGTTAAAGGGAGCCCCGCGGGCGGCGTGTTGCCTGGCGGCTCCACGGGGTTCCGCTTCGCCGCAGGCGCGCGAGAATGGCGGACATGAGTCCCCTCTTCCGTCGTAGGCCTCCCCAGGACCGGCTCGTCACCCTCATCCGCAAGCCCGGCTGCCACCTGTGCGACGACGCGCAGGTCGTGATCGAGAAGGTGTGCGGTGACCTCGGCGTCCCCTGGGAGCAGAAGGACATCACCCAGGACCGGGAGCTGCACGACCGGTACTGGGAGCAGATCCCCGTCGTCCTCGTCGACGGTGAGCAGCACACGTTCTGGCGCGTGAACGAGGAGCGCCTGCGCAGGGCCCTGACTGACTGATCAGTCCAAAGGGGCCCGAACGTCGCTTAGGATCGACGGCGGCTTGGTCTCGGGGGCGGGATGCGTAAGGAGAGTGTGCGGTTTTGCCCCCAGAAGAGAAGGAACGGTGGCGCTCGTGCGCCGGTTCCCTGCGAATGCGCCGGGGGCGCGTGACCCCGGTCACTTTGGCCGGGCAAATCGGACACCATCTTTGTGCACGCGTTCACAAAGACATAGCCTGCATTCGACGGGGCGGTCATGTAGGGACGTATGACCGCCTACAGCCCCGCTCTACCCGCAGGAGCACCGTGGCAACTGGCCGAACTCACCGACCGGCGACCCGTAGCCGAGGGATTCCCGAGGCCACCGTCGCCCGGCTTCCGCTGTACCTCCGAGCCCTCACCGCGCTCTCGGAGCGCTCGGTGCCCACGGTCTCGTCCGAGGAGCTGGCGGCGGCCGCCGGGGTCAACTCCGCGAAGCTGCGCAAGGACTTCTCGTACCTCGGCTCCTACGGGACGCGGGGTGTGGGATACGACGTCGAGTATCTCGTCTACCAGATCTCCCGCGAACTGGGGCTGACCCAGGACTGGCCGGTTGTGATCGTCGGTATCGGTAACCTCGGCGCCGCGCTCGCCAACTACGGCGGCTTCGCCTCCCGCGGGTTCCGGGTGGCCGCGCTCATCGACGCCGACCACGCGCTGACCGGCAAGCCGGTCGCCGGGATCCCCGTGCAGCACACCGACGACCTGGAGAAGATCATCCAGGACAACGGCGTGTCCATCGGCGTCATCGCCACCCCGGCCGGTGCCGCCCAGCAGGTCTGCGACCGGCTCGTGGCCGCGGGTGTCACCTCCATCCTGAACTTCGCGCCGACCGTGCTGTCCGTCCCGGACGGCGTCGACGTACGCAAGGTCGATCTCTCCATCGAGCTGCAGATCCTCGCCTTCCACGAGCAGCGCAAGGCCGGCGAGGAGGCCGCCGGCGAGGCGGCCGTGCCGGCCGCCGCCCGCAAGCAGCCCGCCGCCGACCAGGGGCCCGACGGGGACGTACCCGCCGTGATGCCGGCATGAGTCTCCTCGTCGTCGGTCTGAGCCACCGCAGCGCTCCGGTCAGCGTGCTGGAGCGGGCCTCGCTGAGCGCGGACGCGCAGCACAAGCTCCTGCAGGACACGGTCGCCGCCGAACCGGCCGCCGAGGCCGCCGTGCTGGCCACCTGCAACCGCATCGAGCTCTACGCGGACGTGGACAAGTTCCACGCCGGTGTCGCCGAGCTGTCCACGCTGCTCGCCCAGCACAGCGGGGTCGGCCTGGAGGAGCTCACTCCTTATCTGTACGTGCACTACGAGGACCGGGCCGTCCACCACCTGTTCTCGGTGGCCTGCGGGCTGGACTCGATGGTCGTGGGCGAGGGGCAGATCCTCGGCCAGATCAAGGACTCGCTCGCGCGCGCCCAGGAGCTGCACACCGCCGGCCGGCTGCTGAACGACCTGTTCCAGCAGGCGCTCAGGGTCGGCAAGCGGGCCCACTCCGAGACCGGCATCGACCGGGCCGGGCAGTCGCTGGTCACCTTCGGCCTGGAGCAGCTGGCCCTGGGCACGGCGGTCGAACGCTGGGCCCGGGGCAAGAGGGCCCTGGTCATCGGTGCCGGTTCGATGTCCTCGCTGGCCGCCGCGACGCTCGCGCGCTCCGGTGTTGCCGAGGTCGTCATCGCCAACCGCACCTTCGACCGTGCGGAGCGCCTCGCGGAGATCCTCGCGGAGGGCGACGACCCGGACGTGCCGGCCCGCGCGGTACCGATGGAGGCGGTGCCGGTCGAGCTGACACGTGCCGACGTCGTCGTCTCCTGCACCGGCGCCACCGGGCTCGTGCTGGGCGCCGACGCGATCGCCGCCGCCGTCGAGGGCCGCACCGGGCAGCCGGTCGCGGAGATCGACGACGACCGCCGTACGGCGCCGCTGCCGCCCACCTCCGTCGGCACCGACGACGGCTGCCCGCTCGACCTGTCCGCCGTGCGGCCCGGCTTCTCCGTGGCGGGTGAGGCGGCCGTGGCCGGAATGGACGCGGCCACCCTGGAGCAGCACGCCGCGTGGGTCGCGGGCGCCACCGTGGACCGCCGCGAGGCGGCCCGCCGTACGCCCGAGGCGGACGCGGAACTGATCGGGGCGCTCGCCGCGACCGCGGCCAGCGCCGGCCGGATCCCCGAGCGGCGCCGGCCCGAGCCGGTCGAGGAGCCGCCGCGTCCGGCGCCCGTGCTCTTCCTGCTCGACCTCGCGATGCCGCGCGACATCGACGCGGCCGCGCACCGGCTGTCCGGGGTGCGGCTGGTCGACATCGAATCGCTCGCCGAGGCCTCCGCGGACGCTCCGATGGCTGCCGATGTGGACCAGGTCAGGCGTATCGTCTCCGACGAGGTCGCGGCCTTCGGGGCGGCGCAGCGGGCCGCGCACATCACGCCCACCGTGGTCGCGCTGCGCACGATGGCCGCGGACGTGGTCGCCAGCGAGATCGCTCGCCTGGAGGGCCGCCTGCCCGGCCTCGACGACAAGCATCGCGCGGAGATCACCCAGACCGTGCGGCGCGTGGTCGACAAGCTGCTGCACGCGCCGACCGTACGGGTCAAGCAGCTCGCGGCCGAGCCCGGCGGCGCCGGGTACGCGGACGCGCTGCGGACCCTGTTCGACCTCGACCCCGAGACGGTGGCCGCCGTCTCCCGGGCCGAGGACAGCACCGAGAAGAACCGAGGGCCGGCATGAACGACAAGGCACTACGGCTCGGTACCCGGCGCAGCAAGCTCGCCATGGCCCAGTCCGGGCAGGTGGCCGAGGCCGTGCGCCGGGTGACCGGACGGCCCGTCGAACTCGTCGAGATCACCACGTACGGCGACGTCTCCCGCGAGGCGCTCGCGCAGATCGGCGGCACGGGCGTCTTCGTGACCGCGCTGCGGGACGCGCTCCTCAGGGGCGAGGTCGACTTCGCGGTGCACTCGCTGAAGGACCTGCCGACCACGCAGCCCGAGGACCTGGTGCTGGCCGCCGTGCCGGAGCGCGAGGACCCGCGCGACGTGATCGTCGCCCGGGACGCGCTGAAGTTCGCCGACCTGCCGCGCGGGGCCCGCATCGGCACGGGTTCGCCGCGCCGCATGGCCCAGCTCAACGCGTACGCGCGCGGCCACGGCCTGGACATCGAGACAGTGCCGATCCGCGGGAACGTCGACACCCGGATCGGATACGTGCGCAAGGGCGAGCTCGACGCGGTCGTGCTGGCCGCGGCCGGACTGAACCGCATCGGCCGGAGCGACGAGGTGACCGACTTCCTGTCGGTCGACACGGTTTTGCCCGCCCCCGGCCAGGGGGCCCTGGCGATCGAGTGTGCCGCGGGTAACGCGGACCTGATCGCCGCGCTCGCCGAGCTCGACGACCCGTTCACGCGGGCCGCCGTGACGGCCGAGCGGTCACTGCTCGCCGCCCTGGAGGCCGGTTGCAGCGCCCCTGTGGGCGCGCTGGCCGACCTTCCCCCGGCTCCGCTCGAGCGGGGGGACACCCAGGCCGACCGGCAGATTGTCAAGGAAATGCGCCTGCGGGGCGTCGTCGGCACGACCGACGGCACCGCGCTGGTGCAGATGTCCACCACCGGTCCCGTGCCCGAGACGCACGACCAGGCGCTGGCGCTCGGTCGCGAACTCGCCACCGAGATGCTCGCCGCGGGCGCGGCCGGTCTGATGGGGGAGCGAGCACATTGAGCCCCACCACCCTTCCCGCCGGTCCGGAACACGGGCACGTCACCTTCCTGGGTGCCGGACCCGGAGATCCGGGACTGCTGACACTGCGCGCCGTAGAGGCGCTGGCGAACGCGGACGTCCTCGTCGCCGAGCACGAGGTGCTCGACGTCGTCCGACAGCACGCCAGGCAAGGCGTCGCCGAGGTGCACACGGACGCGGACCCGTCGGATCCGGCGCCGGGCACAGGCACGCCCCAGCTCACGGTCGTTGACGGCACGTCAACACCCGCTGCCGTCCCCGCTGTGCGGGATGCCGCACATCTTGTCATGGAGGCCGCGCGGGGCGGCAGGCGGGTCGTGCGCGCGGTGTCCGGGGACCCCGGGCTCGACGCGTACGCCGCCGAGGAGATGCTGGCGTGCGCCGCGGCCGGGGTGCCCTTCGAGGTCGTCCCCGGTATCGCGACCGCCGTCGGCGTGCCCGCGTACGCCGGTGTGCCCCTGCGTGACGCGCAGGGCGCGGACGTGCGGTTCGTGGACGCGCGCACCGCGTCGGACCGGTGCTGGACGGAGGTGGGAGCGTCGGACGGGACGGTGGTCGTGTCGACGACCCTGGACTCCGTGGCGGCGGCGGCCGGTGAACTGGTGTCCGCGGGCCGCAAGCCCGATACGCCGATGACGGTGACGATCGCCGGTACGACCACCCGGCAGCGCACCTGGACCGCCACCCTCGGCACCATCGCGCAGACGCTGAAGCAGGCCAAGGTGCTGCCGTCGCCGGACGGCGGCCGGCCGGTGATAGCCGTGGTCGGTGAGCGCAGCGCCGCCGCCCAGCGCGACCGGTTGTCGTGGTTCGAGTCCAAGCCGCTGTTCGGCTGGAAGGTGCTCGTGCCGCGGACCAAGGAGCAGGCGGCGTCGCTCTCCGACCAGCTGCGGTCCTACGGGGCAGTCCCGCACGAGGTGCCGACCATCGCCGTCGAGCCGCCGCGGACGCCCCAGCAGATGGAGCGGGCCGTGAAGGGGCTCGTGACCGGGCGGTACGAGTGGATCGCCTTCACCTCGGTGAACGCGGTCAGGGCCGTGCGGGAGAAGTTCGAGGAGTACGGGCTCGACGCGCGTGCCTTCGCGGGCATCAAGGTCGCGGCCGTGGGGGAACAGACCGCCAAGGCGCTGGTCGCCTTCGGTGTGAAGCCGGATCTGGTGCCGAGCGGGGAGCAGAGCGCGGCGGGGCTGCTGGAGGACTGGCCTCCGTACGACCCGGTCTTCGACCCCATCGACCGGGTGTTCCTGCCACGTGCGGACATCGCCACCGAGACGCTGGTGGCGGGCCTGATCGAGCTGGGCTGGGAGGTCGACGACGTCACGGCCTACCGGACCGTACGGGCCTCGCCGCCGCCGGCGGAGACGCGGGAGGCGATCAAGGGCGGCGGGTTCGACGCCGTGCTGTTCACGTCGTCCTCGACGGTACGCAACCTCGTGGGCATCGCGGGCAAGCCGCACAACGTGACGGTGATCGCCTGTATCGGTCCCGCCACGGCCAAGACCGCCGAGGAGCACGGGCTGCGGGTGGACGTGATGGCGCCCGAGCCGTCCGTGCACAAGCTGGCCGAGGCGCTGGCCGACTTCGGGATGAAGCGCAGACTGGCGGCGCTGGAGGCCGGGGATCCGGTGACCCGCCCGAGCGAGCGGCGGCCGGGGGGCCGGCGGCGGCGTACGACGACGTAGCGGGGCGGCTGTCCGCTCAGGTTGGTGCGGGCGGGTGCGCGGGCCGGTGCCCCAGGGCGCCCCGGGGTGCCGCTGCGGGGCGCCCTGCGCGATGCCACGGTGATCGGCTGTGCCGGGGCTGAGGGGCCGTGCCCTCCGGTGTCGGTGGCCCGCGGTCGGGGGCCGGGCCGTGGCGGGAGGACAGGCCTTACGCCGGGGTGACCGCGTGGCCGAAGCGGAGCAGGTTGTCCGGGTCGTACCGGGACTTGTCGCGGCGCAGGCGGTCGTAGGTCTCCGGGGTCCAGGCGCGGGCGCGGTCGTGCTCGTCGCCCGGCGTGCCGTGGACGTTGACCATCGTGCGGCCCGTGCCGTACGGGGCCATCGCGGTGTACAGGGCCCTCGTGGCCTGTTCGACGGCCTCGGCGGCCGGTGGGGCGGCGAGGACGCCGACCGCTTCCAGGAGGTAGTTCGCGTCCCGGCCGCAGATCGCGTCCGCCACGCGCGCGGGGCGGGACAGGGCGCCGCCCATGTGACGGAGTTCCACCATGAGCAGGGGGCAGTCGGTCACCGCGGGGCCGACCTGGTCGAGGAACGCCCGGACGGCGTCGGGGGGCAGGTCGCGCAGCAGGGTGCACGACTCGCGGACGGGCAGCGGGTCCTGCGGCTCCATGTGGATGCGGTCCAGGGCCGTGTACGGCATCTCCTCCACCGTGTCGACGGCCACCGGAGCGGCCGCGCGGATGGGGGCGAGGAGGCTTTCGCCCTCCGTGGGGTCGGCGGTGTAGGCGATGGCGACACGGGCCCAGAAGCCGCCCCGCAGCGGCTCGGGGATCTGGGGGATCGGTGGCAGGCGGAGCAGGGTGTAGGCGCTGCACATCTCCTCCGGGACGCGCCGCGTCCACTCGACCCAAACCTTCAGCAGCGCCTCGGCGTACTCACCGGGGCAGTAGACGCCGCCGCCGAGCAGGGTGGGCAGGGGCAGCAGTTCGCAGACCATCGAGGTCACGATGCCCACGTTGCCCTTGCCGCCGCGCAGGGCCCAGAACAGTTCGGGCTCGTGCCGGTCGTCCGTGTCGTGCAGGGTGCCGTCGGGGGTGGCGACCTGGCAGGAGCGGACGAGGTCGGTCGCGTAGCCGTAGGTCCGGCCCAGGACCGGCAGGCCGCCGCCGAGCGTGTAGCCGATGACGCCGGCGTCGGTGGACGTGCCGCAGAGCGCGGCGAGGCCGTGCGGGGCGGCGGCGTCCAGGACGTGCCGCCACTTGGCGCCCGCGGCGATGGTCGCGGTGCGCTCGGCCGGGTCGACGCGGACGTCGGTCATGCGGGAGGTGCTGATCAGCAGGCCGTGGTCGATGGGGAAGTTCGCGCCGTGGCCGGTGGCCTGTACGGCGACCGGGGTGCCGGTGGCCGACGCCCACCGCAGCGCGGTCACGATGTCGTCGGCGCCGGTCGCCACGACCACCACGTCCGGGGTGTGCAGGGCGGCCAGGTTGTAGCCGGTGACCTCCTCGGCGTAGCCGTCGTCGCCGGGGCGCAGGACCGGGCCGCGGATCTCCGACAGGGCGAAGAGGTCGGGGGTGTGGTGGGTGGCGGGCATCGCGTCCTCCGCGGGGCGGGTACGGAGGGACTGCGGCGGCGCGGGTGAGGGGCGAGGCCGTCGGGGTCCTTGTTCGTATGTCCAGGATGGACCTGGGGGGTGGGGGGACGCATGCCGGTCGGTGCGGGGTGTGTGGGGGTAGGGCTGATGGGGGCGGGACGGCGGCTCGGGGCGCGAGGCGCGGGCTGTCGGTACGGGGCGGGGGCGGTGCGCAGCCCGGCCCGGCGGGGTGCCGCTGTGCCCGCCCGTGCCGCCCCGGCGGCACGAGAGCCGCCGCTCGGTGGGTGAGCGGTGCGCCGACATCGCGTCGGCATCGGGGGTTCCGGGGCGGGCGTAGCGTAGGTGGCATGACGACGTACGGATCCTTTCCCGGCACGCGGCCGCGGCGTCTGCGGACCACCCCCGCCATGCGTCGGATGGTCGCCGAGACCAGGCTGCATCCCGCCGACCTCATCCTTCCGGCCTTCGTGCGCGAGGGGGTCAGTGAACCGGTGCCGATCGCGGCGATGCCGGGTGTCGTGCAGCACACGCGGGACAGCCTGAAGAAGGCGGCCGCGGAGGCGGTGGCGGCCGGGGTCTCCGGGATCATGCTGTTCGGCGTGCCGGAGGAGGAGAAGAAGGACGCCCTCGGGACGCCGGGCACCGATCCGGACGGGATTCTCCAGGTCGCGATCCGGGACGTGCGGGCCGAGGTCGGGGACGACCTGCTCGTCATGTCCGATCTGTGTCTCGACGAGACGACGGACCACGGGCACTGCGGCGTACTGGACGAGCAGGGGCGGGTCGACAACGACGCCACCCTGGAGCGGTACGCCGAGATGGCCCAGGTGCAGGCCGATGCCGGGGCCCATGTGGTGGGTCCCAGCGGGATGATGGACGGGCAGATCGGGGTCGTCCGCGACGCCCTCGACCAGATCGGGCGGGAGGACGTCGCCATCCTGGCCTACACCGCCAAGTACGCCTCCGCCTTCTACGGGCCGTTCCGGGAGGCCGTCGCCTCGTCGCTGAAGGGCGACCGGAAGACCTACCAGCAGGACCCGGCCAACGTGCGCGAGTCGATGCGGGAGCTGGCCCTCGACCTGGAGGAGGGGGCCGACATGGTGATGGTCAAGCCGGCCGGGCCGTACCTGGACATCCTCGCCCGGGTGGCGGACGCGGTGGACGTGCCCGTCGCCGCCTACCAGATCTCCGGCGAGTACTCGATGATCGAGGCCGCCGCCGAGAAGGGCTGGATCGACCGGGACCGGGCGATCCTGGAGACGCTGACCGGCATCAAGCGGGCCGGGGCACGCAACATCCTCACCTACTGGGCCACCGAGGTGGCCCAGAAGCTGGGCTGAACGTCAGAACCGCAGGGCCTCCGCCGCGCTCGACAGCCAGTACGTCACCGACAGCGAGCTGTCGTAGTACACGCCCCTGGCCGGCAGGGACGGGGTCGCGGCGGGGCCTCCCCCGCTGCCGGGCGTACGGCCGTGGAAACCGACCGTCAGCTTGCGGCCGGTGGTGCCGCCGTCGCCGCTGCCGTCGGCGGACGCGAGCAGCACGCCGGCGTAGCCGGACTCGCCGGGCGCGAGGGTGGTCACCGCCTGCGGCTTGGACTCCTCGAAGGGCTGCGGCACCCACTGCATCTCGCCGAACCGCAGGACCGGGTAGTACGTCAGGTCGCAGGTCTTCGAGCCGGTGTTCTTCACGGTGAGCAGCAGGTGGTTGAGGGGGCGGGGCACCGGCTGGGCCGTGACGGTGGTGTTGGAGCCGTTGCAGATGACGCGGTTCTCGGGGGCGTGCGGGTCGGTGGGCCTGGTCTTCTCGCCGGTTCCGGTTCCGGTCCCCTTCCCGGTTCCCGTTTCCGTCCCGGTCCCCGTTCCACCGCCGGTCCCCGTGCCGCTTCCGGTCCCCGTTCCCGTCCCGGTCGCCGTCGTCTTCGGGGCCTTGCCGGGATCGGCGTGCGTATCACTGTCCTCGGCGGCGGCCGAAGCGGTGGCGGGCTGTGACGCTCCCTCGTCCTTCGTGCCGGTGCCGTCCTGGCAGGCCGTCAGGGCGAGCGTGGCGAGGGTGATGCCGGTGGCGGCGAGCAGACCCGTACGGGAGCGGGCGGTGCGGGCGGAGCGGTACGTGCTCATGACGGTGTTCCTTTCGGACAAAGACCATGGGGAAGAGAGCCGAAGGCGTGCCGCTCGACCGGGGCGCCGGGAGCGGCGTGCTTGGATGAGCAGAGCTTGAGCGGTGAACCGTCCCGGCTGCCACACCCGATCGACCATCGGGGACGCTGGAACGCCCGCACCGGCTTCGACCAGGGGGAAAGGCCATTCCCTGGAACGGGGAGTGGGACACGGGGGAGTGGAGGAACAGTGTCGGAGGGCACTGCCGCGGCGGAATTCGCCGCGCTGTTGGGGGAATTGAAGGAACGTTCCGGGCTGAGCTACGGGGTGCTCGCGCGGCGGCTGCACCTGAGTACGTCGACGCTGCACCGGTACTGCAACGGGGACGCGGTGCCCACGGAGTACGCGCCCGTGGAGCGGCTGGCGCGGTTGTGCAAGGCGTCGCCGGACGAGCTCGTCGAGTTGCACCGGCGGTGGGTGCTGGCGGACGCGGTGCGCAGGCGGAAGGGGGCGGGGGCCGCCAGAGCGGCGGCGGAGCCCGCGGCCTCGGGACCGGCGGAGCCGCAGCCCGCGGGAGCGGACGGTCCGGCGGGGGGCGTCGTACCGCCCGGCGCGACGGGAACGCCGGTGGCGGAGCCGGTCGCGCCGCTCCCCGAAGCGGAGGCTGCGGGGGCGGTGCCCTCATGGGTGGCGTCCGGCGCCGAGGAGCCGCGTCGGTCGGGCCGTACCCGTCGTCGTACCGCTGTCGTCGCCGGGCTCGCCGTGGCCGTCGTCAGCGCCGTCACGCTCGCCGTGAGCCTCCCCTCGCGCGGGGCGGACCATGACGGCCGCCGGGGGTCCGCCGAGGCCGCCGGGTCCCCCGACGGCGGGACCGGCGATGTCGTCCCGGCCCCGCCGTCCCCGTCCCGGCAGGGCGCCGGGAAGAAGCCCGGGCAGGAGGCCGGGACGGAGTCCGGGGAGCCGACCGGGAAGCAGCAGGGCGACCGGGCCGGGAAGGCCGGGCCGTCCGCCGCCGTGAGCGCGAGCCCCTCCGGCGGAGGCAGGGGCGGGAACGCGGGGGTCGACAGCCACGCCAAGTCCGCTCCGCTGACCGTCCGCACCTCCCCGTACGTCTGGGAGGGCTCCTGCACCCAGCACTACCTGATCAACCGGCCGCCGACCGAGGTGGGCCCGCCGCCCCTGGAGCAGGACGCGCCCGCGTGGGTGGCGGTGACCCGGGCCGTCTCGTCCGGGGAGCAGTTCCTGGAGATCACCGTGCAGGGGACCGGGGAAGAGACGGTGCTGATCGAGGACCTGAAGGTCCGTACGGTCGGAAAACGCGCACCGCTGCCCTGGAACGACTACGCCATGGGCGTCGGCTGCGGCGGCGACGTGCGCACCCGGGCGTTCACCGTCGACCTCGACGCCCCCCGGCCCGACCTCGTGCCCAAGGCGGGCCAGGACGGCTTCCCGGCCAAGGTGAGCGAGTCCGACCCGGAGGTCTACCACGTCAAGGCGAAGGCGTCCGCCTACGACGTGAGCTGGTACCTGGAGCTGAAATGGTCCAGTGGCGGCCGGCACGGCACGGTCGAGCTGAACGACGCCGGCCGCCCGTTCCGCACGAGCGGCAACCAGGGGCGTCCGGCCTACGAGTTCCCCGTCGGCGGCCAGAAGTGGGACCCGGCCCCAGCCTTCGGCGCCCCCTAGCGAACCGTGGCGTCAGGCACCCTCGAGTCCCCTGGAGCGTTAGCTGGTTGACCATGGAAGCGGTTGCTCGCCGAAGCGCCGCCTCGCGCCGACTCTCCAGGGGAGACGCCCGTGTCCGGTGACGCCCTCAGCCAGGATCCCGCCGAGCTGAAAAGGAGGATCGACAGCACCAAGGCGCACCCGGCCCGGGTCTACGACGTCTTCCTCGGCGGCAAGGACCACTACCCGGTGGACCGGGAGGCGGCGGCCGCCGCGCTCGCCGCCAACCCGCGCGGCTACCTCGACGTCCGGCACAACCGCGACTTCCTGCGCCGCGCGGTGACCACGCTGGTGCGGGAGGACGGCATCCGACAGTTCCTCGACATCGGCACCGGACTGCCCACCGCGGCCAACGTCCACCAGATCGCGCAGCGCGTCGCGCCCGAGTCGCGGGTCGTGTACGTCGACAACGACCCCGTGGTGCTGGCGCACGCGCGTGCCCTGC
Source organism: Streptomyces bullii (assembly GCF_042657145.1). Taxonomy (NCBI): domain Bacteria; kingdom Bacillati; phylum Actinomycetota; class Actinomycetes; order Kitasatosporales; family Streptomycetaceae; genus Streptomyces; species Streptomyces bullii. Next base: position 24,333 of record NZ_JBHSNY010000012.1, read on the forward strand.
TCACCAGCGGCCCCGAGGGACGTACGGACTACGTCGACGCCGACCTGCGGGAGCCCGCGCGGATCCTCGAACAGGCCGCCAAGACCCTGGACTTCGACCAGCCGGTCGCGCTGTGCCTGGTCGCGATCCTGCACTTCGTGGCGGACGAGGAGGCGTACCCGCTCGTGCGCGGGCTCGTCGACGCGCTGCCCGCCGGCAGCCGCCTGGTCCTCAGCCACCTCACCGAGGACCTCAACCCGGAGAACATCCGCGCGGTTAAGCGCACCTACACCGAGCGGGGGTTCACGTTCGTGCTCAGGTCCCGGGCGGACGTCGAGCGGTTCTTCACCGAGAACCGGCTCGCGCTCGCGGACCCGGGTGTCGTACCGGCGCACCGGTGGCGCCCCGACCACGACGCTCCCCGGCCCGAGCGGCCGGAGGCCGCCTACCTGGCGACCCTCGACGCCATCGACAAGGTCCGCTACCACGACATCGGCGACGTCACGGACGCGGACATCAACGTGTACGCGGCGCTCGGCGGCAAGGCCTGAACCGGGGCGGGGCGTCCGGATCCCGGAAACCTGCTTGTACGCGGCATGTAGTTTCCTAGGCTGCGGGCACGAGCCGTCACCGCAGCCGAAGGAGCCGTGCCTTGACCCTCGCCGATCCGGCGTCCGACCCTCTCGCCGTTCCCGCGTCCGCTCCCCTCACTGATCCCGCGTCCGACTCCCTCACCGCCCCCGCGGCCGCTCCTCTCACCGGCCCGTCGTCCGCCCCCGTGCCGCAGCTCGCCGCGCGCACCCGGTCCGTGGGCGGCTCGCCCGTCCGGGACATCCTGGCCGTCACCGCCCGCCCCGAGGTGATCAACTTCGCGGGCGGGCTGCCCGCTCCGGAACTGTTCGACGCGGACGGCATCGCCGCCGCGTACCGGGCGGTGCTCGCCGAGACGCCCGCGCAGGCCCTGCAGTACTCCACGACCGAGGGCGAGCCCGCGCTCCGGGCCGTGCTCGCCGACCGCACGACCGCCCGGGGCCTGGCGACCGGAGCCGACGACCTGCTCGTGACCACCGGCTCCCAGCAGGCCCTGTCCCTCCTCGCCACCGCGCTGCTCGAACCCGGTGACACCGTCCTCGTCGAAGACCCCTGCTATCTGGCGGTACTTCAGGCCTTCGGTCTCGCGGGGGCGCGGATCGTGCCCGTGCCCGGGGACGCGGACGGGCTCGACCCGCAGGCGCTGGAGGAACTCGTCGCCCGCGAACGCCCCAAGCTGCTCTACACCGTGCCCACCTTCCAGAACCCGACCGGTCGCACCCTGCCCGCCGAACGCCGTGCCGCCGTGGCCGCGGTCGCCGCCCGGCGCGGACTGTGGATCGTCGAGGACGACCCGTACGGGGAGCTCCGGTACGAGGGGGAGCGGGTGCCGTGGATCGCCGCCCAGCCGGGGGCCGAGGACCGCACGGTGCTGCTCGGCAGCCTCTCCAAGGTCATGGCGCCCGGAATGCGGCTGGGCTGGCTGCGCGCACCCGAACGGCTGCGCCGCGCCTGTGCCGTCGCCAAGCAGGCCGCCGACCTGCACACCCCGACGGTCAACCAGCTCGCCGCGGCCCGCTATCTGGCCGACCACGACCTGGACGCGCACGTCCGGCGGGTCGCGGACGTCTACCGGGAGCGCCGGGACGCCATGCTCGCCGGACTGCCCGGCGCGCTGCCCGAGGGCTCGACGTGGAACCGGCCCGAGGGCGGCATGTTCCTGTGGGCCCGCCTGCCCGACCCGTACGACACCACCGCCCTGCTCCCGCGGGTCGTACGGCAGGACGTGGCGTACGTCCCCGGCGCCCCCTTCCACGCCGGCGAGCCCGACCGCGCGACGCTGCGGCTGTGCTTCGTGACGCAGACACCGCGGGAGATCGGGGAGGGACTGCGCAGGCTCGGCCGGGGGCTGAGGGACTAGGACCAAGGAAGGACGGCGGCTCCGGCCGCGGGCCGCCGACGGGGAAGGGCGGGTCTGGTTACGGTGCGGTCATGTCCGAGTCACGACAGTTCACGCAGTCCGACCTCGACGCGTACTTCCGGCGGATCGGATGGGAGGGGGAGCGGCGGGCCGACACGGCGACGCTGCGCGACGTCCACCTGGCCCACGCGCGGGCCATCCCGTTCGAGAACCTCGACGCGCTGCGCCGTACGGCCCCCTCCCTCGATCCCGGTGACCTGACGGCCAAGCTGGTGCACAGCCGGCGCGGCGGCTACTGCTACGAGCACAACACCCTGTTCGCGGGCGCGCTGGAGGTGTTGGGCTTCGGGGTGACCCGGCTCGCCGCGCGCGTCGTCGTGGGCGCCGACCGCTTCGAGAGCCGCCCGCGCACCCACATGGCGCTGCTGGTCGCGGTGCCGGGCGATCCGCGGCCGTACCTGGCCGACGTCGGCTTCGGCGCCGTCGGCGCGCTGCTGGAGCCGGTGCCGCTGACCGCCGGTGTGGAGTTCCACGACGCCGGCCGCCGGCACCGGCTGGTGCACGCGCCGCACGCCGGTCCGCTGGAGCTGTGGGTGCTGGAGGCGTACGACCAGGACGCCTGGCAGGCGCAGTACGCTTTCACCGTCGAGCCCTTCGAGAAGCCCGACTTCGAGGTCGTCAACTGGCACGTCGGCACGAACCCGCGCTCCCCCTTCACCCAGCGCCTGCACGTGCAGCGCGTCACGCCCGACGCCCATCTGTCCCTCACGGAACGCCTCTTCACCGAGACCCGTACCGACGGCGCCGTCACCAAGCGGGAGGTGACGGAGGAGGCGGAGGTACGGCGCGTACTGGAGGAGCAGTTCGGGATCGTGGCGCCGCAGGGGATGACGCTGCTGCGCTGACCGCTGCGGCAGGCCGGGCTGCAGCGCGGTTCCAGCTCGGCTCGGGTGGCGGTGCGTGGCGAGGGTCTTCGGGCCGGTTCCGCACTTCATGTGCCTCGGGTCCCTGCCCTCGCGGGCCGCTCCGCGTCAGCGTGGTCCCGTCGCGGTGGGGGACGGGGGCGGGGAGGTGCGCGGTTCGCCGTCCTGGTGAGGGAGCAGGAACGGGGCCGTGGCGAACGACCGCGGCCCGTCCTCCCACGGGGGAGAGGACGGGCCGCGGCCTCGTCGGGTCAGAGCCGCTCGGGCGTGCGGATGCCCAGCAGAGCCATGCCCCGGTGCAGCGTGCCGGCCGTGATGTCGCACAGGAACAGGCGGTTCTCCACCTGCTGCGGCGTGTCCGCCTTCAGCACCGGGCACTTGTCGTAGAACGACGTGTACAGCGACGCCAGCTGGTACAGGTACGCGGCCAGCTTGTGCGGCGCGTACTCGGCGGCCGCCTCCGCCACCGTCTCCGCGAACGCGTCCACGTGCAGGCCCAGCGCGCGCTCCGCGTCGTGCAGCTCCAGCTCGGAGTGCGCGGACGGGCGTACCTCGCCGGCCTTGCGCAGGATCGACCGGATCCGGGCGTACGCGTACTGGAGGTACACGCTCGTGTCGCCGTTCAGCGAGACCATCTGGTCCAGGTCGAACTTGTAGTCCCGGTTCGCCGACGTCGACAGGTCCGCGTACTTCACCGCGCCGACGCCCACCTGGGCGCCCCGCTCGGCGATCTCCTCCTCCGACAGGTCCTGCGCCTTCTCGCGGACCACGGCCGAGGCGCGCTCGATCGCCTCGTCCAGCAGGTCGACCAGCCGCACCGTCTCGCCCTCACGGGTCTTGAACGGCTTGCCGTCCTTGCCGAGGACCGTGCCGAAGGCGAGCTGCACCGCGTGCACCTCGTCGTTGAGCCAGCCGGCCCGGCGGGCCGTCTCGAAGACCATCCGGAAGTGCAGCGACTGGCGCGCGTCGACGACGTACAGCAGCGTGTCCGCCTTCAGGTTGAACACGCGGTCCCTGATCGCCGACAGGTCGGTCGCCGCGTAGCCGTAGCCGCCGTCCGACTTCTTCACGATCAGCGGGACCGGCTTGCCGTCCGGGCCCTTGACGTCGTCGAAGAACACGCACAGCGCGCCCTCGGAGCGGACCGCGACGCCCGACTCCTCCAGCAGACGGCAGGTCTCGTCGAGCATGTCGTTGTAGCCGGACTCGCCGACGATGTCCGCGTCCTGGATCTCCATGTCCAGTTTCTCGAAGACGGAGAAGAAGTAGATCTTCGACTCGTCCACGAACTTCTGCCACATGGCGAGGGTGCGCGGGTCCCCGGCCTGGAGGTCGACCACCCGGCGGCGGGCCCGCGTCTTGAACTCCTCGTCGGAGTCGAACAGCTTGCGGGCGGCCTTGTAGAGGCGGTCGAGGTTCGACATCGCCTCCTCGCCGGTGACCTCGCCGGCCTTGTGGTCCAGCTCGTGCGGGTGCTCGTCCAGGTACTGGATGAGCATGCCGAACTGGGTGCCCCAGTCGCCGATGTGGTGCCGGCGGATCACCCTCTCGCCGGTGAACTCCATCAGCTGCCCGACGGCGTCGCCGATCACCGCGGACCGCAGATGACCGACGTGCATCTCCTTCGCCACGTTCGGCTGGGCGTAGTCGATGACCGTCGTGCCCGGGTTCTCCGCGTACGGCACGCCCAGGCGGCCCGTGTCGTCCGCGTACCGCGCGGCGAGGTTCTCCGTGATCGCCCGGTCGGTGACCGTGATGTTGAGGAAGCCGGGGCCGGAGACCTCGACGTCCTTGATCACGTCACCGGTGACGACCTGGGAGACGACCCGCGTCGCCAGCTCCCGCGGGTTCGCCTTCGCCTGCTTCGCCAGGGCCAGGATCCCGTTGGCCTGGAAATCCGCCCGGTCGCTTCGTCGCAGCAGCGGGTCCGCGCCGGTGGCCTCCGGCAGGGCTGCCGAGAGGGCGGACGCGAGGCGCTGGTGGACGGAAGCGGTGAGGGACGTGACCGAGGCCATAGGAATGGGTGCCGTTCTCCTCGTGGGGATGGATAGACACGGTCAGTATCCCACGGGGGGTAAAGCCGTTTTCCCGGGCGCGTGGTGGTCTGGGAGAATGGGGCGGTCAGTACCTTCAGAACAAGAGGACGTGCCGATCGTGGCTCAGAGCACCGAGACCACCGACTGGGTCTCCCGTTTCGCGGATGAGGTCATCGAGGAGTCGGAGCGTCGGGCCCCGGGCAAACCGGTCGTCGTAGCGTCCGGGCTGTCGCCGTCGGGCCCCATCCACCTGGGGAACCTGCGCGAGGTCATGACCCCGCACCTCGTCGCCGACGAGATCCGGCGTCGCGGGTACCAGGTGCGCCACCTGATCTCCTGGGACGACTACGACCGGTACCGCAAGGTGCCCGAGGGCATCGCCGGGGTCGACGACACCTGGAAGGAGCACATCGGCAAGCCGCTGACCTCCGTCCCGGCCCCGAAGGGCTCGCCGTACCCGAACTGGGCGGAGCACTTCAAGGCCGCGATGATCGAGTCCCTCGGTCAGCTGGGCGTGGAGTTCGACGGCATCAGCCAGACCGAGCAGTACACCTCCGGCGTCTACCGCGAGCAGATCCTGCACGCCATGAGGCACCGCGGCGACATCGACGCCGTCCTCGCCCAGTACCGGACCAAGCCCAAGCCCGCCGACCAGAAGAAGCAGCAGGCCAAGCAGAAGCCCATCGACGAGGCCGAGCTGGAGGCCGCCGAGGGCTCCGGCGCCGCCGCCGAGGACGACGGCTCCGGCTCCGCCGGGTACTTCCCGTACAAGCCGTACTGCGGCAACTGCGAGAAGGACTTCACCACCGTCACCGCCTACGACGACGACTCGACGGAGATGACGTACGCCTGCACCGCGTGCGGCTTCTCCGAGACGGTCCGGCTCAACGAGTTCAACCGCGGCAAGCTGGTCTGGAAGGTCGACTGGCCCATGCGGTGGGCGTACGAGGGCGTGGTCTTCGAGCCCAGCGGCGTCGACCACTCCTCGCCCGGGTCGAGCTTCCAGGTCGGCGGCCAGATCGTCGGCATCTTCGGCGGCGAGCAGCCGATCGGCCCCATGTACGCCTTCGTCGGCATCTCCGGCATGGCCAAGATGTCGTCGTCGCGCGGCGGCGTCCCCACCCCCGCCGACGCCCTGAAGATCATGGAGCCGCAGCTCCTGCGGTGGCTGTACGCCCGGCGCAAGCCCAACCAGTCCTTCAAGGTCGCCTTCGACCAGGAGATCCAGCGCCTGTACGACGAGTGGGACCGGCTGGCGGCCAAGGTCGCCGACGGCAGTGCCCTGCCGGCGGACGTGGCCGCGCACTCCCGCGCGGTGCGCACGGCCGCCGGTGAGCTGCCGACGACGCCCCGCCCGCTGCCGTACCGCACCCTCGCCTCCGTCGCCGACATCACCGCCGGCCACGAGGACCAGGCGCTGCGCATCCTCAGCGAGCTGGACCCGTCCAGGCCGCTGGCCTCCCTGGACGAAGCACGGCCGCGGTACGACAGGGCCGAGGCGTGGATCAACGCGCACGTGCCCGCCGACCAGCGGACGATCGTGCGCGAGGAGCCCGACACGGAGCTGCTGAAGTCGCTCGACGACCAGGGCCGGGAATCCATCCGGCTGCTGCTGGACGGGCTCGCCGAGCACTGGTCGCTGGACGGGCTCACCCACCTCGTCTACGGCGTCCCCAAGGTCCAGGCCGGGTTCTCCGCCGACGCGACCCCGAAGGAACTGCCGCCGGAGATCAAGACCGCCCAGCGGTCCTTCTTCGCGCTGCTGTACCACCTGCTCGTCGGCCGCGACACCGGGCCGCGCCTGCCCACGCTGCTGCTCGCCGTGGGGCAGGAGCGGGTGCGCAAGCTGCTCGGGGCGTGACGCGGTGACATGAGCGCCCGGTGCCGTGCGCACCGGGCGCTCACTCATGCGATGTGCTCTTCTTCCAGCTCCTGGTAGTGGCGGCCGCTGAAGCGCTCGACCATGCGCTTGGCCTCGGCGGCGTCGAGGTTGATGCCGAACTCCGCCTCCACGTTGTCGAGGAACTGGTTCGCGGTCGGGTAGCTGCCGTTGATCGACTGCTTGAAGACCTGGTAGTACGCGTCCTCGTCCGGAGCGGGCGGCTCCGGGACGCCGCCGCCCTCGCCCAGTTCCCGGGTACGGCCGGGGCCCGCCGGGACGGGGAAGCTGCCGGTGTCCTCCGGCGAGGGCTCCTGCGCCGGGGGTTCTTCCTGGTACTGGTCCTGGTACTGCTCGGCCTCGCGCTGCTCCGCGTACCACTGGGCGTACTGCTCGGCCGGGTCGTAGTCGGGGTCGTAGCCGCCCTGGTACTCGACCTCGCGCGGGGCGAACCAGGGGCTCTGGTCCGGCTCGGGCTCCGGCTCGGGAACGGGCCCGCGCCGCTCGGCGTACGGCTGGCCCTCGAGTTGCGGGCGCCGCCGGGCGGTCGGCGCCACCTGCTGCCGGGGCACCTCCCGCTGCGGTGCCGGCGGGATCAGCGCCGGTTCTATCCCCGCCGCCGCGAGGCCCGCCGGAGCGGTGTCCGCCAGCGGCACGCCGTACCGGGCCAGCCGCAGCGGCATGAGGGACTCCACCGGAGCCTTCCTGCGCCATGCGCGCCCGAAGCGGGAACGCAGCCGCGCCTGGTAGACGAGACGTTCCTGCTCCAGCTTGATGACCTGGTCGTAGGAGCGCAGCTCCCACAGCTTCATACGACGCCACAGCAGGAACGTCGGGACCGGCGACAGCAGCCACCGGGTCAGGCGGACGCCCTCCATGTGCTTGTCCGCCGTGATGTCGGCGATCCGGCCGATCGCGTGCCGGGCCGCCTCGACCGCCACCACGAACAGCACCGGGATCACCGCGTGCATGCCGACACCGAGCGGATCCGGCCAGGCCGCCGCGCCGTTGAACGCGATCGTCGCCGCCGTCAGCAGCCAGGCCGTCTGGCGCAGCAGCGGGAAGGGGATCCGGATCCAGGTCAGGAGCAGGTCCAGGGCGAGCAGCACGCAGATGCCCGCGTCGATGCCGATCGGGAAGACGTAGGAGAAGTTTCCGAAGCCCTTCTTCAGGGCCAGTTCCCGCACGGCCGCGTACGATCCCGCGAAGCCGATCCCGGCGATGATGACGGCACCGGTGACGACCACGCCGATGAGAACCCGGTGCATCCGTGTCAGCTGCAGTGGCGCGGCCACCCGTACTCCCCTCCCGTTGCGTGTTGTTGCGCGCAACAGGGTGGCACATGTGTGCGGAGGACGGGTGGCCGGTTCCGGTTGGTCAGCTCTTCTTCGCCGCGGACCGCGAGGCGGAGGCGCTCGCGGAGGCGTCCTTCGAGGGCGACTTCGAGGACGTGGAGGACGACTTCGAGGGCGACGCGGAGGGCGAACCGCTCGCCGTACCGCCGCCGTTGCCGCCGTCCTCGCCGTTCGCGGAGGCCACCGCGGCCACCGCCTCCTTGGCCGCCTTCTTCGCCGCCTTCATCAGGTCGTCGGCGTCCGGGGTCTTGTCGCCCGCCAGACCCGCGCCGTTGTAGTCGAGGGTGACGACCACGTTCTCGACGCGCGCCACCACCGTCTGCTGCTTGAAGGTGCCTTCCTTCTTCTTCAGGTCGTAGCGGACCGCCGTCGCCTCGTCACCCGTGCCGGACACCGGCTCGGCCTTGGCGTTCTTGGCGCCCTCCACGGACTGGACGTCCTGCACCTGCTTGGCGTAGTACTCCTGCGCGAGCTTGTCGCCCGCACCGCGTGTGACGTCCGACTCGAAGCGCAGCAGGGACACGCTCAGCCAGCGGAACTGCGAGCCCTTCACCCCGTTGTTGTCGAGGCTGCTCCACGAACAGCCGGCACGCGTCGACAGATCGTCCGACGTGCCCTCCTTGCCGGACTTGTTGCCCTTAGGTACGAGGTCGCCCAGCGTCTTCTTCGACAGCACCTCGCAGGGCTCCGGCAGCTTGTCGTACGCCGCCGCCTGCACCGTCGGCGACGGGCTCGCGGACACCGACGCGGCGGCCTTCGCGGGCTTGTCCCCGCCGTCACCGGAGCCGGAGTCCGAAGAGCAGCCGGCGGCGACCAGCATCACGGGGACGGCGGCCGCGCAGACAAGGACGCGGTTTAGGCGCTTCGCTCGCTGATCACGCTGATCACGCTGGTCTCGTCGCTGCATGGTTCCTTCACTCATGACACTCGTGGTTCCTGCGGTCCGGAACGGGTCCGAGTGGTCACGGTACGCGGTGCGGCAGAAGTGTGGTCTTGCTTCGGCGGCTTGGCGCGTGGGCGTGAAGGGTGCGTGAAGGGCGCTCAGCCGCTCAGCGAATCCGCCAGCTGTGAGGCCAGTTTCCGGGCCCTGTCCTGCATTTCCTTGCTGTCCGGGACGACGCCGACGGTCGTCGGCTGCTCCGCGTACTCGATCGTCACGATCACGTTCGACGTGCGGAACGCCACAGTCACCGTGCGCTGTTCGACCGTCGAGCCGGAGTTGCTCAGCTCGTCGTCGAGGAACGCCTCGTCGCCGAGGTCGTCCAGGACGCGGGGCTGGAGGTCGGCCGGAGTGGTGGAAGGGGACGAGGACGACGGGGAGGACGGAGCGGAGGAGGACGGCGAGGCCGAGCCCGACGGGGACGCGGACGTGGACGGCGAGGCGTCCGGGCCGGGCGAGGAGGCGGCGTCCGTGCCGCCCTCGGCGGTGCCGGGGCCGGTCGCGGAGTCCGTCACCGTCGGTTCGGGCAGGTGGGCGTCGGCCTCCTTCGCCGCGTACAGCTGCTCGGCCTGGGCGTCATCGCTGACGGCGCCGTCGTACGACACCACCCGCTCGAAGTCGATCAGCAGGTGGTCGGTCGCGCCGGGCGACTCCACCTTCCACTGGCAGCCGACCTTGCGGTCCGTGTCGAAGGTGACCGTCGCCTGACCCGCGTAGGCCTTCTCGCGCCGCTCCTCGTCGGTGATCTGACGGATGCCGGGCAGGAGTTCGTCGAGGGTGTCGCGGTCGACCGCGCCGCAGGGTTCCGGCAAGGTGCGGTACTTGCCCGGCTGGGCCGCCGGGGTGGCCGTACCGGCGTTGCCCGGGTGGGAGTCGTCCGCGGTGGCGCCGTCGCCGGAGCCGCCGGTGCAGCCCGCCAGCACAGCCGCGAGGAGCGCCGCGACGCCGGGTACGTACGCCTTCCGCTGCACGGTCAGGCTCCTCTCGACGGTGTGTCGTCCCTGGGTGTTCCAGTGTCCCCGCTGGTTATTCGCTTGCCGCACGGGGGCGCCCCCTGGAGACAATGTGTATCGCACGCACTGCCGTGGACGCCGGTCCGTCATCCCTTTTCGTCGACCTTGGCGCCGGTTTTGCGATTCGTTACTTCTGTTTGTTTTCCGGGGGATTGAGGCCGAAATGTCGTATGTCGAGGTGCCGGGCGCGAAGGTGCCCATCCGTATGTGGGCCGACCCGGCGACGGTCGAGGGTGGGGCGATGCAGCAGCTGCAGAACGTCGCCACGCTGCCGTGGATCAAGGGCCTGGCCGTGATGCCGGACGTGCACTACGGCAAGGGCGCGACGGTCGGTTCCGTCATCGCCATGCGGGGGGCCGTGTGCCCGGCGGCGGTCGGCGTCGACATCGGCTGCGGGATGTCGGCGGTGCGGACGTCCCTGACGGCGAACGACCTGCCCGGGGACCTCTCCCGGCTGAGGTCGAAGGTCGAGCAGGCGATTCCGGTGGGGCGCGGGATGCATGACGAACCCGTTGATCCGGGGCGGCTGCACGGGTTCGCGACCGGGGGGTGGGACGACTTCTGGGGGCGGTTCGGTGATGTCGCCGAAGCGGTCAAGTTTCGTCACGAGCGGGCAGAAAAGCAGATGGGAACCCTTGGGTCCGGGAATCACTTCGTAGAGATCTGCACGGATACGACCGGTTCTGTCTGGCTGATGCTTCACTCCGGTTCCCGGAACATCGGCAAGGAGCTCGCCGAGCACCACATCGGCGTCGCCCAGAAGCTGCCGCACAACCAGGGCCTGGTCGACCGCGACCTCGCCGTCTTCGTCGCGGACACCCCGCAGATGGCGGCCTACCGGAACGATCTCTTCTGGGCGCAGGAGTACGCCAGGTACAACCGCTCGATCATGATGGCGCTCCTGAAGGACGTGATCCGCAAGGAGTTCAAGAAGGCCAAGCCGACCTTCGAGCCGGAGATCTCCTGCCACCACAACTACGTGGCGGAGGAGCGCTACGACGGCATGGACCTGCTCGTGACCCGCAAGGGCGCGATCCGGGCCGGCTCCGGGGAGTACGGGATCATCCCCGGCTCCATGGGCACGGGTTCGTACATCGTGAAGGGCCTCGGGAACGCCAGGTCCTTCAACTCGGCGTCGCACGGCGCCGGCCGGCGCATGAGCCGCAACGCGGCCAAGCGCCGGTTCACGACGAAGGACCTGGAGGAGCAGACGCGGGGCGTGGAGTGCCGCAAGGACTCCGGCGTCGTGGACGAGATACCGGGCGCCTACAAGCCGATCGAGCAGGTCATCGACCAGCAGCGGGACCTGGTGGAGGTCGTGGCGAAGCTGAAGCAGGTCGTGTGCGTCAAGGGATGACGCGACTCACGCCGTGCCTCACCTCGCGCTCCGCGCGCTCCTAGGCCAGGCGGCGTCGGCCGCGCGCCGAGCTCGCGGTCCGTGCGGGCTCGTCCGGCATCACAGGTCGCGGTGGACCTTGGTGTTGGACGCCTGGGCGCGGGGACGGACGACGAGGAGGTCGACGTTGACGTGGCTGGGGCGGGTGACCGCCCAGGTGATGGTGTCGGCGACGTCGTCGGCGGTCAGGGGCTCGGAGACGCCCTCGTAGACCTTGGCCGCCTTCTCCGTGTCCCCGCCGAAGCGGGTGAGGGCGAACTCGTCCGTCCTGACCATGCCGGGCGCGATCTCGATGACGCGGACCGGCCGGCCGACGATCTCCAGGCGGAGCGTCTCGGCGAGGACGTGGGCGCCGTGCTTGGCGGCGACGTAGCCCGCGCCGCCCTCGTACGTGCCGTGACCCGCGGTCGAGGAGACCACGACCACCGTGCCGTCGCCGCTCGCGATCAGCTTGGGCAGCAGGGCCTGGGTGAGGTTCAGCGTGCCGATGACGTTGGTCTCGTACATCCGGCGCCAGTCCGCCGGGTCGCCGGTGGCGACCGGGTCGGCGCCCAGGGCGCCACCCGCGTTGTTGACGAGGACGCCGATCGTCTGGAACGCGGTGGCGAACTCGTCGACCGCCGCGCGGTCGGTGACGTCGAGCGGGTACGAAGTGGCCTGTCCGCCCGCCTCGTTGATCTCCTCCGCCAGGGCCTCGATGCGGTCCTTGCGGCGGGCGGTGAGGACGACGCGGTAACCGGCCGCGGCGAGTTGCCGGGCCGTGGCGGCGCCGATTCCGCTGCTCGCACCGGTGACGACGGCGATGCGGGAGGCGGCGGAGGGTGCGGCGGTGGCCATGGGCTGCTCCTCGGAAGGGCTCGTACGGTCGGCTGCCGTCCAGCGTAGGTGACCGGCCGCGGGCGTCCGGGGGCCCTGTAGCCGGGGCCCCTGGGGCGGCCCGCCGGGGCCCGCGGTGGGAGAATGAGGTGGGTGATCCTCCGGACCGGGAGGTGGACCATGGGACAGGCGCGTGAGGTGATGGACCGGCTCACCGAGGCGGTCACCGCCGAGCCGGACCTCAAGGCTCTCGCAGAGCTGTTCGCCGAGGACGCGGTCGCCGTCACGCCCGACGGCGGAGAGATCCACGGGCGCGACCACATCGTCGAGTGGTGGCGGCAGACGACGGAGGCGATTCCGGAGGCCACGTTCGAACCGCTGCACCAGTTCGAGGCCGGCGACACCGCCATCGACGAGGGGTTCTTCAGCGGCCGGAACACCGGGCCGCTGCAGATGCCGTCCGGGGAGTCGCTGCCGGCGACGCAGAGGGAGATCAGGATCCGCGGGGTGGACCTGGCGACCGTGCGGGACGGCCGGATCGTCAGCTACCGGCTCTACTTCGACCAGATGGACTTCCTCGGGCAGCTCGGGCTGCTGCCCGACGTGCCGCCCTGACAGCGCGGCACGACGTCTCAGCCGCCGTTGCGCGGCGCCCACATGATCAGCGCCATGCCGGCGAGGCAGACCAGCGCCCCGGCCACGTCCCAGCGGTCGGGGCGGTAGCCGTCCGCCACCACGCCCCACAGGATCGAGCCGGCGACGAAGATCCCGCCGTACGCGGCGAGGACTCGGCCGAAGTGGGCGTCGGGCTGGAAGGTGGCGACGAAGCCGTACGCGCCCAGGGCGAGGACGCCGCCGGCGGCCCAGAGCCAGCCGCGGTGTTCGCGTACGCCCTGCCAGACCAGCCAGGCGCCGCCGATCTCGAAGAGCGCGGCGACGGCGAACAGGGCGGCGGAGCGGAGGATCAGCATGCCGGCAGCTTCGCACGGCGCCGCACGGCCTTAGAGGCGCCCTGACCGGGCCCGGTCCGGCAGGCGGCCCGGGCCCGGACGTCACCTGCCGGACGTCACCTGCCGGACGTCACCTGCCGGACGTCACCTGTTGGAGGGCGCCTGGGGTTCGGGCGGCGTGGGATACATGCCTACGACCTCGGTGGAGTGAGGAGTGGGCGGTATGCGCAGGGTGCGAGGGCTCGCCGTGTGGGCCGCGGTCGCGCTGACGGCCGGCGGGGCGGCTCCGGCCGTGGGGGCCGGCGGCGGACCGGAGGCGGATCTGGCCTATCACGGGTCCGCGGTCCTGACCGGGGGCCTGGTCGACGTGCGGCTCACACCGCGCAACCACGGGCCGTCCGCGGTGCCGGACGCGACGGTGCGGCTGCGCTGGTCGGCGCCGCTGGAGAACCGGGCGGAGCTGCCGCAGGGGTGTGCGCGCTCGGGCCGGCAGGGGGTCCTGTGCCGGACGGGGCCGCTGGCGGCGGACGGGGTGGGGGAGCGGATCGATCTGCGGGTGCGGCTGCGGGGCGCGCCCGGGGAGGTGCTGCTGGAGCTCGACACGGTGTGGGGCGGCGGTGCGGTGGACCGCGACCGGCGAAACGACCGGCAGCGGGTGCTCGTGCTGGACACAGGGGACCCGTACCACTTCTGACGGCTGTCGCCCCGACGGGCTGTCGGCGGCTGTCGGCCTCACGGCCTCTGTCGGCCCCGTCGCCGGGGCGGCGGTGCGTGGTGCCGGGTCGTGTGCGTCCTACGATCCCTGCACGGTGCAGAGGAAGGTGGACGGTATGGAAGGCACGGCACGGGAGCGGCTGCTGGACGAGCTGTCCACCGTCTCCCGCCGCTACATGGCGGCGTACGCCCTGTTCAACCAGGCCGTCGCCGACCGCCTCGGCCTGCATCCGACCGATCTGCAGTGCCTGAACCTGCTCACACTGGAGGGCGGGCCGGTGACCACGGGCCGGGTCGCCGAGCTGACCGGGCTGACGACCGGGTCGGCGACGCGGCTGGTGGACCGGCTGGAGCGCGCCGGGTACGTCGTCCGGGAGCGGGACGTGGCCGACCGGCGCAGGGTGCTGGTGGCGACGGTGCCGGAGCGGATCGCCGAGTTCGGGCGGGTCTGGGACCGGCTGAGCGGCGGCTGGGTGGCGCTCTTCGACGACCTGGACGACTCCCAACTCGCCCTGTTCATCGACCACATGAGGCGTACGGCGGAGTTCAGCGCCGGTCAGGTGGCACGGCTGCGGGCCGGGGAGGTCTGACCGGGCCGGGCGTTGATCGCCGGGTGTCGCGTTCTCGGCGTCGTCGCGCTCGCGTGCCTGGTGCACCTCCTCGTCACGGGCTCCGCCCAGTCCTCCACCGCGCTGGGCGGCAGGCGGACGGGGCCGTCGCCGGGCGCGCTGAGGGTCATGCGGTGCGCGTCCCGCGATGGCTGCGTCACGCAGGTGCGTCTCCCCGGAGCGCGGGAGGCGAGGTCAACTGGATGTGAGGAGGGGCGCCTGGCATGGTTTAACCATCAACAAACGGGAGGGCGGGAGCGGGCATGCAGTTCGGGATCTTCAGCGTCGGTGACGTCACACCGGACCCCACCACGGGGCGGACACCGACCGAACGCGAGCGCATCAAGGCCATGGTCGCCATCGCGTTCAAGGCCGAGGAGGTGGGGCTCGACGTCTTCGCGACCGGCGAGCACCACAACCCGCCCTTCGTGCCGTCGTCCCCGACGACGATGCTCGGCTACATAGCGGCCCGCACCGAGCGGCTGATCCTCTCCACCGCCACGACCCTCATCACCACCAACGACCCGGTGAAGATCGCCGAGGACTTCGCGATGCTCCAGCACCTGGCCGACGGCCGGGTGGACCTCATGCTGGGCCGCGGCAACACCGCCCCCGTCTACCCCTGGTTCGGCCAGGACATCCGCCAGGGCATCCCGCTCGCGATCGAGAACTACGCCCTCCTGCACCGGCTGTGGCGCGAGGAGGCCGTCGACTGGGAAGGCAGGTTCCGTACGCCCCTGGAGGGCTTCACCGCCACGCCCCGCCCGCTGGACGGCGTACCGCCGTTCGTCTGGCACGGCTCGATCCGCTCACCGGAGATCGCCGAGCAGGCGGCGTACTACGGCGACGGCTTCTTCCACAACAACATCTTCTGGCCCGCCGAACACACCCGGCGCATGGTCGAGCTGTACCGCGCCCGGTACGCGCACCACGGCCACGGAACGCCCGAGCAGGCGATCGTCGGCCTCGGCGGGCACGTCTTCATGCGGAAGAACTCCCAGGACGCCGTCCGCGAGTTCCGGCCCTACTTCGACGTCGCGCCGGTGTACGGACACGGCCCGTCACTGGAGGAGTTCACGGCCCAGACGCCGCTGACCGTCGGCTCACCGCAGCAGGTCGTCGAGAAGACGCTGACCTTCCGCGAGTACGCCGGCGACTACCAGCGGCAGCTCTTCCTGATCGACCACGCCGGGCTGCCGCTGAAGACCGTCCTGGAACAGATCGACCTGCTCGGCGAGGAGGTCGTCCCCGTGCTGCGCAAGGAGTTCGCCGCCGTCCGCCCGGCCGGCGTGCCGGACGCCCCGACCCACGCGGGCCTGCTGGCGGCCCGGTGAGAAGACGGTAGGGGCTCGCTCCCGGTTGCGTCGCGGCAGGTGAGAGGCCAGTAAGAAGGACGGCCCCGGGCCCCTCGGCGCGTCCCGCGACCGGCGGATCTTGGCACTATGGACGCGTGCCCCACACTGTGCTGCTCGCCGAAGACGACCGCGCCATCCGCCACGCCCTGGAGCGCGCCCTGACCCTGGAGGGCTACCAGGTCACGGCGGTCGCCGACGGTGTCGAGGCGCTGGCGACGGCCCACCGGAACCGTCCGGACGTCCTGGTCCTGGACGTGATGATGCCCGGCATCGACGGGCTGCAGGTGTGCCGGGTGCTGCGCGCCGAGGGCGACCGCACGCCCATCCTGATGCTGACGGCGCTGGTGGAGACCGCCGACCGCATCGCCGGCCTGGACGCGGGCGCCGACGACTACGTCGTCAAACCCTTCGACGTCGAGGAGGTCTTCGCCCGGCTGCGCGCCCTGCTGCGCCGCACCAGCCCGGTGCCCGTGGGCGCCGCCGCGGCGGAGGCGCCGAAGCCGGCGCCGGAGCGGTTCATCGAGGCGGCCGGGATCCGCATGGACCCGCAGGCCCGCCGCGCCTGGCGCGGCGCCCGCGAGCTGGAGCTGACCCGTACCGAGTTCGAGCTGCTGGAGCTGCTGGTCCGCAACACCGGCATCGTCCTCGACCACTCCACGATCTACGACCGCATCTGGGGCTACGACTTCGGACCCGGCTCCAAGAACCTCGCCGTCTACGTCGGCTACCTGCGCCGCAAGCTCGACGAGCCGGACGCCCCGCAGCTGATCCACACGGTGCGCGGCGTGGGTTACGTGCTGCGGGAGGACTGAGTGGCTCCGGGCCGCCTCGGGCGGCTGACGGCGCGGCGGCGGCCCCACCTGGTGTCGCTGCGGACCACGTTCGCCGTGTCGTTCGCGGCGGTGACGGCGGCCGTCACCGTCCTCGTCGGCATCCTGTCGTACGGGGCCGCGGCCCGGCTGGTGCGCGTCGACCAGCAGTCGGTGTTCAACGAGGTGGTGCAGGACCTGCGCAACGAGGTCCGGGAGAACCGTATGACGCCCGGCGACTTCTCCTCCTCCGCGCCCGGCCACGACCTCGTACGGCCCGCCCGCACCGACGTCCAGGTGCTCGGCCCGGACGGCGGGATCCTCGACCCGGGCAGCCCCGGGCTGCCGGTCACGGACGCGGACCGCACGGTGGCGGGCGCCGCCGTCGCCGGGCGCGTCGCCGAGCACAAGGACGTCGACGTCGGCGACGACGTCTACCGCGTGGCGACCGTCGCGCTCGGCGGCGGCCGCGGTGCCGTGCAGGTCGCGCAGGAGTTCAGCGACACCGAGGACCTGCTGCGGGCCCTCCAGCGGTGGACGCTGCTCCTGATGATCGCCGTCGTGACCGCCGCCGGCCTGTTCGGCTGGTGGCTGGCCCGGCGCATCACCCGCCGCCTGATCCTGCTGACCACGGCGGCGGAGGACGTGGCCCGCACCCGTCGGCTCGGCATCCAGGTGCCCGTCGCCGGCCACGACGAGGTGGGGCGCCTCGGCCGCGCCTTCGACCGCATGCTGGGCCGGCTCGCCCAGTCCGAGGAGGACCAGCGCCGCCTGGTCCAGGACGCCGGCCACGAGCTGCGCACGCCGCTGACCTCGCTCCGTACGAACATCTCCCTGTTGCGGCGCATCGACGAACTCCCGCCCGGGACCCGTGAGGAACTCGTCGCGGACCTGGGCCAGGAGGCCCGTGAGCTCACCGACCTCGTCAACGAGCTCGTCGACCTCGCGGCCGGGCAGTCCGACACCGAACCGCCGCAGCGGGTCGATCTCGCCGACATCGCCGAGGACGTGGCCGGTCTCGCCCGGCGCCGCAGCGGCCGGCGGATCACGGTCCGCGCGAGCGGGGACACCACGACGGACGGGCGGCCGGGCATGCTGACGCGGGCGGTCTCCAACCTCGTCGAGAACGCGGTGAAGTTCGACCGTGACGGCTCGGCACCGATCGAGATCACCGTCACCGGTCCGGCCCGGCCCGGCACCATCCGCGTCGAGGTCCTCGACCGCGGCCCGGGCATCGCCGACGACGACCTGCTCCGCGTCTTCGACCGCTTCTACCGCGCCGCCGACGCCCGTTCCCTGCCCGGGTCCGGGCTGGGTCTGTCCATCGTCCGGGAGGTGGCCCTGGCACACGGCGGAGCACCGTTCGCGCTCCGGCGGGACGGGGGCGGGGCGGTGATCGGGTTCACGGTGGGGGGCGGGGCGTGAGGCCCGCGGACCGTTGATCCCCGCCACCCGGCGACCCGGCGGCGTACGACGAGCGGGATCACGCCTCCCGCGGGGCGTTCACGCCCCGGCCGGCGCGGTGGCCAGCAGTTTGCCCATCGCCGCCAGCACGGAGGGCTCGACCCGGTAGTACACCCAGGTGCCGCGCCGCTCGGAGGTGAGCAGGCCCGCGTCCTTGAGCTTCTTCAGGTGGTGGGAGACGGTCGGCTGGGAGACGCCGACGTCGGAGATGTCGCACACGCACGCCTCCCCGCCCTCGTGCGAGGCGACCGCGGAGAACAGCCGCAGTCGCACCGGGTCGCCGAGCGCCTTGAACATCCGCGCGGCCGTCTCCGCCTCCTCCGCGGTGAACGGGCGCTCCGTGAGCGGCGGACAGCACGGCACGACGGCCCCGGAGGCCTCGGATGCCTCGGGTTCGAGCAGCGGCAGCACCTTCGTGTTCGACATGCATCTATGTTGACATACGTCGAAGTAAATGGGGGAGGTGAACGCTTGGATTCGACAGGTGTCTATGTTGACGTACGTCAAATCAGGTGCCATGCTGGCCGCACAAGACATCGACAAATGTCGAAGCAAAGGGGAATCCCGTGGCTGTGTCCACCAGCAGCGTGCCGACCACCGACCAGCTGCCCGTCGTGGTCGTCGGAGCGGGCCCGGTCGGCCTGGCCGCCGCCGCCCACCTCGTCGAGCGCGGCCTGGAACCGCTGGTTGTGGAGGCCGGCCCTTCCGCCGCCACCGCCGTACGCGAGTGGGCGCATGTGCGGCTGTTCTCCCCGTGGGCCGAGATCACCGACCCGGCCGCCGAGAAGCTGCTCGCCCCCACCGGCTGGGTCCGCCCCGACGGCACCGCCTACCCGACCGGCGGCGACTGGGTCGAGCGGTACCTCCAGCCGCTCGCCGACGTCCTCGGCGACAAAATCCGCTATGGCTCCACCGTGACCGGCGTCGCCCGCGCGGGCCGCGACCGCATCGTCGACGCCGACCGCGACGAACAGCCCTTCACCGTCCACGTGCTGCGCGCGGACGGACACGAGGAGCGGATCACCGCCCGTGCCGTCATCGACGCCTCCGGCACCTGGTCCACGCCCGGGCCGATGGGCGCGAACGGCTTGCCCGCCATCGGCGAGAGGACGGTCGCCGACCGCGTCACCTACCGCGTCCCGGACTTCGACGACCCGGCCGTCCGGGCCCGTTACGCGGGCAGGCGCACCGCGGTCGTCGGATCGGGCGCGTCCGCCTTCACCGCGCTGGCGTCCCTGGCCGACCTGGCCGAGGCGGAGCCCGGCACGCACGTGACGTGGATCCTGCGCCGGGGGATCGGCGCGCACACCTTCGGCGGCGGTGAGGCCGACCAACTGCCCGCCCGCGGCGCCCTCGGCCTGCGCGCCAAGGCGGCGGTCGAGGCCGGCCACGCCGACGCGATCACCGGCTTCCGCACCCAGCGGGCGGAACGCGACGGCGACCGGGTCGTCCTGGTCGCCGAGGACGGCCGCCGTCTGGACCCGGTCGACGAGATCATCGTGCTCACCGGCTTCCGCCCCGACCTGAGCTTCCTCTCCGAGGTCCGCCTCGGCCTCGACGACCGCCTCCAGGCCCCCACGGCGCTCGCCCCGCTCATCGACCCCAACGTCCATTCCTGCGGCACCGTCTACCCGCACGGCGTGAACGAGCTCTCCCACCCGGAGAAGGACGTCTACCTGGTCGGCATGAAGTCCTACGGCCGCGCGCCCACGTTCCTCGCCCTGACCGGCTACGAGCAGGTCCGCTCCGTCACCGCCGCGATCGCCGGCGACCGCGAGGCGGCCGAGCGCGTCGAACTGACCCTGCCCGAGACGGGCGTCTGCGGCGGCGCGGGCCTGTACGACGACCCGAACGTCGCCCAGGGCACCGAAGGCGGCGGCTGCTGCGGCGCCCCCACCACCCTCCAGATCGGCACCGGCGCCCCGGCCGCCTCCTCCGGCGGCTGCTGACCGGCCCATCCACCCCGCCCACCAGGAGGTACGCCATGTCCCGCGTACAGCTCGCCCTGCGCGTCCCCGACCTCGACGCGTCCGTCGCCTTCTACAGCAAGCTGTTCGGCACCGAGCCCGCCAAACTCCGCGACGGCTACGCCAACTTCGCCCTCACCGAACCCCCGCTCAAGCTCGTCCTGATCGAGGGCACGGCGGAAGAGGCCACCCGCCTGGACCATCTCGGCGTCGAGGTCGAGTCGACCGAGACCGTCCAGGCCGCGACCGCCCGCCTGAGCGAGGCCGGCCTGGCCACCACCGAGGAGAACGACACCACCTGCTGCTACGCCCTCCAGGACAAGGTGTGGGTCCACGGCCCCGGCCGGGAGCCCTGGGAGGTGTACGTCGTCAAGGCCGACGCCCACACGCTCGCCAGGCAGCAGGACAGCACCTGCTGCACCGACCCGGCCACCACCGCCACCGCCACCGCCACCAAGGAACCCGCCACGGCGGGCGGTTGCTGCTGATCCCCTGCGGGGAGCCGCACCGCCGGGGCCGCGACCGGAACGGGGGACCGGTCGCGGCCACCGGGCTCACACGCGCGGCAGCGCCTTCACGGCGCGGCGTTCGTCCAGAGCCCTGTACGCGGAGACGCCCACGCAGCCGACGTACCCGCCGGGGCGGGTGTCACCGATGGCCCGCGGCATCGACCGCCGCGTGCCGACCGCCTCCCCCGACCGAGTGCGTGAACCCGCCGTGGCGGGCACGTGGCCCAGGCCCACCGGTCAGCTCTCCCGCGCGGATACGGAAGCCCGCTCGACCCTGGGGAAACGCCGACTCAGGGCCACACCAGGCAGTACGGCTGATGCCCCGCCTCATGCAGCCGATGGCTGAAGTCCTGCCACTCGTGCAGCAGCTGGTACACGTTGAACGCGTCCCGCGGCCCCCCGCGGTCCGGGACCGTCGACCAGATGAACGCCGCCGCGCCCACCGCCTCCTCGCCGATGCCGCGCAGGGGGTCGACGACCGTCATCGGGAGTTTCACGACCGCGTAGTCGGGGTGCAGGACGACCAGCTCCAGCGGGGGCACCTTGTGCAGGGGAACGCCCTCGATGCCCGTCAGCACCATGGCCGCCATGGTCTCCGGCTTGATCTTGGTGAACATGCCGTTCATGCCGAGCTCGTCGCCGCCGAGTTCCTCGGGGCGCATCGAGATCGGGACGCGGGCCGCCGTCGCGCCGTCGGGCGCGCCGAAGTACTTGTACGTCACCCCCACCCGACCACCATTCCTGCTCTCCGCCCGCAGACCGTCGCTCCGTCGGTCAATACGTCGGTCGAACCGCTCGGGTTCACTCGGTAGACCCTGTGACTGACGTGTCTCGTTCGTGTCCTCCGCGTCGCGCCGGTGCCTTCCCCGCCGGGCACGTCGAGGACCGAGGTCATCAGTCCCCTCGCCCAGTCCGCCACCGCGATGCATATCTCCACCCGACTGCTGTTCTAGGACGCGTGGTCCCCGCCGCGCAACCCGATCATCGTGTCAGTGACCTCCCCCGCGGCCGCTCGCCGAAACGTGCGGTGAAAACATCTGTCCGCGGGATCTTCGCAGCCGCTGACCACCGTGGGCCGTTCGAGCTGTGTGTATCAGGTCTCAGTTTCGCAGATGACGGCGGATCGGGGGGTGCTTCGCGGCCGGCGTCGCCCCTCACCGCCTCCTCGCCGCCCGTGCTGCGCCCCCGCACAGCGCCCCGCTGTCACCGCGTCCCCCTGGCCTACCCTGAACACGTCACTGGCAACCGGAGTCCGAGCAGTCGGAGAAGGTCGGAGAAGTCGCACGTCATGAGCGAACAGGCATATCCGTACGAAGCCCCAGCCTCGCAGGCTCTTTTCGACCGTGCGGCGGCCGTCACGCCCGGCGGCGTGAACTCCCCGGTGCGGGCCTTCCGCGCCGTGGGCGGCACACCCCGGTTCATGGTGTCCGGCTCCGGGCCGTACCTGACGGACGCCGACGGGCGCGAGTACGTCGACCTCGTCTGCTCCTGGGGGCCGATGATCCTCGGGCACGCGCACCCCGAGGTGATCGCCGCCGTGCAGGAGGCCGTGGCACGCGGTACGTCCTTCGGCACGCCCGGTGAGGGCGAGGTCGCGCTCGCCGAGGAGATGGTGGCCCGGATCGGGCCGCTGGACCAGGTGCGGCTGGTGTCCAGCGGGACCGAGGCGACCATGTCGGCGATCCGGCTCGCGCGCGGGTTCACCCAGCGCAGCAAGGTGATCAAGTTCGCCGGGTGTTACCACGGGCACGTCGACTCACTGCTCGCCTCGGCCGGCTCCGGCGTCGCGACCTTCGCGCTGCCCGACACCCCCGGCGTGACCGGCGCCCAGGCCGGCGACACGATCGTCCTGCCGTACAACGACCTCGACGCCGTGCACGCCGCCTTCGCCGCCCACCCCGGCGAGATCGCCTGTGTCATCACCGAGGCCTCGCCGGGCAACATGGGCGTGGTGCCGCCGCTGCCCGGGTTCAACCAGGGGCTCAAGGACGCCTGCCACGCGCACGGCGCCCTGTACATCTCCGACGAGGTCATGACCGGGTTCCGGACCAGCCGGGCCGGGTGGTACGGCGTCGACGGGGTCGCGCCCGACCTGATGACCTTCGGCAAGGTGGTGGGCGGTGGCTTCCCCGCCGCCGCCTTCGGGGGACGCGCGGACGTCATGGCGCACCTCGCCCCCGCCGGGCCCGTCTACCAGGCCGGCACCCTGTCCGGGAACCCGGTCGCCACCGCCGCCGGGCTCGCCCAGCTGCGGCTGCTCGACGACGCCGCGTACGAGAAGGTCGACGCCGTCTCGGCGCAGATCCAGGCGCTGGTCACCGAGGCGCTGACCAAGGAGGGCGTCGCGCACACCCTGCAGAACGCCTCCAACATGTTCTCCGTCTTCTTCACCGACCGACCGGTGCGCGACTACGAGGACGCCAAGGCGCAGGAGTCCTTCCGCTTCAACGCCTTCTTCCACTCGATGCTGGCCAGTGGCGTGTACCTGCCGCCGTCGTCCTTCGAGTCCTGGTTCGTCTCCACGGCGCACGACGAACGGGCCGTGCAGCGGATCGCCGACGCCCTCCCGGCGGCGGCCCGTGCCGCGGCGGAGGCCACCGCATGAGCGCCACGAACAGCGGCGACATCACCGTCGTCCACCTGATGCGGCACGGCGAGGTCGCCAACCCGGACGGGATCCTGTACGGGCGGCTGCCCGGCTACCACCTGTCCGAGCTGGGCCGCCGGATGGCCGACCGGGTCGCCGAGCACCTCGCCTCCCGTGACGTCACCTACGTCGTCGCCTCCCCGCTGGAGCGGGCACAGGAGACGGCCACGCCGATCGCCAAGGCGCACGGCCTGGACGTCGACACCGACGAGCGGCTCATCGAGGCCGACAACGTCTTCCAGGGCAAGACCTTCGGGGTGGGGGACGGCGCGCTGCGCAAGCCGGGCAACTGGAGGCACCTGACCAACCCGTTCCGGCCGTCCTGGGGTGAGCCGTACGTCGACCAGGTCGTGCGGATGATGAACGCGCTGAACTCGGCCAAGGACCGGGCGCGCGGGCACGAGGCGGTGCTGGTCAGCCACCAGCTGCCGATCTGGATCGTGCGCTCGTACGTCGAGCGGCGGCGGCTGTGGCACGACCCGCGCAAGCGGCAGTGCACGCTGGCGTCGCTGACGACCTTCACCTTCCAGGGCGACCGGATCGTGTCCGTCGGCTACACCGAACCGGCCCGCGACCTCGTCCCGGCCCACCTGCTCGCCGGTGCCCGGCCGGTGAAGGGGAAGGACAAGGCCTTCGGGGCGTAGAGCGGGGCCTGCGGCGCGGCGTGGAACGGCGCGTGCGGCGGGGCGGGAGCCGGCCCTATGACACCTTCGTGACATTTGTTGCGAAACATCTGCGACAGTGAGGAACCTCCCCGTTCGTCACGTCCTCTCACTGGGTGACCACCAGAGATCGTGACGAACGGGGATGCCATGCGCACTCTCACCCGCAGGGGAATGCTCGGGCTCGGCGCGGGCGCCGCGGCCGCCGTCTCACTGGCGGGCTGCGGCGGCCTCACGGGGTCAGATGACGCGAGCCACGCCTCGGGTTCCACCGGCTCCGGCGCGAAGCCCTCCGGCAGGCCGAAGCCCACCGCCCGCCCCCTCGGCGACGGCTCCACCGCCTACACCGGCAAGCAGCCCCACCAGCCGGACGAGCCCGTACCGCTGGAGCCGGGTCAGACCCCGCCGCAGTTCGTCGTCTTCTCCTGGGACGGTGCCGGTGAGGTGGGCAACGGGCTCTTCCCGCGCTTCCTGGACCTCGCCAAGGAGCACGGGGCGAGCATGACCTTCTTCCTCTCGGGGCTGTATCTGCTGCCCGAGTCGAAGAAGCGGCTCTACAACCCGCCGAACAATCCGCGCGGGGCCTCCGACATCGGCTACCTCACCGACGAGCACATCAAGGACACGCTGAAGAACGTCCGCCGTGCCTGGCTGGAGGGGCACGAGATCGGCACCCACTTCAACGGGCACTTCTGCGGCGAGACCCACGGCTCGGTCGCGCACTGGACGCCCGGGCAGTGGCGCAGCGAGATCGAGCAGGCCAAGTCCTTCGTGAAGCAGTGGCGCACCCACACCGGCTGGACCGATCTGCCGGCGCTGCCCTTCGACTACGACAAGGAACTCGTCGGCGGCCGTACGCCCTGCCTGCTCGGCCAGGACAACCTGTTGCCCACCGCCCGCGAGCTCGGCTGGCGCTACGACGCCTCCTCGCCCGGCGGCCGCCAGGTCTGGCCCGTGAAGCGGCAGGGCCTGTGGGATCTGCCGTTGCAGCAGATACCTTTCCCCGGCCGTCGTTTCGAGGTCCTGTCGATGGACTACAACATGCTCGCCAACCAGTCGATCAACTCGACCAAGGCGCCCGCCCACAACTACCCGGGCTGGCGGCAGCAGTCCGCCCAGGCGTACATCCAGGGCTTCAAACGAGCATACGAGACAAACCGCGCACCTTTCTTCGTCGGCAACCACTTCGAGCAGTGGAACGGCGGCATCTACATGGACGCCGTCGAGGAGGCCTTCCGGTACATCGCCCGGGAGAAGGAGAAGGGCGCTGACGTACGGCTCGTCTCCTTCCGGCAGTTCGTCGACTGGCTGGACGTGCAGAAGCCCGAGGTGCTCGCCGGGCTGCGCACCCTGGAGGTCGGGCAGCGGCCGGCCGGCGGCTGGAAGGAGTTCCTCAAGGACGCCAAGCGGTCCGAAGGGGCCGCCACAGGGGCCGAGGAGACCGCCGAGAGGGCCGGACAGGCCGCCTGAAATGCGGGTTTCCGCCCGCAAGGGGGGTGGGCGAGATCCCCAGAACGGACATGCGAAACTTTTCACATGAGTGCCGCCAGCCGCGCCCCCCTGCGCTCGAACCGCTCCTCGCGCCCGGACCGTACGACCCGTGTCCGCCGCCGCGCCGCCCTGGCCGCCGGTACCGCCGTGGCCGCACTGCTCGTCTCCGCGTGCGGCTCCGGCGGAACGTCCGGCGGGGGCGGCAACACCAACTTCGTCACCGGCGCCGACGGCATCGACACCGTCGCCCAGGGCAAGCGGAGCCCGGCACCCGACCTGGCGGGCAAGACCCTGGACGGCAAGTCCCTCGACGTCGCCGACTACAAGGGCAAGGTCGTCGTCCTCAACGTCTGGGGTTCGTGGTGCAACCCCTGCCGGGCGGAGGCGAAGTACTTCGCGAAGGTGTCCAAGGAGTACGCCGGCAAGGGCGTGCAGTTCGTCGGCATCAACACCCGGGACACCAACCTGCGCGCCGCCGTCGCCTTCGAGAAGGACTTCGGGATCCCCTACCCGAGCCTGTACGACCCGACCGGCAAGCTGATGCTCCGCTTCAAGAAGGGCACCCTGAACCCGCAGGCGGTTCCCTCCACGCTGGTCCTCGACCGGGACGGGAAGATCGCCTCCCGCTCGCTGTCCGCGCTCAGCGAGGAGCGGCTGCTGAAGATGCTCAAGCCGGTCGTCGCGGAGAAGTGACGTGACGGACGTCACCACCCTCGCCGCGGTCACGGACCCCAACGGCACGGTGCTCAACGGCGCCCTGCTGGTGGCCCTGCCCATCGCCCTGCTCGGCGGACTCGTCTCCTTCTTCTCGCCCTGCGTGCTCCCGCTCGTCCCGGGCTACCTGTCGTACGTCACCGGCGTCAGCGGCACCGACCTGGCCGAGGCCAGGCGGGGGCGGATGGTCGCCGGCGCCTCGCTGTTCGTGCTGGGCTTCACGGCCGTCTTCGTCTCCGGCGGGGCCTTCTTCGGCTACTTCGGACAGACGCTCCAGGAGGAGCGGGGCGTGCTGTCCAAGGTGCTGGGCGTCTTCATGATCCTCATGGGCGTCTTCTTCATGGGGCTGATGCCCTGGCTGACCCAGCGCGAGTTCCGCTTCCACCGGAAGCCGGCCGCCGGGCTGGTCGGCGCCCCGGTGCTGGGCGCGCTGTTCGGCATCGGCTGGACGCCCTGCATCGGCCCGACCCTGGCCGCCGTGCAGACCCTCGCCCTCAACCAGGGGAGTGCGGGACGCGGGGCCGTCCTGACCGTCGCGTACTGTCTGGGCCTGGGCGTGCCGTTCGTGCTCGCCGCGGTCGCCTTCCGCAAGGCGCTCGGCGCCTTCGGCTGGGTCAAGCGGCACTACGTCTGGGTGATGCGCATCGGCGGCACCATGATGATCGTGACCGGTCTGCTGCTGCTGACCGGTGCCTGGGACCGCATCGTGCAGGAGATGCAGGTCTGGTCCAACGGCTTCACTGTGGGGATCTGATCCATGAGCAAGACCACAACCAGCGACGCGACCCAGGCCGCCCCGGACGACCAGGACCTGGGCGCCGCTGGCTCCCAGCTCACCACCGCCCCCAGGGAGGATCCGCCGAACCTGCCCTCCCTGGGCCTCATCGGCTGGGCCCGCTGGTTCTGGCGGCAGCTGACCTCCATGCGGGTGGCGCTGCTGCTGCTCCTGCTGCTGTCGCTCGGCGCGATCCCCGGCTCGCTGATCCCGCAGTCCGGCGTCGACGAGACGAAGGTCGCCGACTTCCGCGAGAACCACCCCACCCTCGGTGACGTCTACGACAAGCTCGGCCTGTTCCACGTCTACAGCTCGGTGTGGTTCTCCGCGATCTACATCCTGCTGTTCGTCTCCCTCATCGGCTGCATCGTCCCGCGCACCTGGCAGTTCGTCGGCCAGCTGCGCGGCCGCCCCCCGGGCGCGCCCAAGCGGCTGAACCGGCTGCCCGCCCACACCACCTGGCGCACCGAGGCCGCCCCCGAGGAGGTCCGTGAGGCCGCCCTCGCCCTGCTGAGGAAGCGCCGCTTCCGCGCCCATCTCGCCGGTGACGCCGTCGCAGCGGAGAAGGGCTACCTGCGCGAGCTGGGCAACCTGGTCTTCCACATCGCCCTCATCGTGATGCTGGTCGCCTTCGCCTGGGGCCAGTTGTTCAAGTCCGAGGGCAACAAGCTGGTCGTCGAGGGCGACGGCTTCTCCAACACGCTCACCCAGTACGACGACTTCAAGTCCGGCAACCTCTTCACCACCGACGACCTGGTGCCCTTCAGCTTCGACCTGAAGAACTTCACGGGCACCTACGAGCGCACCGGCCCCAACCGGGGCACCCCGCGCCTCTACCAGGCCGACGTCGACTACAGCGCGGGCGCGTACGGCGCGGAGAAGAAGACCACCATCAAGGTCAACGAGCCGCTGGAGATCGGCGACGCGAAGGTCTACCTCGTCAGCCACGGCTACGCCCCCGTCGTCACCGTCCGCGACGGCAAGGGCAAGGTCGTCTACCACGACGCCGTGCCGCTGCTGCCGCTCGACGCCAACGTCACCTCCTCCGGTGTGGTCAAGGTGCTCGACGGCTACCGCAACCCGCAGGGCAAGAAGGAGCAGCTCGGCTTCAACGCCTTCTTCGTGCCGACCTTCGGCGGCTCGGCCAGCGGCACGATGCTCTCCCAGTTCCCCGCGCTGGACTATCCGGTCCTCGCGCTGTCCGCCTACCACGGCGACCTGGGTGCCGACTCCGGCATCCCGCAGAGCGTGTACCAGATGGACAAGACCAACATGAAGGAGTTCAAGGACTCCAAGGGGCAGCTGCTGAAGAAGCTGCTGCGGCCCGGCGAGAGCATGAAGCTCCCCGACGGCGCCGGCTCGGTCACCTTCGAGAAGGACATCAAGGAGTGGGCCGGCTTTCAGGTCGTCCAGGAGCCCGGTGGCGGCTGGGCCCTCGCGGGGGCCATCGCCGCCATCGGCGGTCTGGCCGCCTCCCTGTTCATCCAGCGCCGCCGCGTCTGGGTGCGTGCGGTCCGAGGCGCCGACGGCGTCACCGTCGTCGAGATGGCCGGCCTCGGCCGCAGCGAGTCCGCCAAGGTGCCCGAGGAGCTCGGCGACCTCGCCGGGATCCTGTACGAGCGGGCGCCCGGCGCGCCCGGACCCGACGACTCCTTTGACGAACCCGACCCCGCTTCGGAGCCGGGCGACGACACCCCCACCCCCGAACCCCAAGTCGTACCTGCCGAAGGGGCTGAGAAGCAGTGACTCTCGCCGCCGCAACCGATCTGGCCGCCGCCACCAACGAGAACCTCGCGAACATCAGCAACGTGCTGATCTACTCCGCGATGGCCGTCTACACCCTGGCCTTCTTCGCCTACATCGCCGAGTGGCTCTTCGGCAGCCGCAGCAAGGTCGCCCGCACCGCCGCCGCCCTCACCGCGAAACCGGAGCAGGGCGAGACCCCGGCGGTCACCGTCAAGAAGGCCGGCGGTACCGCCGTACTGGAGCGGCCGAAGGTCGTCGTCCGGTCCGCGTCCGGTCAGCGGGACCTGCCGGACGGGCCCGGGGCGCACGGCGGGGACGAACAGGGCGACCTGTACGGGCGCATCGCCATCTCCCTCACCGTGCTGGCCTTCCTGGTCGAGCTGGGCGGCGTCGTCGCCCGCGCGGCCTCGGTGGAGCGGGCGCCGTGGGGCAATATGTACGAGTTCAACATCACCTTCTCCACGGTCGCCGTCGGCGTGTACCTCCTGCTGCTGGCGCTGAAGAAGAACGTGCGCTGGCTCGGGCTGTTCCTGATCACCACGGTCCTCCTCGACCTCGGCCTGGCCGTCACCGTCCTGTACACCGCCAGCGACCAGTTGGTTCCCGCCCTGCACTCGTACTGGCTGTACATCCACGTCTCCACCGCGATCTTCTGCGGCGCGGTCTTCTACGTCGGCGCGGTCGCCACGATCCTGTACCTGTTCAAGGACGCGTACGAGAACAAGCTCGCGAGCGGCGGCACGCCCGGCACCTTCGCCACCTCCGTCCTGGAGCGGCTGCCGTCGTCCGCCTCCCTCGACAAGTTCGCCTACCGCGTCAACGCCGCCGTCTTCCCGCTGTGGACGTTCACGATCATCGCGGGCGCCATCTGGGCCGGCGACGCCTGGGGCCGCTACTGGGGCTGGGACCCCAAGGAGACCTGGTCCTTCATCACCTGGGTCGCCTACGCCTGCTACCTGCACGCCCGCGCCACCGCCGGTTGGAAGGGCCGCAAGGCCGCCTACCTGGCCCTCATCGCCTTCGGCTGCTGGCTGTTCAACTACTACGGCGTGAACATCTTCGTCTCCGGCAAGCACTCCTACGCGGGCGTGTGACCCCCGTGGTCGACGAGCCGGCCGGGCGGCCGTAACGCGTGCACCGGCGCCCGTCAGGGGTCAGGCTGGTGTCATGACCGGTTCCGTCGAACAGGGCACCAGCCAGACCCACGGGGACATCCGCATCCTGCACTTCCTGGTACGGCTTCCCCGGCCCATGGAGGCGGTCTGGCCGGCCCTGGCCACCGGGGAGGGGCTGGCGGCCTGGTTCACCGCGGCCGACGTGCTGGAACCCAGGCTCGGCGGTGAGGTCGCGCTGCGGGGCCTGGGCAGCGGGCGGATCACCGCGTGGGACGTGGACCGGGTCGCCGAGTACACCGTGGAGGACGGCGGCCGGATCCGCTTCCACCTGGAACGGGACGGCGACCAGGGCACCGCGTTGCGCTTCACCCACGAGTTCCGGGGCGAGACGGAGTCGGAGCAGCGCTGGCGGGACCGCTTCGAGCGGCTGATCGCCGTGCTGGAGGGCGGTTCCTAGCGCCGCCGCCGGGCCGGTGCGGCCCGTGCTGTGTCGCCCGTGCCGCCGGTGCGGTCGGTGCCGCGTGCCGCCGGTGCGTGGGTGGGGAGCCGGGTGTCAGTCGCCGATGTCCTCGCTCCACAGCTCCGGGCGGTCCTCGATGAAGTCGCGCATCAGGGCGACGCAGTCGGCGTCGTCCAACAGCACGATCTCCACGCCGTGTTCGGCCAGCCAGTCGTGCCCGCCGCGGAAGGTGACCGCCTCGCCGATCACCACCCGTGAGATGCCGAACTGCCGGACCAGGCCGGAGCAGTACCAGCACGGCGAGAGGGTGGTCACCATCGTCGTGCCCCGGTACGACCGCTGCCGTCCCGCCGCCCGGAAGGCCGCCGTCTCCGCGTGCGTGGAGGGATCGTCGTCCTGGACCCGGCGGTTGTGACCCCGGCCCAGCAGCGTGCCGTCGGCGCCGTACAGCGCGGCGCCGATCGGGATGCCGCCCTCGGCGAGGCCCGCCCGGGCCTCCTCGACGGCGGTGGCGAGCCATGCGCGTGCCTGTGCCTGGTCCATGCCCTCATCCATGACCTGCCCGGGCCCCTCTGTAACCTGGCCCGATCATCGCCGCGTCGGCGGCGGTCGGGCCCGGGTGTGGAGGAACGGTCATGGGTGCTGCTCCGGTTCTGGAGGAGCTGCGGGAGGTCTGCCAGCCGCAGGCCAAGCTGGCGAGCCGCAACGGTGAGCACTGGGCGGGCCGGCTGTACATGCGGAAGATCTCGCTGCGGGCCACCCGGCAGCTGGTGCGCACGCCCGTCACGCCCGACCAGCTGACCTGGACCATGGTCGTGTGCGGTGTCGCGTCCGGCGCGGCGCTGATGATCCCGGGCCTCACGGGCGCGGTACTGGCGGCGCTCCTGATGCAGCTCTTCCTCCTCTTCGACTGCGTGGACGGCGAGGTCGCCCGCTGGAAGGGGCAGAACAGCGCGACCGGCATCTACGTCGACCGGCTCGGGGCGTATCTCGCGGACGCCGCGCTGATGATCGGGGCCGGTTTCCGGGCGGCCGAGTCCGGCTTCGACGGCTGGGTGTCCCTCGGCCTCGCGACCGCCCTGGGCGTGGTCCTGCTGAAGGCGTCCACCGACCTGGTGGACGTGGCCCGGGCCCGACGCGGACTGGGCGTCGCCGACGACGAGGCGACCCGCCCCCGCTCGCAGGGCGTGGCCGCGGTGCGGCGACTGGCGGCCGCCTTCAAGATCCACCGCGTGACGAACGGCATCGAGGCGTCTCTCGTCCTGCTCGCCGTGGCGATCGCCGACGCCCTGACCGGCGGCACCGACCCGACCCGTTGGGCCCTGGCCGCACTGGCCGCGATCACGTGGCTGATGGTTCCGGCCCACCTGCTGTCGATCCTGTCGTCTTCCCGCCTGCGCTGAGGTACGCCGACGGAGATCGCCGCCTGAGGCACGCCCGCCGCGAGGTGCGCCGGGAGCGCGCAGCGCCCCCCGGCACGGCGCGCGTGCGGGCTGTCAGCGCCCGCCGCGTGCCGTGTGCCGCGAGCGCAGCGCCTCGTCGCGGTCTTCGCGTCGCGTGGCTTCAGACGCGGCCGGATGTGTCGAAGGAGACGGGGGCCGCGGCACGGGGGTCTGTTCTCCGCCGGCCGTGGCGGGCGGAGGCGCGCTGATCGCCCGTACCGGCCCGGCCCACCGACCGCAGCGGTCGCCGAGGCGCTGACCACCCGACCACCTGGCACCTGACCGGTCCTCCGGCCGTCAGCACGCCACCGGTCCTCCGGCCGTGATCACCTCCCGCGTGGTCCCGGCCCCTCCGCCCTGGATGCGTCGTCACCGCGCCCCGCTCAGGTACTCCGAGAGCGCCCCCGCGCTCGCCAGCATCGCTCGCGTCCGGGCCGTCAGTGTCCGGCCGCGTGCCTCGATCGCGGCGCGCAGGGCCTCGCTGGTGCCCTCGCGGCGCAGGCCCTCCAGGACCGGGCGGATCTGGTCGAACAGGTAGTGGCTGCGGCGCAGGGTGTGGATGAGCCGGGCGTCGCGTACGTCGGCGGGGGTGTAGACGCGGTAGCGCGTGCCGCGTTCCCGGGCGGGGGAGAGGAGTCCGGCCGTCTCCCACACCCGTAGCGCGGACGTCCGTACGCCGAGCAGCGCGGCCACCTCGCCGATGCGCAGGCCGCCGGAGCGGGGCAGTGGGGCCGGTTCCTCCCGGGCCAGTGCCTCCAGGGCCTGGCTCGTCGCTCGCAGAGAGACGCGCTCCTCGTGCAGCGCGGCGTGCGCGGCGTCCACGAGCGCGAGGGCGCCGGGAACGTCCCCGTCGTGCACGGTCCGCATGATGCGCGTCGCCGTCACCGGCCCGTACCCCTTCAGCAGTGCCCGGTACGCCAGCAGCGCACGCCGGTGCACGTCCGAGAAGGCGCGGTAGCCGGACTCCGTCCGGGCCGCCGGGGGCAGCACGCCGGCGTCCTCGTAGTTGCGGATCTGCTGCGTGGAGACACCGGCCAGCCGGGCCAGGTCCACCGGGCGCAGACGACGCTCATTGCTCACGGATTTGAAGGTTACGCCATCAACGAGCCACCGTACCGGTCTGCTTTGGCGCCAAAGTCTCAACACGGCACTTCAATGAAAAACTTGAAGGCATGGACGACTGCATCCGCGTCACCGGCGCCCGCCTGCACAACCTCCGGAACGTCACCCTGGAGATACCGAAGAACAAGCTGGTCGTGATGACCGGCCTGTCCGGCTCGGGCAAGTCCACGCTCGCCTTCGACACCCTGCACCAGGAGGGCCAGCGGCAGTACATGGAGTCGCTGGGCATGGTCACCGGCTTCGTCAGCAAGCCCGCCGTGGACTCGATCACCGGCCTGTCCCCGTCCATCAGCGTCGACCAGCACCTCACCAACCGCAGCCCCCGCTCCACCGTCGGCACGGTCACCGAGGTCTTCACCTACCTGCGCCTGCTGTGGTCCCGGATCGGCCGACGCCCGTGCCCGGGCTGCGGAAAGAGCATCCCGCCGTCGCACGCGTACGCCTACGACACCGAGGCCGACGAGGACGCCGAGGCCGAACACGCGCCCTGCCCGCACTGCGGCACCCTCGTGCCCGAACTCGTGATGGGCTCCTTCTCCTTCAACAAGCCCGCCGGTGCCTGCCCGTCCTGCACCGGCCTCGGCGAGGTGATCCGGCCCGACGTACGGCGGCTGGTCGACGGCGGCCGCTCGGTCGCCCAGGGCGCCGTACGGGGCTGGAACCCGAAGTCCACCGAGTGGAGCCTCTCCGTCCTGCACGCCGCCGCCCGCCACTACGGCCTCACCTTCGACGCGGACACTCCCGTCGGCGAACTGGACGACACACAGCGGGACTTGCTGCTGTACGGCGTCGAAAGCCCCGAGTTCCGGCGCCACTTCCCGGCCGTCGACCCGCCGGCGACCGTCACCACGGGCCGTTTCGAGGGGGTCGCCACGGCGGTGCTGCGCCGTTACACCGACCGGGCCGACGACCCCGAGTACCGCGAGCGGGCCGAGAAGCAGGGCCTCGCCAAGCAGGTCTGCCAGGACTGCGAGGGCACTCGGCTGCGGGCGGAGAGCCGGGCGGTGACCGTGCACGGGCTCACCATCGTCGAGGCGACGCGGCTGCCGCTGACCGAGCTCGCCGCCTGGCTGGCCGGCCTGCGGCGGCGGTCGGCCGGGGACGAGTGGCCGCTGGTCGAACCGGTCGTCGCCGACCTGGAGGAACGGGTGCGGCGGCTGGTGGACGTCGGCGTCGGCTACCTCACCCTGGGGCAGTCCACCCCGAGCCTCTCCGCCGGGGAGACCCAGCGGCTGCGGCTGGCCGCCCTGCTCGGCTCCGGACTGACGGGTGTGCTGTACGTCCTCGACGAGCCGACCATCGGCCTGCACCCCTCGGACACCGCCCGCCTGGTCGCCGTCCTGCGCCGCCTGCGCGACCTGGGCAACACCGTGCTGGTCATCGAGCACGATTTGGACGTGCTGCGGGCGGCGGACCACGTCGTGGACGTCGGCCCGGGCGCGGGCCGGGACGGCGGCCGGATCGTCGCGGCGGGGACACCGGAGGAGGTGGCGCGGACGGAGGCCTCGGTGACCGGCGCGTACCTGTCGGGCCGCCTGCCCGCACCCGTCTCCCGCGGACGCGGCTCCGGTGACACGGCACTGGTGATCCGCGGGGCCCGGGCCCACAACCTCAAGGACCTGACGGTACGCATCCCGCTCGGCCGCCTGGTGACGCTGACCGGTCCCTCCGGGTCGGGCAAGTCGACGCTGCTGCTGGACATCCTCGGCCGGGCCGCCCGCCGGCACTACCACGGCGCGGGGGACCGGCCCGCCGAGCACGACGGCATCGACGGCTGGCAGCACCTGTCCAAGGCCGTCCTGATCGACCAGGAGCCGATCAGCCGCGTCCCGCGCTCGAACGCGGCGACGTACGCGGACGTCTTCACCCCGATCAGAGAGGTCTTCGCGGCCCGCGCCGAGGGACGCCTGCCGGCGGGCCACTTCTCCTTCAACGTGCCGGGCGGGCGCTGCGAACGCTGCGAGGGCGCGGGCGTGCTCACCGTCCACATGCACTTCCTGCCGCCGGTCGAGGTCCGCTGCCCGGCGTGCCGGGGCCGCCGCTTCCGCCCGGAGGTGCTGTCCGTCCGCTACGAGGGCCACGACATCGCCGAGATCCTCCGGGCGACGGTGGACGAGGCCCTGACGGTGTTCAAGGACGTCCCGCCGGTGGCCTCCCGCCTGCGGCGGATGGCGGACGTCGGCCTCGGCTACCTGCCGCTCGGCCAGCCCGCCACCACCCTCTCCGGGGGCGAGGCCCAACGCCTCAAGCTGGCCAAGGAGCTGGGCCGGCGCACGACGGGCCGCGCGCTGTACCTGCTCGACGAGCCGACGACCGGCCTGCACGCCGCCGACACCGCCCGCCTCCTCGACGTCCTCCAGCGTCTCGTCGACGCCGGCCACTCCGTCGTCACCATCGAGCACAACCTGGATGTCATACGGGCCTCGGACTGGCTCATCGACCTGGGACCGGAGGGCGGCGCGGCCGGAGGGCGGCTCGTGTCGGAAGGAGCGCCCGCCACCTGAACCTTTCCGGACCCCGGCACGTCTTCGTTCCGTATCCACCGAGCCGGAGCCGAGGCTCCAGAAGGAGGCGTACCGATGAAGGCGTTGCCTGCGCGCGGCGGTCGCGGACCCGCCTGGGCCCTGGTGGCAGCGACCGTCGCCTCGCTGTCCGTGGGCTGCACGTCTCAGTCGGGCGACGAGCCCGGCGAGGCCGCCGCGTCCTGCGCGTACGTCGTCGATCACGACGGCCGCAGATACCTGGGCAGGGAGGAGACCGCCATCCCCGTGGGGGAGTCGCTCGGCGGCGCCACCCGCGCGGCGTGCGACGACACTCCCGGCGACGGCGACGACGGGGAGGGACCGGTGCTGATGACCGCGTTCACCGTGCGGGGCGTGGACCCCGCCGTCGCCATCGCCGT
The DNA here is from genome assembly GCF_042657145.1 of Streptomyces bullii. Classification (NCBI taxonomy): domain Bacteria; kingdom Bacillati; phylum Actinomycetota; class Actinomycetes; order Kitasatosporales; family Streptomycetaceae; genus Streptomyces; species Streptomyces bullii. Next base: position 60,073 of record NZ_JBHSNY010000012.1, read on the forward strand.
GGCGGAGGACACCGACCGGTTCCGGCTCGTCGTCGCCGACAGCCTCAAGGAGCTCCCTCCCGAGCTCAAGAAACTGACCGACCGCACCTGACGCCGGCCGCGCCGCCTCAGCCCTGCCGCTCCAGCACCGCGTAGTCGGCGAAACTGCGCCGGTAGCGGGTGTGCCGGGTGTCCTGTGTGTGCCTGCGCTGCCACTCCTCGACCTCTTCCGGCCCCGGGCACGGGCCGGAGGCGGCACCGCAGTCGGCCTCCTCGCCGGAGACGCAGCGCGCCTCGTACTCCGGCTCCGCCGACGGGTCCTGCACGATCGTGTACGGCACGTACCGGAACACACGGCGGCGCACCGGCACGTCCGTGGTGCCCTCGTGGTCGCGCCGCTGATGCCGGCGCAGCGGCACTTTCGCGTCGGTCTCGGCGGTCCCGTCGGCGTGGGCGCGGGCCTCCTCGCGCCGTACGGCGAGCTCCGTGCACGCCGCGCAGCCGGGCACGGGCAGCGGCGGCCTGCTCAGGTCCTCCACACCGTAACGCCCGCCCGCCGAGCGGGCGTTGGCCGCCTGTACACCCGCGCTCAGCCGTTCCTCCGTCGTCGCGGGCCGCACCAGGGCCGCGTCCGCCTCCCACTCCCGGCCCCCGCCGACCGGACGCAGCATCGCGTACCGGCCCGCCTGCCCCCGGTACTCGCCGACCCTGCCCGACTCGGGGTCATAGACGGGCGTTCCCCGGTCGATTTCCTTTGCGATCCGCTCAACCATGTTCTCTCCGTGCCCACTTCATCACTCTGGGTGTATCGAGCGTCGCGCACGGGAACCGTCGGTATCAACGCTTCACGCGTGCCACACGATCACTGTCACGGAGGGGGAGAGCGGCACCGTGAGCCGACGCAACGCCGAGCCGGGAGCGGGGGCGAGTACGGCTGCCGTGTTCGGCGAACTGCTTCGCCACTACCGAGAGGCCGCCCTGCTGACGCAGGACGCCCTCGCGTCCAGGATCCCGTGCGACCGTTCCCACGTCGCCCGCGTGGAGGCGGGCACGAGGGTGCCGCAGGACACGTTCGCGAAGAAGTGCGACGAGCTTCTGGGGACGGGTGGGGTGTTGCTCCGGCTGTGGGGGAAGATCGACTGGTATCCGCAGGTGGAACACCCCGATTGGTTTCGGCGCAGGGCCGAGATGGATGCGGTGGCTGTGGAGTTGTACGAGTACCAGGTGCAGGTCGTGCCCGGCTTGTTGCAGACTCCGGGCTACGCCCGGGCGTTGTTCTCTCGCCTCCCGTCGACGGCGGAAGAGGTGCAGGAACGCGTCCGTGCGCGACTCAGCCGACAGCGGCGCTTCTTGTCCGACGACGGCCCGTTGTACGTGGCGATTCTCGACGAGAGCTGTCTGCGTAACGTCATGGGCAACACGTCCGTGATGCGTGACCAGTGCGCGCACCTGCTGGCGATGGGTCGGCGTCCCAACGTCCGTATCCAGATCGCCCCGGCCGCCCGTGCCGAGCTTCGACGTCCCAAGACTTCCATGGCGCTGATCGCGATGCCCGACGGCGAGCGGTGGGTCTACTCGGAGTCGCTGGAGCGTGGCCACTTCAACAACGATCCGTCCGTCTACGCGCGGCACAACCGGACCTATGATGTGCTCAGGTCGGATGCTCCGTCACCTGGTGAGTCCGCCGCTCTGATCAGCGACGCGTTGGAGGGGTACGAGCAGCATGAGCAGGCACGAACTCGGCGCGATGACCTGGATCAAGAGCAGCTACAGCGACGACGACGGCGGCAACTGCATAGAAGTCGCCCCCCGTTTCCCCGACGCCGTCCCCGTCCGCGACAGCAAGACCCCTGACGGCCCGGTCCTGTTCCTCCGGCGTACGGCCTGGTCCGCCTTCGTCGCAGCGCTCAAGAGCTGAACCCCTGGCCCCTTCCTCGGGGCGCCGCCCGAGGGGGCCGAGCCGGTGCTCGGAGAGCGTCTCAGGGCTCGTCCCGCTTGGGGTCCTCGTCCTTCTTCTTCTCCTCGTCGAGGGACTTCAGGAAGTCGGGGTTGTCGTCGGGCGCGACCCACTGCCGCGAGCGACCGCCGCCGCGCACGCCGGACCAGCCCTCGGCGGCGGGGCTGCGCTTCTTGCCCGCGATGATCCAGGAGATCGAGCCGACCAGCGGGAACAGCAGCACGAGGATCGCCCACAGCGGCTTGGGCATGTGGCGGATGTCGTCGTCCTTCGTGCTGATGCAGTCGATGAACGCGTAGATGCTCAGTGCGAGCGGGATGAGGAACATCAGCACCCGGAGCATGTGGCCTCTCCAGCGAAGTGGTCGTCGGGGCCGCAGGCACAGCCCCCAGGTACAGGGCCAGGGTAGCCGCTCGGGGATACTTGACCCCATGGCTTACGACGATCTTCGCTCCCTGCTCAGGGCGCTGGAGCGCGAGGGAGACCTCAAGCGCATCAAGGCCGAGGTCGACCCGTATCTGGAGGTCGGTGAGATCGTCGACCGGGTGAACAAGGCCGGCGGCCCCGCCCTGCTCTTCGAGAACGTGAAGGGCTCGGACATGCCGCTGGCGATGAACGTCTTCGGCACCGACCGCCGGCTGCTGAAGGCGCTGGGGCTGAAGTCGTACGGGGACATCTCCGACAAGATCGGCGGGCTGCTCAGGCCCGAGCTGCCCCACGGGTTCGTCGGGGTGCGCGAGGCGTTCGGCAAGCTCGGCGCGATGACCCACGTACCGCCGAAGAAGGTCAAGGACGCCCCCGTCCAGGAGGTCGTGCTCACCGGCGACGACGTGGACCTCGACCGGCTCCCGGCGTTGTTCACCTGGCCGAAGGACGGCGGCTCCTTCTTCAACCTGGGCCTGACCCACACCAAGGACCCGGAGACCGGCATCCGCAACCTGGGCCTGTACCGGCTCCAGCGCCACGACCGGCGCACCATCGGCATGCACTGGCAGATCCACAAGGACAGCCGCAACCACTACCAGGTGGCCGCGAGGAGGGGGGAGCGGCTGCCGGTCGCGATCGCCTTCGGGTGCCCGCCCGCCGTGACGTACGCCTCCACGGCCCCCCTGCCCGGCGACATCGACGAGTACCTGTTCGCCGGGTTCGTCGCGGGCAAGCGGATCGAGATGGTCGAATGCAAGACGGTGCCGCTCCAGGTGCCGGCGCAGGCCGAGGTGGTGCTGGAGGGCTGGCTGGAGCCGGGCGAGATGCTGCCGGAGGGTCCGTTCGGCGACCACACCGGTTTCTACACGCCGCAGGAGCCCTTCCCGGCCCTGACCATCGACTGCGTGACGATGCGGAAGCGCCCGCTGCTCCAGTCGATCGTCGTCGGACGGCCCCCGACGGAGGACGGACCGCTGGGCCGGGCGACGGAACGCTTCTTCCTGCCGCTGCTGAAGATCATCGTTCCGGACATCGTGGACTACCACCTGCCCGAGGCCGGCGGCTTCCACAACTGCGCGATCGTCTCGATCGACAAGAAGTACCCCAAGCACGCGCAGAAGGTGATGCACGCCATCTGGGGCGCGCACATGATGTCGCTCACCAAACTGATCGTGGTGGTGGACTCCGACTGCGATGTGCACGACCTGCACGAGGTCGCCTGGCGGGCCCTCGGCAACACGGACTACGCCCGCGACCTCACCGTCGTCGAGGGCCCCGTCGACCATCTCGACCACGCCTCCTACCAGCAGTTCTGGGGAGGCAAGGCGGGCATCGACGCGACGAAGAAGTGGCCCGAGGAGGGCTACACCCGCGACGGCGGGTGGCCCGACATGGTGGAGTCCGATCCGGAGACGGCGGCGAAGGTGAGCCGCCGCTGGAAGGAGTACGGCCTGTGAGCCCCATCGCCGTGGGCGGCCCGGCCCTGTTCATCGGCACCGACACCGACTACGTGGCGCTCGTGCGGCCCGAGCTGGACCCGGCCGACCCGGGCGTCCGGCGGGCCGCCGAGCAGGCGGGCGTCGGACCCGAGGAGTTCGCGGGACCGGGGGACACCTGGGCCGTCCTCCTGGAGCACGACGGCGCGGGCGACGGCTTCGAGCTGCCCGGTGTCCGTGACACGGAACCGGCTGGCTTCGCGGAGCGGCTGCGCGCCGGGCTCGCCGCGGCGGAGGGGCCGTTCACGGTCGACGGCGGCGCGGTGCTGCGGCTGGACGCCCGTCCGGCCGGCGCTGACACGTACGCCTTCACGGCGCACGTCACTCCGCCCGACGACGCCGGGACAGCGCTGACCGTGGAGACGGGCCCGCTGCCCGTCGCCGCGCTGCTGGCCGACCTCGACGCGTTCCTCGGGAGCCTCGCATGATGACCACCGCCGACGGGGTCGTGGGCCCGGGCCCGGCACCGCAGCCGACCGGGAAGGTGAAGTCCTTCCTCCGCCTGGTGATGATCGAGCACTCGGTCTTCGCACTGCCCTTCGCCTACATCGCCTCGCTGACCGCGATGTTCGAGTGGGACAGGAACATCCACTGGGGCCGGCTGCTTCTGGTCACCCTCGCGATGGTCGGCCTGCGCACCTTCGCGATGGCGGTCAACCGGATCATCGACCGCGAGATCGACGCCCGTAACCCGCGTACGGCACAGCGCGAGCTGGTGACCGGCGCGGTGTCGGTTCGCCATGCCTGGACGGGCGCGCTGATCGCCCTGGTGGTCTTCCTCGGCGCGGCGGCCCTGCTGAACCCGCTGTGCCTGGCCCTGGCCCCCATCGCGGTGATCCCGATGGTGGTCTACCCGTACGGCAAGCGGTTCACGAACTTCCCGCAGGCCATCCTCGGCCTCGCCCAGGCGATGGGCCCGGTCGGCGGGTGGCTCGCCGTCACCGGCGCCTGGTCCTGGGACGCGGTGATCCTCGGCCTCGCGGTCGGCATCTGGATCGGCGGCTTCGACCTGATCTACGCCTGCCAGGACGTCGAGACCGACCGCGAGATCGGCGTCATGTCGGTCCCGGCCCGCTTCGGCGTACCGGCGGCCGTCTGGAGCGCCCGCGTCTGCCACGCGCTGACCACGGCCCTGTTCGTCTGGTACGCCCTGGCGACGGACGCCGGCGCCTTCTTCTGGCTGGGCCTGCTGATCGTGGCCGGTGCGTTCGTCTATGAGCACACCATCGTCCGCCCCCACGATCTGTCCCGCGTGAACAGGGCGTTCTTCAGCGTCAACGGCTTCATCGGCATCGCCTTGTTCGTGTGCGCGCTGCTGGATCTCCTGGTGCGCGGACTCACGGTCTGACCGCCGAGCGATTATTTTCGGCCACCCGATCGGCCGCGGCCGTCCGTTACGCAGGACCGGCCGGCCGGTCGCCGAGGGTCCGGCGCCGGAAGACGAACGCCGCCGCCACGCCCGCGCACAGGCCTATCAGGTGGCCCTGCCAGCTGACGCCCGTCTGCGTGGGGGCCAGGCCCGTGAGGATCGAGCCGCCCCAGACGGCGCCGACCAGCAGACCGGCCAGGATGCCGAGCGGGCGCCGCTCGACGAAGCCGCTGACCAGCAGGAAGCCGAAGAGGCCGAAGACCAGCCCGGAGGCGCCCGCGGTGTTGCTGTGCGCCGGGGCCACGAGCCACACACCCAGACCGTCCGCGACGACGATCAGCGCGCACACCGCCAGGAACCGGCGCAGGCCGCCGAGCGCGGCCAGGAAACCGAGCACCAGCAGCGGCACCGTGTTGGCGGCGAGGTGAGCGAAGCCGAAGTGGACGAAGGCGGCCGGGACGACATCGGCCAGCTCAGCGGGCGTGCGCGGCGTGATGCCGAGGCCGTCCAGCGCATGGCCGCCGGCCACGTCGGCCAGTTCCAGCAGCCACAGCAGCGCGACCCAGCCCACCATCAGCTTGGCCGCGGCCTTCGCGCGGTCGCCGCGCGACCACGCCAGGTCCGGATTCCGCATGGCAACCCCCAGCCTCGGCTCATCCCCTCCGGGGAACGGCCCGGACCCCTTGGCCGGTTCCCACCCTGCGAGGCCGGATAGGCTCGGTGTTGTGAACCCAGTCAAGCCAGGCGAGACGCCGCGTACGCCTTGGATCGTAGGGGTGTCCGGCGCTTCGGGTACCCCGTACGCCGCCGCCGTGCTGCGCGCACTGCTCGCCGCGGGCGAGAGCGTCGACCTCGTGGTGTCCCGGGCCTCCCGGCTCACCCTCCTCGACGAGACCGGGATCTCCTTCCGGGACGCGCACTGGCGGGACGACCTGCGGCAGTGGCTGTCGCGGGGCGCCGACGGGAAGCCGGACACCTTCGAGGCCGACCTCGACGGGGTGCGGTACTGGAACGCCGGGGACCTGGCGGCCGGGCCGTCCTCGGGCTCGTACCCGGTCAAGGGCATGCTCATCGTGCCCGCCTCGACGGCGTGCGTGGCCGGGGTCGCGCTCGGGCTGTCCAAGGACCTGTTGCAGCGGGCGGCGAGCGTCACCCTGAAAGAGGGACGCAAGCTGGTCGTGGCCGTGCGCGAGACCCCGCTGAACGGCCAGACCCTGCGGCACCTGGTCGCCCTCGACGACGCGGGCGCGACCGTGGTGCCCGCCTCCCCGGCCTTCTACGCGGGCGCGACGCACATCCAGGACCTGGTGGACTTCGTCGCCGGACGCGTACTCGACGCGGCGGGCGTGCCGCACCGGCTCTATCGCCGTTGGGAGGGTGAGCTCGGCGGCGGGTCCCGTACCACCTGAGCACCTCACCCTCACCCTCACTCTCCGGAACTTTCAGACCTCTTCAGCGGAAGGCTTCGATCGCATGGACGCGGTGGACAGGCAGCTCATCCAGGCCCTGAGGGAGAACGGCCGGGCCTCCTACGCGGAGCTGGGACGCCTCGTCGGCCTGTCGGGACCCAGCGTCACCGACCGCATCAACCGGCTGGAGGCGGCCGGCGTCATCACCGGCTACCGCGCCACCGTCGACGCCGCCTCGCTCGGCCTCGGCGTCACCGCCCTCATCGGCATCTCGCTCTCCGACGCCGCCGACCACGAGGACGTGGCCCGCCGGCTGAAGGACCTCCCCGAGATCGAGGACTGCTGGTTCATCGCCGGCGACGACTCGTTCATGCTCAAGGTCCGGGCGACCGACGTCGACGGGCTGGAGAAGATCATCCGGCGGCTCAGCGGGACGAAGGGCGTCTCCCGGACCCGTACCACCATCGTGCTCTCCACGAAGTGGGAGAACCGGGTGGGTGAGCTGCCGGAACCGGCGTAGGCGCGGAGCGTCGTTCGGGGTCCTCCGCCCGAAAGGCGGGGGAGTACGGTTGACGAGATCTGTCTCTAGGTGGAGGTAACGGCAATGGATGTCGGGCTCAAGCGCGAGCTGGAGGAGAAGGTCCGCTCCGGCGAGCGGCTGACCCGCGAGGACGGCATCGCGCTGTACGAGTCGGACGACCTGGCGTGGCTCGGCGGGCTCGCGCACGAGGTGCGGACGCGGAAGAACGGCGACGTCGTCCACTTCAACGTCAACCGCCACCTCAACATGACCAACGTGTGCACGGCCTCCTGCGCGTACTGCTCCTTCCAGCGCAAGCCGGGGGAGAAGGACGCGTACACGATGCGCATCGAGGAGGCCGTCAAGCTCGCCAAGGCGATGGAGTCGGAGAACCTCACCGAGCTGCACATCGTCAACGGCCTGCACCCGAACCTCCCCTGGCGCTACTACCCGCGCTCCCTGCGCGAGCTGAAGAAGGCCCTGCCGAACGTCTCCCTGAAGGCCTTCACCGCCACCGAGATCCACCACTTCGAGACGATCTCCGGGATGAGCGCGAGCGAGATCCTGGACGAGCTGATCGACGCGGGCCTGGAGTCGCTCACCGGCGGCGGCGCGGAGATCTTCGACTGGGAGGTGCGGCAGCACATCGTCGACCACCGCACCCACTGGGAGGACTGGTCGCGCATCCACCGCCTGGCGCACGAGAAGGGCCTGAAGACCCCGTGCACCATGCTGTACGGCCACATCGAGGAGCCCCGCCACCGCGTCGACCACGTGCTGCGGCTGCGTGAACTCCAGGACGAGACCGGCGGTTTCCAGGTCTTCATCCCGCTGCGCTACCAGCACGACTTCGTCGACATGAAGGACGGCAAGGTCCGCAACCGGCTCCAGGCCCGCACGCAGATGGCGACCGGGGCGGAGGCGCTGAAGACCTTCGCCGTCTCCCGGCTGCTGTTCGACAACGTGCCGCACGTGAAGGTCTTCTGGGTGATGCACGGCGTCAACACCGCGCAACTGGCCCTCCAGTTCGGCGCCGACGACATGGACGGCTCGGTCGTCGAGTACAAGATCACGCACGACGCGGACAACTTCGGCACACCCAGCAAGCTCACCCGCGAGGACCTGCTGGAGCTGATCCGCGACGCAGGCTTCCGGCCGGTGGAGCGCAACACCCGCTACGAGATCATCCGGGAGTACGACGGTCCGGACCCGGCCCGCCGGGAGTCGCCGCAGCCCATGCGCGTGTGAGCCGAGGAGCACGGGGCTGTGCCCGGCTTGCGGCTCCGCCGCGTGGGCCCGAGCGGTTTCCCCAGAGCTGCGGCCGGGCGACGCACGCCGCTGTTCGCCGTCGGCGACCGGGGTACCCGGGGGCCATGCCCAGCACGAAGGCTCCCGAGGATGCCTACACCGCAGAGCCCTTCGTCCCCGACGGCGCCGGGCTCGACCAGCTGCGCGAGGCGGCGGCCGGCTGCCGGGGCTGCCCCCTGCACCGGGACGCCACCCAGACCGTCTTCGGCACCGGCGACCCGCACGCCCGCGTCATGCTCGTCGGCGAGCAACCCGGCGACCAGGAGGACCGCCAGGGCAGACCGTTCGTCGGCCCGGCCGGGAAACTCCTGGACCGCGCCCTGGACGAAGCCGGCATCAGCCCGGCGGACACGTACGTCACCAACGCGGTCAAGCACTTCAAGTTCACCCAGGCCGAGCCCCGCAAGCGCCGTATCCACAAGGCGCCCAGCCTGCGGGAGACGACCGCGTGCGGGCCCTGGCTCGCCGCCGAGCTGGCGGTCGTCGAACCGGAGCTGATCGTCGTCCTGGGCGCGACCGCCGGGAAGGCCCTGCTGGGCTCCTCGTTCCGGGTCACGCAGGTGCGCGGCACGCTGCTGGAGGAGGAGATCCACGGGCGGCGGGAGCTGCTCGTGCCGACGGTGCACCCCTCGGCGGTGCTGCGGGCGGACGACCGGGAGGCGGCGTACCGGGGCCTGGTCGCGGATCTGAAAGTGGCGGCGCGAGCCCTGTCGTAATAGGTAGCATGCCTCCATGCCCCTTACTTTCACTCTCGATCCCGCCGTGACCCCCGACCTGCGCGACGGCCTGCTCGATCTGTGGACCGACGTGTCCAACGCGGGTGGCGCCGTCGGATTCGTGCCGCCGGTGGAGCGGGAGACGGTCCGCCCGGAGCTGCTGAAGCACTTCACGGCGATGGCGGAGGGGTGGACCCGGCTGCTCGTCGGGCACGACGAGCAGGGACGGGTGGCCGCGACCGCCTTCCTCACCTTCAACACCTACCGCCTGATGGCGCACTGGCTGTGGCTGTACACGGTGATGGTGCATCCCCGCCACCAGGGCAAGGGGTACGGGCGTGACCTGCTGGCCGCCGCCGCGGACGCGGCCCGCGGCATCGAGGGCATCGGGGCGGTACGGCTGACCTGTCGCGGCGGACTCGGACTGGAGCGGTTCTACGCTTCCTGCGGCTACAAGGAGGTCGGCCGGATCCCCGGCGCGATCCGGGTCGCCCCGGGCGACGACCGGGACGACGTCATCATGCTGCTGCCGCTGGACTGAGCCCGTACGCACGCTGCGAGCCCACAGGCGTCCCCGTGAGCCCCGTGCGCACCCCCGTGCAAGATCGGTGGTCCGGCGTGCTTCACTGGACGGTGCCCCTTTGGGAACGTTCCGGCCGATAGATACGGAAGAGTGGATTGAGATGCTCCGCTACACGCTGATGCGCCTCGGGATCTTCGTGGGCTGCCTCGTGGTCGTCTGGGGTCTCGTCTACTCCGGTCTCGCCCCGCGCGGCCTCGGCGACTCCAACGGCCTGTGGATCATCCTCCTCGCCCTGCTGCTCTCCGCGCCGATCAGCTTCGTCGCGCTGCGCAAGGAGCGCGACCGGGCCTCCGAGCAGATCGTCAGGCGGGTGGACCGGGTGAAGGCCAACCTGGAGGCCAACCGCAGCCAGGAGGACGTCGCCGACGACGCAGCCCGGACGCAGGGGCAGACCTCGTAAGGCGGACGTAAAGCCGACGTAAGCTCCGTCACACGCGAACAGCGCCCCGGTGCGCGCGGGTTGCCCAAACCCCCGCACACCGGGGCGATTTGCGTTTCTGGGGGTCCAGTCCCGCCTTCACCTCTCAAAGTAAGGCTTTGAGGCTCTCAAAGTTCAGGTGTTACGGTCGTGCGTGTGATGTCAGCAGCCTCGTCCCCCACGAAGTCCCTGAAGGTGCCCTTCTGGGCCCAGATACTCCTCGGTCTCGCCCTGGGCGTCCTCCTCGGCTGGGTCGCCCGCAGCCAGGACGTGTCCTGGCTCGTGACGACCCTGGAGAAGATCGGCGCCACCTTCGTCGGCCTGCTGAAGCTCGCCGTCGCCCCGCTCGTCTTCTTCGCGATCCTCGTCTCGATCACCAACCTGCGGAAGGTCAACAACGCGGCCCGCCTGGCCTCCCGCACCCTGCTCTGGTTCATGATCACGTCGCTGATCGCCGTGAGCATCGGCCTCGTCATCGGCCTGGTCACCAACCCCGGCGCCGGCACCGGCCTCACCCCCAAGGACGGTGAGCTGCCCAAGACGACCGGCTCCTGGATCGACTTCCTGACCGGCATCGTCCCGACCGACGTGATCACGCCGTTCACCGAGCTGAACGTCCTCCAGATCGTCTTCATGGCCGCCGTCGCCGGTATCGCCGCCCTCCAGCTCGGCGAGAAGGCCCAGCCGATCCTCACCCTGAGCGAGTCCGTCCTGGAACTGCTCCAGAAGGCGCTGTGGTGGGTCATCCGGCTCGCCCCGCTCGGCACCGTCGGCCTCATCGGCAACGCCATCGCCACCTACGGCTGGGACCTGATCGGCAAGTACGCCACCTTCACCGCCGACATCTACGTCGGCTGCCTGATCGTCCTGTTCGTGGTCTACCCGCTGCTGCTCGGCACCGTCGCCAAGGCCAACCCGGTGCAGTTCTTCAAGGGCGCCTGGCCCGCGATCCAGCTGGCCTTCGTCTCCCGCTCGTCGGTGGGCACCATGCCGCTGACCCAGAAGGTCACCGAGCGCCTCGGAGTGCCGCGCGAGTACGCCTCGTTCGCCGTGCCGTTCGGCGCCACGACCAAGATGGACGGCTGCGCCGCCATCTACCCCGCCATTGCCGCGATCTTCGTCGCCCAGATCTTCGACATCCAGCTCGGCGTCGGCGACTACCTTTTGATCGCGTTCGTGTCGGTGGTCGGCTCCGCCGCCACGGCCGGCCTGACGGGCGCGACGGTCATGCTGACCCTCACCCTGTCCACGCTCGGCCTGCCCATGGAGGGCGTCGGCCTGCTGCTCGCGATCGACCCGATCCTCGACATGATCCGCACGGCGACGAACGTCGCCGGGCAGGCCCTGGTGCCGGTCCTCGTCTCCGCCCGCGAGGGCCTGCTCGACCGCGACGCCTACGACCGCGTCGGCGGCTCCCCGGTGGACGAGCCGGCCGAGCCGGCGGACGAGCCGCGTCCCGTGGCCGCCACGGCCTGACCGACACCGGCGGAGATCTGACGAGGATCTGACCGGTCGCGCCGGACCGTACGCTAATCCGCATGGGTGCCGTGAAGAGCAAGCGGATGCCGCGTGCGGTCCGTGAGCAGCAGATGCTGGACGCCGCCGTACGCACCTTCGGGCAGCGCGGGTACATGGCCGCGTCGATGGACGAGATCGCCGAACTCGCGGGCGTCTCCAAGCCGTTGGTGTACCTGTACCTGAACTCGAAGGAAGACCTCTTCACGGCGTGCATCCGCCGGGAGGCCGCCGCGCTCACGGAGGCGGTCCGCGCGGGCGTCCACCCCGACCTGCCCGCCGACCGCCAACTCTGGGAAGGCCTGCGGGCCTTCTTCACCCACACCGCCCGCAACCCCGACGGCTGGGCGGTGCTGCACCTCCAGGCCCGGACGCACGGCGAGCCGTTCGCGGCCGAGTTCACCGCGATGCGCGAGGAGATCGCCGCGCTCGTGACGCAGCTGATCCTCGCCGCCGCACGCGAGGCCCATCGCGACCCCGACCTGCCGGAGCGCGAGGTCGCCGGGCTCGCCGAGGCCCTGGTGGGCGCCGCCGAGTCGCTGGCCGCCTGGGCCAACGCCACCCCGGGCGTCACGGCCAGGCAGGCGGCGGCGACCCTGATGAACTTCGCGTGGGCGGGGCTGGGCGACCTGATGGCGGGCCGCCCGTGGTCACCGCCCGAGGAGCCGGAGCGGGCTCAGGCGGGGTAGAGCTCGCTGGTCGGGTGGGGCCGGGCGTTGCTGCTGTGCACGGGACCAACCGTTGCCGCTGTGCCGTTCTCAGGCGGGGTGGACCTCGCCGGTCAGGTGGAGGCGGTCGTTTCCGTCGCGCAGTTCGAAGCGGCCGCCCTCCGCCGCGTACGTCACCGTCCCCGGCAGCGGCACGGGCGCCCGGAACTCCACCCGTACCACGGCCTGGTCCGGCGTGCCGTGCGCGGCGAGGCAGCGGGCCGCGGTCCACATGCCGTGCGCGATCGCGCGGGGGAAGCCGAACAGCCGGGCGGTCAGCGGGTGCAGGTGGATCGGGTTGCGGTCGCCGGACGCGGCACCGTAGCGCCGGCCGATGTCGCCGCCGAGCCGCCAGTCGGCGACGGCGGGCAGCGGCTTGCGCTCCTGCCCGGCGGGCCCTTCCGCCAGAGGCCCCTCCCCGGCGGGCCGCTGCCCCACAGGTTCCTGCCCGGCGGGCCCGTCGGCTCCGTGCCGGGTGCGGTGCCGGGCCAGGTACGTGCTGCGCGACTCCCACACCACCTCGTCGCCGGTCCGCATCTCGGTGACGACCGTCGCCTGCGTACCGCGCCGGTGCGGTGCCAACCCCTCGACGTGGACGGCGAGTTCGTACTCCCCGGTGGCCGTGAGGGCCCGGCGCCGGGTGATCGAGAGGGACGTGTGGACCAGGCCCAGCAGCGGCAGCGGGAAGTCCCGGCCGCTCATCAGCCGCATGGCCGCCGGGAAGCCGAGGACGTGCGGATAGGTCACCGGCAGGGCGTCCTCCCCGGTCGGGAACCCGCACACCCGCTCGTACGCGGCCAGCCGCGCGAGGTCGACGCGCAGGCCGGGCAGGACGAGCCGGGTGCGCGGGAACTCCGCGTCGGGGCCCGGCCGTTTCAAGGGGGACAGCAGGGCGCCCCGCGCGAGCAGGGGCGGAAGGGAGGGGGGCCCGGTGAGGACGAGGACGTCGGGGGACATCACGCTCCCAGCAGGCTCTGGCCGCAGACCCGGACGACCTGCCCGTTGACCGGCCCGGAGGCCGGGTGGGCGAGCCAGGCGGTGGTCTCGGCGACGTCGACGGGCAGCCCGCCCTGGGCGAGGGAGTTCATACGGCGGCCCGCCTCGCGGATGAACAGCGGGACGGCTGCCGTCATTCTCGTCTCGATGAACCCGGGCGCGACCGCGTTCACCGTCACCCCGTGCTCGTCCAGCGCTCGGGGCGCAAGGGAGCGGACCAGGCCGACGATGCCCGCCTTGGCGGCGCCGTAGTTCGTCTGGCCCGCGTTCCCGGCGAGCCCCGCGATGGAGGCGGTCGCCACGATCCGGCCGCCCGGCTTCAGCGTCCCGGACGCCAGCAGGGCGTCGGTCGTGCGCAGCACGCTCGCCAGGTTGACGTCCAGCACCGCACTCCAGCGTTCGGCGGGCATGTTGACCAGCCGCCGGTCGCGCGTGATGCCCGCGTTGTGGATCAGGATGTCCAGGCCGTCCGGCAGGGCCGCGGCGATCCGCTCGCCCGCGTCGCCGGCCGTGATGTCGAGGGCGAGCGCGGTGCCGGCGAGCCGCTCGGCGACGCGCCGGGCGTCCTGCTCGGCCTGCGGCACGTCGAGGACCACGACCCGGGCGCCGTCCCTGGCCAGCGTCTCGGCGACCGCCTCGCCGATGCCCCGCGCGGCGCCGGTCACCAGGGCGGTCCGGCCGGTCAGGGGACGGTCCCAGTCGCCGGGCGCCTCGGCCTCGCGGGAGCCGACCTCGATCACCTGGCCGCTGACGTAGGCCGACTTGGGGGAGAGCAGGAAGCGCAGGGTCGACTCGGCGGCGTGCGCGTCGGTGAGGCGGACCAGGTTCACGGTCCTGCCCCGGCCGATCTCCTTGCCGAGGGAGCGGGTGAAACCCTCCAGCGCCTGCTGGGCGGCGGCCTGGTGATGGTCGGCGAGGGCCGGCGGGGCGCCCAGCACCACCACGCGGCCGCTCGCGGCGACCGACCGCACGACGGGGTGCAGCGCGGCGTGCACCTCGGCCAGTCCCTCGACGTCCCGTACGCCGGTGGCGTCCAGGACGACGGCGGCAGGCCGGCCCGAGTCGGCCCCCAGCCCCGTACGGGCGAGGACGGGCGCGAGGTCCAGGTCGGACTTGCCCGCGGTGAGGTGGAGCAGACCGCCCTCGAGCACCGGCCGCTCCGGTGACCAGCGCCGCAGTGCCGCCGGCTGCGGAAGGCCCAGGCGGCGGGTGAGGAAACGGCCGGGCGCGGTGCCGGTGAAGCTCAGATAGCGGTCGGCCATGGGGTACTCCCAGCTGCGAGTGCTCCGAAAAGTCCTTACTCTGGAGTAAGGTTACCGGAGGTAATGCTACGTCACGGTGAGGAGCAGGTCGAGATGAGCCCCCTGGAGCCGCTGAAGCCGCCGCAGGCGCGGCGCGTCGCGATCATCGGCGGCAGCCGCATCCCGTTCGCCCGCTCCGACGGGCCCTACGCCACGGCCTCCAACCAGGAGATGCTCACCGCCGCGCTCGACGGCCTCGTCGAGCGGTACGGGCTCCAGGAGCCGGGCGCGGTGGGCGAGTTCGTCGCCGGGGCGGTCCTCAAGCACAGCCGCGACTTCAACCTCGCGCGTGAGACCGTCCTCGGCTCCCGGCTGGACGCCCGGACACCCGCGTACGACATCCAGCAGGCCTGCGGCACGGGGCTCCAGGCCGTGATCGCCGCCGCCAACAAGATCGCCCTCGGGCAGACCGAGTCGGCGATCGCGGGCGGCGCGGACACGGCGAGCGACGCACCGCTCGGTGTCAACGACCAGCTGCGGCGGATCCTGCTGGAGGCCCGCCGGGCCAGGTCGGCGGGCGCCCGGCTGAAGGCGCTCGCCCGCGTCAGGCCCGCCCAGCTGATCCCCGACATCCCGCGCAACGCCGAGCCGCGTACCGGCCTGTCGATGGGCGAGCACGCCGCCGTGACCGCCCGCGCCTGGGGCGTCGGCCGCCGGGCGCAGGACGAACTGGCGGCCGCCAGTCACCAGCGGCTGGCGGCCGCGTACGAACGCGGCTTCTTCCAGGACCTGGTCACCCCCTTCCGCGGCCTGGCCCGCGACCAGAACCTGCGCCCCGGTTCGACGGTGGAGAAACTGGCCGCCCTCAAGCCGGTGTTCGGCCTGGATCACCCCGACCCGACCATGACCGCGGGCAACTCGACACCGCTGACGGACGGGGCGGCGGTGGTGCTGCTGGCGAGCGAGGAGTGGGCCGAGGCGCGCGGCCTTGAGCCGCTGGCGTACCTCACGGCGTACGAGACGGCGGCGGTCGACTTCGTGCACGGCGACGTCGCCGACGGCGAGGACGGACTGCTGATGGCTCCCGCGTACGCGGTCCCGCGCATGCTGGAGCGCGCGGGCCTCGGCCTGGACGACTTCGATCTGGTCGAGATCCACGAGGCGTTCGCCTCCCAGGTACTGGCCACGCTCGCGGCCTGGGAGAAGCGGGGACTCGCCCCGGTGGACCGCGCCCGTCTGAACGTCGCGGGCTCCTCGCTCGCGACCGGTCACCCCTTCGCCGCCACCGGCGCCCGGATCGTGGCGACCCTGGCCAAGCTGCTCGCCGAACGGGGCGCGCCCGGCCGCGGGCTGATCTCGGTGTGCGCGGCGGGCGGGCAGGGGGTGACGGCGATCCTGGAGCGGGCGTGATCCGGCAGAGAACGTGAAACACCCTCACGTAACCCCCGAGATTGCACAGGCCTGGCTCCGAACCATCCCCGAACCCGCACAAACCCGCCACGCGGGCCCCGTACGATCCGGTTCCTGCCGTCAGAAGCCCGTTTCTGGGGATTCCGCCGGTTGAGCGCCTCGGCGTGCGAGGCACGTACGTATGCGCAAGCAGTTCTTCGCTGCACGCCCCAGGAGTCGCCCGTGTCCACTGACCTTCCCTCCTCCGCCTTCGGCGATGTGTACGGCGGGCCCGTCCTCGTCGAGCCCGAGACACGGCGGCTGGACGGGGTCGTGCGGGAGGCGTCCGTGCCGCCGCTGGCGCAGCCGGTACGGCACGGGTCGCTCGCCGACCTGCCGTTCGACAACGCGAGCGCGGCGCCGGGCTCCGTGGTCCTCAGCCGCAAGGGACCGGACGGGCGGTGGACGGACGTGACGGCGGCCCAGTTCGCCGACCAGGTGCTGGCCGTGGCGAAGGGACTCGTCTCCGAGGGCCTCATGCCGGGCGACCGGATCGCGGTGATGGCCCGCACCATCTACGAGTGGACGCTCCTCGACTTCGCCGCGTGGGCGGCGGGTCTGGTGACCGTCCCGATCTACCCCACCTCCTCCGTCTTCCAAACCCGCTGGATCCTCCAGGACTCGGGCGCGGTCGCCCTGATCACGGAGACGGTCGGCCAGGCCGCGGCCATCGGCCCCGAGCGCGAACGCCTGCCCGACCTGCGGTCCGTGTGGGTCGTCGAGAAGGGCCACGTCGAGCGGCTCGCGGAACTCGGCGCGCGCATCCCGGACGCGGAGGTGGACGTACGGCGCGGTGTGCTCATCCCCGAGACGCTGGCGACCCTCGTCTACACGTCGGGCACCACCGGCCGTCCCAAGGGCTGCGCCCTCACCCACGGCAACTTCTTCGCCGAGGTGGACAACGCCATCGAGCTGCTCTATCCGGTCTTCCGCGCGAGGACGAACGAGGAGGCGTCGGTCCTGCTGTTCCTGCCGATGTCGCACGTCTTCGGGCGGATGGTGGCGATCGCCTGCGTCCGCGCGCGGGTCCGGCTGGGCCACACGCCCAGCATCAAGGCCGACGACCTGCTCCCGGACCTGGCGAGTTTCCGGCCGACCTGTCTGCTGGCCATCCCGTACATGCTGGAGAAGGTCTTCAACACCGCCCGCGCCAAGGCGGAGGCCGGCGGGAAGGTGACGTCGTTCGACCGCGCGGCGGCGGTCGCCCGCCGCTACGGCGAGGCGGTGGAGGCCCAGCAGACCGGGACCGGGCCGGGCCCGTCCCGGTCCCTGAGGACCGCCCGCGCCTTCTACGACCCCCTGGTCTACCGCCGTATCCGCAGCGCCATGGGCGGCCGAGTCCGCTACGCCATCTGCGGCGGCTCCCCGCTCGGCCGCCCCCTGGCCGCGTTCTACGCCGGCGCCGGCATCGAGATTTTCGAGGGCTACGGCCTGACGGAGACCACCGGCGCGTCGACGGTGACCCCACCGCTCAAGCCCCGGCTCGGCACGGTGGGCTGGCCGCTGCCGGGCACGCGGGTCCGTATAGCGGCCGACGGCGAGATCCTGGTGGCGGGCGACCACGTACTCCGCGGCTACTGGGACCCGGCGGCGGGCGGAGTGGTCCCCGCGACCCCGGACGGCTGGCTCGCGACGGGCGACCTCGGCGAGCTGGACGACGAGGGATACCTGACGATCACCGGCCGGAAGAAGGAGATGCTGATCACGGCCGGAGGCAAGAGCGTCGCCCCGGCCCCGCTGGAGAACTGGCTCCGCTCCCACCCCCTGATCTCCCAGTGCGTCGTGCTGGGCGACGGCCGCCCCTACGTCTCCGCGCTGATCACCCTGGACCAGGACGGCATCACCCACTGGCGCCAGATGAACGGCAAGCACCCCGTGCCGCCCCGGCTCCTGGTCGACGACGAGGAGCTCAGAGCAGTCCTGCAACGGGCGATCGACGAGGCCAACAAGCTGGTGTCCAGGCCGGAGTCGATCCGCCGCTTCGCGATCCTGCCCGTCGACTTCACGATGGAGGCGGGCCATCTGACCCCGTCGATGAAGCTGCGCCGCGAGGCGATCATGCGCGACTTCGAGACGGAGGTGGAGAAGCTGTACCAACGCTAGGGGCGTGAGGGGCGTCACAGTCGACTGCCGGTCACACGCGGGCCGCGGGCGTCGTCAGGGTGATGAGACACCGACCCGACGCCGATCCGAGGAGGATCCCGCGATGTCCACCGCCTACGTCATCGTCACTGTGCTGGGTGCCCTGATGGCCGGTTTCTCGGCCGCGTCGACCCTCCGCCGCGCCGAGTGGGTGATCAAACCGCTGGCCGACTACGGCGTGCCGCTGTCGTGGCTGCCGTGGCTCGGCGCGGCCAAGGCGGCAGGCGCGGTCGGCCTGCTGGTCGGACTGGCCGTACCGGTGGTGGGGGTCCTGGCGGGCATCGGCCTGGTCCTGTACTTCGCCGGCGCGGTCGCCACGGTGATCCGGGCACGCTGGTTCACCCACGTCCCCTTCCCCCTGCTGTACATGGCCCCGGCGGTGGCGTCACTGGCGCTGGTGGGGTGAGACGCGCAGGTCGCGTCGGGGGCGGCGGGCCGTCGTCCCCGCGCCGGGTGTGGGCCGACCACCCCTCCCGGCCGAGCTGTTGCGGTCTCGTGACGTGCGTTGCTTGACGCCGCACACCGTCACCGCCTTGGCTTTCAGCCACCTCGGTCGCGCTGCTGCTCCCTCTTTCGGAAGGCACCTGAAGTGAACGCCCGTAACACCCGTCGGACCGCTGTGCGTCATCGTCTCGCCATAGCCCTGACCGCCTCCGCCTCGGCCCTCTCGCTCACCGCGTGCGGCGCCTTCGGCGGGGACGCAGGCGACAGCTCCGCCGCTCCGGAGAAGGACGACGCCATCACGGTGGGGTTGCTCCTGCCCGACAGGGACACGGCACGCTTCGAGAAGTTCGACTACCCCCTGATCAAGAAGGAGATCGCCTCCCTCACCAACGGCCGGGGCAAGGTCGTCTACGCCAACGCCGAGGCGAGCGTGGCCAGACAGAGCCGGCAGTTCCAGCAGATGATCGACGACAGGGTCGACGTCGTGCTGGTGGACGCGCTGGACGCCAAGGCCGTCGCGTCGGACGTGCGCAAGGCCAAGGACGCGGGCATCCCGGTCATCGCCTACGACCGGCTCGCCCAGGGCCCGATCGACGCGTACGTCTCCCACGACAACGAACTGGTCGGCGAGGTGCAGGCCCGCTCCCTCCTCGACGAGCTGGGCGGCAGGGCCTCCGCCGGAAAGGTCGTCATGATGAACGGCGACCCCGCCGACCCCAACACGGCACTGTTCAAGGCGGGCGCGCTCAGCGAACTCCAGGGCAAGGTGAACATCGTCCGGCAGTACGACACCGCGAAGTGGTCGCCCGCCATCGCCAAGGCGAACATGAAGAAGGCGATCGAGGCCGTCGGGCTGAACGACATCGCCGCCGTCTACTCGGCGAACGACGGCATGGCGGGCGCCGCCATCGAGGCGCTGGAGGAGGCGGGCGCCACCGAGATGCCGCCGGTGACGGGCCAGGACGCGAACCTGGACGCGGTGCAGCGGATCGTCGCGGGCCGGCAGTTCATGACCGTGTACAAGTCGTTCCTGCTGGAGGCGACCAACGCCGCGAAGATCGCGGTGGCCAAGGTCCAGGGCCGCTCGATCGAGTTCGACGCGCTCACCCGCGACCGGGTCGACAGCCCGACCCAGAAGGACATCCCGGCGATGCTGGTCCCCGTGGTGGCCCTCACGAAGGACAACATCGAGGCAACGGTGATCAAGGACGGCGTCTACACGGTCAAGGAGATCTGCACCACGAGGTACGCGGCGGCCTGCGCGGCGATCGGCCTCGACTAGCACGGTGGCCCTGATCAGCTCCGTCGACGTGCTGGAAGTGAGGGGAGTTCGCCGCCCCTCACTCCGTCCGGGCCGCCGGCGCGTCGCGACGGCAGCGCTCCACCACCGTGTCGGCGAACGCCCGCGCCGGCGGTGGCAGCGCGTCCCAGCGGCGGACCGCCCAGCCGACGGACAGGGGACGCAGGTCCCGGACGGGCGCCAGCCGCAGCGGGCCGTCCTCGCCCGGGATCGCGTGTCCGGGCAACGCGGGCACGACCGCCCGCCCCAGCCCCAGCTCCGCCAGCAGCAGCGCGGTGTCCCAGTCGGCGACGCCGGTGTCGAAGGCGAACCGCACCCCGGCCTCCGCGCAGGCGGCGTCCAGACGGGCCGCGGACGTCGAGTCGGGCGGCAGCCGGATCAGCCGCAGGTCCTGAAGCCGCGCGGGCTCCACGTACGGCCGTGACGCCAGCGGGCCGCCGGCCCGTACCGCCAGCACCCACGGCAGGTCGACCACCGGCCGCTGCTCGATGCCGCGCACGGGCGGACCGAGGGTGACCCAGGCCAGGTCCAGGTCGCTGTCGGCCAGCGCGTCGAAGCAGCCGCGGCTGGAGCTCTCCGTACGGAACTCCAGGCTGACGTTCGGGTGCCGCTGCCGGAAGGCGACGACGGCCTCCGCCATGAAGTGCCGAACGGTCGTCGCGCCCGTGGCGACGCGCACCGAACCGCTCGCGCCGTCGGCGAGTTCGCGCAGCCGCCGCAGCGCCAGGTCCAGCCCGGCGATCCCCTCGGCCGCGGCCGCCTCCAGCAGCCGGCCCGCCGGCGTCGGTACGACCCCGCGCGACTGCCGCTTCAGGAGGCTGACCCCCGTCTCGCGCTCCAGGCGCCTGACGTGCTGGCTCACCGCCGACTGGGTGCACGCCAGTGCCCGGGCCACCGCACTGAGGCTGCCGGCCCGGCACACGGCGACGAAGACCCGCAGGTCGTCCAGAGTCACAACGCGGTTTTCCCACCGCCCTGTTGTCCCTGGACCGCCGCGCCGACCTCGTGGCGGTGATCGGCCCCGAGGCCGAGGCGATCGTCCACCTCTACACGAGCTGCGACCGCACGGCCACCTACCCGTCGCTCAGCGACCTCGGCTGTCCCTTCCACGACCGTTTCATCGGCCGTGTCCACGTCCCGGCCCCGCAGCTCCGCAGGGACTTCGCCGAAATCACCGCCGCCAACGAACTCGACCTGGCCCGTACCGACCCGGCCTTTCGTGCCCGCTGGGGTCCCGAACTGCTCGCCCTGTTCACCCGGATCTCCGGCCCCTGTTGAGCCCGCCCGCCTGGCAGGACTGCCGCGCCGTACTGGGGGACCACGGCGCATCGGAAGGGCGGACCGGCTGACCCCGCCAGCCGCACCTCACCGGCCGCGCCTCACTCCACCCCAGCGCCCCCAGCACCGCCGTCGCTCCCGCCGCGCCCAGCACCAACGGGGCCGCCGGGCACGACATTCGTGCTGATCACGCAGCACGTCCGAGTCGGGCGTCCGGATCCGGCTCCGGAATCGGGCGTCCGGATGCGGCTCTGGAATCGGGCGTCTGGAGCAGGTCTGGATCGGGGGTCTTGACGGGGGTCTTGAGGGGCGTCCTGGCGGATGTCCGGATCGGACCGGGAATTCGTCGGGAATTCACCGGCCGTACAGATCACACGGCATCGCACCGGCCGTACGGGCCGCGCCGGTGCCCCAAAAGGGCAGGAGCCCCGTCGCCGGGTGGCGCGGGGCTCCTTGGGTACTGCTATCGATCAGACAGGGGTGACGTTCTCCGCCTGCGGGCCCTTCGGGCCCTGGGTGACGTCGAAGGACACCTGCTGGTTCTCCTCGAGCGAGCGGAAGCCGCTCGCGTTGATCGCGGAGTAGTGGACGAAGACGTCGGGGCCGCCGCCCTCCTGGGCGATGAAACCAAAGCCCTTTTCGGCGTTGAACCACTTCACGGTTCCGGTAGCCATAAGCCCTCCTTGGGCTCAAAAGGGTTGCCCTGCTCCAGAACCAGCAAGTGTGAAGATAAGTTCTGCACAACTGCATACGTCTGAGAATGACGAGAGCCCGCGGTCACATGCTCCGCAGGCTCTGTACTGCAAGGGAAACCAAACTGCAACTTGCGATGAGCCTAGCACGCGGGACGCCGAATGCAAGAGAGGTAAAGATCACGTCACCTGAACGTTTGAACCCCGCTGGTTCAAACGACGCAGGGGGCACAGGCCGGGTCCGGCTGCCCGAGGGCTAGCCTCACGATGTGGACAATCCTCGCACCCGGCCGCGCGTCGGCCACATCCAGTTCCTGAACTGCCTGCCCCTGTACTGGGGGCTTGCGAGAACAGGCACGCTCCTCGACTTCGAGCTCACGAAGGACACCCCTGAGAAGCTCAGCGAGAAGCTGGTGCAGGGCGAGCTCGACATCGGGCCGATCACCCTGGTCGAGTTCCTCAAGCACGCGGACCAGCTCGTCGCCTTCCCGGACATCGCGGTCGGCTGCGACGGCCCGGTGATGTCGTGCGTGATCGTCTCGCAGGCCCCGCTGGACCGCCTGGACGGCGCCCGGGTCGCCCTCGGCTCGACCTCGCGCACCTCCGTCCGCCTCGCCCAGCTGCTGTTGGCGGAACGCTTCGGCGTCCAGCCCGACTACTACACCTGCCCGCCCGACCTCGGCCTGATGATGCGGGAGGCGGAGGCGGCCGTCCTCATCGGCGACGCGGCGCTGCGCGCGAACATGCTCGACGGCCCGCGCTACGGCCTGGACGTCCACGACCTCGGCCTGCTGTGGAAGGAGTGGACGGGTCTGCCGTTCGTCTTCGCGGTCTGGGCGGCGCGCCGCGACTACCTGGAACGCGAGCCGGTCATCACCCGCCGGGTGCACGAGGCGTTCCTCGCCTCCCGCAACCTCTCCCTGGAGGAGGTCGGCAAGGTCGCCGAGCAGGCGGCACGTTGGGAGGCCTTCGACGAGCAGACGCTCGCGCAGTACTTCACGACCCTGGACTTCCGCTTCGGAGGCCCGCAGCTGGAGGCCGTGGCGGAGTTCGCGCGCCGCGTCGGCCCGACGACCGGCTTCCCGGCGGACGTGAAGGTGGATCTGCTGGAGCCCTGAGGCACGGGGGTCTGCCGGCACTACCCTGCTGGGGAGTGGTTCGGGCGCAGGAGGCGCTACGGGGGCCCGCGTGACGTACGGACTGCCGGGCCCACGGGATCCGCGGTGGCCGCGGGGCCTGCGGGGCGTACCGGCCTGCCGGACGTTGGGGGCCGGACGCCTGCGGATCATGCGGCGGTCCACGGACGCCCATGGGTACGGCGGTCCACGGAACGCCGACGGGTACGGCGGTCCACGGACGCCGACGGGGGAGGGTGACGCCATGCGGGCACTGGAAGCCGACGAACCCACGGCCGTCGGGCCCTACCGGCTGCTCGGCCGGCTCGGCTCGGGCGGTATGGGACGGGTCTACCTGGGCCGCAGCGCCGGGGGCCGCACGGTCGCCGTGAAGATCGTGCACCCGCACTTCGCGCTGGACGAGGAGTTCCGGGCCCGGTTCCGGCGCGAGGTGGAGGCCGCGCGCCGGGTGGGCGGCGCCTGGACGGCCCCCGTCCTGGACGCCGACCCCGAGGCGCCGGTGCCGTGGGTCGCCACGGCCTACGCGGCGGGCCCGTCCTTGGCCTCTGCGGTCGCGGACGGCGGCCCGCTGCCCGCCCCCACCGTACGGGTCCTGGGGGCGGGGCTCGCCGAGGCGCTGGCGGCGGTGCACGACCTGGGCCTCGTCCACCGGGACGTGAAGCCGTCCAACGTGCTGCTCACCCTGGACGGCCCGCTGCTGATCGACTTCGGCATCGCCCGGGCCACCGACGGCACGGCCTCCCTCACCTCCACCGGCGTCTCGATCGGCTCGCCCGGCTACATGTCGCCCGAACAGATCCTCGGCAAGGGCGTCACCGGCGCGGCGGACGTCTTCTCGCTGGGCGCGGTGCTGGTGTGCGCGGCGACCGGGGAGCCGCCGTTCGCCGGGGACTCCTCGGCGGCCCTGCTCTACAAGGTCGTCCACGAGGAGCCCGAACTCGGCCCGCTGGACGGCGAGCTGCGTGAACTGGCGGCGGCCTGCCTGGCCAAGGAACCGGGCGCCCGGCCGACTCCCACCGAGGTGGCCCGTCGGCTGGCTCCCGAGGGCACGGCCCGGCTGGTGGCGGGCGGATGGCTGCCGGGCGCACTCGTGGAGCAGGTCAGCCGCAGCGCCGTGCAGGTGCTGAACCTGGAGGCCGGGCAGGGAGAGGCCGCGGCGGCCGCTTCAGGGCCGGTCGGCTTCAGCAGCCCGTCGGTGGGGGAGACGGCGGGGCCCCTGAGGAGTGAGGCGGCGGGGCACCCGAGGGGCCAGGGAGCGGGAACGGGCGGCGAGGGGGCGAGGGCGGACGACGGTGACGGGGCGAGAGCGGACGACGGTGACGGGGCCGGGCAGTCGCCCGGGCCGCGAGGCGCCGGGCGATTCGGACCGCCGCCGGTGATGCCGGCGTCACCACCCGCTGCCCCGCCGTCCCCCGCGCCACCGACTGACGCCCCCGTACCGGACGCCGGCCCCTCCGCCGGCCGCCGCCCCGGCAAGGTGACCGTCAGCGTGTCCGCGACGTCCGCCCCGGAGGGCGGCGGGCGGGTGCGTCGGCTGAGCTGCACGGTCGCCCTGGCGGTCGCCGGGGCGATGGCGGCCGTGACCGTCGGATCGGTGTTCGTCCTCGACCTGCTGCCGGGCAGATCGGACGACGACACGAGCGGCGCAGGCGCCGAGCCACCTCCGTCCGCGAGTGCCGCCCCCACCGCGAGTGCGCCGGGCGACGCCCCGAGTGCGCCGGACGGCACCGCGCCCACCGCCGTGCCCGCCCGCTACCTCGGCACCTGGGAGGGCCGGGGCAGCGCCCTCGACGGCAGGCTGCCCGTGGGCACCTTCCGCCTCACCGTCCGAGGGACCGGGGTGGGTCAGGAGTTGGGGCGGCTCCGCCAGACGGACCCGCTCGGCGGCGTCTGCGTCGACGTACTGACCCTGAAGCACGTGACGGACGAGCAGCTCGTCGCGACATCGGTCGGCGCGGAGAGCAACCACGCAGGCTGCAGCCCCATCCCCACGACCGTCCGCCTCACCCCCGTCGGCGACGACCTCCAGTACCGGTCGGAGAGCGCGGAGTCGGGACGGCCCGAGGCGCGGATGTCGAAGGTCCGCTGACGCCCCGTCAGTCCGGTCGTCCCGGAAAATCCTGCGAACCTGCACACAG
Source organism: Streptomyces bullii (assembly GCF_042657145.1). NCBI lineage: Bacteria > Bacillati > Actinomycetota > Actinomycetes > Kitasatosporales > Streptomycetaceae > Streptomyces > Streptomyces bullii. The sequence continues at coordinate 85,292 of NZ_JBHSNY010000012.1, forward strand.
TTCACCGAGTGGTCGTGCGCAGAACCGGTGGAAAGGGATCGCCCCCGTCGGACACCGGCCGACCACTCTTCGGTGGCATACGGAAACCGGCGGGTAGCGTGAAGGATTCGGCCCGGTCGGTGACCGCGTTCACACACTGATGAATTGGACGGTCACAGGACGTCGGGCAGGGGTATCGCGCGACTGGTCGCCTCCTCTCCTGCGTGCTTTGATCGGTGCGCGCAGCTCGCCGATCATTACTCCCGGTTCCGGGAATCAGGTGAACTCCGCCGTCATCGTGCATGTTTGATACGAAGGGAAAGGCGCGCCATGAACCTCGTGCCCCAGGTCCACACGACCGAGATCTCCGACGCTGACCTGGACGGCATTGCCGGCGGCCAGGCGGGCGGCGCCGTCGCCGCCAACGCCGCCGGCGCCGGGGCTGCCGGTCTCTACGTCGAGGCCGGCCCCCTGTGCGCCGGTGCCGGTGTCGGCCTCGCCGCGTCGCCCGCGGGCATCGCGGCGGACGCGCACGTCCACGCCGGTCTGAACTGACCGAGCGAGCGCAACGGGCCCCGGATCCCTGGATCCGGGGCCTTTCGTCTGGTTTGTTCCCCTTCAGGAGAAGACCGTACGGCCGCTGGGGAAATCGGCTGCCTGCCGGGTGCAGGAAACGCATCCGGCGGGGCTTCGCAATACTCGCCTGCGAACGGGACGCAGGATTGGCGGTAGGGGTTCCCGGCGGCCTGCCCGACTTCGGGGACGGGGCAGCGAGTTCTCTGTAGGCTCGGTACACCTTTCACTCCGCCCCGTTCACACACCACCCGGGACACCCGCCATGCCGCGACGCCGCAGCCCCAGCCGGTCACGCTCGACGGGGCGCACGACAGGGACGTCGGCCGCGGGAACCGCGCCGGCCGACAAGCGGCTGTGGGACGAGCTGTCGCTGCCGACGTGGCGCGACGCCGTCACGGTCGCGGGATGAGCGAGCTGCCGCTGATCGCTGTCGCCGCGCTGTGGGGCGCGGTGACGGGCGCGCTGCTGCCGCGTGCCGCCTACCGCTTCTCCGCCCCGTCGGGGGAGCCGTGGCGCGACGCGTGCCCGGGTGGGCACGGCCTCGGGGGCTGGCTCGGGCGGGCCCGGTGCGGGCAGTGTGCGGCACCCGCCTCCCCCTACGGGCCCGGCACCCTGCCGCTCGCCGCCGCCACCGCACTCGTCTGCGCCGCCCTCGCCGCCGCCACCGGAACCCGGCCCGAGCTGGGTGTCTGGCTGCTGCTGGCACCCGTCGGGGTGCTGCTGACGGTCGTCGACCTGCGGGTACGGCGCCTGCCCGACCCCCTCACCCTGCCGCTCGCCGGCGCGGCGCTCGCCCTCCTCGGCCTCACCGCGCTCGTGCCCGAGCACGCCGGGCAGTGGACGACCGCCCTGCTGGGCTCCCTCGCCCTCGGCGCCGGCTACTTCGTGCTGTTCCTGATCAACCCGGCCGGCATGGGCTTCGGCGACGTGAAACTCGCCCTGGGGACCGGGGCGGTGCTCGGCTGGTACGGCTGGCCGACGGTGATGCTCGGCACGTTCGCCGGCTTCCTGCTCGGGGCGGTGTACGGCGGCGCCCTCCTCGTCGCCCGGAAGGCCGACCGCAAGACGGCCATCCCGTTCGGGCCGTTCCTCATCGCGGGGGCGTACCTCGGCCTTCTGGTCGGCGCGTACGCGGGTGTGTAGGAGACGACCACGCCCTCCCGGAGCGTCCTGGAGCGCCGCGACCCGGAGCACCGACCGCGCGACGGCGCGGCCCAACGGCTGGCGTAGGCTGGTTCGGTCCGTCCACACCCCTGACGAATCCTGCGAAAGGGACGCCGGTGACCGAGAAGGCCGACCTTCAGCCCATCCTCGACCGTGCAGCCGCCGGTGGACGGATCACCCCCGAAGAGGCGCTCGTCCTCTACCGCGACGCCCCGCTGCACGCGCTGGGCGCCGCCGCCGACGCCGTACGCCGCCGCCGGTACGCGGGCACCGAGCACATCGCGACGTACATCATCGAGCGCAACATCAACTACACCAACGTCTGCGTCACCGCCTGCAAGTTCTGCGCCTTCTACGCCCCGCCCAAGAGCGACAAGGGCTGGACGCGCGACCTGGAGGACATCCTGCGCCGGTGCGCGGAGACGGTGCAGCTGGGCGGCACCCAGATCATGTTCCAGGGCGGTCACCACCCGGACTTCGGCGTCGAGTACTACGAGCAGCACTTCGCCGCCATCAAGAAGGAGTTCCCGCAGCTCGTCATCCACAGCCTCGGGGCGAGCGAGGTCGAGCACATGGCCCGGATCTCCGGCGTCAGCGTCGAGGAGGCCATCACGCGGATCCGCGACGCCGGGCTCGACTCCTTCGCCGGCGCCGGCGCGGAGCTGCTGCCCGAGCGGCCGCGCAAGGCCATCGCGCCGCTGAAGGAGTCCGGCGAGCGCTGGCTGGAGATCATGGAGATCGCGCACCGGCTGGGTGTTGAGTCGACGTCCACCATGCTCATGGGCACCGGCGAGACCAACGCCGAGCGCATCGAGCACCTGCGCATGATCCGCGACGTCCAGGACCGCACGGGTGGCTTCCGCGCCTTCATCCCGTACACCTACCAGCCCGAGAACAACCATCTGAAGGGCCGTACGCAGGCGACCGTCTTCGAGTACCTGCGGATGATCGCGGTCGCCCGCCTGTTCCTCGACAACGTGGCCCACATCCAGGGCTCCTGGCTGACGACGGGCAAGGAGGTCGGCCAGCTGTCGCTGCACTACGGCGCCGACGACCTCGGCTCGATCATGCTCGAGGAGAACGTCGTCTCCTCGGCCGGCGCCAAGCACCGCTCCAACCTGCTGGAGATCATCGACCTGATCCGCAAGGCGGGGCGCGTCCCGGCGCAGCGTTCGACGACGTACGAGCACCTGGTCGTCCACGACGACCCGGCGAACGACCCCGTCGACGACCGCGTCGTCTCCCACATCTCCTCCACGGCGATCGAGGGCGGCACCGCCCACCCCGAGCTGAAGCTGCTCGCCTCCAACTAGGGCTTCCGTGCTGACGATCCACGCGGACTCCCGGGGCCGGGCGCTCGCCGTCGAGGGCGCCCGGATCGCGGACGCCGGACCGCTCGACGACCTCGTCGCCGCGTACCCGCACGCGCGCGTGCGCGAGTGGCCCGGCATCCTCACGCCCGGGATCGTCAACCTGTACGGCGACGAACTGCTGCAGGAGGCGTACCACCCGGATCCGCGCGAGGCCGACGAGCTGGGCACCGAGCCGCTGACCGGCGAGGCGCTGGCCGCGCTCGCCCTCGACGACGCCCGCTGGGGCGCCAGCGCCCGGCGCGGGGTGCAGCGGATGCTGGCGCACGGCACGGTCGCGGTGGCCTGCGAGAACCTGCGCAACCGAGCGGTGCGGGACGCCGTACGCCGCTCCGGCCTCGTGGTCGTGGGCCGGCTCGGGCCTCCCGGCGGTGTCCCCGCGCTCGATCCCTACGCCTCCGGGGAACCGGTGCGGTTCGCGCCCGTGAGAGAGCGCGGGTCCGCCGCCCGGTTCGCCGTGTTCGAGGTACGGGACGAGGCCGAACTGGCCGAACGCGGCTCCGGCGCCTGCGTGGCCACGGTGGTGGACGGGCGGCTGGTGTTCCGCCGCCGGTAGGGTCCGGCGCCGCGCCGTAGGCTCCGCCACGCTGGAAGCCGCGCCTCCTGCCGGGCGGCGGTGCTGCAAGAATGGGCCCGTGACCCGCGCATCCCTGGACAAGCAGCCGCACGAAGTCGCCTCGATGTTCGACGACGTGGCGGAACGGTACGACCTGACCAACGACGTGCTGTCCCTGGGCCAGGCCCGGCTGTGGCGCAGGGAGGTCGCCCGGGCCGTCGACGCCCGCCCGGCGCAGAAGGTCCTGGACCTGGCCGCCGGTACGGCGACCTCCTCGCTGCCCTTCGCCCGCACCGGCGCCTACGTCGTGCCCTGCGACTTCTCCCTCGGCATGCTCCAGGTCGGCAAGGGGCGGCACCCCTGGCTGCCGTTCACGGCGGGCGACGCCACCCGGCTGCCGTTCAGGGACGGCACCTTCGACGCCGTCACCATCTCCTTCGGGCTGCGCAACGTGCAGGACACGGACAGCGCCCTGCGCGAGATGCACCGGGTGACCCGGCCCGGCGGGCGGATCGTGATCTGCGAGTTCTCCCACCCGACGTGGGCGCCGTTCCGGACGGTCTACACCGAGTACCTGATGCGCGCGCTGCCGCCGGTCGCACGGGCCGTGTCCTCCAACCCCGACGCCTACGTCTACCTCGCCGAGTCCATCCGCGCCTGGCCCGACCAGCCCGCCCTCGCCGAGCGGCTCCAGAAGGCCGGCTGGACGAAGGTGGCCTGGCGGAACCTGACCGGCGGGGTGGTGGCCCTGCACCGGGGCTTCAAGGAGAGCTGAGGCACCGCTTCCGGGCCTGGGGCCTCGGGGCCTCCTGGCCCGGGCCGCCGGACCCGCGTGGCCTCGTGCCTGGGGGATTCAGGGGGCCAGGCCTCAGGGAGAGCTCAGCACGTACGGGTCGCCCGGCTGGTCCAGTTCCCGCTGGAGCCCGCCGCCCGGCGGCCGCGGCATCCGCGGCTCGCGCACGCCTCCGCCGCCCTCCCCCTCGCCGAAGTCGAACCAGACGTAGACCATGGAGTCCCGCGGCACCTCGGCGCCGGGCTGCGGGTACTGCCGTACGACGTAGTCGACGACGGCGTGGTGGAAGTCGGGCCGGTCGGGTGCGCTGAGGGACAGGCCCCGGGTCCGGGCCGCCTCCCGTGCGTCCACGGCCATCAGGCCGACCAGACGCGGTACGCGCACTTCGGGTGTCTTGCGGGACATGTGCACAGATGTCACCCCCAGCGGTACAGGCAGGGTAACTCCGTGGCCGCGGCGGCCGGAAGCCACAAGTCGCTATCTGTGACAGTCGATTACGAACGGTTACAGATCGAGTCGGTAGCAGTGCCCCAGCCGCCGGGAGACCGGAGCGGTGAAGGTCTCGGCGAGGCGCATGCCCAGCCGCTGGGTGACCGCGACGGATCTCTTGTTCTCCGCGGCCACCATCGCCACCACGCTCGGCACACCGGCCGCCCGCAACCGCTCCAGCGTCTGGAGCGCGGCCGCGGTGACATACCCCTTGCCCCAGGCCGGCCTTGCGAGCCGCCAGCCGATCTCGATCTGCCCCGCGGGGCCCCAGTCGTGCTCCCACGGCTGGGCGCCGGTGAAGCCGATGACCTGTTCGTCCTCGTCGAGCATCGTCCACAGGCAGAAGCCGAGTTCGGCGTCGTGCCGGCGCTGGCGTGCGGTGAGCTCCTCGTACACCGACAGTTCCGCGGCTCTGCCGCCCTGGTGCTCCATGACCTCCGGGTCGTCGAAGATCCGGTGCCAGGCGACCGCGTCCTCGTCGGTGGGGACGCGCAGCCGTACATCGGGGAGAGCTCGGTTCACGGGGCAGCCCTTCAGCCGGTGATCGGTGACGCTGAATAGACTGCCCATGTCCAGTGCCGGTCGGCACGCAGATTTCGAACTTGGGGAGATCCCGCCGTGACCGTCGTGACCGAGCCGCTCTCCGAGAACACCGCCGATGTCATCGTCGTGGGCGCGGGGCCGGCCGGCTCCACGACCGCGTACCACCTGGCCCGGGCCGGACTCGACGTACTGCTGCTGGAGAAGACCGAGTTCCCGCGGGAGAAGGTGTGCGGCGACGGACTGACGCCCCGCGCCGTCAAGCAGCTCGTGGCGATGGGCATCGACGTCTCCGAGGAGGCGGGCTGGCTGCGCAACAAGGGCCTGCGCATCATCGGCGGCGGGGTGCGCCTGCAGCTGGACTGGCCGGAACTCGCCTCCTTCCCCGACTACGGCCTGGTGCGCAAGCGCGACGACTTCGACGAGCAGCTCGCCCGGCAGGCCCAGAAGGCGGGCGCCCGGCTGTACGAGCGCTGCAACGTCTCCGGCCCGATCGTCGACGACCGCACCGGCCGCATCACCGGCGTGACCGCCAAGCTGGGCGAGGAGAAGCGCGAAGTCACCTTCCGCGCACCCCTGGTGGTGGCCGCCGACGGCAACTCCACCCGGCTGTCCCTGGCGATGGGCCTGCACCGCCGCGAGGACCGTCCGATGGGCGTCGCGGTCCGCACGTACTTCACCTCCCCGCGTCATGAGGACGACTACCTGGAGTCCTGGCTGGAACTGTGGGACCGCCGCGGCCCCCAGGACCGTCTCCTCCCCGGATACGGCTGGATCTTCGGCATGGGCGACGGCACGTCGAACGTCGGCCTGGGCGTGCTGAACACCTCCGACTCCTTCAAGGAGCTGGACTGGCGCGAGGTCCTCAAGGCCTGGTGCGCCTCCATGCCGGAGGACTGGGGCTACACCCCCGAGAACATGACCGGGCCCATTCGTGGGGCGGCGCTGCCGATGGCTTTCAACCGCCAGCCGCACTACACCCGCGGTCTCCTCCTGGTGGGCGACGCCGGCGGCCTGGTGAACCCCTTCAACGGCGAGGGCATCGCCTACGCCATGGAGTCCGGCCAGCTCGCCGCCGACGTCATCGTCCAGGCTCACGCGCGCTCGACCCCGGCCCGGCGCGAGACCGCCCTCCAGCGCTACCCGCGTGTCCTGAAGGACACCTACGGCGGCTACTACACGCTCGGCCGGGCCTTCGTGAAGCTCATCGGCAACCCGAAGGTCATGCAGATCGCGGCCCAGCGCGGCCTGACCCACCCGCTGCTGATGAAGTTCACCCTCAAGCTCCTGGCCAACCTCACCGACCCGACGGGCGGCGACGCGATGGACCGCATCATCAACGGGCTGAGCAAGGTGGCACCGAAGGCGTGAGGCCACGAGGGCGGAGGGTCACCAGGGCGTGACCCTCAGGGAGTTCGGTGGCTGAGGCCCTCTCGCCGCGTGGTTGTGAGGATGCTGTGGGTGGCCGGGATACGGCCTTCCCGCCCCGGGCGCCCCTCCCTACCCTCCGGGTCTCATGACAACAGCACACACACGGGAGTCCCAGGCGCCCTCCGGCCACACCCGCAGACGCTTCCTCGCAGCCACCGGGGGAGCGGCCGGAGCCGCCGCCTTAGGACCCGGCACCGCCTCCGCCGCCCCGGTCTCAGGCCCGGGCTCCGGCCCGCGCGTCGCCGTCCTCGGAGGCGGCGTCTCCGGCCTCAGCGCGGCCCACGAACTCGCCGAGCGCGGCTACGCCGTCACCGTCTACGAGTACTACGACGCCCTCGGCGGCAAGGCCCGCTCCATGGACGTCCCCGGAACCGCCGCGGGCGGACGCCGGCCGCTGCCCGCCGAGCACGGCTTCCGCTTCTTCCCCGGCTTCTACCGGAACCTCCCGGACACCATGCGCCGCATCCCCTTCCCGGGCAACGCGGACGGCGTCCGCGGCAACCTCCGCGCCGGCACCGAGGCGCTGTTCGCCCGTGGCTCGGGCCGCCCCGACCTGCACTTCCCCCTCCGCCGGGTCACCACCCCGCCCGGGCCCGGCGACCTCACCCCGTCATGGCTGCGCGACCAGATCCTGTCCGTCCTCGACCTCGGCACCCGCCTGCCCGCCCACGAGGCCGCCTACTTCGCGAACCGCGTCCTCGTCCACCTCACCAGCTGCGAGGCCCGCCGTGAGGACCAGTGGGAGAAGACGGCGTGGTGGGACTTCATCCGCGCCGAGGAGATGAGCGAGGAGTACCGGACGGTCCTCGGCGTCGGCCAGACCCGCAACCTCGTCGCCACCCGCGCCGAGGTGGCGTCGACCAGGACCGTCGGCCGGGTCATCATCGAGGCCCTGCTGCTGTGGGGACTGCTGGGCCGGGGGATGGACGGGCCGGACGCCGACATCGACAGGGTCCTGAACGCCCCCACCAGCGAGGCGTGGATCGACCCCTGGGAGGCGTACCTGCGCTCCCTGGGCGTCGAGTTCGTACTCGGGACGCGGGTCAAGGAGGTCCTCTACGCCGGCGGCCGGGTGACCGGCGTACGGGTCTCGGCCCGCGACGGCAGCCGGGAGCGCGTCGTCACCGCCGACCACTACCTCTCCGCCCTGCCCGTCGAACACGCCCGCCCCACCTGGGGCCGGGCCCTGCGCGCCGCCGATCCGCAGCTCGCCCGGTGCGACGCATTGGAGACGGACTGGATGACCGGCGTGATGTTCTACCTGCGCACGCCCACTCCCGTCGTGCACGGCCACATCAACTGCCTCGACTCCCCGTGGTCGGTGACCGCCGTCGGCCAGGCCCAGTTCTGGGACGGACGGGACTTCGCGCGCGACTACGGCGACGGCCGGGCGCGCGACTGCCTCTCGGCGATCATCTCGGAGTGGGACAAGCCCGGCATCCTGTACGGCAAGACGGCCAAGGAGTGCACCAAGGAGGAGGTCGTCGCCGAACTCTGGGCGCAGCTGAAGGACGGGCTGAACGACGCCGGCCGGGCGACCCTGCGGGACGAGGACCGCCTCGGCTGGTTCATGGACCCCGCGGTGACGGGCCTGGGCGGCCCCGACCCGCAGAACCGCGAACAGCTCCTCGTCCACCCCACGGGCACCCTCCACAACCGACCGACCGCCCGCACCAGGGTGCCCAACTTCTTCCTCGCGGGCGACTACGTCCGCACCGACGTCGACCTCGCGACGATGGAGGGCGCCAACGAGTCCGCGCGACGCGCCGTCAACGCCCTGCTGGACGCCGACGCTTCGGACGCCGAGCGGTGCCGGGTCCAGGAGCTGTACCGGCCGCCCGAGATGGAGCCGCTGAAACGCGTCGACGAACTGCGCTACCGGCTCGGCCTGCCCAACACCTTCGACCTGGGCTGAGCCGGTACCGCTAGAAGTGCCCCGGACTGTCCGGGCGTGCACCGGAAGGGCCGCTGCCCCTGAGCGGCTGCGGCCCTTCCTCCCTGCGTCGTGACGGCGGTGTGCTCAGAGCACCCGCACCGCACCGGTCGGCGGGTCGTACGACAGCGGCTTCTCGGCGACGCCCGTGGAGGGGTTCTGCGCGCCGATGAACATGCCGTCACCGACGTAGACCGCCACGTGGTACGCGCTGCCCGCGCTGCCCCAGTACAGGATGTCGCCCGGCTGCAGGTTGCTCAGCGACACCGGAGTACCGGCGGTCGACTGGTCCTGCGAGACGCGCGGCAGGCTGATGCCCACCTGCTTGAAGGCGGCACCCACCAGGCCGGAGCAGTCGTAGGCGGAGGGGCCGGTGGCGCCCAGGACGTAGGCCTTGCCGACCTGCGCCTTGAGGAAGGACACCACGGCCGCGGCCGAACCCGTCGCCGTGCTCGTGGAGACGTCGGCGCTCGCCGTCGCCGTCAGGGTGGGTCGCTCGGCGTCGCGCGCGGCACGCTCGGCGGCGGCCTTGCGGGCGGCCTCGGCGGCCTTCTTCTTCGCCTCGGCCTTCTTCTTGGCCTCGGCGAGGTCCGCCTTGGCCTCCTTGGCGGCCTTGGCGGCGGCCGCGTCACGCTCGGCCTGCAGCTGGTAGTTCGCGGCCGCCAGTTCCGTAGCGCTCGCGGACTCGGCGACCTGGGCGGACAGGTCGGCGGTCAGGGTGGGCAGCTCCAGGGTCTGCGTCACCGGCTCGGCGGCGTTCGCCGAACCCGACGCCCCGGCCACTGCCAGGGTGCTGAGGACGCCACCGGCAACTCCGGCACGCATCGCGATTTTCGACGCGCTGCGGCGGGGCTTCCGGTGGCTGCGTATGTGAGCGGTGTGGGACATGGGAACAACCGGTACCAGGGGCTCCTTCATATCTTCAAGAAACGTGTGCTGCGCCACATTTACTCAATCGGAGCCCCGAACGCCTGGTCTGTCGCCCTTTATTGACGCCGTAACGGACATTACGGACGGCGTGTAACCGGGCTGTGATCTCGCTGTTTGATCAATTCGCCCGAATTGCCCCGCGCTTACCACTGGTTGGGGCGGTTGGCCAACCCTCGCTCTTGAGTGATCTTCGCCGGTGTGGCGGAGGTCACGGAACGGTCACCGGAGAAGCCGCGTCTCGCGCGCAAGATCACGGCCGGATCACGGCCGCGCGAAGATCGTGAAACCGTGCACGCGTCCACACCCCGCCCCGCACTTCCTCTCGGGTGTGAACGCGTGCCTCTACCAAGAGATCAAGTCCACCGCCAATTTGCATGCGCGGGAACCCTCTTGATATTGAGACGCACCTTGCCTGCTGCTGTGACGAGCCAAAATGTCACCTTTGGTGATCGCCTGGACGCTTCGCGTACCAAGATCGACGCCGGTCTGACGTCATGATCGATCGTCAGGTGGTAGAGATCACAAAGCTTGTGCAATACCCCGTGTCGCAGATCACAGAGCGACGGGCATAAGATGCACGCGGTTGGGCTTGTGACCTGCTTCACATGTTCCCGATCTCCGCCGGGGCGGGCGGGGTTCGCGGGACTGGTGGGGCGGATGTGAGCTCGACGCAAACCGCCAGCAGTCAGTGCCGACTGAGAGGAGCGAGGAGCGGTGAACGCGTATGCGCCCATCCTCGTACTGGGAGCCCTCGGGGCAGGCTTTGCGATCTTCTCCGTGGTCATGGCCACGTTGATCGGACCAAAGCGGTACAACCGGGCCAAGCTCGAGGCCTACGAGTGCGGTATCGAGCCGACCCCCACGCCGGCCGGCGGCGGGCGCTTCCCGATCAAGTACTACCTGACGGCGATGCTCTTCATCATCTTCGATATCGAGATCGTCTTCCTCTACCCCTGGGCCGTCAGCTTCGACGCCCTGGGTCTTTTCGGGCTCGTGGAGATGCTGCTCTTCGTGCTCACCGTCTTCGTCGCCTACGCGTACGTCTGGCGGCGCGGCGGCCTGGAATGGGACTGAGGGGCCTTTAAGTCATGGGACTCGAAGAAAAGCTGCCGAGCGGTTTCCTGCTGACCACCGTCGAGCAGGCCGCGGGCTGGGTGCGCAAGGCGTCGGTCTTCCCCGCCACGTTCGGCCTCGCCTGCTGCGCCATCGAGATGATGACCACCGGCGCCGGCCGCTACGACCTGGCGCGCTTCGGCATGGAGGTCTTCCGCGGCTCGCCGCGCCAGGCCGACCTGATGATCGTCGCCGGCCGGGTCAGCCAGAAGATGGCGCCGGTGCTGCGGCAGGTCTACGACCAGATGCCGAACCCCAAGTGGGTGATCTCCATGGGGGTCTGCGCCTCCTCGGGCGGCATGTTCAACAACTACGCCATCGTCCAGGGCGTCGACCACATCGTGCCGGTCGACATCTACCTCCCCGGCTGCCCGCCACGGCCCGAGATGCTGATGGACGCCATCCTCAAGCTCCACCAGAAGATCCAGAACTCCAAGCTCGGCGTGAACGCCGAGGAGGCGGCCCGTGAGGCGGAGGAGGCGGCGCTGAAGGCCCTGCCCACCATCGAGATGAAGGGGCTGCTGCGGTGAGCGACGCGAACCACCACGGGGTCAACCCCGAGAAGGACCTCAGCGCCTCCAATCTCCCCGGCCAGCGCGGCCAGGGCGGCGAGGAGATCCGCGTCCAGCGCGGCATGTTCGGCGCGAACAACGGCGGCGACACCTCCGGCTACGGCGGCCTGGTCCGCTCGGTCCGGCTCCCGGGACCGGCGAGCCGTCCCTACGGCGGCTGGTTCGACGAGGTCGCCGACGAACTCGAGGGCGCGCTGGAGGAGCAGGGCCTGCTCCCCGACAACGCCATCGAGAAGACGGTCGTCGACCGCGACGAGATCACCTTCCACATCGAACGCGAGCACCTGGTCCGCGTCGCCCGCACCCTGCGCGACGACCCGGCCCTGCGCTTCGAGCTGTGCACCGGCGTCAGCGGCGTCCACTACCCGAACGACAAGGGCCGCGAGCTGCACGCCGTCTACCACCTGCGCTCGATCACCCACAACCGGCTGATCCGCCTGGACGTCAGCTGCCCCGACAGCGACCCGCACATCCCGTCGCTGTTCTCCGTGTATCCGACGAACGACTGGCACGAGCGCGAGACGTACGACTTCTTCGGCATCGTCTTCGACGGTCACCCGGCCCTGACGCGGATCATGATGCCGGACGACTGGCAGGGCCATCCGCAGCGCAAGGACTACCCCCTCGGCGGCATTCCCGTCGAGTACAAGGGCGCCCAGATCCCGGCTCCGGACCAGCGGAGGTCGTACTCATGAGCACGTCGCACGCGTCCGCATCCGACGCCGCCGCCTCGGCCGCTTCGGCACGCGAGACCACCGAGGGCACCGTCTACACGGTCACCGGCGGGGACTGGGACGAGGTCGTCCAGTCCGCGGCCCGCGCCGACGACGAACGCATCGTCGTCAACATGGGCCCGCAGCACCCCTCCACGCACGGTGTGCTCCGCCTGATCCTGGAGATCGAGGGCGAGACGGTCACCGAGGCCCGCTGCGGCATCGGCTACCTGCACACCGGCATCGAGAAGAACCTCGAGTACCGGACGTGGACCCAGGGCACCACGTTCGTGACGCGCATGGACTACCTGACGCCGTTCTTCAACGAGACGGCGTACTGCCTGGGCGTCGAGAAGCTCCTCGGCATCGAGGACGACATCCCGGACCGGGCGTCGATCATCCGGGTGCTGCTGATGGAGCTGAACCGGCTGTCATCGCACCTGGTGTGCATCGCCACCGGCGGCATGGAGCTCGGCGCCACGACGATCATGATCTACGGATTCCGTGATCGTGAACTCATTCTCGACATCTACGAGCTGATCACCGGCCTGCGGATGAACCACGCGTACATCCGCCCCGGCGGACTTGCCCAGGACCTGCCGCCCGGCGCGGTGGACCAGATCCGCGAGTTCGTGAAGAAGATGAAGAAGAACCTCCCGGAGTACGACAAGCTCGCCACCGGGAACCCCATCTTCAAGGCGCGCATGCAGGACATCGGCTACCTCGACCTGGCCGGCTGCATGGCCCTCGGCGCGACGGGCCCGATCCTGCGCTCTACGGGCCTGCCGCACGACCTGCGCAAGGCCCAGCCGTACTGCGGCTACGAGACGTACGACTTCGACGTCCCGACCGCCGACACCTGCGACGCCTACGGCCGCTTCCTGATCCGTCTGGAGGAGATGCGCCAGTCGCTCAGGATCATCGAGCAGTGCCTGGACCGGCTCCAGCCCGGCCCCGTCATGGTCGCCGACAAGAAGATCGCCTGGCCCGCCCAGCTCGCCCTGGGACCGGACGGCCTCGGCAACTCCCTCGACCACATCAAGAAGATCATGGGCACCTCCATGGAGGCCCTGATCCACCACTTCAAGCTGGTCACCGAGGGCTTCCGCGTCCCGCCGGGACAGGCGTACGCGGCGGTCGAGTCGCCCAAGGGCGAACTAGGGGTGCACGTCGTCTCCGACGGCGGCACCCGCCCCTACCGGGTCCACTTCCGCGACCCGTCCTTCACCAACCTGCAGGCCATGGCGGCGATGTGCGAGGGCGGCCAGGTCGCCGACGTCATCGTCGCCGTGGCGTCCATCGACCCCGTGATGGGAGGCGTCGACCGGTGACCACCTCTTCTTCCGAGCGGGGCGTCAGCCTGGGCATGCCCGAACTGCCCGCGCCCGCCTACCCGGACGACGTCCGGGCCCGTCTGGAGACGGACGCGCGCCAGATCATCGCCCGCTACCCGGACTCCCGGTCCGCCCTCCTGCCCCTGCTGCACCTCGTGCAGTCGGAGGAGGGGCACGTCACGCGCACCGGGATGCGGTTCTGCGCGGACGTGCTCGGCCTGACCACGGCCGAGGTCACCGCGGTCGCGACCTTCTACACCATGTACCGGCGCAGGCCGAGCGGTGACTACCAGGTCGGGGTCTGCACCAACACCTTGTGCGCGGTGATGGGCGGCGACGCGATCTTCGAGGAGCTCCAGGAGCACCTCGGCGTCGGCAACGGCGAGACGACCGACGACGGCAAGGTCACCCTGGAGCACATCGAGTGCAACGCGGCCTGCGACTTCGCCCCGGTCGTGATGGTCAACTGGGAGTTCTTCGACAACCAGACCCCGGCCAGTGCCAAGCGCCTCGTCGACGACCTGCGCGCGGGACGGCCGGTCACGCCCACGCGCGGGGCGCCGCTGTGCACCTTCAAGGAGACCGCCCGGATCCTGGCGGGCTTCCCCGACGAGCGCGAGGGCGCCGTCGAGGCGGGAGGAAGCGCGGGACCCGCTTCCCTGGTGGGCCTGAAGCTGGCCAAGGGGGAGGCCGCTCCCGCGCGCGTGGTGCACCCGCGCGGGGAAGCGCCTCGGGACGAGCCGCCGCACGACCCGTCACCGACGGAGCACCTGAGCTCGCACGACGCGCCGCAGGACACATCGGCATCCGATCCTGCCCACCCGGCCGGACCTGTCGCCGAGGAGGGGGAGTGATGACCTTGGCACCCGAACTGAAGGACATGAGCCCCGAGAAGCTGCTCGCACCCGTGCTGTCGTCCTTCTGGGACGAGGACAGGTCCTGGACGCTGGACGTGTACCGAAGGCACGACGGGTACGAGGGGCTGCGCAAGGCGCTCGCCATGTCGCCGGACGACGTGATCGCGTACGTCAAGGACTCCGGCCTGCGCGGGCGCGGCGGCGCGGGCTTCCCCACGGGAATGAAGTGGCAGTTCATCCCCCAGGGAGATGGAAAGCCGCACTATCTGGTTGTCAACGCCGACGAGTCGGAGCCCGGGACGTGCAAGGACATCCCGCTCCTCTTCGCGAACCCGCACAGCCTCATCGAGGGCATCGTCATCGCGTGCTACGCCATCAGGTCGTCGCACGCCTTCATCTATCTGCGCGGGGAAGTCGTCCCCGTGCTGCGGCGGTTGCACTCGGCCGTCGCCGAGGCGTACGCGGCGGGCTTCCTCGGCAAGGACGTCCTCGGCAGCGGACTCGACCTCGACGTCACCGTGCACGCGGGCGCGGGCGCGTACATCTGCGGTGAGGAGACCGCGCTGCTGGACTCGCTCGAAGGCCGCCGGGGTCAACCGCGGCTCCGTCCCCCCTTCCCTGCTGTCGCGGGCCTCTACGCGTGCCCGACTGTGGTGAACAACGTCGAATCGATCGCGTCGGTTCCCGCGATCATGAACCGGGGCAAGGACTGGTTCCGGTCGATGGGCAGCGAGAAGTCCCCGGGCTTCACGCTGTACTCGCTGTCCGGCCACGTCGCCAACCCCGGCCAGTACGAGGCGCCGCTCGGGATCACCCTCCGCCAGCTCCTCGAGATGAGCGGCGGCATGCGGCCCGGGCACCGCCTGAAGTTCTGGACGCCGGGCGGCTCCTCGACCCCGATGTTCACCGACGAGCACCTCGACGTCCCTCTTGATTACGAAGGAGTGGGCGCCGCGGGTTCCATGCTCGGCACGAAAGCTCTGCAGTGCTTCGACGAGACGACCTGCGTGGTGCGGGCCGTCACCCGCTGGACCGAGTTCTACGCCCACGAGTCCTGCGGCAAGTGCACGCCCTGCCGCGAAGGGACCTACTGGCTCGTGCAGCTGCTGCGCGACATCGAGGCCGGCAAGGGACAGATGTCCGACCTCGACAAGCTGAACGACATCGCCGACAACATCAACGGCAAGTCCTTCTGCGCCCTCGGCGACGGTGCCGCCTCGCCGATCTTCTCCTCGCTCAAGTACTTCCGCGAGGAGTACGAGCAGCACATCACGGGCCGGGGCTGCCCCTTCGACCCGGCCAAGTCGACGGCCTGGGCCGACCGCACGGAGGTGAACGCATGACCGTGACCACCAGCGCTCCCTCGGGCGGGGGAGAGGCGGCGGTCCCGAGGGAAGACCTCGTGACGCTGACGATCGACGGCATCGAGATCAGCGTGCCCAAGGGCACCCTGGTCATCCGGGCCGCCGAGCAGCTCGGCATCGAGATCCCCCGGTTCTGCGACCACCCCCTCCTCGACCCGGCCGGCGCGTGCCGCCAGTGCATCGTCGAGGTCGAGGGGCAGCGCAAGCCCATGGCGTCCTGCACCATCACCTGCACCGACGGGATGGTGGTCAAGACCCACCTCACCTCGCCGGTCGCCGAGAAGGCCCAGAAGGGTGTGATGGAGCTCCTGCTCATCAACCACCCGCTGGACTGCCCGGTCTGCGACAAGGGCGGCGAGTGCCCTCTGCAGAACCAGGCGATGTCGCACGGCGACGCCGAGTCCCGCTTCGACGGCAGGAAGCGCACCTACGAGAAGCCCGTCCCCATCTCCACGCAGGTGCTGCTGGACCGGGAGCGGTGCGTGCTGTGCGCCCGCTGCACCCGGTTCTCCAACCAGATCGCCGGCGACCCGATGATCGAGCTGGTCGAGCGGGGCGCGCTCCAGCAGGTCGGCACCGGTGAGGGCGACCCCTTCGAGTCGTACTTCTCCGGCAACACCATCCAGATCTGCCCGGTCGGCGCGCTGACCTCGGCGGCGTACCGATTCCGCTCCCGCCCCTTCGACCTCGTCTCCTCGCCGTCCGTCTGCGAGCACTGCTCCGGCGGCTGCGCCACGCGCACCGACCACCGGCGCGGCAAGGTCATGCGGCGCCTCGCGAGCTACGACCCCGAGGTCAACGAGGAGTGGATCTGCGACAAGGGACGGTTCGCGTTCCGGTACGCGCAGCTGCGGGACCGGCTCACCACGCCGCTCGTGCGCAACGCCGAGGGCGAGCTGGAGCCGGCCTCCTGGCCGGAGGCCCTGCAGATCGCGGCCCAGGGGCTCCTCGCCTCCCGGGGCCGCACCGGAGTGCTGACCGGTGGCCGGCTCACCGTCGAGGACGCCTACGCCTACAGCAAGTTCGCGCGCGTGGCGCTCGACACCAACGACATCGACTTCCGCGCGCGCGTGCACAGCGGTGAGGAGGCCGACTTCCTCGCCGCGCAGATCGCGGGCCGGGGCCGTGACCTCGACGGTACGGGCGTCACGTACACCTCCCTGGAGAAGGCGCCGGCCGTCCTGCTGGCCGGCTTCGAGGCCGAGGAGGAGGCGCCCGGGGTCTTCCTGAGGCTGCGCAAGGCCTGGCGCAAGCACGGGCAGAAGGTGTTCGCCCTGGCCACGCACGCCACGCGCGGTCTTCACAAGGCCGGCGGAACGCTGCTGCCGGCCGCTCCCGGCACCGAGACCGAGTGGCTGGACGCGCTCGCGAGCGGTGTCGGCCTGGAGGGTGACGGTGCCAGGGCCGCGGAGGGGCTGCGCACCGAGGGCGCCGTGATCGTGGTCGGTGAGCGGCTGGCCGCGGTGGAGGGCGGTCTCACCGCCGCCGTACGCGCCGCCTCCGCGACCGGTGCCCGGCTGGCGTGGATCCCGCGCCGGGCCGGGGAGCGCGGTGCCGTCGAGGCCGGCGCGCTGCCGTCGCTGCTGCCGGGCGGACGCCCGGCGACCGACCCGCGCGCCCGGGAGGAGGTCGCCACCGTCTGGGGCGTCGCCGACCTCCCGCACCGCTACGGCCGGGACACCGGCCAGATCGTCGAGGCCGCCGCGGCCGGCGAACTCCAGGCGCTGCTGGTGGCGGGCGTGGAGGTCGCCGACCTGCCCGACCCGGCACGCGCGCGTGAGGCCCTCGACGAGGTGGGCTTCCTGGTGTCGCTGGAGCTGCGGCCCAGTGAGATCACCGAGAAGGCCGACGTCGTCCTGCCCGTCGCCACGGTCGCCGAGAAGGCCGGCACCTTCCTCAACTGGGAAGGCCGGATCCGCTTCTTCGAGGCCGCGCTCAAGCCCGACCAGATGACCCGCCCGGTGGCGCCCACCGACGGACGCGTGCTGCAGATGCTCGCCGACGCCATGGACGTCCACCTGGGACTGCCGGACCTGCGCACCACGCGCGCGGAGATCGACCGGCTCGGCGCCTGGGACGGCCCGCGCGCCACCGAACCCCTGGAGACCGCGAGCGCGCTGCCGCGCCCGGCCGCCGGAGAGGCCGTGCTCGCCGGGCACCGCCTGCTCCTCGACCAGGGCGTCCTCCAGGAGGGCGACGAGGCGCTCGCAGGCACCCGGCACGCCGCGTACGCGCGCGTGTCGGCCGCCACGGCCGCCGAGGCGGGGGTTGACGACGGCGACCTCATCGCGGTGACAGCGAGCACCGGAACGGTGGAACTCCCGCTCCGCATCACCGAGATGCCGGACCGGGTGGTGTGGCTGCCGCTGAACTCCACCGGCGGGGGCGTCGCCTCCGACACCGGCGCGCGTCCCGGCTCCCTCGTCCGCATCGGCCCGGCGACGCTCGTCGGCGAGGCCCCCAAGGAGGTGGAGGCATGAGCCCGTACCTCGCCGCAGAAGACCTCTCCGTGTTCGGCCACGACCCGTGGTGGCTGGTCGTCATCAAGGCGGTGTTCTGCTTCGCCTTCCTGATGGTGACCGTGCTGATCTCCATCGTCATGGAGCGCAAGGTCGTCGCCTGGATGCAGCTGCGCATCGGCCCCAACCGGCACGGCCCCTGGGGCATGCTCCAGTCGCTCGCCGACGGCATCAAGCTGATGCTCAAGGAGGACGTCGTCGTCAAGCGCGCGGACAAGGTGGTGTACGTCCTCGCGCCGATCGTCGCGGCCATCCCGGCCTTCATGGCGATCGCGGTGATCCCCTTCGGCCCGGCCGGCAACGAGATCTCGATCTTCGGCCAGCGCACCACGATGCAGCTCACCGACCTGCCGATCGCGATGCTCTACATCCTCGCGGTGGCCTCGGTCGGCATCTACGGCATCGTGCTGGCCGGCTGGAGCTCCGGATCGACGTATCCCCTGCTCGGCGGTCTGCGGTCGTGCGCGCAGATGATCTCGTACGAGATCGCCATGGGCGCCGCCTTCGCCTCCGTGTTCCTGTACTCGGGGTCGATGTCGACGTCGGCGATCGTCGAGGCGCAGAGCGACCGCTGGTACATCGTCCTGCTGCCGCTGTCCTTCCTGATCTACATCGTGACGATGGTCGGCGAGGTCAACCGGGCCCCCTTCGACATGCCGGAGTCCGAGGGCGACCTGGTCGGCGGCTTCAACACGGAGTACTCGTCGATCAAGTTCGCGATGTTCATGCTCGCCGAGTACGTCAACATGGTCACCGTCTCGGCCGTCGCCACCACGCTGTTCCTCGGCGGCTGGCGCGCCCCGTGGCCGGTCAGCACCTTCTGGGAGGGCGCCAACCACGGCTGGTGGCCGCTGCTCTGGTTCACCGTGAAGGTGCAGCTGCTGCTGTTCTTCTTCGTCTGGATCCGCGGCACTCTCCCGAGGGTCCGCTACGACCAGCTGATGAAGCTCGGCTGGAAGGTGCTCATCCCGGTCTCGCTGGTGTGGCTGATGCTCGTCGCCAGCGTGCGCGCCCTGCGCAACGAGGGCTACGACTTCACCGACATCGCCCTCTACATCGGCGGCGGCGTCCTCGCCCTGCTCCTGCTCTCCTTCGTCGCGGACATGTTCCGCGAGAGGACGAGGACGGCCGAGAAGGCCGCCGAGGCGCCGGCCGCCTTCGACCCGATGGCGGGCGGATTCCCCGTACCGCCGCTGCCCGGACAGGAGATGCCGCCCGTGCCGCGGCGCCGCCCCCGCCGTGAGCGGGAGCTGATTGTCAGTGGTGGGCCCGATACTCAGAGTGACGGACCTGTGGGCGGACCTACGGATGGAAAGGAGGCGTCCGATGGCTGAGGAGCCCCAGGAGGCCGGGCAGTCGAAGCCTGGCTTCCAGAACCCCGTGGCCGGCTTCGGCGTGACCTTCAAGGCCATGTTCAAGAAGCGGCTCACCGAGCAGTACCCAGAGCAGCACAAGACCACGGCTCCGCGCTTCCACGGACGGCACCAGCTCAACCGCCATCCGGACGGCCTGGAGAAGTGCGTCGGCTGTGAACTGTGCGCCTGGGCCTGCCCGGCCGACGCGATCTACGTCGAGGGCGCGGACAACACGGAGGAGGAGCGCTACTCGCCGGGCGAGCGGTACGGCCGCGTCTACCAGATCAACTACGCCCGCTGCATCCTGTGCGGCCTGTGCATCGAGGCGTGCCCCACGCGCGCGCTGACGATGACCAACGAGTTCGAGCTGGCCGACTCCAGCCGCGCCAACCTCATCTACACCAAGGAGCAGTTGCTCGCCGGTCTGGAGGAGGGCATGGTCGAGCCTCCCCACGCCATGTACCCGGGCACGGACGAACAGGACTACTACCGGGGCCTGGTGACCGAGGCCGCGCCCGGCACGGAACGGCAGGTCGCCCACTCCGAGGGCGAGGTCGTCCAGGAGGCCGACTCCACCTTCGGAGGGACCGAGCCGGCGTCGGAGAAGGTGATCGGCCGATGACCACGCCACTCGCCGCCTACACCACCTCCACCGGAGAGGCGGTCCAGTTCTGGATCCTCGGCACCATTGCCGTGATCGGCGCCCTGTGCACCGTCTTCATGAAGAGGGCCGTGCACAGCGCGCTCTGCCTGGCCGGGACCATGATCGTCCTCGCGGTGTTCTACCTCGCCAACGGTGCCTATTTCCTGGGCGTCGTCCAGATCATCGTCTACACCGGCGCGATCATGATGCTGTTCCTGTTCGTGGTGATGCTCGTCGGTGTCACCGCGGCGGACTCCCTGAAGGAGACCATCAAGGGGCAGCGCTGGCTGGCCCTGCTGTGCGGGCTCGGCTTCGGCGTCCTGCTGATCGCGGGCATCGGCAACGCCGCCCTCACGGAGTTCAACGGCATCGGCCAGGCCAACGCGAACGGCAACGTGGAGGGCATCGCGGCCCTGCTGTTCACCAAGTACGTCTTCGCGTTCGAGATCACCGGTGCCCTGCTCATCACGGCCGCCGTCGGTGCCATGGTGCTCACCCACCGGGAGCGCACGGAGCGCACCAGGACACAGCGCGAGATGGCCGAACAGCGCATCCGGGAGGGCACGTACATCCCGCCGCTGCCCGCGCCCGGCGTGTACGCCCGGCACAACGCGGTGGACATCGCCGGTCTGCTGCCGGACGGCACCCCGTCCGAGCTCACCGTCAGCAAGACGCTGCGCGAGCGCGGCCAGATCCGTGACGTGTCGCAGGAGGCGCTCAACGACCTGCGGGCCCTGGAGCAGCGGGCCGAGGAGCGCCTGGAGCGCAAGGCCATCGAGCCGGCGACCTTCAAGCGGCCCGAGGAGGCGTCGAAGTGAACCCGGTCAACTACCTCTATCTCGCGGCCCTGTTGTTCACGATCGGCGCCACCGGCGTGCTGATCAGGCGCAACGCGATTGTCGTGTTCATGTGCGTCGAGCTCATGCTCAACGCCTGCAACCTCGCGTTCGTCGCCTTCTCCCGGATGCACGGCAACCTCGACGGCCAGATCATCGCGTTCTTCACGATGGTCGTCGCCGCCGCGGAGGTCGTGGTCGGGCTCGCGATCATCGTGTCCCTGTTCCGTTCCCGCCACTCGGCCTCGGTCGACGACGCCAGCCTGATGAAGCTGTGAGGGGTCGCTGAACCGTGACTAACGCAGAGAACCTGATTGCGCTGCTGGTGGCGGCGCCCCTGCTCGGAGCGGCGGTCCTGCTGTGCGGCGGCCGCAGACTGGACGCCGTCGGCCACTGGATCGGCACGCTGCTCGCGGGCGTGTCCTTCGTGCTCGGCCTCGTCCTGTTCACCGACATGCTCGGCGCGGACGCCGCCGACCGCACCCTGACGCAGCACCTGTTCAGCTGGGTCCCGGTCGAGGGCTTCCAGGCCGACGTGGCCTTCCGCCTCGACCAGCTGTCGATGACGTTCGTGCTGCTGATCACGGGCGTCGGCTCGCTGATCCACCTGTACTCGGTCGGGTACATGGAGCACGACGAGCGGCGCCGCCGCTTCTTCGGCTACCTGAACCTGTTCCTCGCGGCGATGCTGCTGCTCGTCCTCGCCGACAACTACCTGCTGCTGTACGTCGGCTGGGAGGGCGTCGGTCTAGCCTCCTACCTGCTGATCGGCTTCTGGCAGCACAAGCCCAGCGCCGCGACGGCCGCGAAGAAGGCCTTCCTGGTCAACCGCGTCGGCGACATGGGCCTGTCGATCGCGATCATGCTGATGTTCCTCTGGTTCGGCACCTTCGCCTTCGGGCCGGTCCTCGGCACCCACGAGGAGGCCGGACTCGCCGGCGCGGCCGGCGAGGACAAGCTCACCGCGATCGCCCTGATGCTGCTGCTCGCCGCCTGCGGCAAGTCCGCCCAGGTGCCGCTGCAGTCCTGGCTCGGGGACGCGATGGAGGGCCCGACCCCGGTCTCCGCCCTCATCCACGCGGCCACCATGGTGACCGCCGGCGTCTACCTGATCGTCCGCTCCGCCGCCGTCTTCAACGGGGCGCCGGACGCGCAACTGGTCGTCACCATCGTCGGCGCGGTCACGCTCCTGTTCGGTGCGATCGTGGGTTGCGCGAAGGACGACATCAAGAAGGCGCTGGCCGGTTCGACCATGTCGCAGATCGGCTACATGGTGCTGGCCGCGGGCCTCGGCCCCATCGGCTACGTATTCGCGATCATGCACCTGGTGACGCACGGCTTCTTCAAGGCCGGGCTGTTCCTCGGCGCCGGTTCGGTCATGCACGGCATGAACGACGAGGTGGACATGAGGAGGTACGGCGGCCTGAGGAAGTACATGCCGATCACCTTCGTGACCTTCGGCCTCGGCTACCTCGCCATCATCGGCTTCCCGGGCCTGTCCGGCTTCTTCTCCAAGGACAAGATCATCGAGGCGGCGTTCGCCAAGGGCGGCACCGAGGGCTGGATCCTCGGCGGCTGCGCCCTGCTCGGCGCGGCCATCACCGCGTACTACATGACGCGCGTGATGCTGATGACGTTCTTCGGCGAGGAGCGCTGGCGCCACGCCCCGACGCCGTCCCCGGCCGAGCCCAGCGTGGAGCCGGCGGCCGAGACGCGCGGCGAGTACGCCGAGCCGCACCCGCACGAGTCGCCCAAGGTCATGACGCTCCCGATGATCGTGCTGGCGGTGGGATCGGTGGCGGGCGGCGCGTTCTTCAGCATCGGTGACCGCTTCCTGCACTGGCTGGAGCCGATCACCGGGCACGACCACGGCCACGCCCCGATCAGCGCCCTGACGGTCACGCTGTCCACGGTGGCCGTGATGGTCCTCGGCGTCGCCCTCGCCTGGGCGCAGTACGGGCGCCGCCCGGTGCCGGCGGTCGCCCCGCGCGGGTCGCTGCTCACCCGGGCCGCCCGCCGCGACCTGCTGCAGGACGACTTCAACCACGTCGTCCTGGTACGCGGCGGTGAGCACCTGACGCGCTCCCTGGTGTACGTCGACCACACCCTGGTCGACGGGGTCGTCAACGGCACGGCGGCCTCGGTCGGCGGCCTGTCCGGGCGGATGCGCAGGCTGCAGAACGGCTTCGCCCGCTCCTACGCGGTCTCGATGTTCGGCGGCGCGGCGATCCTCGTCGCCGCGACCCTGCTGATGAGGGCGGTCTGATACCGATGTCCTTTCCCCTGCTGACAGCGACGGCGGTCCTCCCGGCCGTCGGGGCGATCGCCACGGCCGCCGTACCGGCCGCGAAGCGCACCGTCGCCAAGTGGCTGGCGCTGCTCTTCTCGCTGGCCACGCTCGCGCTGGCCATCACGGTACTGGTCCGCTTCGACCCGGGCGGCGACCGCTACCAGCTCACCGAGTCCCACGCCTGGATCAAGGACTTCGGGGTCCGGTACGAGCTGGGCGTGGACGGCATCGCGGTGGCGCTGATCGCGCTCACGGCGGTCCTGATCCCGTTCATCATCCTCGCGGGGTGGCACGACGCCGACCCGCTGGAGACCGGCAGCAAGCGGTGGCGGCCCACTCAGGGCTTCTTCGCCCTGATCCTGGCCGTCGAGGCGATGGTGATCCTCTCCTTCGAGGCCACCGACGTCTTCCTCTTCTACATCTTCTTCGAAGCCATGCTGATCCCGATGTACTTCCTCATCGGCGGCTTCGGGGACCGTGCCCACGAGCACGGCGAGCAGGCGGCCTCCACGCAACGGTCGTACGCGGCGGTGAAGTTCCTGCTCTACAACCTGGTCGGCGGTCTGATCATGCTGGCCGCGGTGATCGGCCTGTACGTGGTCGCCGGGAACTTCAGCCTCCAGGAGATCGCCGAGGCCCGCGCCAACGGCTCGCTCGACATGGCGACCAGCACGGAACGCTGGCTGTTCCTCGGCTTCTTCTTCGCCTTCGCGGTGAAGGCGCCGCTGTGGCCGCTGCACACCTGGCTGCCCAACGCCATGCAGGAGTCGACCGCCCCGGTCGCCGTGCTCATCACGGCGGTCGTCGACAAGGTGGGCACCTTCGCGATGCTCCGCTTCTGTCTCCAGCTGTTCCCGGAGGCGAGCACGTGGGCGACGCCGGCCATCCTCGTCCTCGCCCTGATCAGCATCATCTACGGGGCGCTGCTCGCCGTCGGCCAGCGCGACATCAAGCGCCTGATCGCCTACGCGTCGATCTCGCACTTCGGCTTCATCATCATGGGCATCTTCGCGATGACCAGCCAGGGCCAGTCGGGCGCGACGCTCTACATGGTCAACCACGGCATCTCGACCGCCGCGCTGATGCTGGTGGCCGGCTTCCTGATCTCCCGGCGCGGCTCGCGGCTCATCGCCGACTACGGCGGGGTGCAGAAGGTCGCACCAGTGCTCGCCGGCACGTTCCTGATCGGCGGCCTGGCGACCCTGTCGCTGCCGGGACTGGCGCCGTTCGTCAGTGAGTTCCTGGTCCTGGTCGGCACGTTCACGCGCTACCCGGTGATCGGCATCATCGCCACCTTCGGCATCGTCCTCGCCGCGCTCTACACCCTCGTCCTCTACCAGCGGACGATGACGGGCCCGGTGAAGCCCGAGGTGGCCGCGATGCCGGACCTGCGTGTGCGCGAGCTCGTGGTCGTCGCCCCGCTGGTCGCGCTCCTGATCTTCCTGGGCGTCTACCCGAAGCCCGTCACGGACATCGTCAACCCGGCGGTGAAGCAGACCATGTCCGACGTTCAGAAGAAGGACCCCCAGCCCGAGGTGGAGGCGGCCAAGTGAGCGCATCAGTCGTCCACAGCCTGTGGACAACCGCGGCCGATCCGATCTCGAAGATCGACGCACCGAAGTTCGAGTACGGGCAGATGTCGCCCACCCTGATCGTCGTCGGCGCGGCGATCGTCGGGGTGCTGGTCGAGGCGCTCGTGCCGCGCAAGTCCCGTTACTACGTCCAGATGTTCGTGTCCGTCGTCGCACTGGCCGCCGCCTTCGCCGCGGTCGTCGCGCTCGCGGCCGACGGGTACGGCACGACCAAGGCGCGCATCGCGGCGATGGGCGCGATCGCCGTCGACGGACCGGCGCTCTTCCTGCAGGGCACGATCCTGCTGGCGGGCCTGGTCGGCCTGTTCACCTTCGCCGAGCGGCGGCTGGACCCGCTGGTGCACGGCAACCGCGTCGACTCCTTCGCCGCGCAGGCCGCGTCCGTACCGGGCAGCGACAGCGAGAAGGCGGCCGTGAAGGCCGGGTTCACCACCACCGAGGTGTTCCCGCTGCTGCTCTTCGCGGTCGCCGGAATGCTGATCTTCCCGGCGGCCAACGACCTGCTGACGCTGTTCGTGGCGCTGGAGGTCTTCTCGCTCCCGCTGTACCTGATGTGCGCGCTGGCCCGCCGCAAGCGGCTGATGTCGCAGGAGGCGGCGGTCAAGTACTTCCTGCTCGGCGCGTTCGCCTCGGCGTTCACGCTGTTCGGCATCGCGCTGCTGTACGGCTACGCGGGCTCGATGTCGTACGCCACGATCGCACAGGTCGTCGACGGCACCGTCCAGGACGTCACCCCGGCGCTCGCCGCCACCATGGGCAACGACGCGCTGCTGCTGGTCGGCGCGGGGCTGCTGGTCATGGGCCTGCTGTTCAAGGTGGGTGCCGTGCCGTTCCACATGTGGACCCCGGACGTGTACCAGGGTGCCCCGACGCCGGTGACCGGCTTCATGGCGGCCGCGACCAAGGTGGCGGCGTTCGGCGCGCTGCTGCGGATCCTGTACGTCGTGCTCCCCGGTCTGCGCTGGGACTGGCGGCCGGTCATGTGGGGCGTCGCGATCGTCACCATGCTGGGCGGTGCGATCGTCGCGATCACGCAGACCGACATCAAGCGGCTGCTGGCGTACTCGTCGATCGCGCACGCGGGCTTCATCCTCGCGGGTGTCATCGCGACCACGCCGGACGGTGTGTCGTCGGTCCTGTTCTACCTGGCCGCGTACTCGTTCGTGACGATCGGCGCCTTCGCCGTGGTCACGCTGGTGCGGGACGCGGGCGGCGAGGCGACCCACCTGTCCAAGTGGGCCGGGCTGGGGCGCAGGTCCCCGCTGGTGGCGGCCGTGTTCGCGGTGTTCCTGCTGGCCTTCGCGGGCATCCCGCTGACCTCCGGCTTCGCCGGGAAGTTCGCCGTGTTCAAGGCGGCGGCGGAGGGCGGGGCGGCCCCGCTGGTCGTGATCGGCGTGATCTCGTCGGCCATCGCGGCGTTCTTCTACATCCGTGTGATCGTCCTGATGTTCTTCAGCGAGCCGAAGCCCGAGGGACCGACGGTGGCGGTGCCGTCGCCGCTGACCATGACGGCGATCGGGGTCGGCGTTGCGGTCACGCTGGTGCTGGGTGTGGCGCCGCAGTACTTCCTGGATCTGGCGGGTCAGGCGGGGGTGTTCGTGCGCTGACGCGGCGCTTTCCCGTGCGGAGCGGCCCGGCACCCCCTGGTGGGGTGCCGGGCCGCTCCGTCGCTGGGGGGATTACTCGCCGCTGCCGCGGCGCGGTTTGATCCCGGTGAGATCCAGGTCCACGGGGAACGGTGCGCTCACCTTCATCCGCTCGCGGAAGATGCCCACGCTGACGTAGGCGCCGGTGGTGGGTTCCAGCTCGAAGGCGTGCACGGCGGCGAGGCCCTTCTCGTTCTCCACGCGCCAGTAGTGGGGGATGCCGGCCCAGGCGTACTTCAGCGGCTTGGTCTCGCGGTCCCGGGACACCGAGTCCGCCGAGACGACCTCGATGGTCAGCACCACCGCCGCAGCGGGATACCGGGTCTGCTCCGGGTCCTCCACCACATCCCCGCGCACCACGATCACAACCGGCTCGGGCCGGTTCTGGCGGTCGATGTCGATGGTGAACTCACGGATGACCTCGAACTCCGCCGGGGCCAGGGACTGGAGCTGCCAGTGGAAGAAGGTCGACAGCGCGTGAGTGGAAGAGAGTCTGCGGACTGACGAAGACGAGGCTCCCGTCGATCAGTTCCGTGTGCGGAGGCAGGTTCGGAAGCCGGTCCAGATCGTCGGCGGTCCAGCCGCCCTCCGGCGGGATCGGCCAGGTGGGCGGGGACGCCTTCGATGCGCCGCCCATCAGTGCTCCCATGGGACGGAGTCTCGCCGGTGCGTTCAGACTATCCGCCGGAAACGGACAGGTCTCCCGGGAACGTGTGAACGGTGATCGTGTCCTTGACGCAGGCGGTACGGATGGCCTGTGGACAACTCGGGGCGCTGTCGGCGCCGCCCCCTATCGTGGACGCAGTGGTCGAGGGACGACGTACGGGGGACACGACGATGGGTGGGACGGGCGGTATCGCCGAGATGGCAGTGACGCAGAGCGAGGCGCTGGCCACGCTGCACCGGGTCTTCGGATACGAGGCCTTCCGGGGTGAGTAGGAGGCCGTCGTCGAGCACGTGGTGGCCGGTGGCGATGCCGTCGTGCTCATGCCCACCGGCGCCGGCAAGTCGCTGTGCTACCAGATCCCGGCCCTGGTCAGACCGGGCACGGGCGTCGTCGTCTCGCCCCTCATCGCGCTGATGCAGGACCAGGTGGACGCCCTGCGGGCGCTCGGCGTGCGGGCCGGGTTCGTGAACTCCACGCAGGACTTCGACGAGCGGCGGACGGTCGAGGCCGAGTTCCTGGCCGGGGAGCTGGACCTGCTGTATCTGGCGCCGGAGCGGCTCCGGCTCGACTCCACGCTCGACCTGCTCGCGCGTGGGAAGATCTCCGTCTTCGCCATCGACGAGGCGCACTGCGTCTCGCAATGGGGGCACGACTTCCGGCCCGACTACCTCACACTGTCGCTGCTGGGTGAGCGCTGGCCGGACGTGCCGAGGATCGCGCTCACGGCGACGGCCACCCGGGCCACGCACCGGGAGATCACCGAGCGGCTGAACATGCCGAGTGCCCGGCACTTCGTGGCGAGCTTCGACCGGCCCAACATCCAGTACCGGATCGTTCCGAAGGCGGACCCGAAGAAGCAGCTGCTCACCTTCCTGCGCGAGGAGCACCCGGGCGACGCGGGCATCGTGTACTGCCTCTCGCGCAACTCCGTCGAGAAGACGGCCGAGTTCCTCACCCGCAACGGCATCGAGGCGGTGCCGTACCACGCGGGCCTGGACGCGGGCACCCGCGCGGCGCACCAGTCGCGTTTCCTCCGGGAGGACGGCCTGGTGGTCGTCGCGACGATCGCCTTCGGCATGGGCATCGACAAGCCGGACGTCAGGTTCGTCGCCCATCTCGACCTGCCGAAGTCGGTCGAGGGCTACTACCAGGAGACGGGACGGGCGGGCCGGGACGGACTGCCGTCGACGGCATGGATGGCGTACGGGCTCAACGACGTCATACAGCAGCGCAAGCTGATCCAGTCCGGCGAGGGGGACGAGGCCTTCCGGCGGCGCGCCCAGGCACACCTGGACGCGATGCTCGCCCTGTGCGAGACGGCCCAGTGCCGCCGAGGCCAGCTCCTCGCCTACTTCGGCCAGGACCCCGACGCGGCGGGCTGCGGCAACTGCGACACCTGCCTGACCCCGCCGGAGACCTGGGACGGCACGATCGCGGCGCAGAAGGTGCTGTCGACGGTGGTGCGGCTGCAGCGGGAGCGGGGCCAGAAGTTCGGCGCGGTGCAGATCGTGGACATCCTGCTGGGCAGGCGCACGGCCAAGGTGATCCAGTTCGACCACGACCAGCTGTCCGTGTTCGGCATCGGCGAGGAGCTGACCGAGGGCGAATGGCGGGGCGTCATCCGGCAGTTGCTCGCCCAGGGACTCCTCGCGGTCGAGGGGGAGTACGGCACGCTGGTGCTGACGCAGGCCAGCGGAGCGGTGCTGCGGCGGGAGCGGGAGGTGCCGCTGCGCAAGGAGCCGAAGAAGCCGGTGACCTCGCGGTCGGCGTCCTCGGGCTCCGGTTCGGCGGGCTCCGGGCGGGGCGAGCGCAAGCCGAAGTCCGCCGCCGCCGAGCTGCCCGACGAGCTGCTCCCCGCGTTCGAGGCGCTGCGGGCCTGGCGCGCGGAGCAGGCCCGCGAGCAGGGCGTCCCGGCGTACGTCATCTTCCACGACGCCACGCTCCGGGAGATCGTCGCGGTGTGGCCCACGTCGGTGGCGCAGCTCGGCGGTGTCAGCGGCGTGGGCGAGAAGAAGCTGGCGACGTACGGGGAAGGGGTGCTCGGGGTGCTGGCGTCCCTGGGCGCATCGCCCGGCGAAGGCGCACCGCCGTCGAGCGCTGTGGCCCCGTCGAGCGCTGTGACCGCGTCGAGTGACGTGGCGCCGGAGGAGGACTGGGGCGAACCCGAGCCGGACGACTGGACGTAGGCCCGGAGGGAGGGCCTGACGGTCAGGGCCCGGCTCTGTCGGCCGTGGGCAGGGCGCCCTGGCGGACAGGCACGGGTGTCCAACTCCGGCGGCCGGTCAGGATGCGCTGACGGTCGGGGACGGGTGCCCGGCTCCGGCGGCCGGGCAGGACGGCTGGCCGGGGCACGAGACCCGGCTAGGACAGGGCCCTCAGCCCCGGTGCGAACGCGATCAGCAGCGGGACCAGGGGGACCAGCGCGGCCACCGTCGTCGTCAGGGCGCGGTGTCTGCGGCCCAGTCGTGGCGGGGGTTCCAGGAGCCGGTCGACCCGCTCGCCCAGCAGGCGGTGGCTGGAGGCGCAGGACAGGACGCCGCGGTGCTGGTTGAGCTCGATCAGGGCCAGCGCCGTGGTGAGGTGGCCGCAGCGGCGGGAGGCCGTGTCGTCGGCGGCCAGTTCGACCAGCCGGTGGGTCTGGTCGCAGAAGTGGGCGAACAGAGGGATGCGGGGGAAGCCGGTGGCCAGTGCGGTGGACAGGTGCAGCAGCCAGTCGTGTCGGGCGCGGGCGTGACCGCGCTCGTGGGTGAGGACGGCGTCGATCTGGTGGTCGGTGAGGCGCTGCAGGGCGCCGGTGGTGACGATCAGCTGGGGCGGGTTGCCCGGCATCCACCAGGCGTCCGGGTACTCGTCCTCCAGGACCAGGAGAGGGCCGCGGGCGGCGGGCAGGCCGACGGGGAGGTCGGGCGCGCGTTCCCTCAGGTGGGCGCGGGCCTGGGCGCGGCGTCGGCGGGCCTCGACCAGCTCACGGGCGAGCATCGCCGTCGTCCAGGCGGCACCGCAGGCCAGCAGGACGGTGAGCGCGGTCGCCCAGACCGGGGCCGACGAGAGGTCGTACGCCTCCGTCACCGCCGGCGGAGCCGGGGCGAACAGCTGGGCGCGGACGGTGCCGAAGACGGCGGCGGCGCCGAGGGCGAGGGCCGTCAGGCAGCACAGCAGGACGGTGGCGACCAGGCACTGCCACACCCAGAGTGCGACCACCGGTTCCCGTTCGGGCCACGCGGCCCGCGTCAGCGCACGCGGAATGGGGACGGCGGCCGTCACGGCGACAACGCTCAGCAGGAGCAGGCAGACGATCATCCACGGGCTCCGGATCCTGGTCGGAAGAAGGGCGGCTTCGGGTCGTGCGGTGCTGGGCGGCGGCCGTGCGCATCGGGCGACCGCGACGAGCGCGATCGGTGTGCCGGGCGCGAAGGTGCGCACCTCGCGGGAGTGCGTGACGCGCGCATGCACACCGCCCGACGCCAAGTATGACGGCGACGGGCGGTGCGAGTCAGGAGTCGGCGCACATCTCATGGACGCGGGAGCGGCTTTCGGCCCGACTCCGGCTGGATGCTCCGCCCGCCGGCCGCTCCCTCTGCGTGGCGTCCTTCACCCGGGCCGGCATCCGCCTCCGTCTCCTGGCGTCCTTCACCCGCCAGCTGCCGGACAGGCTCGGCCCGTCCCCCAGGAGACCTCCGCCCGTCAGCCGCCTCCTCCGCCGACGCCCGCCATCACCGCCCGGCTTCAGGCCCCGGCCTCACCCCGCCGGTACCACCCGTCCCGTCACCTGGCCCAGGCCCACCCGGAGGCCCGACGGGCCGGGGGCCCAGGCCGACAGGGTGACCACGTCGCCGTCCTCCAGGAACGTCCGCTTGCCGTCGGGCAGTTCGAGCGGGTCGCGGCCGTTCCAGGTCAGTTCCAGCAGGGAGCCGCGCTGGGACGGCTCGGGGCCGCTCACCGTGCCGGAGCCGTACAGGTCGCCGGTGCGCAGGGAGGCGCCGTTGACGGTCATGTGGGCAAGTTGCTGGGCGGCCGTCCAGTACATGGTGGAGAAGGGCGGCTCGGAGACCAGATGGCCGTTGATCTCCACGGAGATCCGCAGGTCGTAGCCGCCCCGCTCCTCCTCCGCGTCGTCCAGATACGGAAGTAGCGGGTGGGTCCGCTCCGGCGGTGCGACCCGGGCCTCCTCCAGGGCGTCCAGCGGGGTGATCCACGCAGACACCGACGTGGCGAAGGACTTGCCGAGGAACGGGCCGAGCGGGACGTACTCCCAGGCCTGGATGTCGCGCGCGGACCAGTCGTTGAGGAGGCAGAGGCCGAAGACGTGCTCCCGGAAGTCGCCCAGCGGCACCGGTGTGCCGAGCGGCGACGGCACTCCGACCACGAAACCGACCTCGGCCTCGATGTCCAGCCGGACGGACGGCCCGAAGACGGGCGCGGCGTCGGCGGGAGCCTTGCGCTGCCCTGCCGGGCGAACGACGTCCGTGCCGGAGACCACGACTGTGCCCGAGCGGCCGTGGTAGCCGATCGGCAGGTGCTTCCAGTTGGGGGTCAGTGAGTCGGCCGCGTCGGGGCGGAAGATCTGGCCGACGTTCCGGGCGTGGTTCTCGGAGGCGTAGAAGTCGACGTAGTCCGCCACCTCGAAGGGGAGGTGCAGGGTGACCGAGGACAGGGGGTGGAACAGCGGCCCGACGGTCTCCCGGTGCGACGGCACGGTCACCCACGCCGTCAGTGCCCGTCGGACGTCCGACCAGGCCGTGCGGCCGGCGGCCAGGAGCGGGTTCAGGGTGGGCCGCGCGAGGAGGGAGGCGTACGGGGAGCCGAGCGCGTGGGCCGCCGCGCCGGCGTCGAGGACGTGGTCGCCCAGCCGGACGCCCACCCTCCGCTCCGGTGAGCCGGGGAGGGAGAACACGCCGTACGGCAGGTTGTGCGGGCCGAAGGGGTCGCCCTCGGGGACATCGAAGGGGGGCATCGGGTGCTGCCTCGCTTTCGTGTGCGCCATGTGCTCCACGGGTCCGTGGGTGGGCCACACGTTACGTGGGCCACGCCCGTCCTGGGCAGAGCCGGAGGGGTCGGCGGGGCAGGGCGGGAGGGTTGGCGGGGCGGAGCGGGAGGAGTCGGCTGGGCCGAACCGAGGACGTGGCGGTGCGGGCAGTCGGCACGCGGGGCACCGCTTGCGCTCACGCACCGGAAGTTATCCACAGAACGGCACGCAATCTTGACGGAGCGGTGCGAACGGGGCGACTCTGGGCGGGTGCCGGAAGGCCTCGGGGAGGGGGCCCTTCCATGGCACACCAGGGGGACGGATGGCCAGTGGAGGGGCCGGCCGTGGCTCGGCGCGCCCGGGCTCGCAGCCGAAACGGCTGGAAGAGACCATGCGCGGCCGACTCAGCGGCCGGGAATGCCTGTATGTACCGTCGTGCCGGTTCGGGTTGTTCGTGGCGTTGCGCCACTGGTGCCCGCCCGGTGGCCGGGTGCTCATGTCGCCGGTCAACGACGACGTCATCTTCTTCGTCGTGCTCGCGGCCGGACTGAGGCCCGTGCAGGCGCCGTTGCATCCGCTCGACGCGTCCATCGACATCGATGCCGTGCCGGGCGAGGTGTGGAGCTCGCTGTCGGCCGTCCTGACCACGAACTTGTACGGGAACCCCGACCCGGCTCCCGAACTGCGGAAGAAATGCGACGAATTGGGGATTCCGCTGTTCGAGGACGGGGCGCACGCCGTCGGCAGCGAGGTGGGCGGCCGGCCGGTCGGGGCGTGGGGTGACGCCGCCGTCTTCAGCCTCTCCAAGCACGTCGGCGCCAAGGCCGGGGGCTTTCTCGCCCTCGCCGACCCGGGCCTGCGGGAGGCGGTGGGCCGGACCTGCGCGGAGCTGCTCCTTCCGCGCCGGGCATCGGCCGAACTCGCCTACGTGGTACGGCCGTACGCGGAGGGCGCCGTGCGGGGCCTCGGTCTGAGGGGTGCCGCCTGGGCCGCGATGCGGCGGCTGGGTCTGACGGAGCGCGAGGAGATCCGGATGCCGTTGCGCCCGCAGGAACTGGCCCGCGCGGGTCGGTCGGCACCGGGGCTCGACGCGCACGACCCGTGGGTCCGGGTCGACATGCACGACTACCGCCTGGCGCCCGGCCGGACGCGGCTGCGGCGCATCGGGCGCAAGCTGGAGCGGCTGGACGACGTGCTGGACGCCTGCCGGGCGGGGACGGACCTGCTGCTGTCCACGAAGTGGGCGAAACCGACCGGGGGTGCGCAGCCGCTGTTCCGGGTGCCGCTGTTCGTGGCGGACCGGGATGCGGCGATCGCGGCACTCGCACGGCGGGGCATCGTCGTCGGATACCTCTACGACCCGCCCCTGGACGACTACGCGGGCACGGACTTCACCGACCCGTCGCCCGCGCCCGAGGCGGCCCGCTGGTTCGCTCGGCACGCGCTGCCCGTCGATCCGCTGCGGGCCCGGGACGTCGTCGAGGTCCTGGAGCGGTCCGGGGCACAGCCGGTCGAGGCGCCGGGGGGACGGGCCCCGCGGGATCCGACCACGGGAGGGCTGGGGCCGACCCGTGGCTGAGGTCCAGGTGCACGAGCACGCCGAGGAGCGCGCCGCCGGCGGGCCGACGCCCGCCGACGGCGCGCCCGGCTCCGACTCCCTGTTCAAGAACGCCTATTTCCTGATGCTCAGCACCGGCGTCTCCGCCGTGCTCGGCCTCGGGTTCTGGTTGGTGGCCGCGCGCTACTACTCGGAGGACGCCGTCGGGCAGGGCTCCGCCGCGATCGCCGCGATGCGGCTGCTCGCCAGCATCACGGCCACGACGATGATCGGGGCCGTGGTCCGCTTCGTCCCCCGCGCGGGCCGGCAGACGGCGCGGCTGGTGTGGGGCACGTACGCGGCCAGTTCGCTGGTCGTCGCCCTGGCCGCCTTCGTCTTCCTGCTCACGCTCGACCAGTGGGGAGCGTCGTACGCGCCGCTCGGCACACCCGCCGCGGGCGCGGTGTTCGTCGCCGCGTGCGTGGCCTGGGCGCTGCTCACCCTCCAGGACGGGGTGCTCACCGGGCTGCGCAAGGCCGAGTGGGTGCCGGCCGGGAACGCGGTGTTCTCCGTCGGGAAGCTCGTCCTGCTCGTCGTCCTGGCCGGCGCGCTGCCCGTGCTCGGCATCTTCGTGTCCTGGGCCGTGGCGATCGCCTTCTCCACCCTGCCGCTGGGCTGGCTGATCTTCCGCAGGCTCATCCCGCGGCAGGCCGCCGCCGACCGTCATGTGCAGCCGCCCAAGGTCCGGGACATGGGCCGCTTCCTGGCCGGGGACTCGCTCGGCGCGCTGTTCAGCCTGGCGATGATCAACCTGCTGCCGGTGATGGTCGCGGTCCGCTTCAGCGCCGCCGAGAACGGCTACTTCTACGTGGCGTACACCGTCGGCGGCACGATGGAGTTCATGGCCATCAACATGGCCTCCTCCCTCACCGCGCACGCCTCGCACGATCCGCGGCAGCTCGCCGAGGGCGTCCGCGGGGCGCTGCGCCGCATGACGCTGCTGCTGGTGCCGGTCGTGCTGGTCCTGGTGCTGTTCGCGCCGCAGATCCTCGCCCCGTTCAGCCCGGACTACGCCGAGCACGGCTCCACGGTGCTGCGACTGCTCGCCCTCGGCGCCCTGCCGAGGGTCGTCGTGGAGCTCTACATCGGGGTGCTCCGCGTCCAGGGCCGCACCGGGGTGCTCGCCGCGCTCCAGGGCGCGATGTGCACGCTGGTGCTGGGCAGCGCGGCCGTGCTGTTCACCCCGGCTGGGATCGCGGGCGCGGGGTGGGCGGTGCTGCTCAGCATGTCGCTGGTCGCCGCCGTCTCCGTCGTCGGGCTGCGCTCGGCGCTGCGCCGCAGCGACCTGCCCGCGGACCGGCCCCCGGCCACGGCCTCCTACGGCACCCGCTGGGCCCGGCTGAACGCCACCGCCGGGTACGGCACGAGTGGGGCCCGTCGGGCGGCGTACGAGGAGAAGGACGCCGACGAGGACACGGTCACCCTGTTCATCGGCCGTCCCGGATACGAACGCGAGGCGCTGCAGGCGGACACGCTGGCACTGATCGTCCGGCCGCACCAGCCGGAGGCGCCGCTTCGGGACGGCGTGCCTGAGTCGGACGCGCCGTTGCGGGACGGCGTGCCTGAGTCGGACGCGCCGTTGCGGGACGGCGTGCCTGAGTCGGACGCGCCGTTGCGGGACGGCGTGCCTGAGTCGGACGCGCCGCTTCGGGAGGCCGTGCCTGAGTCGGAGGCGCCGTACCCGGATGCCGAGCAGGACCGGCGGGACGCCGAGCAGGACCGGGACGACGAGTCGGAGCCGGGCGCAGCACGCCCTTCGGGTGCGGTTCGACAGCAGGGCGGGTATCGGGAAGCCGACCGGCAGACGGGGACGTCCACCGTCCCGGACACCGTGGCGCCGTCACCGCCGTCCGGCACCCGCGCGGCCGCCCTGTCGTCCCTACCCAACGACGACACCGGCGAGCGGCGTCTCAGAGGTGCCCTATGGGCCCTGCTGGGACTGGCCACCGTGCTCTTCTGGGTGCCACTGCGCGACCTGCCCTGGCTCGGCGGCGCACCCGAAGCCGTGCTGACAGGTCGGCAGCTCCTGGAAGGGCTACCGATCACCACCCTCGCCGCAGGCGGGCTGCTGCTCGTCGTGTTCGTGGCCTCGGTGACGCTGTGCGCCCGGCAGGAGCCGTGGCTGCCCGGGGCCGCGCTGGCCGCCGCGCTGCTCGCCCTGTACGCCGCTCCCGTGGCGGTCGGCTGGGAACCACGGCCGGTCGACGGGGCGTTGTACGCCGAGACGGCCGCCTTCCTCGCCGACGTCATGGGACTCGACGGACCCGGACCGATGCTGGGATGGGTGCCGCTGGTCTGCCTGCCGCTGTGCCTCATACCTCTGGGTTCGCTGCTCGCGACGGTGCTCGCGACCACGGGCGGACGGCAGGTCTGGCCGGTGCGCTGGGGCGTTCTGTATCTCACCGCGGTGGGCTGCTGGGTGTGGCGGGAGGAGCTCGCGCCCCTCGCGCCGCCCCTGCTCGTCGTCCTGGTCATGCTCGCCCTGGTCCTGCCGTTGCGCCGCACCGGGGACGGGGCGCCGGCACGGTAGGCGACCGTCAGCGGGGCGGTACGGGCTGGTGGAAGTAACTGTTCTTCCCGGCCTCGCGGTAGCCCTCGAGCCCCGGGCCGTCGTTGACGGTCAGATCGCACACGGCCTGGTCGGAGGTCGGCCGGTTCCAGTGCACCAGCGCCTTCACCTCCGGGAGCTTCTTCACGGCGGCCGGGATCTCGGTGTACCAGTCACGCTGGCGCCGCGGATCATCGGGGTCGGGCGCGGTGGCGAACTCGGCGAGCATCACCGGCTTGTCGTCGGAGATGTTCGCGCGCAGCCACTCGTAGCTGGGTTGCTGGCTGCGCAGGAAGTCCTTCCAGTCGGTGGTGTCGTGGCACCGGTAGTAGTTGTACTGGTCCATGGCGATCCAGTCGACGTACGCGTCCCCGGGGTAGAGCGCCTTCATGTCCTCGGCGCTGCCGAGATAGCCGGAGACGGTCCACACCCACACCACGTTGTCGGCACCCAGTTCACGGAACCGGTCATGGAGATGGCGGTAGGCCGCCACGAACTCCTCGGGGGTGCCGGCGCCCTCCTTGATCCGGGCGTCGGTCTCCTGGTCGAAGGAGAGGAAGACCCGCTTCCCGTAGGCCTTGATGCGCCGGATCTGCGGGTCGAGGATCTCCTCGTCGTACCGGCCGGAGGCGATGTTCTTCCAGCCGAGCTGGGTCTCCGTCCAGCCCGCGTGGTGCGGCTCGGTCCAGACGGTGGACTCCCAGGCCAGCATGAGCAGCCGGTCCTCGCCGAGGTCCCGTTCGTCGGGCGTGAGCAGTTGCCCGTCGAGTTCGGAGCCCGACATGTCGTGGTAGTTGTACACGAGGTCGAGCCTGCGGCCGATCCGCTTCTCGAAGCCGAGCACGGCGTCCTTGAGGGAGCCGTTCGCGGCGTACGGCACATAGGCGCCCCACCAGGCGCCGCACGGTGGCACCAGGGTGTCGGTGGGGGCGCAGGGGCCTGTGGGCATCGCGCCGGAGGCCGCGTTGCCGGGTGTGGCGTCCCCGGACGAGTCCTGGTCCCGCGAGTTGCCGGCCCAGATGCCGAGCCCGGCGATCAGCGCGGCCACTGCCACCAGGACGACGGCCGTGTACGTGCGCCTCACGCGTCCCGTCTCCCTCATCCCGCGCCATCCGGACGACCTGCGCAGCCGGTGCGACCTCGTCACGTGCCACTACCTCCGGAAGGCCTGCGTTTGGCGCGTTCGGCCGCGCCGCGCCGCGCGGCGGGCAGCGGCAGTCCCGGCAGGGCCGCGGTGACCGTGGTGAAGACGGCGAGCGAGACGAGGAAGGCGGTCGTCGAGAAGCCCTCGACCAGGAAGAGCGAGGTGGCGGTGAGCACGCCGAGCGAGAGGCTGACGGGCGCGGCGAGCGCGACGGCCTCCAGCCGGGCACCGGGCGCCAGCCCGCCCGGCTGCGGATACAGCGCCGCGCAGCCCGGCCCGAACAGGACGAAGAGCAGCACCGGGATCCAGCGCAGCGGGGACGGTCCCGGCACGGCGGTGGCGGCCAGCGCGAGCCAGCCGGAAGCGGCGACGAGGATCCTCAGCTGCGTCGGGGTGACCCGGAAGCCCTTGGCCTCCTCGCTCTTCTCGATGTCCTCGGTACCCGCGGTGCTCATGGACCGACCCGACTCGCCGCCCTGACCAGCCTGGCCGGACTGGCCGGACCGACCCGACTCGCCGGCCTGACCGGACGCGCCGGCCTGACGTGACTGACCGGACAGACCTGACGGAACCGACTGATCTGGCTGGTCCGGCTGACCTGACTGCTCTGACTGACCTGCAACGTCACTTAGATCACCTTGTGGTCGTTCGTCGGGTGGCCGGGCGGTACTCCAGAACGACGCCGTACGGATGGCTTTCGACGGTCCGGAACAGCGGCGAGGCGGACAGCTTCGAACGCAGGGTCTCGAAGCCGCCGGCCGGCAGCAGGCCCTCTCCGGCGGTGTAGACGTCCTGGGTGCGGGTGAGGACGACGTACGCCCTGGTTCCCGGCGGGATCCCGTCGGCGAGGTAACCGGCCGGGTCCTTCAGCATCTTCTCGTTCTCGGGCAGCTCCTGTTCGGCGAAGAACCAGTGCTCGAGACGGTCGTAGCGGTGCAGCGCCTGCGGGAAGGAACCGCTGGTGGCGAGGATCAGCGAGCCGTCGGGGGCGTTGTCGAGGGCCCGGGTGACCAGCGCCGTCTCCTCGGGCGGCGTGTAGTACATCTTCTCCTTGCCGTAGTACGACGGCATGAAGCCGGCCAGCAGCACCAGCAGGACGGCCGGCAGGGCGACGGCGGCGGCCTTGCGCCGCAGGGCCTTGGCCCGGCTGCGGTGGGTGCCCTCGACGGCCGGCACCAGCGCGGCGGCGGCGAAGAAGGCCGCACCGGGCAGTCCGAAGAGGTAGACGCGGAAGAGCATTTCCCCGCCGTAGTCGTTGACGGCGAACAGCGGCACCGGAGCCGCCGAGACCAGCAGCAGCGGCAGCGCGCTGCGGGTGAGCCGGCGCCGCAGTACGACGGCGGCCCCGGCGAGTGCGGCGACGGCGAGCACCATCAGCACGTTGGCGGTGCCCGCGAGTTCGGGGCCGGGTCCGGTGAGCTGACCCGCGTACCCGGCGCGGGAGTTCTGCGTCAACTCGCCGAGGGAGTCCCTGAGGGTGGACAGCGTCTCGACGAACAGCGGCCGCCCCATCGTCAGGTCCCAGGTGAGCATCAGCAGCCCGGCGACGACCAGCAGCCCGTAGTTGCGGTAGCGGCGGGTGAGGTTGAGCGCGAGCAGGCAGATGCAGAGCATCACCGGGGTGAGCTGGTGCGTGGCGTTGACGGCCGCGATCAGCGGGGCGAGCATCACCACGCACACCGCGCGCTGCCTGTTTCCCGTGGGCGGCGGCACGGGAGCGGCGGCGGGGTCGCGGAAGGTACGGTCG
This sequence comes from Streptomyces bullii, assembly GCF_042657145.1. Taxonomy (NCBI): domain Bacteria; kingdom Bacillati; phylum Actinomycetota; class Actinomycetes; order Kitasatosporales; family Streptomycetaceae; genus Streptomyces; species Streptomyces bullii. The sequence continues at coordinate 124,556 of NZ_JBHSNY010000012.1, forward strand.
CGCAGCCGTCCGGCGGAGCCGGGGCGTACGAAGTGCCGCAGCACCACCGCGATGACCGTCAGGTGCAGCAGGTACGCCAGCCCCTGCGGGGCGAAGTAGTCCTGGCCCACCCAGTTGGCGAGCTGGAAGATCCAGACGGCGGTCCACACCAGCCGCCAGTCGTGGCAGAAGGTGCGGTAGATCAGGACGAGCACCGGCATCATGAGCAGGCCGAGGACGATCGGCGCCCAGTTGGCGTACGCGGCGGCGCTCTCCACGCCGAAGGCGCGCACCAGGCCGGCGTTGAGCGTGAAGAAGCCGGGCCACTGGTCGTACGCGGACATGTTGCCCGACAGCGCCGCGTGCGGCCGCAGTTCGCCGTTGGCGAGCATCGTGTCGACGACGGCGTCGTGCTTGGAGGCCCACGGGTAGCGCACCGCGTCGTACAGCACCGCCGGTGGTGCCTTGAGCGCGAACAGCAGCGCGGCGCAGTGCGCGGCCGGCCACCACGGGGCGGTGCCCGCGCGCCGCAGACTGAGGACGAAGCCCGCGGTGAGGACCAGCAACGCGAGGTAGTAGGTGGCGGGGAGGCGGTCCAGCAGGCCGTAGTCGCCCATCTCCCGGAAACCGATGCGGGGCAGCGCGTACACCCACAGCCCGGCGGCGAGCAGCAGCGTCAGCAGGCCGGCGTCGGGCGGACGCAGCGGGATCCGCCAGGGGCTGCGGTCACCGCGGGTGGGCGGGCGCCCCGGTCCGGTCGCGAGCTCGGGGGTGGGCAGCACGCTGCTCTCAGCGGTCGGTACAGGCACATGTTGCTGCACGCTGAGACTCCCCTCCCCCGGGCCAAGTATAGGAATTACCTCTGCTTTTCACATCAAAATCGACAGAGTCGACGGAGCCGACGGAGCCGACGGAGCCGCATCTCCGGCTCACCCGGCGAAGACGGGGCCGTGGACGACGGCGCGGGCCCGGCGGTACCACCGCCAGCCGACCGTCTTCGGTCCGTCGCGGTACGGCGCGACCCGGGCGCCCTCGCCCGCCAGCCAGCCCTCGACGTCGGCGAGCGTGTGGCCGCGCCGCACGATGAGCCGGGCGATGCGGTAGCGCTCGTCCCGGTCGGAGCTGAGCGCGTGCCGTACGGCGGTCGCCGTCTCGTAGCCGGCCCGGGCCGCCATCGCCCTCACCCGCGGGCTGTTGTAGCCGTGCGGATAGGCGAGGTGGCGGACCGGGTGGCCGAGCGCGTCCTCCAACTCGGCTTTTGAGGCACGCAGTTCGTACGACAGGGCCTTGGCGGACAGGGTGTCCAGCTGGGCGTGGGTGACGGTGTGGCTGCCGATCTCCATGCCGTAACGTTCCAGCTCCGCCGCGCGGGCCAGCGTCATCATCGGGGCGGGCGGCAGCAGGCTGCGTCCGCCCGGGGCGATGGCTCCGGTGGTGAGGTAGGCGGTGGCGGGCAGCGCACGCTCGGCCAGGGCCTCGGCGGTGGGGCCGGGCAGATCCGCGAAGCCGTCGTCGAAGGTGAGCAGCACGGGCCGGGGCGGCAGGGGCGCACGGCCGGCGAGATGATCGGCTATGGCACTGATCGTGACCGGTGTGCGTCCGCTGCCGACGACGGCGTCGAGGTGCGCGGCGAACTGGATCGGCGTCACCGTGAACTCCGCGATCCAGGGCGGCGGATCGTCCATCACGGCGTGGTACAGGAACACGGGGATGGCGGGGGCGACGGCGGACGGTGAGGGCACGCTGGCGGGGGCCTGCCGGTCCTCCGGGCTGCGGCCGTCGGCCGCATTCTCCCGGCCTTCCCGGCCCTCCCGGCCTCTGCCGGTCTCCGGTCCTTCCGGGTGCCCTCGCGTCGACGTCTTCATCTCGACCCCCGGGAAGCGGCACCGCGCAGGGCGCGTCGGGCCCGGAGATAGCCCACCGGTCCGTACACCATTCCCCTGCGCTGGAGCCGCGACAGTCGGCGCGGCCACGGGTGGGTCCGGGTGTCGTGCCCGCCCGGCGCGCCGCCACCGTCCGTCTCCCGTACGGCGGTCAGCGCGCGGGCGTGAGCGAGGCCGCGCGGCAGCCTGGCGAGGAACGCGGGCAGCAGGGCGGGGCGGTTGACCAGGATTGCGGTGAGGTAGGCGGTCAGGCCGGCGCCGTAGCCGTACGCCTGGGCCTCCAGGTCCCGCCAGGTCTCCCGGTGGTGGTGCCACACCAGCGCCGACGGCGTGTAGCGCAGCCGGTGGCCGTCGGACAGGACGCGGACGAAGCCGTAGAGGTCGTCGCCGCCCCGGGCGGGCGTTCCCGCGCCGGTGGCCGGGTCGAAACCGCCGACGGAACGCAGCACGTCCGTACGGAAGGCCATGTTCGCGCCGGAGCCGAACCGGCCCGCCGTGAAGGGGAACAGCGGCTCGTCGGGCGGCGGGTCCTTGGGGTCGTACGTCCGTGGGGTGAAGCCCTTCGCGAAACCGCCGTGGCTCTCCAGCAGCACCTGGGCCGGGGTGCGCAGCCGTGCGGGCAGGATCAGCCCGGTTGTGCAGCCGAGACCGGGGTCGGTCGCGAACGGCGCGGTGAGTTCGGTGAGCCAGCGCGGGTCGGCGACGACGTCGTCGTCGGTGAAGGCGACGACCTCGCCCCGGGCGGTCGCCAGCCCCGTGTTGTGCGCGACGGCGAGTCCGGGTACCGGTTCGCACACGTACCGCACGCGCTCGCCGTACTTCCGCTCGACCAGCTCCCGCGTCTCGCCCGTCACGGGCGCGTTGTCGACGACCACGGTCTCGAAGCGCGGGTGGTCCTGCGCGAGAAGCGAGTCCAGCGCACGGGCGAGCCGGTCGGCACGCTCACGGGTGGCGACCACGACGGTGGTGTACGGGGGCTTGTGGGCAGGTGCGGCAGAGGGTTCTCCGGGATTCCCCCCGCCCCCTCCCGCCGGCCGCTCGCCGCCGGCCCCTCCCGAGGCCACGCCCACAGCCCTCGCCGCTCCGGGCGTTCCCGCCACTCCGAACGTCCCCGCAGCTCCCGCGGCCTCCGCCCCTCCCGTCGCTCCCCGCATCCCCGCGGCCCCCGCAACCGCCGCTCCCGCCCCGCCCCCGGGCAGCTCGTGCGCGAGTGCTGTCAGCGCGGTCTTCGGGTCCGTGCCTTCCGGTATGTGCCCCAGCAGGGTGCCGATCGGGCGCCCGCTTTTCCTCACCAGCACGAACGCCTCGCCGTGCGTCAAGGGCGGGCTGCCTGGGCCGGGGCCGACGGTGCCGGTGCCGATGTCCAGCTCGGCGACCTGCACCGGTCTGATGCCGAGGAACCGCCGTATCTCCTCCTGCGCCCGCGTGATGCGAGACATGTCCCCTCCCCCTTGTTCACGACGTTCAGACGCTCAGACGTTCACAAGTTCACGATGTTCACGACCTGCGCAGCCGTGCCGCGCCCCTCAAAGTCCGCGCGGCCAGCGACGCGAGGTGCGGCCGGCCGCGGACGAAGCTGTGCGCGCGGCGCGCGGGCTCGCGGCTCAGCCAGTGCAGCGCGGCGCCCACCCCCGGACGCGTCGCCGCCCCCTCGTACACCGGAAGTTCGCCCGTCCTCAGCGCGTCCTTGTACTCGGCCGCGCCCCGGCCCATGTCGAGCGTGCCGATGCCCTCGGCCGCCGCCGCCTCGGCCATCCGCAGGTGCAGCACCAGCCCCGGCGAGTACTTCGCGAACTCCGGGTCGTAGGCCGGGAACCAGCAGGCCAGCACCGAGGCCGAACGCAGCCCGAAGTGCGCGGCGACGGGACGGTCGGCGGCGTACAGCACGGAGAGCGTGCCGGTGCACTCCGGTGTCCGCGTCCCGGCGAGCCGGGCCACGAGCCGGGTGATCCACTCCTGCGCGAACCGGTCCCGGCGGCCGGTCCGGCGGTACTGCGCCGACTTCCACTCCATGAGCGTGCGCAGCGCGGCCGGGTCGCGTTCGTCGAACACGAACCGCGGCTCGCCGACCTGGCGGCCCATCCGCCGCTCCTTGGCGAGCGTGGTCTTCAGGAACTTCGGCGACTGGGCGCGCAGCACGGACTCGTAGGTCTCGTAGCCCTTCTCCACGTCGATGACGTAGGTGGCGTGCTCCTCGGCCGCGTACGGCACGAACAGCAGCTGCTCGGCCTCCAGGTTGTCGAAGGCGTAGCTCGACACCGAGCAGGCCCGCAGGAGCGCCCCGGTGTCCGGGCGCAGGCCCGGGCGCAGCACCGCGCCCTGGCAGTCCGACACCCCGAGCCCGATCGCCCGGCCCTGCCCCAACGGGCCCCGCTCGTACGGCAGGAAGCCGACCGGCTCCAGTCCCTCGTACAGCACGGCGACCCGGGCCTGTGGGCGTACGCGGCCCACGGCTTCGGTGAACTCCGGTTCCATGAACGGGTTGCGCGGCGCCTCGGAAGCGGCGCGCAGTTCGCGCCAGCGCTCCCTTTCCCCCTCGCCGAGCTCCTCGGGCCCCAGCACGCGAATGCGGCCACTGCGTCCACTGCTCAACCTGACCCCCCGATCAAGTCCCCCCTGGACACATGGAAGGTACCGCCCGAGACCGCCCCGACGGTAGGTAGCGGAGCATGTTGTTGCCAAGTGGTGCAGAGACCTTCAACCGGCCGGTAACCGGCTATGCCGGAAACCGCCCCTCCCGGGAGCGGCCTGGGGAGCGAGGCGGGCGATGAGTCGTACCGCCGCGTTGTCCGTATTCTCTGATCATGGCCGCTCCCACCGCGTATTCACTCATCGCCACCGACCTGGACGGAACGCTGCTGCGCGGCGACGACACCCTCTCCGACCGGTCCCTGGCCGCGCTCGCGAGGGTGGCGGACGCCGGTGCCCGGCACCTCGTGGTCACAGGACGCCCCGCGCCGCGCGTGCGGCCGCTCCTGGACGACCTCGGCTGCGAGGGGCTCGCGGTGTGCGGGCAGGGCGCGCAGGTGTACGACGCCGGCGCGAACCGTCTGCTGTGGTCCGTCACCCTGGACCGGGAGCTGGCCGAGACCGCGCTGGAGAAGATCGAGGCCGAGGTGGGGCAGGTGTACGCGGCGGTCGACCAGGACGGGGTCGACGGGCTCACCCTCATCGAGCCCGGCTATCTGATGCCGCACCCGACGCTGCCCGCGCTGCGCGTGGAGCGGCGCGTGGACCTGTGGTGCGCGCCCATCAGCAAGGTGCTGCTGCGCCACCCCCACCTGTCCGACGACGAGTTGGCGGCGACGGCGCGTTCGGTGGTCGGGTCCCTGGCGACGGTCACCATGTCGGGGCCGGGCACCGTCGAGCTCCAGCCGTGCGGCGTCACCAAGGCGACCGGTCTGGCGCTGGCCGCCGAACACCTGGGGCTGAGCCCGGAGCGGACCATCGCCTTCGGTGACATGCCCAACGACATCCCCCTGTTCGACTGGGCCGCCCACGGCGTCGCCATGGCCAACGCCCACCCCGAACTCAAGGCGGTCGCCGACGAGATCACCCTGTCGAACGAGGACGACGGCATCGCCGTCGTCCTCGAGCGACTGTTCCCCGACGCGCGGGGCCGGTGAGGCGTGCGGCCCGGGGGCGCGGCCTAGTAGGGGCCGTTGACGTTGTCGATCGATCCGTACCGCTGGGCCGCGTAGTTGCAGGCGGCCGTGATGTTGGCGACCGGGTCGTACGGGTCCCAGGACGTGCCCTCCACGTGGTACGCCTGGAAGGTCGGGTCGATCACCTGCAGCAGGCCCTTGGACGGGGTGCCGGCGGCGGCGTTGGAGTCCCAGTTGTTGATGGCCAGGGGGTTGCCGGACGACTCGCGCATGATGTTGCGGTAGATGCCGTCGTAGGTTCCCGGAATTCCCTTTTGCGCCATGATGTCCAGCGCTTCACGGATCCAGCCGTCGAGGTTGTCGGCGTAGGTCTTCACCGAGGCCGTGGTGGCCTGGGCGACGGATCCGGCGGCCTGCGTGGCGGACTTGGCGGGCTTGGCGGCGACGGCCGGCTTGGCGGTGTCCGCCTTGGTGCCGGCGTTCGCCTCGGCCGTCCTGACCTTCAGTTCGAGGCCCGGGTGGATGACCCTCGGGTCGTCGCCGACGGCCTTGCGGTTGTCCTTGTAGAGCTGACGCCATCCGCCGTTCACGTCGTACTCGTCGGCGATCCGGTAGAGCGTGTCGCCCTTCACCACGGTGTAGGTGAGGGACTTGGGCGCCTTGGCCGCCTGGGGCGCGGACTGCGCGGCGGCGGGCGCGGTCTGGGCCGGCTGGACGGCGTGCGCGGCGGTGGCGCCCAGCAGGGGGAGCGCGAGGGCCACGCCGCCGGTGCCGGCGGCCAGGACACCTCGGGTGAGCGGATTGATTCTGACGCGGCGGTGCTTACCTCGTCCGAGCATGGTGATGTTCCTCTCCGACGCCTGCGAGGTGAGCTGTCGGGTTCGGGCGGGAGGTGCCCGGCCGCGGGCGCGGCTTCACCCCGAGCCGTACCGGCGCGACGCACCGGTACGGCGACTTACCTGGGTCCCCCGCTCCTGCCGTGCGTGAGTGAAGTGGTCGTCGGTGGCACGGGCGGCGGCAGGATTCGGCGTCCGCCCGGCAGGCCCGGAACGTATGCGAGAGCACATGCCGGGAACAAGTGCCGATGTCACAGCTCAAGCTGGTTGATCTTGCTGTGGGGGATTTGGGGTGCTTGATCCTTTGCGGTCGCCACGTTCAACTGGCGTGTCCGCGAAGGTGAAACGGCGGTGTGCCGTGTGATGACGCGCGTGAGGCGTGAGTGACTTACTTCACTGCGCGCGAGCCCGGAGGGCATTCTCCATCTACTGGAATTCGCTTGCCATTTGCGGCAAATCGGGCGGGGTGAGTGGAGATGCGTGCGCGGTGAGAGGGGGTTCGCGGCACCGGCCCGGGACGTGGTGCGATACTTACTGGAAAGTCGATAAATGTCTGTTCTTATCGACTGATCAAAAACATAACGGGCGTGATCCGATACCGCCCGTCCTGTAACAGTGGGCGCTGGCGGTGATCGAAACGTGACCGGATACGCTGACTTGAGTGATGGCAGCGACCTATCGACAAACCGTGTAACCGCCAGTAGACACCAGCAGACAGGAGACCCCTCGTGACCGTCGTCGGGCCGTTCGGGCTGAGCGTGCGGGACCAGGCTCTGGAAGCCGATGTCCAGGCCGGATTGGCGGCTGTCGAGGAAGGGCTGCTCGAAGCCACCAAGAGCGAGGTGCCCTTCATCACGGAGGCCGCCCAGCATCTGGTGCGGGCCGGTGGCAAGCGCTTCCGGCCGCTGCTCGTGATGCTCGCCGCGCGGTTCGGTGATCCGTACGCGCCCGGCATCGTGCCCTCGGCGGTGGTCGTGGAGCTGACCCACCTGGCCACGCTCTACCACGACGACGTGATGGACGAGGCGGCCGTACGCCGCGGGGTGCCCAGCGCGAACACCCGCTGGGGCAACTCCGTCGCGGTGCTCACCGGCGACTTCCTCTTCGCGCGGGCCTCGCAGATCCTGGCCGACCTGGGGCCGGAGGCGGTGCGGGTGCAGGCCGTGGCCTTCGAGCGGCTGGTCACGGGCCAGATCCTGGAGACGGCGGGGCCGCAGGACGGGCGTGACCCGGTCGACCACTACCTGGACGTGCTGGGCGGCAAGACCGGCTCGCTGGTGGCGGTGTCGTGCCGGTTCGGCGCGATGATGTCCGGCGCCGACGAGACGGTCGTGGACGTGCTCACCCAGTACGGCGAGCGGCTCGGCGTCGCCTTCCAGCTGGCGGACGACGTCCTGGACATCGCCTCCGACTCCCACGAGTCCGGCAAGACGCCGGGCACGGACCTCAGGGAGGGCATCGCGACCCTCCCGGTGCTGCGGCTGCGGGAGCGGGCGGCCCGGCTGGGGCTGGCCGAGGACGTCGCGCTGTGCGAGCTGCTGGACTCCGACCTCACCGACGACGAGCGCCACGCCGAGGCCCTTCGCCGGCTGCGGGCCCACCCGGCCCTGGACCAGGCGCGCCGGGACACCGTGCGGTACGCGGAGGAGGCCCGGGCCGCACTGGCTCCCCTGCGCGACGGCGCGGCGAAGGCGGCCCTGATGGAACTGTGCGACGCGGTGGTGCACCGCGCGGGATAGCCCCCGCCCGGTCGCCGTGCCCGTGACGGGGCCTTCGGCGTCGCTCCGCCGTCCGTCGACCTGGCGGCGTCGTCCGCACGACCCCTACGGGTCGGGGGAGGCGCCGCCGCGCCATGTCATACCGCAGCAGTACACGGAGTTGAGTCCGGGGGCTGACGAATCCGGTCGGCCGATTTGGTCAGATGGAAACCACGGACATCACCACAACTCACCGATTCGGGTGAGAATGGCGGCTCGACGGAGAACCGGTGCGGGGACGCGAGGCATCGACGGAAAGCCGCCGCCGACAACGGAGGTAGGGCACACATGGCACCGTACGCATCCGACGACAACACGACCGCCGGGGAGGCCGACGACCCGCGAGGGGGCCGGCGCAAGGCCGCGCGGTACGTGGTCCCGGTGGCGGTGATGGGGGTGGCGGCCGCGACGATCGGGCTCGTCCCCGCGCTCGCCGACTCCGGCGACCCCGACCTGCCCGAGATCACCGCCGAGCAGCTCATAGAGAAGATCGCCGAGTCGGACGTGCAGCAGCTGTCCGGCACGGTGAAGATCACCACGGATCTCGGCCTGCCGGACCTCGGCGGCCTGGAGAGCGGCCTGATGTCCGGCGCGGCCCGGCACGGCGACGACGGGGGCTCCTCCGCCGACCCGTCGGCCAAGCTCATGGAACTCGCCTCCGGCACGCACACCCTGCGCGTCGCGGCCGACGGCCCCGACCGGCAGAAGCTGTCGCTGCTGGAGAACGCCGCCGAGTACAGCGTGATCCACAACGGCAAGGACGTATGGGGCTACGACAGCGCGTCCAACGAGGTCTACCACGGCACGGCCGCCGGCAGTGGAGCGCACGAGAGGCGGCAGCCTCCGGCCACCCCCGAGGACTTCGCCGAGCAGGCCCTGAAGGCGGTCGACGGCACCACGTCCGTGACCGTCGACGGCACCGCGCAGGTCGCCGGCCGGGACGCCTACAAGCTGGTCATCAAGCCGAAGCAGTCGGGTTCCACGGTCGGTGCGATCAGCGTGGCGGTCGACGCGAGGACCGGCATGCCGCTGAAGTTCACCCTGACCCCGGCGAGCGGCGGCGCCGCCGTCGTCGACGCGGGCTTCACCCAGGTCAGCTTCGCCAAGCCGGCCGCGTCGACCTTCGACTTCACCCCGCCCAAGGGCGCGAAGGTCACCGAGGACGACGAGCTCGACCACTCCGCCAAGGCCCCGGAGCACGCCCCGAGGTCCAAGGGCGACCTCGCCGGGGAGCTCGGCGGTCTCGACGGCCTGAAGACCATCGGCGAGGGCTGGAACACCATCGCCACCTTCGGCACCGGCGGCGAGGGCCTGCCCACCGCCGAGGCCGGCGGCGACCTCGGCGGTTTCCTGAACTCGCTCGGCGACAAGGCCAGCGGCAAGTTCGGCTCGGGCACGGTCTTCAGCACCCGCCTGGTCAACGCCCTGATCACGGACGACGGCAAGGTCTACGTGGGCGCCGTCACCAAGGACGCGCTCGTGAAGGCGGCCGACGCCGGGAAGTAACACCGAACGCACGCCGACGAATCGAGGAAGCCGATGGGCGAACCGGCCACCGCGGAGCCGGACCCGGCGGGCGCCGGAGACGGCGTCATCGCCACCCGTGCGCTCACCAAGCGCTTCCGCGGCGGACAGCTCGCCGTGGACGGCCTGGACCTGACCGTCCCGGCGGGCAGCGTCTTCGGCTTCCTCGGCCCGAACGGCTCCGGCAAGACCACCACCATCCGCATGCTGATGGGGCTCATCGAACCGACCTCCGGCACGGCGCGCGTGCTCGGGCAGCCCATGCCCCGGGCCGCGCGCTCCGTGCTGCCGCACGTCGGCGCCCTCATCGAGGGACCGGCCCTGTACGGCTTCCTCTCCGGTGGCGACAACCTCATGCGGTACGACGCCGCCGACCCGACCGCCGATCCGCGCACCCGGCGTGCCCGTGTCACGGCGGCGCTGGACCGGGTGGGCCTGACGGCCGCCGCGGGCAAGAAGACCAAGGCGTACTCGCTGGGCATGAAGCAGCGCCTCGGTCTGGCGGCGGCCCTGCTCCAGCCGCGCAGACTCCTCGTGCTCGACGAGCCGACCAACGGCCTGGACCCGCAGGGCATGCGGGAGATCCGCACCCTCGTCCGGGAGCTGGCCTCCGACGGCACCACCGTGTTCCTCTCCTCCCACCTGCTCGACGAGATCGAGCAGGTCTGCACGCACGCGGCGGTGATGGCGCGCGGCCGGCTGATCACCCAGGGCGCGGTCGCCGACCTGGCCGCCGGGACGCGCGGCCGGCTGGTGGTGACCACGCCGGACGCGGGGGACGCGGCGCGGGTGCTGAAGGAGCAGGGAACCGGTGACATCGTCGTCGGCGACGACCGGGTGACCGGCGAGCCGCCGGACCGCGATCTCGCCGAGGTGAACGCCGCGCTGGTGTCGGCGGGCGTCCGGGTGCGGGGCTTCACCGTCGAACGGGCCTCCCTGGAGGACGCCTTCGTGGCGCTGACGGGGGAGGGCTTCGATGTCGCGGGCTGACGCTCCGGAGGCCGTACGGCGGCCGAGTCCGCTGTGGACCCTCGGCCTGCTGCGCAGCGAACTGCTCACCACCTTCCGGCGCTGGCGCACGCTCGCGCTGCTGGGCGTCCTGGCCGCCGTACCGGTGCTGGTCGGCATCGCCGTGAAGATCGAGACGGGCGACGGCTCGTCGGCCGGCGGTGGAGGCGGCGCGGGACCGGCGTTCATCTCGCAGATCACCAACAACGGCCTGTTCCTCGTCTTCACCGCGCTCGCCGCCACGCTGCCGTTCTTCCTGCCCATGGCGGTCGGCGTCGTCGCGGGCGACGCCATCGCCGGCGAGGCGAACGCCGGAACGCTCCGCTACCTGCTGGTCGCCCCCGCCGGCCGCAGCCGCCTGCTGCTCACGAAGTACGCGACCGTCCTCGCCTTCTGTCTCGTCGCCACCCTCGTGGTCGCCGTGACGGCGCTGACGGTCGGGGCGCTGCTGTTCCCGCTCGGCGACCTGACGACCATCTCCGGCACGCGGATCGGCTTCGCCGAGGGCCTGGGCCGGGCCCTGCTGATCGCCCTGGTGGTGGCCGCGTCACTCATCGGCGTGGCGGCGCTCGGCCTGTTCGTCTCGACACTGACCAACAGCGGCATCGCGGCGATGGCGACGACCGTCGGCCTGCTGATCACCGTCCAGATCCTCGACCAGATCCCCCAGCTGGACGCCCTCCACCCGTACTTCTTCTCGCACTACTGGCTGTCCTTCGCCGACCTCATGCGGGAGCCCGTCTACTGGGACGACCTCCTGAGGAACCTCGGTCTCCAGGCCCTGTACGCGGCGGTGTTCGGTTCGGCGGCCTGGGCGCGGTTCACGGCGAAGGACATCACGGCCTGAGCCTCAGACCTCATACGGGAAGCGGGCGAGCGGCGCCTCCTGCGCGAAGAAGGTCTTGGCGCGGCTGAGCGCCTCGTCGTCCCGCAGGACGTCACCCGGCTTGCTGCCGTTGCCGAGCAGCACCCCGCCGAACCGCATCCCCAGGTAGGCGGCCGAGTTGTTGAGCGTGCCGACCAGCGGGTCGGCGACCTCCTGCTCGGGGTGCGCGAGCGCGGCGACGCCCCACAGGGTGCGCCCGGCCATGGCCGCCTTGAAGTCGAGGCCGGGGGTGCGCAGCCAGCCCGACCAGTAGTCGAGGTAGCGCTTGGTGAGGCTGGAGACCGAGTACCAGTACAGCGGCGAGGCGATCACGATGTCGGTCGCCGCGAGCGTGGCGTCGAGCAGCAGGGCCACGTTGCCCTCCCGTGGGCGGACGTGGTCGCTGTCGTGCCGCAGGTCCTCGAAGTCGGGCAGCGGATGGTCGGCGAGGTCGATCCACCGCTGCTCCACGTCGGCGGGCAGTTGCTCGGCGGCCCGGCGGGCCAGCAGTTCGGTGTTGCCCTCGCGGCGGGCGCTGCCCAGGACGAACAGGAAACGACGGCTCATGGCGGACCCCCAGAAAAGTCGGCGTACATCAATAACGCGCACCTGCATCATATGCGCATGCATTGAATTGTCCAGTGGGAATCCGGTGCGCGTGCCGCAACCTCCCGGGCGACGGCCAGCAGCAGGTCCTCCCGCCCGCGGGGTGCGACCAGTTGGAGCCCGGCCGGGCAGCCGTCGGTGCCGAGTGCGGCCGGGATGCTCACTGCCGGGTGGCCGCTCAGGTTGAAGGCCCAGGTGAGCGCGGTGGAGTAGCGGTCGCCGGGACCGTCGTGGCCGTGCGGTGGGATGGGGGCCGTCGGCGTCAGCAGCAGCTCCGCGCCGGCGAACAGCCGGGCCAGCCGCCGGTCGTTCGCCGCCCGGACCCGGCGGCCCTCGTGGGCGGCGGCCGGGTCGGTGCCGGACGCGCGCAGGGCCAGCCAGGCGGGCGCGGGGTCGGCCAGCCGCAGCGGAGTCCGGGGCCGGACCAGCCGTACGACACCGGCCCGCGCGAGCCGCTCGGCCGCCGCCCGGGCGAGCGCGACGGGTTCCGGGTCGGGCTCGGCGAAGCCGAGTCCGGCTGACCAGACGGCGCTGACGGGGAGGGACGCGGAGACCGGCAGGGACGCGTCGGCGGGCCGGGACGCGGAGACCGGTCCCTCCGCCACCGGCTGCTCCCGGGAGACCGCCCGCCACCAGGCCGCCGCGTCCGACGCCGAGCGGGCCAGCACCCCGGGTGCCGTGAGGCCCGTGCGGTCGCCCGACGGCAGCCGGCCGTTGGTGACCTTCAGGCCGACGACCCCGCACCACGCCGCCGGGATCCGCACCGAACCGGCCCCGTCGCTCCCGGTCGCCAGTGGCACCAGCCCGGCCGCCACCGCGGCGGCGGACCCGGCCGAGGAACCTCCCGGCGTACGGTCCGCCCGCCACGGGTTGACCGTAAGGCCGTGCGCCCCGAGCCCCCAGGTCTGCCAGGCGGTTCCCGGCCCGGGCACGGAAGTGGCGCCCACGGCGACACACCCGGCCGCGAGCAACGGAGCCGCCCCACGCAGCCCGTGACGCCCCTTCACGCCGATCGGCACCCCGGCCAGCGGCAGCCGCTCGCCCGCGCCGACACGGGCGTCGACCTCGCCCGCCCGCCGCAGCGCCGCCTCGCCCCACACCTCGGCGAACGCGCACAGCGACACATCGACCCGCTCGATCCGGTCCAGGGCCGCCGCGACGACGTCGACGGCCCGCAGTGCCCGGGACCGCACGGCCGCGGCGATCTCCTCCGCGGACAGGGACGCCGCCGGGCTCGCCGCCGTCAGCGCGCCGCTCCCGCCCCCGTCAGCCGGGCCAGTGCCGCCGTCTCACGGGGCGTGCGTCCGCCGAGGTCACCCAGGCGCCAGGCCGGCACCCACGGCACGCGATAGAGGTCGACGGCCGACTCCAGCGGCCGGATCCGGTGGGCGAGCGGGCGCGGCAGCCGTCCGGGCGCGTCCGCGACGAGGACCACGGCCTCCAGGTTCAGATGAGAGGGGGCCTCCCCGCGCCGGAAGACCTCCACGGCCCGGCCCGCGGCCTCCAGGCCGGCCGCGTGCGTCCGGGCGACCAGCAGCACCGACGCCGGATCGGCCGGGCCCGGCCAGGACCGGCCGCAGTCCTGACCGCCGTAGACGGCGGCGAGCGTGGACACGCCCGCGCCGCCGTGCGTGCCCACCCAGGAGAAACGCCGTGCCGTGGCCGAGGCGTGGGCGGGCTCCGGCGGCCCCGGTTCCGGTGCGGCCACCGGCCCGCGGATCCAGATCTCCGGTCCCTGTCGCATGCTTGTCCGCATGCCTCCTCTTCTGCTCGTCATCCCGATCTTCATGCCGCCGGGCGGGGCTCGCCGGGCGCCCCGGCCCTTGGGACGAGCCTGTGACACCTCGGTGACGTGAGAACCGCGAGTGAGCGGACAGACTCGACGACAGGTGCACGACGTCGAGAGAGGGGACGATGTCCCGACTCAGCCGCGCGATGAAGCGGGAACAGAAGCAGGCCGCGGACGCGGCGACCCCTGCGCCAGCGCCGATCGACGTCAGAGTCCCCGAGGCCGGAGCGGGTGCGGGCGGCGCGTCGGTCGGCGGCGTGCCGGTGGTCGCGGAGCCCGGCCAGGAGATCCAGCAGGCCGTCCTGAACCGCCTGCACCGCATCGCCCTGGCCACCGGTCACCCCGTCCACGCCACGGTCCACGACGAGCGCATCGGCTACGTCGTGCCGCTCCTGGTCGCCCCGGACGGCTCCAGCCGTTTCACGGCCGACCCCGTTGCGACGGAGCCGGACTGTTCCACGGAGCCGGGCTGCTCCGGGCCGGTTACCGAAGAGCCCGTGGAGGACACGGTGCGGCATGACGTGCCCACCCAAGTGCTGCGCCCGGCGCGGGAGCCCGTGCGGGACGCCGCTCCGACGTTCCCGTTCCGGCCGGTGCCCGAGTCGGGGACGGCCGCGGGGCCCGTACCCGCGTTCGAGCCGCTCGCCGCGCCCGATCCGGTGCGGGACACGCCGCCGGGCACGGTGGCGCCCCCGACGGGGGAGTTCGGCCCGCCGCCGATCATGGACACGCCTCCCGCCCCCGGAACCGTACCGTCCATGGCGCCGCAAGCCGTCCCCGAACCGGAACCGCCTCGCGCACCGCAGGCCACCCGCGAGCCGACGCGGTCCCACCAAGTCCGGGCCCCCCGTGGACTCGTCCCGGACCTGGGGCCCGGCCCCGACCTCGATCCCGACCCCGGGCCCGCCCCCGCCCGGGGCTTCGACGCCGTGGCGGAAGCCGTTCTCGGTGACGAACCCCTGACCGCTCCCGGGCAGCCGCCCGCGCTCCTCGCCGAGCCGGTCGGGCGGATCAACGAGGCCGTGAAGGCGGGGCGGATCGAGACGGCGACGCGGCTGGCGCAGGACACCGTGGCACAGGCGTCGGCGACGCTGGGCCCGGAGCACCCCGCGATGCTCGGGCTACGCGAACTCGACGCCTACGTCGCGTACTTGGCGGGCGACCCGGTGCGCGCCTTCCGGGTCTCCCTCGACCTGGCCCTGATCCACCGCCGCGGGGGCGACGCGGAGGCCGCGTACGGCAACGTGTGGAGCGCGGCCACCGCCTGGCGCGCGGTGCGCGACCCCTTGCTGGGGCTGGAACTCGGCGGCGAGCTCATCGGTCTGTGGACCGAGCTCGCCGCCGAGGAGGGTCCGGCCGCCGACGAACCGGAGGAACTGGAGTCCGCCCGCGCCCGCATGGGCCGCCTCACCGCCCGCGCCCGCGACCGGCGGAGCTGATCGGAGCGCGCGCGGATCCATGTGGGCGGAGGCATCTGGGCGGCGTCGTGCGGGCGGAGCCGTGTGGAGCTACTCGGACAGTTCCCACACCGCGTACGCGAGGGCGTCGCTGTTGCGGTCCAGGGCCGTGTCGTCGATGTTGGCGGTCGTGTCGCAGGACGAGTGGTAGCAGCGGTCGAAGGCCTGGCCCGCCCTACCGCCCCACTTCGCGGCCTGGGCGGCGGTCTTGGTCCGGCTCGCGCCGGTGAAGAGCCCGCCCACCGGCACGCCCGCGCTCTTGAACGGGGCGTGGTCGGAGCGGCCGTCGCCCTCCGTCTCGATCTCCGTGGGCACGCCGATGCCGGTGAAGTAGTCCTTGAAGGTCTTCTCGATGGCCGGGTCGTCGTCGTACACGAAGTAGCCGGGGTTGGGTGAGCCGATCATGTCGAAGTTCAGGTAGCCGCTGATCCGCGAACGGTTCGCTGCGGAGAGGCTGTTGATGTAGTGACGGGAGCCGACCAGCCCCAGTTCCTCCGCGCCCCACCAGGCGAACCGCAGGTGCTTGGTGGGCTTGTACTGGGCCCGGGCGACGGCCAGCGCGGTCTCCAGGACGGCGGCCGAGCCGGACCCGTTGTCGTTGATGCCGGGCCCGGAGGAGACGCTGTCGAGGTGTGAGCCCGCCATGACGACCTGGTTGGTGTCGCCGCCGGGCCAGTCGGCGATCAGGTTGTAGCCGGTGCGGCCGGAGGCGGTGAACTGCTGGACGGTCGTGGTGAATCCGGCCGCGTCCAGCTTGGCCTTCACGTAGTCGAGGGAGGCGCGGTAACCGGCCCGGCCGTGCGCGCGGTTGCCGCCGTTGGCGGTGGCGATGGACTGCAGCTGCGTCAGATGCGCCTTGACGCCGGCCACCGGTATGTCGGGCGCGGCGGCGGCACCCTGGGCAGTGGGCGAGGCACCGGCGACGGATCCGCCGGTGACCAGCATGGCGGCGGCGACGACACCTGCCGCCGCCGCGCGCCCGGAAACGGAGAGCTTCATGTGGGGGCTCCGAATTCCTTGGGGAAGCCCGTGGGGTCACCACGGGCAGCCCACAGTGAATGGGGTGCCTGGATGGTGAAGCTGTGACTGACTCTCCGTCAAGAGCGGTATCAGGTCAGGCGTCGTGCCCTGTCCGTGCGTGCATGCCGGGTGCTTCGCCGGTCCCTAGTGCACGCAGAACTCGTTCCCCTCCGGGTCCGTCATCACGATCCACTCCCCGCCCGGCTCCTTCACCCGCCGCAGCACGCTCGCCCCGAGCTTCTCCAGCCGGGCCACCTCGTCCTCCCGCTGCCCCTCGGCCGTGTGCAGGTCGAGGTGGAGCCGGTTCTTGACCGTCTTCGCCTCCGGTACGCGCTGGAACAGCAGCCGCCGCCCCAGTCCGGCGCCGCTCTCCTCCTGCACCGGGTCGTCGGGGTGCCGTACGGCCATCAGGTCGCGCCAGGCGGGCCGGCCGTGGAACTCGACCGTCAGGTCGGCGGACACGGCACCGAAGCCGAGCAGTTTCTCGATGAGCGCGCTGTTGTCCTCGACTTCGTAGCGCAGCGCGGCGGCCCAGAAGTCGGCCTGCGCGTGCGGGTCGCCCGCGTCGACGACGAGTTTCCAGTGCAGGGGTGCGGGGGTGGTCTCCGTCATGTAACCACTTATACTGGTTACGTGAGTGAGCGGGCAACGGAAACGCCGGAACGGCTCCCCGGACTGACACTCGTCTCGTACGAGGGGAAGCCCTTCCGTTTCGATCCGGGCGCACTGTGCCTGGAGTTGGTGGTGACGGGCGGACCGGGGGCCTTCGCCCGCTACGAGATGCTGGACGAACCCGCCGACCTGGTGGCCTGGGCGGAGCGCAGCCGGCTGCCGGCCGGCCTGGACCTGGCCGTGACCGGAGACGAGGTGGAGCAGGCCCGCGCTCTTCGTGACGCCCTCGTCCTGCTCGCCGCCGACCGCGCCCACGGCCGCCCGCTGCCGCCGCGCCACCTGGCCGTCGTCAACGCGGCCGCCGCGCGGCCCCCGCTCGTGCCCCGCGTCGAGCCGGACGGCACCCGTCACTGGGCCCCGGGCGCCACGGGCACCCAGTTGCTGTCGACCGTCGCCCGCGACGCGATCGACCTGTTCACCGGCCCGTACGCCGACCGCGTCCGCGAGTGCGGGGCGCACGACTGCTACCTGCTCTTCGTCGACACCTCACGGCCGGGCCGCCGCCGCTGGTGCGCGATGGAACACTGCGGCAACCGCGAGAAGGTCCGGGCGCACCGGGCCCGTACCTCCGCCACCGGCAAGCGCCGGGCGACGCCCGGATAGACCAGCGGTCCGGCTCTAGGGGGCGTGCGCCTCCGCGCTCTCCGCCTCCCGCGCGTCGTACGCCGCCCGGGCCGCCGCGATCTCCTGCTGGTGCTCCTCGGTCCACGTCACCAGCGACTGGATCGTCGCGTGCAGCGTCCGGCCCAGCGAGGTCAGTTCGTACTCCACGCGCGGCGGCACCACCGGATGCACGGTCCGCCGCACCAGCCCGTCGCGCTCCAGCTGGCGCAGTGTGACCGTCAGCATGCGCTGGCTGATGCCGTCGATCTCGCGGCGCAGCTCGGTGAAGCGCAGTCGCCGGTTGTCCAGCAGCGCGATGACGAGCAGCGACCACTTGTCGGCGATCCGGTCCAGGATCTGCCGGACCTGGCAGTCCTCCCGGACGTCCCACTGGAAGGGGTCGGCGTCGCCGTGGTCCACGGTGCCCGCGCAGTTACTCGGTGACTTCGAAGTGCCCTCTTCCATACCTGTCGATGCTGCCGCAGGCTGGACCCGGTTACAAGAGGGAACCGACCTCCGGTCGCGTAACCGCCCCTCAGCCGCGTAACCGCCCCCTGTCTTCGTATCCGAGGAGTGTTCTCATGGCCACCCGTGCCTGGGCGCTGCTGCTCGTCCTGTGCGGAACGATCTTCCTGGAGGGCATCGACGTCGCCATGATGGCGGTGGCGATCCCCACCATCCGCTCCGACCTGGGGCTCGCCACGGACACCGCGGCGTGGGTGATGAGCGCCTACGTCCTCGGCTACGCCGGGTTCACCCTGCTCGGCGGCCGGGCCGCCGACCTGCTCGGCCGGCGCCGGATGTTCCTGTCGTGGCTGACCGTCTTCTTCGTCTTCTCCGGCCTCGGCGGCTTGGCGACCGAGGGCTGGACGCTCGTCGTGGCCCGTTTCGTCACCGGTGTCGCCGCCGCCTTCATGACCCCGGCCGCGCTCTCCCTGATCACGACGTCGTACGAGGAGGGTCCCCGGCGTGACAAGGCGCTGCTGGTCTTCGCCGGTACCGCGGCGGGCGGCTTCTCGCTCGGCCTCGTGACCGGCGGTCTGCTCACCCAGCTCGGCTGGCGCTGGGTGTTCTTCGCCCCCGTGGTGCTGGCCGGTGCCCTGCTGCTCGCGGCACTGCGGCTCGTACCGGCCCAGCAGGATGTGCCCGCCGGCCGCCGCGGCTTCGACCTGCCCGGTGCCCTGACCGTGGCCGGCGCGATGCTGCTGGCCGCCTACACCGTCGTACGACTGGAGCACGGGCTGCGGGACTGGCCGACGACCGTGGCGGTGGGACTCGCGGCGCTGCTGTTGTTCGGCGCCTTCGTGGCGATCGAGCGCCGCAGCGCGGACCCGCTGGTCCGCCTCGGCATCCTGCGGCAGGGCTCCGTGGTACGGGCCGACCTCGGGGTGCTGCTCTTCCTCGGCGCCTTCTTCGGCTTCCAGTTCGTGACCACCCTGTACCTGCAGGAGCTGCGCGGGTGGTCGTCCCTGCAGACCGCGATCGCCCTGGTCGTCATGGGCTGCGACGCGGTCCTCGCACCGACCCTGACCCCGCGGCTGGTCGCCCGCTACGGCACCGCCCGCGTCATCGTCGGCGGCTTCCTGCTGGCGATCGTCTCCTACGGGCTGTTCCTGCCGGTCGGCATGGACTGGTCGTACGCGCTCATGCTGCCGACGCTGTTCCTGGCCGGGGTCGCCTTCGCGCTCGCCTACGGGCCGCTGACGATCGCCGCGACCGACGGGGTCGCCGCGTCGGAGCAGGGCCTTGCGGGCGGGCTGCTGAACACCGCCGGCCAGTTCGGCTCGGCCCTGGGCATCTCCGCGGTGACCGCCGTCTACGGCCTGGCGTCGGCCGGGTCGGGCTCGGGCCCGGAGGCCACGCTCTCCGCCTTCCGCACGGCGCTCACGGTGCCCGTCGTCATGGTGGTGCTGGGCGCGCTGATCGCGCTCTTCGGCCTGCGCGCGGAGCGCCAGGCGTCCAGGGTGAGCAGCGTCAGCGCCAGCCACACCAGCGCGAAGCCGGCCCAGCGCTCCGGCGGCATGGCCTCGTCGAAGTAGAGGACGCCGAGCAGGAACTGGAAGACCGGGGTCATGTACTGCAGCAGGCCGATGGTGGACAGGGGCACGCGGATCGCGGCCGCGCCGAAGCAGACCAGCGGGAGCGCGGTGACGATGCCGGCCGCGGCGAGCAGCGCCGCATGCCCCGGCCCCTCGCTGGCGAAGGTCGATCCGCCCCGCGCGCTCAGCCACAGCAGGTAGGCGAGCGCGGGCAGGAACTGGATGGCCGTCTCCGCGGCCAGCGACTCCACGCCGCCGAGGTTCACCTTCTTCTTCACCAGTCCGTAGGCGGCGAACGAGAAGGCCAGGCAGAGGGAGATCCACGGCGGCTGCCCGTAGCCGACGGTCAGTACCAGTACGGCGGCGAAGCCGATCCCGACCGCCGCCCACTGCACGCGCCGCAGCCGCTCCTTCAGCAACAGCACGCCCAGCGCGATGGTGACCAGCGGGTTGATGAAGTAGCCCAGCGAGGCCTCGACCACGTGCCCGCTGTTCACCGCCCAGATGTACAGGCCCCAGTTGACGGTGATGACCGCCGCGGCGATCGCGATCAGCCCGAGCTTGCGCGGCTGTCGCAGCAGCTCACGGACCCAGGCCCAGCGCCGTACGACGAGCAGCGCCGCGCCCACGAAGACCAGCGACCACACCATCCGGTGGGCCAGGATCTCCACCGCGCCTGCGGGCTTCAGCAGCGGCCAGAACAGGGGCACCAGGCCCCACATCCCGTAGGCCGCGAAGCCGTTCAGCAGTCCTATGCGCCGCTCACCTCTCGGCTTGCCGGTCACGGGCCCTCCTCCGCACATGTGGTACGCGTGCTCGACGGTAACGCCGAGCACCCCCGTCTGTCATGTCCGTATCGCTATACGGTCATGACAGACGGGGGTGTGGCGCTCACGGGCCGCGCTCAGCTTGCGCTCAGGGCCCGCAGGGGGGAGGTCAGCCCTTGAGCGCGGCGGCGACGGCCTCGGACAGTGGCGTGGTCGGGCGGCCGATCAGACGGTTCAGGTCGCCGGTGGAGACGGCCAGCTCGCCCTTCTCGATGGAGGCGTCCACCCCGGCGAAGACCGCGGCCAGCGGCTCGGGCAGCCCGGCGCCGGCCAGGATGCCGGTGAGCACCTCGGGCGTGACGGCGTTGTAGGTGATCTCCTTGCCGGTCTGCCGGCTCAGCTCGGCGGCGTACTCGGCGAAGCTCCACGCGGTGTCGCCGCCCAGCTCGTACGTCGTGTTCTCGTGTCCCTCGCCGGTCAGCACGGCGACGGCGGCAGCCGCGTAGTCGGCCCGGGAGGCGGTGGAGATGCGGCCCTCGCCGGCGGCGGCGACGACCGCGTTGTGCTCCAGTACCGGGGCGAGGTTCTCGGTGTAGTTCTCGTGGTACCAGCCGTTGCGCAGCAGCGCGTACGGCAGGCCGGAGGCGAAGATCGCCTCCTCCGTGCCGCGGTGGTCGTCGGCGAGGGCGGCGGTCAGGCTGCCGGGGGCGCTGGTGTAGGCGAGCAGGGCGACACCGGCCGCCTTCGCGGCGTCGATGACGACCTCGTGCTGCCGCACACGGCCCTTGTCGAACTCGTTGCCGGAGATCAGCAGCACCTTGTCGCCGGCCGAGAACAGGGTGTCGAACGTCTCGGGAGCGTTGTAGTCGGCGAGCGCGATCCGCACGCCGCGGTCCGCGAAGTCCGCGGCCTTCTCCGCGGTGCGCGCGACCGCGGTGATCTGGTCGGCCGGAACCTTCTCCAGCAGCTGCTCCACGACGTGACCGCCGAGCTTTCCGGTGGCGCCGGTAACGATGATGCTCATGATCAGAACTCTCCTGGTGGGGTGCGTCTCGCGCGTCTTGCACTAACCCTAGAGGGAGCGCTAACTCAGGGAAAGTACCCACTTTGAAGTAAGGTACTGGCATGACAGTAAGTGACTTGAGCTGGGACGGTGAGGAGATGTGCCCCCACCGTCTCGTCCTGGAGCACGTCACCAGCCGCTGGGGCGTGCTCGTGCTGATCCAGCTCCTGGAGCGTCCGCACCGCTTCAGCGAGCTGCGCCGGGCGATCGGCCGGGTCAGCGAGAAGATGCTCACGCAGACGCTCCAGACCCTGGAACGCGACGGACTGGTCCACCGCGACGCCAAGCCCGTCATCCCGCCGCGTGTCGACTACTCCCTCACCGAGCTGGGCCGCGAGGCCGCCGAACAGGTGCGGGCGCTGGCGCTGTGGACCACGGCGCGGATGGACGACGTGGAGCGCGCCCGCCAGGCGTACGACGAGGCCCGGGCCGCTTCCTAGCGGCCCGGGCCTCGGTCGCCCCTGCGGTGCCGGGGTGCTCGGGTGCTCAGCCGACGACCGTCCAGGTGTCGCCGCCGGCCAACAGCGCGGCGAGGTCGCCCTTGCCGCGCTGCTCGATCGCGGTGTCCAGCTGGTCGGCCATCTGCGTGTCGTAGACGGGCCGGTCGACGGAGCGGAAGACACCGACCGGGGTGTGGTGCAGGGTGTCCGGGTCCGCCAGGCGCGACAGGGCGAAGGCCGTGGTCGGGGACGCGGAGTGCGCGTCGTGGACCAGCACCTGGTCCTCGTTCTCCGGCGTCACCGTGACCACCTTCAGGTCACCGGTCAGCTGGTCCCGTACGACGCCCTTGGACAGGTCGTGGCCGAAGCGGATCGGCTTGCCGTGCTCCAGGCGGATCACGGCCTCCTCGGCCTGCTGCCTGTCCTTGAGGACGTCGAAGGCGCCGTCGTTGAAGATGTTGCAGTTCTGGTAGATCTCGATCAGCGCCGTGCCCGGGTGGGCCGCGGCCTGGCGCAGCACCTCCGTCAGGTGCTTGCGGTCGGAGTCCACCGTCCGCGCCACGAAGGACGCCTCCGCGCCGATCGCCAGCGACACCGGGTTGAACGGCGCGTCCAGCGAGCCCATCGGCGTCGACTTGGTGATCTTGCCGACCTCGGAGGTCGGGGAGTACTGGCCCTTGGTGAGACCGTAGATCCGGTTGTTGAACAGCAGGATCTTCAGGTTCACATTGCGGCGCAGCGCGTGGATGAGGTGGTTGCCGCCGATGGACAGCGCGTCGCCGTCACCCGTGACGACCCACACCGACAGATCGCGGCGCGAACTGGCCAGGCCCGTGGCGATGGCCGGCGCACGGCCGTGGATGGAGTGCATCCCGTAGGTGTTCATGTAGTACGGGAAGCGGGAGGAGCAGCCGATGCCCGAGACGAAGACGATGTTCTCCTTCGCCAGGCCGAGCTCCGGCATGAACCCCTGCACCGCGGCGAGGATCGCGTAGTCACCGCAGCCGGGGCACCAGCGCACTTCCTGGTCGGACTTGAAGTCCTTCATGGACTGCCGTCCCTCGGCCTTGGGGACGAGGGAGAGCGCCTCGATCGTGCCCGTGCCTTCCGTGGACGTCTCAGCCATCGATGGCCTCCTTGAGCGCCTTGGCGAGCTGCTCCGCCTTGAACGGCATGCCGTTGACCTGGGTGTACGACTGGGCGTCGACCAGGTACTTCGCCCGGACCAGGGTGGCGAGCTGACCGAGGTTCATCTCGGGGATCACCACCTTGTCGTAACGCTTGAGCACCGCGCCCAGATTCCGCGGGAACGGGTTGACGTGCCGCAGGTGCGCCTGCGCGATCGACTCCCCGGCCGCCCGCAGCCGGCGCACGGCGGCGGTGATCGGCCCGTACGTCGATCCCCAGCCCATCACGAGGGTCCCCGCCCCGTGCGGGTCGTCGACCTCCAGCTCCGGTACGTCGATGCCGTCGATCTTCGCCTGCCGGGTGCGGACCATGAAGTCGTGGTTGGCGGGGGCGTAGGAGATGTTGCCCGTGCCGTCCTCCTTCTCGATCCCGCCGATCCGGTGCTCCAGACCCGGCGTGCCCGGGATCGCCCAGGGCCGGGCCAGGGTGTGCGGGTCGCGCTTGTACGGCCAGAACACCTCGGTACCGTCGTCCAGGGCGTGGTTGGGGCCCTGGGCGAACTGCACCCGGAGATCCGGCAGCTCGTCCAGCTCCGGGATGCGCCACGGCTCCGAGCCGTTGGCGAGGTAGCCGTCGGAGAGCAGGAACACCGGGGTGCGGTAGGTCAGCGCGATCCGGGCCGCCTCCAGCGCGGCCTCGAAGCAGTCCGCCGGGGTGCGGGGCGCGATCACGGGCACCGGCGCCTCGCCGTTGCGGCCGAACATCGCCTGCAACAGATCGGCCTGCTCGGTCTTGGTGGGCAGACCGGTCGAGGGCCCGCCGCGCTGGATGTCCACGATCAGCAGCGGCAGCTCCAGCGAGACGGCGAGACCGATGGTCTCCGACTTCAGCGCCACGCCGGGCCCGCTCGTCGTCGTCACCGCCAGCGAGCCGCCGAAGGCGGCCCCCAGCGCCGCGCCGATGCCGGCGATCTCGTCCTCGGCCTGGAAGGTGCGTACACCGAAGTTCTTGTGCTTGCTCAGCTCGTGCAGGATGTCGCTGGCCGGGGTGATCGGGTACGAGCCCAGGAACAGTGGCAGGTCCGCCTGCTGCGAGGCGGCGATCAGCCCGTACGCCAGGGCGAGGTTGCCGGAGATGTTGCGGTACACGCCGGGCGGGAACGCCTTGGCGGCCGGGGCGACCTCGTAGGAGACCGCGAAGTCCTCGGTGGTCTCGCCGAAGTTCCACCCGGCACGGAACGCCGCGATGTTCGCCGCCGCGATGTCCGGCTTCTTGGCGAACTTCGCCGTCAGGAACTTCTCCGTGCCCTCGGTGGGCCGGTGGTACATCCAGGACAGCAGCCCGAGCGCGAACATGTTCTTGCTGCGCTCGGCCTCCTTGCGGGTGAGGTCGAACTCCTTCAGTGCCTCCACGGTGAGCGTGGTCAGCGGCACCGGGTGGAGGTTGTAGCCGTCGAGGGACCCGTCCTCCAGCGGGTTGGTTTCGTACCCGACCTTCTGCATCGCCCGCTTGGTGAACTCGTCCGTGTTGACGATGATCTCCGCGCCGCGCGGCAGGTCGCCGATGTTCGCCTTCAGCGCGGCCGGGTTCATCGCCACCAGCACGTTCGGCGCGTCGCCCGGGGTGAGGATGTCGTGGTCGGCGAAGTGCAGCTGGAAGGACGACACGCCCGGCAGGGTGCCGGCGGGCGCGCGGATCTCGGCCGGGAAGTTCGGCAGCGTCGACAGGTCGTTGCCGAAGGACGCGGTCTCCGAGGTGAAGCGGTCACCGGTGAGCTGCATGCCGTCACCCGAGTCGCCCGCGAACCTGATGATCACTCGGTCGAGGCGGCGGACGTCCTTCGCCCCGGCCGCTTTGCGCTGTTCACCCGCGACTGCTTCGTCGGCCTGCTCCGCTGGGCTGCTGACCTGGCTGGTCACTGAACTGGACCTCCCTCGAGGCGGCTGTCCGGGAGCGGCCTTCCCACAGGTCCTCCCAAGACCAACCCTACGTCCGTAAGGATCGCCTTCCTTGGATCATTCGCATACTGGACATGACTTTGAGACGGTTCGGCACCCTGAGCTGTCATATGTCCGCCCCCCGGCGTTCGGCTTGAAGACGCTCCCCGTCCGTCGTCCGGTTCTCCGCCCCCGGCATCCGGCCGGCGGGCCGGGGTCCGGCATTCCGTACGACCGGGACGGTCAGGAGTTGAGGTAGGTGAGGACGGCCAGCACCCGCCGGTGGTCGCCCTCGCTCGGGGACAGCCCGAGCTTCAGGAAGATGTTGCTGACGTGCTTCTCGACGGCTCCGTCGCTCACCACGAGCTGCTTGGCGATCGCCGAGTTCGTCCGCCCCTCGGCCATGAGCCCCAGGACCTCCCGTTCCCGCGGGGTGAGTCCCGCGAGCACGTCCTGCTTGCGGCTGCGCCCCAGCAGCTGCGCGACCACCTCCGGGTCGAGAGCCGTACCGCCCTCGGCCACGCGCACCACCGCGTCGACGAACTCACGTACTTCGGCTACCCGGTCCTTGAGCAGATAGCCGACGCCCCGGCTCGACCCCGCCAGCAGTTCGGTGGCGTACCGCTCCTCCACGTACTGCGACAGCACCAGCACCCCCAGCCCGGGGTGTGCCTTGCGCAGCTGCACCGCGGCCCGCACCCCTTCGTCGGTGTGCGTCGGCGGCATCCGTACGTCGGCCACGACCACGTCCGGCAGCTCGCCCTGCGCGTCCAGCTCCGTGATGGTCTTGATCAACGCCTCGCCGTCGCCGACCCCGGCGACGACCTCGTGCCCGCGGTCGGTCAGCAGCCGGGTCAGGCCCTCCCGGAGCAGCACCGAATCCTCGGCGATGACCACGCGCACCCTGTCCTCCACGATCCTCGGCCCCCCACACCCCGGCTCCGCCCGTACGACTGGTCCAGCATTCCAGCATTGACGGGTGGATGCGGGCTGGGCGACGTGAATAGGGGCGGGCCAGGGGGCGAGGGGGTGGGTTTCGGTCGGGGAATGGCTTGTTGTCGATCAGGGGGCGGGGGTGGGGTGCCGGTGGCAGTGCGGGTGGGGGGGCCGGTTCCGGTCTGGGGCCGGTGACGGTGGGTTCCGGTGGGAGGTCGGTGGGGGTGAGTTCCGGCGGGGGTGGGGGGAGTGGCTCAGCCGCCCCACCATCGGCGTCCCCTTCGGCGGATGCTCAACTCACCCGCTCGGATCGCCACGGCAGTTCCGCCGTCACCCGGGTCGGGCCACCGGCCGGCGAGTCCACGACCAGGATCCCGTCCACCGCGCCCAGCCGCTCCGCCAGTCCCGCCAGCCCTGAGCCCTCGGAGACGTCGGCCCCGCCCACGCCGTTGTCCACGACCTGCAGCATCAGCCGGTTCTCCACCCGCCACACCTCGACGCCCGCCCAAGTGGCACGCGAGTGCTTGCTGATGTTCTGCAGCAGCTCCGACACCGTGAAGTAGGCGATCCCCTCGATCGCCGGCGCCGGCCGCTCCGCGAGGTCCACCTCCACCCGCACCGGCACGGTGCACCGCGAGGCCACCGCCGACAGCGCCGCGTCCAGGCCGCGGTCGGTCAGCACGGCCGGGTGGATGCCCCGGGCCAGGTCCCGCAGCTCCCGCAGGGCCGTCTTCACCTCGCCGTGGGCCTCGTCGACCATCCGCACAGCCGCCTGCGGATCCTCCCGCAGCTTCTCCTTCGCCAGGCCCAGGTCCATCGCCAGCGCCACAAGCCGGGCCTGCGCCCCGTCGTGCAGGTCCCGCTCGATGCGCCGCAGGTCGGCCGCCGCCGTGTCGACGACCACCCCCCGGTCCGACTCCAGCTCCACCACCCGCGTCGCCAGCCGCGACGGCCCGAGCAGCCCGTGCACCAGCAACCGGTCCACCATCGTCAGCGCCCGCACGATCCACGGCGTGGCGATCGTGAACAGCAGCCCGACCAGCGCGGTCACCGTGACCTCGAAGGGGTTGTCCAGGTAGATCCGGTGGGTCTCGTCGCCGTACAACTGTAAGCCGTCCTGCCCGGCGTACATGGGGAACACCCAGCACCACAGCGGGTAGGTCAGCAGCGCCCAGCCGAGCACCCAGGCGTTCACCACGACGACGAAGGAGAACGTCGCCCACGGCAGGAACAGCAGCGCGTACAGCACGGCCCGCCACGAGGTGCCGTTCTTCAGCACGGCCCCCATCCACGCCATCGCGCCCTGCTTCCCCACCCGCAGCGGCTCGGGATCGGCCACCTCCAGGCCCAGCAGCGCCCGCGCCCGCACCCGCTCCAGCGCCCCGAACCCCCGGCATCCGGCGAGCGCCGCCGCCAGCACGGGGACGCCGAGGAACGTCACCAGCAGGCCCGCCCCCAGCGACACCATCGTGACCGCGTACGCGAAGAGCAGGATGCTGATCGGCAGGCTCAGCAGCACATGACCGAGCTCGCGCCAGGTGCGCGCCTCGACCGGTGCCCGCAGCGCGGCCGGCAGACGGTGCCGCCGCTCCCCGCTGCTCCCGGCGCTCCCGGGGTGCCCGGGCCGTATGCCGAGCCCGTAACCCTGTCCGTACTCCGTGGTCATCGGCGTCGTCCTTCTCCTCGTCCTGCGGCTGTCCCGTCGGACCTCCACCCTGCTCCGCCGCAGGTCGGCGGACCATGCGGCCCGTCGGCCTCTTGGACGGGGGGTTTTCCCCACCCTCTTCCGCTCCGGCGGGGCGTCCTCCGAGCGCTGCGGAACTCGGTCGAGTCGCCGCCCGTGGCCGAACGGGCGGCCCTTCGCGGGCCGCCGAGCCGCCCCGCTTACCGCTCACGTCGTCGGCCGCTCACGCGCTGCCCGACCGTGTGGCTGACGGGGCGCGTGGCTGACGGTGCGCGTCGCCGACCGTTCGTCGCCGACCGCCCGGGCGGGGCCGCTGGGGCGGGGCCGCTCCGGCAGAGCCCGCTCGGGTTGGGTGCTCCGGCAGAGGGCGTTCGGGCCGAGAAGGCGGGCGCTCCAGCAGAGGGCGCTCGAGCAGAGGGCGCTCGCGCGGGCCGGATGAGACGGGGCCGACCCGGGTCAGTGGCCCCTCCGGCCGCTGCCGCCGGAGGCGTCCGCGCGGTCGCGCCACGGCAGTTCCGCCGTGATGGTCGTCGGGCCGCCCTCCGGTGACTCCAGGACGAACAGGCCGTCGACGGCGTCCAGCCGGTCGGCGAGGCCCTTCATGCCCGTGCCGCCGTCGAGGCTGGCGCCTCCGCGGCCGTTGTCCCACACCTGTATGAGCAACCGGTCGTCCGTCCGCCACACGTCCACCGAGGCCGCCTTCGCCCCGCTGTGCTTGCTGATGTTCTGCAGCAGCTCCGAGACGGTGAAGTAGGCGATGCCCTCGATGGCCGCGGCCGGCCGGGCCGCCAGGTCCACCGTCACCTTCACCGGGACCGTGCAGCGCGAGGCCACCGACGACAGCGCCGCGTCAAGGCCGCGGTCGGTCAGCACGGCGGGGTGGATGCCGCGGGCCAGGTCCCGCAGTTCCTGCAGCGCCAGTTTCACCTCGCCGTGCGCCTCGTCGACCATCGCCGCGGCCGCGTCCGGGTCCTCCAGGAGCTTCTCCTTGGCCAGGCCCAGCCCCATGGCCAGGTTGACCAGGCGGGCCTGCGCCCCGTCGTGCAGGTCGCGCTCGATGCGCCGCAGGTCGGCGGCGGCCGTGTCGACCACCACGCCCCGGTCGGACTCCAGCTCCGCGATGCGGCGCTCCAACTCGTCGGAGGGCGACAGCAGCCCCCGCACCATCGCCCGGTCGGCGTTGGCCAGGCCCCGAGCGACGAACGGCAGCACCGGCCACAGCACGAACAGCGAGACCAGCGTGATGGCGAAGGTGAGGACGCCCCAGGGCAGCCGTATGAACTCGTACAGCACCGCACGCCAGCCGACCGGGTCCTTCACCGCCGTCCACAGCTGCTGGAAGAACCCGTCGCCACCGCGCATCGGCAGCTGGCTCGGCTCCTCCACCCGCACCCCGAGCAGCGCCCTGGCCCTCGCCCGCTCCATCCTGCCCAGCTGCCGCGCGCCCATCAGCCCGGCCGCCAGCAGCGGGAACCCGATCACGGTGACGGTCAGCCAGAAGCCGGTGAACAGCACCGTCACGACGTAGGTGAACCCGAGCAGCGCCACCGGAAGGTTCGCCAGCAGGTGCGCGATCTCCTTCCAGGTGTGCCGGTCGTAGGCGAAACGGGGCGGCGGCGGGCGTTCGCCGGACTCGGCCGTCGTCGGACCGGTGGCTGAGCCGGTCGTCGAGCGCCTGTCTGAGTCCGTCGTCGGACCGGTGGCTGAGCCCGTCGCCGAGCGCGAGGCTGTGCCGGTCGTCGAGCCCCTGGCTGGGCCAGTGATCGAGCCCGTGGTCATGCCCGTCGCCGAGCCCGCCGATGCGCCCGCCGATGCGCCCGTGGACGTGCCCGTGGACGTGCCGGTGGAGGCGCCGGCGGGCGCGCCTGTGGCCGTGCGGCTGGACGGGCCGGCGGACGCCCCTGCGGACAGGCCCGCGGACGGATAGCGTTCGGTCATACGCGTAAGCGTGCCCGGCGCCGGACGGCCGCGCCATGAGGTGAACCGCCACGATCCCCTGGGGTAAACCCCACCCCCGCATGCACCACGGTGACGGGCTGCTTACCGTGCCTTTATCAGGGCCTAGACTCCCGTTGCGTACAGATCGTCGAACAAGCGGCGTTCACGAGGGTCGCAGAGTCAGGGAGCGAGGGGACGGACGTGCCGGAACCGACCGTCGTCGATACGACCGTCGTCGCGGCGGACCACGCGGCCGCGGCGGACTACTTCGAGTCCTACTCGGTCGTCGGACTGCTCGCCGTCATCGGCGTGCTGTTCGTCGCCGTCGCCTTCGGGGCCGGACGCCTGCTGCGGCCCGTGGTCCCCACGCCCGAGAAGCTCCTGACGTACGAGTGCGGCGTCGACCCGGTCGGCGAGGGCTGGGCCCACACCCAGGTCCGCTACTACGTCTACGCGTTCCTGTACGTGATCTTCGCCGTCGACTCGATCTTCCTGTTCCCCTGGGCCACCGTCTTCGCCGATCCCGGCTACGGCGCGACGACCCTCGTGGAGATGTTCATCTTCCTCGGCTTCCTGGCCGTGGGCCTGCTCTACGCCTACAAGAAGGGCGTCCTGGCATGGACGTGACCCCCACCCCCGTGTCGCTCCCCGAGCCGAAGCGGCTGGGCGCGCTCGCCCGCCTGGCCCCCGAGCCGATGAAGGTGATCCTGAACTGGGGGCGCCGCTACTCGCTCTGGGTCTTCAACTTCGGGCTCGCCTGCTGCGCGATCGAGTTCATCGCCGCGTCGATGGCCCGCCACGACTTCATCCGCCTCGGTGTCATCCCGTTCGCGCCGGGCCCGCGCCAGGCCGACCTGATGGTGGTCTCCGGCACGGTGACGGACAAGATGGCCCCTGCCGTCAAACGCCTGTACGAGCAGATGCCCGAGCCAAAGTACGTCATCTCCTTCGGTGCGTGCAGCAACTGCGGCGGCCCGTACTGGGACTCCTACTCCGTCACCAAGGGCGTCGACCAGATCATCCCGGTGGACGTGTACGTACCCGGCTGCCCGCCCCGCCCCGAAGCGCTGCTCCAGGGCATCCTCAAGCTCCAGGAGAAGATCGCGCGCGAGTCGCTGGGGGAGCGGTACGGCTCCGAGGCGCCCCGCCCCTCGGCGGCGGCCCTGCAGAGCGGCCTGGTGCAGCCGCCGGCCACGGCCACGGCCCCGGGGACAGCCACGTCCTCCGGGACGGCCACTGCTTCGGGGGAGGACCGATGAGCGGTGCCGGCTGGCTGCCCGCCGACGTCGAGGAGCTGTTCGGCACGGAGGCCACGGCCGAGGAGTCGTACGAGGTCCTCACCGTCGACGTACCGCCGGCCGCCTGGATCTCCGCCCTGGAGACCGCGCGCGACCGGCTGGGCTGCACCTACTTCGACTGGCTGAGCGCGGTCGACGAACCCGGCACGGGTTTCCGCGTCGCCGCCCACCTCGCCGCCCTGTCCCCGTCCCCGGTACGACGGCTGCTGCTGCGCACGACCGTTCCGCACGAGGCACCCGTGCTGGCGAGCGCGGTCGGCGTGTACGCGGGCGCGGCCTGGCACGAGCGCGAGACGCACGAGATGTTCGGCGTGCTCTTCGAGGGCCACCCCGCACTGGAGCACCTCCTCCTCCCCGACGGCTTCGAGGGTCACCCCCTGCGCAAGGACTTCGTCCTGGCGGCCCGGGTGGCGAAGGCCTGGCCGGGCGCGAAGGAACCGGGAGAGTCGGAACACGGCGGCCCCAAGCGCCGCCAGATGCTGCCTCCGGGCGTCCCCGACCCGAACGAGTGGGGCCCGCTCAAGGGCCAGCTGCCGCCCGCCCCGGCCCGCCCGGCCCGTGGCGCGGCCCGCGCGGCAGGCGAACGCCCGGCCCGCGTGGCCGCGGCACGCGCGGCGGGCGTGCCCCCCGTACGCCGCACGCGCACGGCGGCCGAGGGCTCGGCGAGCCAGGCCGCAGCGCCGGTCGGTGGAACGGAACCGGGGGCACAGGGTGCTCCTGAGACGCCGACCACCGGTCCGCGCCGTGCCCGTACGGCGGCGGAAGGCTCGGCCGGCCAGGCGGCCACCGGCCCCGAAGCCCCGACCGGCGGTGCCGCGTCCCCTCCGGCGTCCGGCGAACGGAACGCCCCGCGTCGCGCCCGAAGCGCGAGCGAGGGCTCGGCGAGCCAGCGACCTGGCGCGTCGGCGGCGGCACCGACCGAGCGGCCGACGGCGGAGGAACCGGCGGCCGACAGCCGGGAGGAAGGTGCCCCGTCGCCCCGTCGCGCCCCGGACGTGAGGGCAGTTTCGAACGCCGCGAACACCCCGGAGACCCAGCCGGAGGAAACCCCGCAGGCCCGGGAAACTCCGAACGCCCCGGAAACCCCGGAGACTGCGGAGTCCACACCTTCCACGGACGAAGACGCCGGACCCGCACGCCCACAGGACCGGGCCGCCAAGGCCCCCACGGCGCCGAGGAGCCCGGACGCGCCCTGGCACCACGCCCGCCCGGCCTACGACGAACCGAAACCCCAGCCGTCACCCGAGGCCGCACCGCTGCCTGCCCCCGAGGCGCCCGAGGCGCCCGAGCCTGTGAACGGTGCCGACGGTGACCACGGTGCGGACGGCGCATCGAACACGGACGCATCGAACACGGGCACCACCCCTGAGCCCGGGAGCCTCGAGCACCCCGAGCAACCCGAGAACCCCGAAGACACCCAAGGAGGCCAGCGGTGAACGACGTACTCGACGTCACGCTGCGTCTTCTGGCCGTCTTCGTCGTCTTCCTCACCTTCCCGCTGATCATCGGCCAGACCGAGCACAAGGTCATGGCCCACATGCAGGGCCGCCTCGGCCCGATGTACGCCGGCGGTTTCCACGGCTGGGCACAGCTCATCGCCGACGGCGTGAAGTTCGCGCAGAAGGAGGACGTCGTCCCGGCGGGCGCGGACCGCCGCATCTTCCAGCTCGCGCCGGCCGTCGCCCTCCTGCCGTACCTGCTCGTCCTGCTCGCCATCCCCATCGGCCCCGGGGAGGGTGCCGTCGGTCAGGTTGTGGACGCGGGCGTCTTCTTCGTCCTGGCCGTCATGGGCGTCGGCGTCCTCGGCTCGCTCATGGCCGGCTGGGCCTCCGCCAACAAGTTCTCCCTCCTCGGCGGTCTGCGCACCGCCGCCCAGCTCCTCGCCTACGAACTGCCGATGCTGCTGACGGCCGCCTCCGTCGCGATGGCGGCCGGCACCGTCTCCCTCCCCGGCATCCTCGACGCCTTCGAGTGGTGGTGGCTGCCCTGGCAGATCGTCGGCGCGATCGTGTTCTTCGTGGCGGGCCTCGCGGAGTTGCAGCGCCCGCCGTTCGACATGCCGGTCGCCGACTCGGAGATCATCTTCGGCGCGTACACCGAGTACACGGGCCTGCGTTTCGCCCTGTTCCTCCTCGCCGAGTACGCCGGGATCGTCGTCCTGTGCGGCCTGACCACCGTCCTGTTCCTGGGCGGCTGGCACGGCCCCTGGGGCGCCGACGGCCTCGGCTGGGTGTGGACCCTGCTGAAGACCGCCCTCCTCGCCTTCCTCGTGATCTGGCTGCGTGTCACCTACCCCCGCCTGCGCGAGGACCAGCTCCAGAAACTCTCCTGGACCCTCCTCGTTCCCCTCTCCCTCGCCCAGATCGCCCTCACCGGCGTCGTCAAGGTGGTGATCGAGTAACCATGGCCGCCTCGCTCCCGCCCTCCCGGCCCCGCATCCCCGGCAGTGGCCTCGCCAAGGGCCTGGCCGTCACCCTGCGCACGATGACGAGGAAGACCGTCACCGAGCAGTACCCGGACGTCCAGCCCGACCTGCCGCCGCGCACCCGTGGCGTCATCGGTCTGTTCGAGGAGAACTGCACGGTCTGCATGCTGTGCGCCCGCGAGTGCCCCGACTGGTGCATCTACATCGACTCGCACAAGGAGACGATCCCGGCGGCGACCCCCGGTGGCCGCGAACGCAGCCGCAACGTCCTCGACCGCTTCGCCATCGACTTCTCCCTGTGCATGTACTGCGGTATCTGCATCGAGGTCTGTCCTTTCGACGCGCTGTTCTGGTCCCCGGAGTTCGAGTACGCCGAGACCGACATCCGTGAGCTCACCCACGAACGTGACAAGCTCCGCGAGTGGATGTGGACCGTCCCGGCCCCGCCGGCCCTGGACCCCGGCGCGGAGGAGCCCAAGGAACTCGCCACCGCCCGCAAGGCCGCCGAGAAGCTGGCGGCGCAGCGGCAGGCCGAAACCGCCGACACCCCGGGCGCTGCCGGGACCGCCGAACCCGGCGGCGCCGGAACGGGTGGGGTTGCCGGAACCGGCGGGGCTGCCGGAACCGGCGGGGCCGCCGCGGCGGCACGCACCACGGCCGCGCCGTCGACACCCGCGCCCGGCACGGAGCCCCACGCCGACGAGCAGGCCCGCGCGGCCGAGGGACCCACCCGCCCGATGGGCGACTCCAAGCAGCAGACGGACCAGCCGAAGCTGGATAAGCAGCAGCCGGACCAGCCGAAGCCCGGGCAGGAGGGCCGGGAATGAGCCTCGCAGCGACCACCGGCCGCCTCGCCGCGGACACCACCGCCACGGCCGCCGAGACCCACGGATTCCTCTCCCCGACCGGCGTCGAGATCGCCTTCCTCCTCGTCGGCCTGGTCACCTTCGGTGCCGCGATCGTCACCGTCACCACCAAGCAGCTGGTGCACGCCGCCCTGTGGCTGGTGGTGACGCTCGGCGGTCTGGCCGTCGAGTACCTCCTGCTCACGGCCGAGTTCATCGCCTGGGTGCAGGTCCTCATCTACGTCGGTTCCGTCGTCGTCCTCCTCCTGTTCGGTCTGATGCTCACCCGGGCCCCGATCGGCCGCTCGCCGGACGCCGACTCCGGCAACCGCTGGGCCGCGCTCACCGTGGCCGTCGCCGCCGCGGCCGCTCTGGTCTGGGTCGTCGTGGACGCCTTCCGTACGACCTGGATCGACCTGGACGGCCCCGCCGCCGGATCCACCCGGGTGACCGGCGAGTCCCTCTTCCAGAACTGGGTCCTTCCCTTCGAGGCCCTCTCCGTCCTCCTCCTCGCCGCCCTGGTCGGCGCGATCGTCCTGTCCCGCAAGGCGAAGGCGGGGGATCAGGCAGCCGCAGACAAGGAAGGCGCCCGCTGATGCACCTCGCCTATCCCGCCGTGCTCTCCGCCCTCCTGTTCTGCACGGGCCTGTACGGCGTCCTCGCCCGCCGCAACGCGATCCTGGTCCTGATGTCGGTCGAGCTGATGCTCAACGCCGTCAACCTCAACCTCGTCGCGTTCGACGTCTGGCTCAGCAGGACCGCCGAGGAGACCCTGCACTCCGGTCAGGCCCTGACCCTGTTCACCATCGCCATCGCCGCCGCCGAGATCGGCATCGGCCTGGCGATCGTCCTCGCCGTCCACCGCAACCGCGGCACCTCGGACATCGACAAGCTCCGCGACACCGCCGAGCTGCACGACACCGACCACCCCGACAGCGACACCCCCGCGACCGAGGCGGCTGCCGAGAAGGCTGAGGCCACCGCGTGACCACGACCACCCTCGCCGCCCTCGTCCCCCTCCTTCCGTTCCTCGGCGCCGCCGCAGGCCTTCTCCTGGGCCGCACCGCGCCCGGCTTCGTCCGGCCGCTCGCCGTCCTGCCGACCCTCACCTCCCTGGTGCTGGCCGCGCTGGTCGCCGTGCGCCAGGGCGGCGACCGGGCCGTCGACGCCGCCACCGAGCTCACGCCCACCGGCTCGGTCCCGATCGAGCTCGCCCTGCACATCGACGGCTTCGCCGCCCTCACCGCCGTCCTGGTCGGTGTCGTCGCCACCTGCGTGCAGATCTACTCGACGGGCTACCTGCGCGACGACCCGCGCTACCCGTCGTACGCCGCTCTCGTCTCCCTGTTCACCTCCGCGATGCTCCTGGTCGTCTACTCCGGCGACCTGATCGTGCTGCTGGTCGGCTGGGAAGTCATGGGCATCTGCTCGTACTTCCTGGTCGGCCACTACTGGGAGACCCCGGAGGCCCGCGCCGCCTCGCTCAAGGCCTTCCTGGTCACCAAGCTCGGCGACGTCCCCTTCCTCATCGGTCTGTTCGCCCTCGCCACCGACGCCGGCTCGTTCCGCATCACACGGGTCCTCGGCGCCGTCGCGAGCGGCGGACTCGACCATCCGACGCTGATCGCCCTGCTGCTCCTGGCGGGCGTGGCCGGCAAGTCGGCGCAGTTCCCGCTGCACACGTGGCTCCCCGACGCGATGGCGGGCCCGACGCCCGTCTCCGCGCTGATCCACGCAGCGACGATGGTCGCCGCCGGTGTCTACTTCATCGCCCGTCTCCTCCCGCTGTTCGAGGCCTCGCGGGCCGCGATGGTGGTCCTGGCCGTCATGGCCGCCGTCACGATGGTCGGCTCGGCGCTCGTCGCGCTCGCCCAGGACGACATCAAGCGGGTCCTCGCCTACTCGACGATCGGCCAGCTCGGCTACATGAGCGGCGCCCTCGCTGTCGGCGACCG
Organism: Streptomyces bullii; assembly: GCF_042657145.1. Lineage (NCBI taxonomy): Bacteria > Bacillati > Actinomycetota > Actinomycetes > Kitasatosporales > Streptomycetaceae > Streptomyces > Streptomyces bullii. Next base: position 160,615 of record NZ_JBHSNY010000012.1, read on the forward strand.
CGGAGCCGCCGTCTTCCACCTCCTGTCCCACGGCGCCTTCAAGGCGCTGCTGTTCCTCGCGGCCGGTGTGATCATCCACGCCGCCGGCACCAACTCTTTGGCCGCCATGTCCCGCATGCGGAACCTGCGCGACCGCGTCCCCGACGCCTACTGGACGATGACCGTGGCGCTCCTCGCGCTCGCGGCGATCCCGCCGTTCAGCGGCTTCTTCTCGAAGGAAGCGGTCCTCGGCGTCGCCGAGCACGTCGTCACCGGCGACACCGAGCACGCGCCCGCCGCGGCGGGCTGGACCGTGCTCCTCGCCGGACTGCTCACGGCCCTGCTCACCGCCGCCTACGCCACGCGCCTGTGGCTGCTGGCCTTCCGCGGCCGGGGCGCCGAGGCCCCCGACCACGGCCGGCAGCCGCTGACCATGACCGCGGTGCTGTGGGTGCTCGCCGTGCCCTCCCTCGCCCTGGGCGGGTTCGCGTTCCGCGTGCTGCCCGACTGGTTCGACGGCCGCGACCTGAGCCCGACCCTCACCACCTCCGTGCTCGGCACGGGCGTGGCCCTGGTCGGCGGCATCGTCACCTACGCCGCCTGGCGGCACACCACCGCGCTCGCCGCCCGCGTCCCGCTGGGAGCCGTCGCGGCCCACCCCGAGGGCGACGCCGCCCAGGTCGAGGCCGAGGCCATCGCCAGTCACAAGCCCGCCTACGGCACCGTGGCCGCCGCACCCGACCCGTCCGATCCCGGGCGGCTGCTGCTCGGCCCGCTGCACCGTCACGCGGCCCTGGGCTTCCACCTGGACGCCGTGTACGCGGCCCTCTTCGTCCGCCCGGTCCAGGCCGGAGCGAGCCTCGTCCGGTTCCTCGACCGCGAGGTCGTCGAGACCTACGTACGTGGCGCGGGCGCCCTGCCACGGTGGCTCGGCACCGCCGTGCGGCGCGCCCAGACCGGCAATGTGCAGACCTATGTGAGCGCGCTGCTCGCCGGCGCCGTCGTCCTGGCGGTCGCCGCCGTCCTCGTCGCCACGGGAGCGTGAGCAGACGTGATCGATATCAACGAGTCCGTGATGCAGTTCCTTCTGGCGTTCGTCGTCGTCGGCCCGCTCCTCGGCGCCGCCGCCGCTCTCCTGCCGGCCCCGCCCGGGCTGAAGGGGAAGTCACCCGAGCAGGCCGTGCTCCGGCACGGCGTCACCGTCACCGGCGCGGTCCTCGTCGCCGCGCTCGTCCTCGCGCTCGGCTTCGACCACGACCACCCGTCGAAGATGCAGGCCAGCACCGACATCAGCTGGATCCCCGCACTCGATGTGCGGATCCACCTCGGCATCGACGGCATCTCCCTCCCCCTCCTGGTCCTGACCGCGCTGCTGACGTTCCTGAGCGCGCTCTACTCGTACTTCAACATGCCTGCGGGCCCGAGCCCGAAGGCCTTCGTCGCCCTGCTCCTCGTCCTGGAGTCCGGCACCCTCGCGACCTTCGCCGTCCTCGACCTGCTGCTGTTCTTCCTCGCCTTCGAGATGGTCCTCATCCCGATGTACTTCCTCATCGCCCGCTGGGGCGGCGAGGGCCGGAGCCAGGCCGCGTGGCGGTTCATCCTCTACACGCTGCTCGGCTCCGTGGTCATGCTGCTCGGCCTGCTCCTGATCGGAATCAAGGCGGGCACGTTCGACATGGTGGCACTCGGCACTGACAACGGCCGGTCGCTGACCACATCCGTGCAGGTCATCGCGGTTCTGGCGATCGGGATCGGGCTCGCGGTCAAGACGCCGATGTGGCCGCTGCACAGCTGGCTGCCCGACGCTCACACCGCCGCGCCGACGGTCGGCTCGGTCCTGCTGGCCGGCGTGCTGCTGAAGATGGGAACGTACGGATTCGTCCGGATCCTGCTCCCGGTCGCGCCGGACGGCTTCCGCACCTTCGCGCCCTACCTCGCCGCCCTCGCCGTCGTCGGGATCATCTATGGATCACTGGCCTGCCTGGCCCTCGCCAAGCAGGGCGCGAAGGGCGACCTCAAGCGGCTGATCGCCTACTCCTCCGTCGGCCACATGGGCTTCGTCCTGCTCGGCATCGCGACGATGACCCCGACCGGCGTGAACGGCGCGCTGTTCGCCAACATCGCCCACGGCCTCATCACCGGCCTGCTCTTCTTCCTGGTCGGCGCCCTGAAGGACCGCACCGGCACCACCGACCTCGACACCCTCGCCGAGGAGACCGGCGCCGCCCTGTACGGCAAGGCCCCACGCCTGGGCGGGCTGCTGGCCTTCGCCGCGGTCGCCTCGCTCGGCCTGCCCGGGCTGGCCGGGTTCTGGGGCGAGATGCTGGCGTTGTTCGGCGCGTTCGACCCTGCCGCCGGCCTCAGCCGCCCCGCCTTCCTCACCTTCATGGCGATCGGCGCGTTCGGCACGCTGCTGACGGCCGCGTACCTGCTCGTCGTGGTCCGCCGCGTCTGCATGGGCGCACAGCCCCAGGACGCCCCGAAACTCACCGACGTACGCGGCTACGAGTTCGCGGCCTGGACCCCGCTCGTCGTCCTCACCGTCGTCGCCGGACTGTGGCCCAAAGCCCTCCTCGGCCTCACCGACCCGGCCGTGCAGCAGCTCCTCGCAGGAGGCACCCGATGAGCTCCCTGGCCCAGCCCCTGGCCGCATCGCTGGTCCAGTCCGTCGACTGGCTCGCCATCGCGCCGCCCACCCTCGCGGCGGTCGTCGGACTCGGCGTCCTCGTCGCCGACCTGTTCGTCGCCGAGCGCACCAAGGCGCTGCTCGGGTGGCTGTCGGTCGCCGGCCTCGCCGCCTCCCTGCTCCTGCTGCTGCCGCTCCTCGACGGCGACCGCAGCACCTTCTGCCTGACCGGCGACCCCGGCGTCTGCAGCTACACCGCGGACCGCTTCGCGCTCGTCATCCAGTTCCTGGTGCTCGGCGGCGCGCTCCTCGCCGCCCTGCTGTCGGTCACCGCCCTGAAGGACGCGCGCGGGGGACTGCCCGAGGGCGAGTTCTGGTTCCTGCTGCTGTCGTCCGCGGCCGGCGCCGCCCTCCTGCCCGCCTCCCGCGACCTGGCGACCCTCATCGTCGCCCTGGAGGTGGCGTCCCTGCCCGCCTTCGCCCTGGTGGGCCTGCGCCACGGCGACCGGCGCTCCTCCGAAGCGGCACTGAAGTTCTTCCTGTCCTCGGTCACCGCGACCGCGGTCAGCCTCATGGGCATCAGCTTCGTGTACGCCTCCACCGGCACCCTGTACCTCACCCAGGTCGCCGACCGGATCCAGAACGTCGACGGCCAGCTCCACACTGTCGCCCAGACGGGCGTCGTCCTCACCCTCGTCGGCTTCGCCTTCAAGACGGCCGCCGTGCCGTTCCACTTCTGGGTGCCCGACACCTACGTCGGCGCGCCGCTGCCGGTCGCCGCCTACCTGTCGGTCGTCGGCAAGGCCGTCGGATTCACGGGCCTCATCCTGGTCACGGTGATCGCCCTCCCGTCGTACGCGGACGTCTGGGGCCCGGCACTGGCCGCGCTGGCCGCGCTCACCATGACCGTCGGCAACGTCGGCGCGCTGCGCCAGCAGGCCACGCGCGCGTACAGCGCGGTCCGGCTGCTCGCCTGGTCGTCCGTCGGCCAGGCCGGCTACCTCCTGGTGCCGATCGCCGCCGCCGCCTACTCCGAGGACGCCGAGCAGTCGATCGGCTCCACCGTGGCCTACGCCCTGATGTACGGCGCCGTGAACCTCGGCGCCTTCGCGGTGGCCGCGCTCCTGGGCCGTGCCAAGCCCCTCAACCGCGTCTCCGACTACCGAGGCCTGTACGCGTCCAGCCCGCTGAGCGCGCTGCTCCTGGCGTTCTTCCTGCTCTGCCTCGCCGGGCTGCCGCCAGGCATCATCGGCCTCTTCGCCAAGGTCACCGTGTTCGGCGCGGCCGTAGACGCGGGCCTCGGCTGGCTCGCCGTGGTCATGGCGGTCAACGTCGTCATCGCGCTGTTCTACTACCTCCAGTGGACGGCCCTGCTGTTCCGCGCCCCGGAAGGCGAGCCCGAGCAGCACCGCGTCCCCGCCCCCCTCACCGCCGCGATCGCCCTGACCGGCGTCCTCGGCATCGCCCTGTCCGGAGCACCCCAGCTGGTCCTGCGCTTCACCGACACCGGGCTCTTCTGACCACTCCTCCGGCCAGCCGTCGCTTTCCCCCACGCACGCGTGGGGCACCCGGCCCCCACGCGCGCGTGCCGCCTGCCGTCGCCGTCACCCGGACGGTCCACGCGTGCCGCCGTACCCACCAGGGAACCAGCGCTTCTCGCCTGGCGTTGACCAGTACGGGAGGGTCCACTGGACGTGACACCACGACACCAGTGGGCACCGCAGACCAGCAAGAAGGGGCTCCCCTGCCGCACCACTTGGAGGGCGTACCGTGCACCGCCGGCACAACGGGCTCAGGACCGCAGTACTCCTCGGGGGACTGTCCGCCCTCATCATCGTCATCGGCAGCTTCTTCGGCCGTGCGGGGCTCGTCGTCGCCGTCCTGATCGCGCTGGGCACGAACGCGTACGCGTACTGGAACAGCGACAAGCTGGCGCTTCGCGCCATGCGCGCCCGCCCGGTCAGCGAGTTCGAGGCGCCGGGGCTCTACCGCATGGTCCGCGAGCTCTCCACGCAGGCCCGCCAGCCCATGCCGCGCCTGTACATCTCCCCGACGGACGCCCCCAACGCCTTCGCCACGGGCCGCAACCCCCGCAACGCCGCCGTGTGCTGCACCGACGGCATCCTGCGCCTCCTGGACGAGCGCGAGCTGCGCGGCGTCATCGGCCACGAGCTCAGTCACGTCTACAACCGCGACATCCTCATCTCGTCCGTCGCCGGCGCCCTCGCCTCCGTGATCATGTTCCTGGTCAACTTCGCCTGGCTGATCCCCATCGGCCGCTCCGACGACGATGACGGACCAGGCCTCCTCGGCATGCTGCTGATCATGATCCTGGGTCCGCTCGCCGCCACCCTCATCCAACTGGCCATCAGCCGCTCCAGAGAGTTCGAGGCCGACGCCTCCGGAGCCCACCTCACCGGCGATCCGCTCGCCCTCGCCAGCGCCCTGCGCAAGCTCGAACTCGGCACCAAGCAGCTCCCGCTGCCCCCCGAGCCCCGTATCGAGACCGCGAGCCACATGATGATCGCGAACCCGTTCCGCCCGGGCCAGGGCTTCTCGAAGATGTTCTCCACCCACCCGCCGATGGCGGACCGTATCGCCCGGCTCGAAAAGATGGCAGGTCACCAGCAGTGAAGACCATCCTGAACCTCATATGGCTCGTCCTGAGCGGCTTCTGGCTGTTCCTCGCCTACCTGCTCGCCGGCGTGCTGCTGTGCATCACGATCATCGGCATCCCGTTCGGGATCGCGGCCTTCCGTATCGGCATCTACGCCCTGTGGCCCTTCGGGTACACCACGGTCGAACGCCGTGACGCGGGCGCGCCCTCCTGCATCGGGAACGTCCTGTGGCTGATCCTCGCCGGCTGGTGGCTGGCCCTCGGCCACATCGTCACCGGCATCGCGCTGTGCGTCACGATCATCGGCATTCCGCTCGGCATCGCCAACTTCAAGCTGATCCCGGTCTCCCTGCTCCCGCTGGGCCGCGACATCGTGCGCACGGACGAGCCGTTCGAAAAGCGCTGGTGAGACCGGCCGCGGTCGGTCCACAGCCGCGGAGTTGTCCACAGGTCGGCCCGCTTGTCAGCGGCGGCCCGCATGATGAACGCATGACCGAGACCGCGCGGTTGCCGACACGAACGGCGACCAGACCACAACACCGGCCCGCGAGGCTGGACTTCTCGCCTGAAGTCCGTCGCAGGGTCGGACACCGCCGGAACAAGCAGCAGGAGCAGCGGACTCACGCCGACCTCCGGATACGCACGGCGCCGGCACAGCCGTCCTGACCGTTCCGGACAGGCCAGGTCGGCCCCTCCCCGCATTCAGGCAGCAACGGGGCCACCGCGGCGAGGTGGCGTGCAGCAGCCTTCGCCAAGGCGACCGCGCCACTGCCCCTCGGGGCAATACACCTAGAGGCTCACGCGCCCCGCCCGGCCGTCCACCGCCGCACGCCGTACGCCACGACACCCACCGCCAGCACGGCCGCGCCCACAACCACCGAAACGCTCGGCAGCGAGAACGCCAGCACCACGCAGCCGAGCAGCCCCACCGCCGGCACCACCCGGGCCACCACAGCCGCGTCCAGCGTCCAGGCGGAGGCGTTGGCCACCGCGTAGTACGCCAGCACACCGAAGGAGGAGAACCCGATCGCGCCCCGGACGTCCACCGTGGCGGCCAGGACCGCGACCACCGCACCCACGGCCAGCTCCGCCCGGTGCGGCACCTGGAATCGCGGATGCACGGCGGCCAGCGCCCCTGGCAGATGCCGGTCCCGGGCCATGGCCAGCGTCGTCCGCGACACACCCAGGATCAGAGCCAGCAGCGAACCGAGCGCGGCCACGGCGGCGCCCACCCGCACCACCGGCGCCAGCCCCGGCACCCCGGCCGCCCGCACGGCGTCCGCCAGCGGAGCGACCGCGTCACCGAGACCGCCCGAGCCCAGCACGGAAAGGACAGCCACCGCCACACACGCGTACACCGCCAGCGTGATGCCCAGAGCCAGCGGGATCGCGCGCGGGATGGTGCGCGCCGGATCCCGCACCTCCTCACCGAGAGTCGCGATACGCGCGTACCCCGCGAACGCGAAGAACAGCAGACCGGCCGCCTGCAGGATCCCGCCCGCACCGCCCGAGGCGCCGATGTCCAGGCGTCCGGCCTCGGACTGGCCCGACCCCAGACACACCACCACCACGGAAGCGAGGACAGCCAGGACCACCGCCACGATCGCCCGCGTCAGCCAAACGGACTTCTGGACGCCGCCGTAATTGACCGCGGTCAGCGCCACCACGGCCGCGACCGCCACGGCGTGCGCCTGTTCCGGCCAGACGTACGCGCCCACGGTGAGCGCCATCGCCGCGCACGACGCCGTCTTCCCGACCACGAACGACCATCCGGCGAGGTAGCCCCAGAACTCACCGAGCCGCTCACGTCCGTACACGTACGTGCCGCCCGAGGCCGGATACAGGGCGGCCAGGCGCGCCGACGACGTGGCGTTGCAGTACGCCACCACGGCGGCGACCGCGAGACCGAGCAACAGTCCCGACCCGGCGGCGTGCGCCGCGGGCGCCAGGGCGGCGAAGATGCCGGCCCCCACCATCGAGCCGAGGCCGATCACCACCGCGTCGCCCACCCCGAGGGTGCGCCGCAGTTCGGAAGCGGGTCCTGTCATGGACCGCACCCTACTGATCGGCGCAACCGCCGGGTGCATGCGGTACGTCCTCCAACCCAGGACGGCGTGAACGCGTGCGGCAGGACCGACGCACGCGGGAACGCGCACCGCACGGCGCACGAGCGACGGTTCGCCGGGAGCGACCACAGCCCGGAGCGAGCCGGAGCGGTTCGGCACGGCGTGAAAGGACAGGTTCACGGCATGACGATCATCAGCTGGATCATCCTCGGACTGCTGGCCGGAGCCATCGCCAAGTTCCTGTTGCCTGGCCGCGACCCGGGCGGCCTGGTCGGCACGACCCTGATCGGCGTCGCGGGGGCGTTCGTCGGCGGCTGGATATCGGCCCGTTGGCTGGACCATCCGATCACCAAGGGCTTCTACGACGGCGCCACCTGGGCCGCGGCGATCGGTGGCTCGCTGGTGCTCCTGATCGCCTACCGTCTCCTGTTCGGCCACTCGCGCGACTGATCGCGCCCCAGGACCGCGGCCAGCAGGCGAGAAGGGTGGGCACCAGCGGGTGCCCACCCTTCCTCGTCCCGGGTCCGACGGCGCGTCAGCCGACCTCAGCGACTCACCGGTAGTTCACGAACTGCATCGCGAAGTCGAAGTCCTTGCCCCTCAACAGGGCGATGACGGCCTGCAGGTCGTCGCGGCTCTTGGAACTGACCCGCAGCTCGTCACCCTGAACCTGGGCCTTCACGCCCTTCGGGCCCTCGTCGCGGATGATCTTCGCCACCTTCTTGGCGTTCTCCTGGGAGATGCCCTCCTGGATCGTCGCGAAGATCTTGTACTCCTTGCCGGAGAGCTGGGGCTCGCCCGCGTCCAGAGCCTTCAGCGAGATACCGCGCTTGATCAGCTTGGACTGGAAGACGTCGAGGACAGCCTTCACCCGGTCCTCGGAGTTGGCCTCCATCAGGATCTTTTCGCCGGACCACGAGATGGAGGCACCCACGCCCTTGAAGTCGTAGCGCTGCGAGATCTCCTTGGCGGCCTGGTTGAGGGCGTTGTCGACCTCCTGCCGCTCGACCTTCGAGACGATGTCGAAACTGGAGTCGGCCATGTCCTGTGGCTCCTTGTATCGGGGTGCGAATCGGGGTGCGTTCCGGGTGCGTACCGGCGTACGCGGGCGGCCGCCGGGCCCGGCAGGGTCCCGGGCCGCATCCGGACAAGCCTAGCCACCCCCCCCGCCCTCCGGTCGCCGATCAATCGGGTGGCGAAGCACCCCTCCACATCGGGTATTGTTTACGTCGTTGCCACGGAGCACCGCCGAAAGGCGGTTCGAACGGCAGCAACCCCGGCGGTGTGCCCGAGCGGCCAAAGGGAGCAGACTGTAAATCTGCCGGCTCAGCCTTCCCAGGTTCGAATCCTGGCGCCGCCACACTTGAGGATACCCCCTCTGATCTGCGGAGACGCAGAGCGGAGGGGGTCTCTTCGTATGCGGGGAAGGGAGCGGCGCGGTGACGTGGCTCACGCTCCCGTCGAGCCTCCGGCACCCCGTCCAACTGCTCCAGCAGGCTGTCGAGAATCACGCCGCCACGAGCCAGGCGGTACGGGCACCGAGGCCGGGGGCACACTGGCCCCATGTCGTCCCGTCGCAGACCCTGCCCCGAGTGCCGCCGCGAGATCGCCGTAGTCGCCGGGCGGTACGCGCGTCACGACCCGCCCGGCGCTCGGGAGAACGGCGATCTGACCTCCTGCCCCGGATCGCGTCGGCACGCTCAAGTCGGCGGCGTGCAGCCGTCGTTGGACGGGTACGTCGTCCCCGAGTTCCCGGGACAGCTTCCCCTGTTCTAGGCCCCACCCCTGGGCCGGGTCTTGCGCCTGTGCCGGGTCTCGTCCCTGTAACCAGGAGTGGGTCTCGCCCCCGCAACCAGGAGGTCCCAGGCCCTAATTGCCCGCCACCGACTTCACCGCCACGGACACCGGCGTCGACCCCGTGACCAGTTCCAGCGTCAGACCGGCCGTCGCCGGTGTGTCCACCAACTCGGCCAGTACGGCGGCCACGTCGGCGCGCGGGATCGGGCCGCGGCCCGTGTGGGCCTCCAGGCGGACCAAACCGGTGCCGACGTCGTCCGTGAGCCGGCCGGGGCGCAGGATCGTCCAGTCCAGGGCGTCCAGGCCGCGGACGTACTCGTCCGCCTCGCCCTTGGCGCGCAGGTAGACGTCGAACACCTCGTCACCCTCGTGCGCCGGGTTCGCGCCCATGGACGACACGATCACGAAACGCCGTACGCCGGCCCGCACCGCCGCGTCCGCGAAGAGGACCGCCGCCGACTTGTCCACCGTCTCCTTGCGGGCGGCGCCGCTGCCCGGGCCGGCGCCCGCCGCGAACACCGCCGCGTCCGCGCCCCGCAGCCGCTCCGCGACCGCCTCCACCGACGCCGACTCCAGGTCCAGCACGACCGGTTCGGCGCCCGCCTGCCGCAGGTCGTCCGCCTGCTCGGCCTTGCGGATGATCCCCGCTACCTCGTCCCCGCGCGCGGCGAGCAACCGCTCCAGCCGCAGCGCGATCTGACCATGACCACCAGCGATGACAATGCGCATGCCTTCGACCGTACGCCCGCCCGCCCTCATCTGCCGCACGGCCGCCTACAGCCCACGGCCGTTGCCTCATCTGCCGACGGCCACGTCCAGCCGACGGCCGCTACCTCTGCCGCACGGCCACCTCCAGCCCACCACCGCTACCTCATCTGCAGGCCACCTTCAGCCCACCACCGCTGCCGCAGCCGCCCCACCTTCGCACCGTCACGCGACCTAGCCACATCAACCACACCAGTCACGCCATGCAGTCAGGTCACTCCGCACCCCCGCCGCGATCACCCCGCATCGACCCCACGACGCCGACCACGCCCACGACGCCGACCACGCCCACGACGCCGACCACGCCCACGACGCCGACCATGCCCACACGCCGCCCAAGCCCCCACCCACGCGACGGCCCTACGACAACTCCCCCCGCCCCTGCCGCGGCAGCCCCAGTTCCGCGGAAGCCGCCGAGTTGCAGAACTCCCGCACCGCGCTGGTCCGCGCCACCACACGTCCCTCATGCACCACGACCCGGCTGTACGACAGTGACAGTGCCTCCGCCAGTCCGCCGCCGCGCACCGCCAGCAGCTCCGCCGGGAAACCGGCCTCAACCCGCACCTCGGGCAGCCCCAGTGCCGCCCGCGCCGACACGCTCACCGCGTCGTACGCGTCCTCGGGCGACAGGCCGTGGCGCGAGGCCAGCAGGTACGCCGCCTCCAGCGGGTCACCGCGCCCCACCGGGTTCGACACGTCGCGCAGCGCGCCGCTCCCGGCGGCGACCCGCACGCCGGCCGCGCGCAGCAGCCGTACCGGAGCCGCGCCCCGCCGTTCGACGCCCCCGCAGCCGCCCTGCGGCAGGCACACCACCGTCACCCCGGCCGCCGCAAGCTGGTCCGCGGTCCGCGAGGCCACCTCGGAGGGCAGCCGGCCGAGGGCACCGCACGGGCCGAGGGCCACCCCGGGACGCAGTCCGCCCGCCATCGCCGCGAGCCGGGACAGTCGCGCCGGGTCGGCGGCGTCGGTGTGCAGGTCGACCGGGCAGCCGTGCTCGGAGGCGACCTCCAGGACCGCCTCCACGTAACCCGTCGGATCGGGGTCGAGATCCGGACAGCCGCCCACCACCGAGGCGCCCATCTTCACGGCGTCCCGCAGGATCGCGAGCCCGTCCGCCCCGGCCACCCCGGTCAGCACCCGTGGCACCGCCACCGTCGTCAGCTCCACCAGCCCGCGCAGCGACCGCCGCGCCCGCAGTACCGCGGTCAGCGCGCCCAGCCCCTGCACGTCACCCACGCGCACGTGTGCCCGCAGTGCGGTCGCCCCGTGCCCGAGCTGCAGCAGGGCGGCCTCCGTCGCCCGGCGCTGGACGTCCTGGGGGTCGCTGGAGACCGGGCCGCCGGTGTCGGCCGACAGGGCCGTGTCGGCGTGGGCGTGCGGCTCGGCCGGGGCCGGCAGGAGCAGGTAGCCGGCGAGGTCCACGCGCGCGCGTGCGTCCTCCGCCGCCAGACTGCCCGCCGTACCGACCGCCTCGATGCGCCCGCCGCCCAGCCGTACGTCCACGGTCCGGCCGTCCGTCAGCCGGGCCCCGCACAGCAGCAGCGGGGCCGGCTCGGCGGAACCGGACGACGAGGACGGCGACGACGAGGGTGGCTGCGGCTGGCTGTCGGGCATCGTGCTCCAGGGGCTCGGGCTGCGCACGGAGGACGCGTGGTCACGCAGAGTGAGTCGAGCCTAGGACGGCCGTACGCCCGTCGCGGGGAGGAGCGCAATAGTCGTACCGGCGTGGTCCGCCGTGGCGGGAGGCAGACGCAGACGGGCAGACGGGCTGCTCCGTCGTGTCGGCAGACGTGCGCCTGGGCGCGATCCGCCGTACCGGCAGACGGCGCCCGCGGCGTGGTCCGCCGTGCGGAGGACCGCGGACAGACGGGGACGGAAGGAACCCGCGAGACCGCTGGGAGGTCCGCGCCAGGACGGGCGCGGGGGTCCGGGAAACGGATTTGGGCGAACGGCTGCCGACCGTGTAATGTCTTCATCGCTCGCCCCAATAGCTCAGTCGGCAGAGCGTCTCCATGGTAAGGAGAAGGTCAACGGTTCGATTCCGTTTTGGGGCTCTGGTGTGACGGTTCCCGCCGCGAGGCGGGTCCGACCACATCAAAGCGGTGTAGCTCAGTCGGTAGAGCAAGCGGCTCATAATCGCTGTGTCACCGGTTCAAGTCCGGTCACCGCTACACAAAGTAGCCGATTGCGGGGTCGGTCCTTCGATCGGCTACTCTTCTTGCGTTAAATCAGTCCATCTGTTCGTCAAGGAGCACTCACGTGGCTGCCACCGACGTCCGCCCGAAGATCACGCTGGCCTGCGTGGAGTGCAAGGAGCGGAACTACATCACCAAGAAGAACCGGCGTAACAACCCGGACCGTCTTGAGATGAAGAAGCACTGCCCGCGTTGCAACGCGCACACCGCGCACCGCGAAACGCGATAAAACAGGCTCGTTCGCGAGGCCGCCCCCGTAACGCCGGGGGCGGCCTCGCGGCGTTTCGACCAGCCGGTTACCGGTCGGTTCCGGTCGCCGGCCCACTTCGGGAAACCACAGCTGACATCAGGAGGTGCCGGGCCATGGCGCTCGACCAGTCCTTCGTGGGGCGGAGCTACCCGCCCACCGAGCCCTATGAGGTGGGCCGGGAGAAGATCCGTGAGTTCGCCGAGGCGGTGGGGGACGCCAACCCGGCGTACACGGACGCGGAGGCCGCCAAGGCGCTCGGCCACCCTGACGTGATCGCCCCGCCGACCTTCGTCTTCGCGATCACCTTCAAGGCGGCGAGGCAGGTCGTCCAGGACCCGCAACTCGGCCTCGACTACAGCCGGGTCGTCCACGGCGACCAGAAGTTCGCCTACAGCCGCCCCGTACGGGCCGGCGACCGGCTCACCGTCACCTCGACCATCGAGTCGATCAAGTCGCTGGCCGGCAACGACATCCTGGACGTCCGCGGCGAGGTCCACGACGAGGCCGGTGAGCACGTGGTGACCGCCTGGACCAAGCTCGTGGCCCGCGCGGCCGAGGAGGCGTGAGCACCATGACGGCGAAGATTGCCTACTCCGACGTCGAGGTCGGCACCGAACTGCCCGCGCAGACGTTCCCCGTGACCCGCGCCACCCTCGTCCAGTACGCCGGCGCCTCCGGCGACTTCAACCCCATCCACTGGAACGAGAAGTTCGCCAAGGAGGTCGGACTGCCGGACGTCATCGCGCACGGCATGTTCACCATGGCCGAGGCGATCCGCGTGGTCACCGACTGGGCCGGCGACCCGGGCGCGGTCGTCGAGTACGGCGTCCGCTTCACCAAGCCGGTCGTCGTCCCCAATGACGACGAGGGGGCCGTGATCGAGGTCAGCGGCAAGGTCGCCGCCAAGCTCGACGACAACACGGTCCGCGTCGACCTGACGGCGACCAGCGCCGGACAGAAGGTCCTCGGGATGTCGCGGGCGGTCGTACGACTGGCCTGACGCGGTCGCGAAGCTGTGAGGTAAGGGGCGCTCTCCCTGGTGGGGCGCCCCTTACCCGTTCCGCCCTTGACCTAGTTAGTGATTGAGTACTAACTTTCATCGCATGGTCAGGATGAGCGCAGAGGAGAGGCGCGAGAGCGTCATCCGCGCGGCGACGGCCGAATTCGCCCGTGGCGGCTACCACGGCACGTCGACCGAGGCGATCGCCAAGCGGGTGGGTGTCTCGCAGCCGTACCTCTTCCGGCTCTTCCCGGGCAAGAAGGCAATCTTCCTCGCGGTGGCGGAACGCTGCGTGGAGGACACCATCCGTACGTTCAGGGAGGCCGCCGAAGGGCTGGAGGGCGAGGAGGCCCTGCACGCCATGGCGAACGCCTACACCACGGTGATCGCGGAGCGGCCCGAGCGGCTGATGATGCAGATGCAGATGTACGTCGCGGTGGCCGCCGCCGAGCAGGAGGGCGATCACGAGTTCGGCGAGGCGGTGCGCGCCGGCTGGATGCGGCTGTGGGACACCGTGCATCTGCCGCTGGGCGCCGACGTCAGCGAGACGACGACCTTCCTGGCGTACGGGATGCTCATCAACTGCCTGGTGGCCATGGGATTTCCTCCCGAGCACCGGGTGTGGGAGGGGCTCTACCCTTCGGCGCGCGCCAAGGGCCGGCTGGAGCACTGAGGCGAAGGCCGTCTGTGTCATGGGTCTTTCGTGAGCGCAAAAGTTAGTGATCAATAACTATCCATCGCGAGCGCATCACTTCTGGGGGAGCGATGTCACAGCAGACCGCAGCACGCGGGGGAGCCGTCTGGGCCCTCGCCATCACCAGCGTCGCCGGATTCATGGCGGCCCTCGACAATCTCGTCGTCACCACCGCACTGCCCTCCATCCGCCAGGACCTGGGCGGCGCCCTGCACGACCTGGAGTGGACCGTGAGCGCCTACACGCTCACCTTCGCCGTCCTGCTGATGTTCGGCGCGGCCCTCGGTGACCGCTTCGGCCGCCGCAGGCTCTTCCTCGCCGGACTCACCGTCTTCACCGGTGCCTCCGCCGCCGCGGCCCTGGCCCCCGGCATCGACTCCCTCATCGCCGCCCGCGCCGTCCAGGGCGCCGGCGCGGCGGTCATGATGCCGCTCACGCTGACCCTGCTGACAGCCGCCGTGCCCGCCGCCAAACGCGGCATGGCGTACGGCGTCTGGGGCGCCGTCAACGGGCTAGCGGTGGCCTCCGGGCCGCTGGTCGGCGGCAGTCTCACCGAACACATCTCCTGGCAGTGGATCTTCTGGCTGAACGTTCCGCTGGGCCTGGCCCTGCTGCCGCTCGCCCGGCTGCGCCTCGCCGAGTCGTACGGCACCGGCGCCCCGCTCGACCTGCCCGGGACCCTCCTCGCCAGCGGCGGCCTGTTCGGGATCGTCTACGGCCTGGTCCGCGGGCCCGTCGACGGCTGGACGGGCTCCCTGGTCCTGACCGGCCTGATGGCCGGGACGGCGCTGCTCGCCGGCTTCGTCCTCTACGGCATCCGCGCCGCCCACCCGATGCTTCCGATGCGGCTGTTCCGCTCCCGCTCCTTCTCCGGCATCAACGCCGCGAGTCTGCTGATGTTCCTCGGCATGTTCGGCTCGATCTTCCTGCTCAGTCAGTACATGCAGGGCGTGCTCGGCTATTCGCCCACCGAAGCGGGCCTGAGGATGCTGCCCTGGACCGGCATGCCGATGCTCGTCGCCCCGATCGCCGGCATCCTCTCCGACCGCATCGGCGGCCGCCCGGTCGTCGCCGCCGGTCTCTTCCTGCAGGCCGTCGGCCTCGGCTACATGGCCACCGTCGCCACGGCCGACGCCTCCTACGCCGTCCAGCTGCCCGCCCTGGTCATCAGCGGCATCGGCATGGCGCTGTTCTTCGCGCCCGCCTCCCACCTGGTGATGTCCAGCGTCCGACCCCACGAACAGGGCATCGCCTCCGGCGCCAACAACGCCCTGCGCGAGGTGGGCGGCGCGCTCGGCATCGCGGTCATGGCGTCGATCTTCTCGGCCCAGGGCGGCTACGAGTCCGGCCAGGCCTTCGTCGACGGCCTGCGGCCCGCTCTGATGACGGGCTCGGCGGTGGTCGCCCTCGCGGGAGTCGCGGCCCTGCTGATCCCGGCCCGGCGGCGGCCCACCGTACGGCCCGCGAACCCGGAACAGCCGGCGCCCGCCCTCGAAACGGCCTCTCACTGACCCGGATCCGAAGGAGCTGTCATGCCCACTCTCCCCTGGACCGTCCCGGACACCCCGCCCCGCGACACCGAGGTGCACGTCTTCGCCTCCCGCTTCGAGACGCGCTCCCTGTGGGGCGCCCTGCGGTTCTTCCTCCGCACGCCGCGTGTGTGGTGGCAGGTGAGCCGGGCCCCCGGCGCCTACGGGGCGTCACTGCGGGCGCAGCCATTGCGGCGCACCTTCTGGACGCTGTCCGCCTGGGAATCCCCTGACGCGCTCAAGACCTTCGCGCACTCCGGCCCCCACGCGCCGACCTCCCGGGGCCTGGCCTCGCAGATGCGTGACGTGAAGTTCGCCTCCTGGAACGCGAACAGCGACGATCTCCCCGTCGGCTGGGCCGAGGCGCTGCGGCGCCTGACCTGACCTGAGCGGCACGCGCGCGTACGGCCCCGTTCCCCGCGAGCGGGGCCGTACGCGCGCGTGCCGGGGCTGTCGGTGGCGTCTCGTAGTCTTGGGCCCGTGCAGGAACTCCACGACGCCCCTCTCGCCCCGCTGACGACCTTCCGGCTGGGCGGCCCCGCCACCCGGCTGGTCACCGCGACGACCGACGACGAGGTGATCTCCGTCGTCCGCGAGGCCGACGACACCGGCACGCCCCTGCTGCTCATCGGCGGCGGCTCGAACCTGGTCATCGGCGACAAGGGCTTCGCGGGCACCGCGCTCGTCATCGCCACCAAGGGCTTCTCCCTCGACGGCACCCGGCTGGAGCTGGCCGCCGGCGAGGTGTGGACCGACGCCGTCGCCCGCACCGTCGAGGCGGGCCTGGCCGGCATCGAGTGCCTGGCCGGCATCCCCGGCTCCGCGGGCGCGACCCCCATCCAGAACGTCGGCGCGTACGGCCAGGAGGTCTCCTCGACGATCACCGAGGTGATCGCCTACGACCGCCGCACCGGCGAAACGGTCACCCTGCGCAACGAGGACTGCGGCTTCTCCTACCGACACAGCCGCTTCAAGGCCCACCCCGAGCGTTACGTCGTCCTGCGCGTCCGCTTCCGGCTTGAGGACGCCGACGGGCTGTCGGGCCCCCTCCGCTACGCCGAGACGGCCCGCGCCCTCGGCGTCGAGCCGGGCGAGCGCGTCCCGCTCGCCACCGCCCGCGAGACGGTCCTGAAGCTGCGCGCCGGCAAGGGCATGGTCCTGGACCCCGAGGACCACGACACCTGGTCGGCGGGGTCCTTCTTCACCAACCCCATCCTCACCGCCGAGGAGTTCGCGGCGTTCCGCGCGCGCGTGAAGGAGCGCCTGGGCCCCGAGGCCGAGCCCCCCGCGTACGCGGCGGGGGAGGGCCGCACCAAGACCTCCGCCGCCTGGCTGATCGACAAGGCGGGCTTCACCAAGGGCTACGGCACCGGCCCCGCCCGCATCTCCACCAAGCACACCCTCGCGCTCACCAACCGGGGCGAGGCGACCACGGAGGACCTGCTGGCCCTGGCCCGCGAGGTCGTCGCCGGCGTCCGCGACGCCTTCGGCATCACGCTGGTCAACGAGCCGGTGACGGTGGGGGTCAGCCTGTAGAGGCCCCTCAGTGCGGCCTCGGTAGGCCCGGCGAGGGCGCCGGAGAGCCGGCCGGCTCGGCCCGGGCCCACCCCACACACGCGGGCTGCGTAACCCGGGTTACGGCGCGGGCTGGTGCGCGGCGCCCCGCTGACCGTGTGCCGACGAGGCGCGCCCAGCCGGTACGCGGCCTCCTGGCGAGCACGCCGGGAGCGGGCCGGCCTGCGCGGACGAGCTGCGGCACGCCGCCCACGCCCGGACGTCCTTCCTCGTCGGCAGCCGGGACGTCGTCGCCGAGACGGCCACCTGCCTCGCCCACGCGGTCGGCCGGGGACCGCGCCGCAAGGCGTCGTCCAAGCCCTCGCTGCTGGTGGGCACCCTCCCGACTGCTCGTGCCGGAGCCGGGCGGCGGGCACCGGGTCCAGGTGCTGATCGAGGGCTGACCGCTTCAAGCCGTATCCGCCCTACGCGCCCTTCAGGCGACCGGGGCGCTGAGCCAGGCGTCGACCCCCGCCAGCAGCTTGTCCTGCACGTCCTGCGGCGCCGCCGAACCCCGCACCGACTGCCGCGCCAGTTCCGCCAGTTCCGCGTCCGTGAACCCGTGGTGCCGTCGCGCGATCTCGTACTGCGCCGCCAGCCGGGAGCCGAACAGCAGCGGGTCGTCCGCGCCCAGCGCCAACGGGACGCCCGCCTCGAACAGCGTCCGCAGCGGCACGTCCTCCGGCTTCTCGTACACCCCGAGCGCCACGTTCGACGCCGGGCACACCTCGCAGGTCACGCCCCTGTCCGCGAGCCGCTTCAGCAACCGCGGGTCCTCCGCCGCCCGCACGCCGTGACCGATCCGGTCGGCCTCCAGGAGGTCCAGGCAGTCCCGCACCGACGACGGCCCGGTCAGCTCACCCCCGTGCGGCGCCGACAGCAGCCCGCCGTCCCGCGCGATCGCGAACGCCCGGTCGAAGTCGCGCGCCATACCGCGCCGCTCGTCGTTCGACAGCCCGAAGCCGATCACCCCCCGGTCCGCGTACCGCACCGCCAGCCGGGCCAGCGTCCGGGCGTCCAGCGGATGCTTCATCCGGTTGGCGGCCACCAGCACCCGCATCCCGATCCCGGTCTCCCGCATCGCGGACTCGACCGCGTCGAGGATGATCTCCAGCGCCGGAATCAGTCCGCCCAGCCGAGGCGCGTACGACGTCGGATCCACCTGGATCTCCAGCCACCCCGAGCCGTCCCGCAGATCCTCCTCCGCGGCCTCCCGCACCAGCCGCTGGATGTCCTCCGGCTGGCGGAGGCACGAGCGCGCCGCGTCGTACAGCCGCTGGAAGCGGAACCAGCCCCGCTCGTCCGTCGCCCGGAGCCTCGGAGGCTCCCCGCTGACCAGCGCCTCGGTCAGCGCGTCGGGCAGCCGCACCCCGTACTTGTCGGCCAGCTCCAGCAGGGTGGTGGGTCGCATGGACCCGGTGAAGTGCAGGTGCAGATGGGCTTTCGGCAGCTCAGAGACATCACGTACACGCTCCATCCGAGGATCCTGCCGTACGCCCCGGCCGCCTCGGTAGCGCTTTCACCGAACGTGGTCTTGCTCGCACGGGCGGACGACGAAGCGGGCCGCTTCCCGAGGGAAACGGCCCGCCGTCAGCTGCTCACGTGCGTGGCTGGTCAGTCCCTGGCCTCCGCCAGCAGCTTCTGGATCCGGCTCACGCCCTCCACGAGGTCCTCGTCGCCCAGCGCGTACGACAGCCGCAGGTAGCCCGGCGTACCGAACGCCTCGCCCGGCACCACCGCGACCTCGGCCTCCTCCAGGATCAGCGCGGCCAGCTCCACCGTGTCCTGCGGGCGCTTGCCCCGGATCTCCTTGCCGAGCAGCGCCTTGACGGACGGGTACGCGTAGAACGCGCCCTCGGGCTCCGGGCAGAGGACTCCGTCGATCTCGTTGAGCATCCGCACGATGGTCTTGCGGCGCCGGTCGAAGGCCTCGCGCATCGTCGCGACCGCGTCCAGATCACCGGAGACCGCCGCCAGTGCCGCCGCCTGCGCCACGTTCGAGACGTTCGACGTCGCGTGCGACTGCAGGTTGGTCGCGGCCTTGACCACGTCCTTCGGGCCGATGATCCACCCGACCCGCCAGCCGGTCATCGCGTACGTCTTGGCGACACCGTTGACGACGACGCACTTGTCGCGCAGCTCGGGCAGCAGCGCCGGCAGCGACACGGCCGCCGCGTCGCCGTAGACCAGGTGCTCGTAGATCTCGTCCGTCAGCACCCACAGCCCGTGCTCGAGCGCCCAGCGGCCGATCGCCTCCGTCTCATGCTCGCTGTAGACCGCGCCGGTCGGGTTGGACGGGGAGACGAAGAGCACGACCTTCGTCTTCTCCGTACGGGCGGCCTCCAGCTGCTCCACGGTCACCCGGTAGCCGGTCGTCTCGTCGGCGACCACCTCGACCGGCACACCGCCCGCGAGGCGGATCGACTCGGGGTACGTCGTCCAGTACGGCGCCGGGACGATGACCTCGTCGCCCGGGTCCAGGATCGCGGCGAAGGCCTCGTAGATGGCCTGCTTGCCGCCGTTGGTGACGAGGATCTGCGAGACGTCGGGCTCGTAGCCGGAGTCGCGCAGCGTCTTCGCGGCGATCGCGGACTTCAGCTCGGGCAGACCGCCGGCCGGGGTGTAGCGGTGGTACTTCGGGTTCCTGCAGGCCTCGATCGCGGCCTCGACGATGTAGTCCGGGGTCGGGAAGTCGGGCTCACCGGCGCCGAAGCCGATCACCGGACGCCCGGCGGCCTTGAGGGCCTTGGCCTTGGCGTCCACGGCGAGGGTGGCGGACTCGGAGATCGCGCCGACTCGGGCGGAGACCCGGCGCTCGGTGGGAGGGGTTGCAGCGCTCATGGAGCCCATCGTTCCAGACCGGAAACGCGCGCGGCACGCGGGTTTCACAGACTGAACAGCACCGGGCAAACCCGTGAACACCAGTCCGGATCCACCCGGCCGCCAGGGCGATCTTCAGCCGATCTGCCGGGCCCGACGCCTCCCACCGTCCCTATCTGTTCGACGACCGGCCGCGGACCACGTACACTCTCACCTCGTTGGCCTTCAGCAGCCGCGCCCTCACGGTGCACACCCAGCATCCGGGCGGATGCGGTACGTTGGGGGACACACAAAGGGTCGTAGCTCAATTGGTAGAGCACTGGTCTCCAAAACCAGCGGTTGGGGGTTCAAGTCCCTCCGGCCCTGCTACACACACCTTCGCCAGGATGTGTGCGCATGTACGTACAGCATTGCACCGCCGTGCGGCTCAGACCGGGCGCGGCACGGCCACGACCCGGAATCAGGTGAGGACGAGTGACGGACGCCGTGGGCTCCATCGACATGCCTGATGCCCAGGACGAGGCGCCGGACTCCCGCAAGAAGACCCGCAAGGGCGGCAAGCGCGCCAAGAAGGGCCCGCTGAAGCGCCTCGCGCTCTTCTACCGTCAGATCATCGCGGAGCTTCGCAAGGTCGTCTGGCCGACGCGCAGCCAGCTGACGACGTACACCACCGTGGTGATCATCTTCGTCGTCATCATGATTGGCCTGGTCACCGTGATTGACTATGGGCTCAGCCACGCCGCCAAGTACGTCTTCGGCTGAGCCGTGAGCGAAGAGCGCCGAGGTACCCGGCGCTCCTTTCGCATGTTCCACCCCTATGTATCCAGGAAGAAGCAGCCACCGTGTCTGACCCGAACGTGAACGACGCCGTCGAGCCTCGCGGCGAAGGTGCCGAGTCCGTCGAGGACGAGCTCGACACCGTCGAGGGCGCGGACAGCGAGGACACCGAGGCCTCCGCCGAGGTCGAGGCTGCCGACGCCGCCGAGACCGAGACCGAGGGCGACGGCGAGACCGACGCCGAGGCCGAGGAAGCGGACACCGAGCCGGAGCCCGAGCTCGACCCGATCGAGAAGCTCCGCCAGGAGCTGCGCGGCCTGCCCGGCGAGTGGTACGTCATCCACACCTACGCCGGCTACGAGAAGCGCGTGAAGGCCAATCTGGAGCAGCGCGCCGTCTCGCTGAACGTCGAGGACTTCATCTACCAGGCCGAGGTGCCCGAGGAAGAGATCGTCCAGATCAAGAACGGCGAGCGCAAGACGGTCAAGCAGAACAAGCTCCCGGGCTACGTCCTCGTCCGCATGGACCTGACCAACGAGTCCTGGGGCGTCGTCCGCAACACCCCCGGCGTCACCGGCTTCGTGGGCAACGCCTACGACCCGTACCCGCTGACCCTGGACGAGATCGTCAAGATGCTCGCCCCGGAGGCCGAGGAGAAGGCCGCCCGCGAGGCCGCCGAGGCCGAGGGCAAGCCGGCCCCGCAGCGCAAGGTCGAGGTCCAGGTGCTGGACTTCGAGGTCGGCGACTCGGTCACCGTCACCGACGGCCCGTTCGCCACGCTCCAGGCGACCATCAACGAGATCAACCCCGACTCGAAGAAGGTCAAGGGCCTGGTCGAGATTTTCGGCCGCGAGACGCCGGTCGAGCTCTCCTTCGACCAGATCCAGAAGAACTGACGCTTTCCGGCCGACACACACGGCCAGGACGCCCCGGACCGGAGAGTGCCTCCGCGGCCGGGGCGTCGGCGTTGCGCCGGTGCGGCAGGGGGGAGTTCCAGGCCGGCGGGCAGCGGTGGTGGCGGAACCGCCCCTCGCGACGAGGCTGGAGCGGCGGCTCCTCGGTGACCACCGGCGGATCCGGATCCCGCCACCACGCGCGGGATCCGCAGGGGGGCGCCCCCGACGAGGCGACCGGCACCCCGAAGATCATGTTGCTGATCGTCCTGCCGGGCGGCTTCAACGGGGTCCTGCTGATCGCCGCGGGCGTCCGCTGGGGCGCCGTACGGCGGCCGGAGGAGTCCGCGCAGGTGGCCTGACCAGCCCGATTTCATTCTCCGCCGGGGCAACGGCTATCGTTGCACGGTATGCCTCCTGCGGGATGAATCATCCGAACCGCCGGACGAGACCGTCCGAAGGGCGCAGGCGGCGATCAACCTCTCACGTAAGGACCCGGAGAGAGCATGCCTCCCAAGAAGAAGAAGGTCACGGGGCTCATCAAGCTCCAGATCCAGGCCGGTGCCGCCAACCCGGCCCCGCCGGTCGGCCCCGCGCTGGGTCAGCACGGCGTCAACATCATGGAGTTCTGCAAGGCCTACAACGCCGCGACCGAGTCGCAGCGCGGTTGGGTCATCCCGGTGGAGATCACGGTCTACGAGGACCGTTCCTTCACCTTCATCACCAAGACCCCGCCGGCCGCCAAGATGATCCTCAAGGCCGCGGGCGTGGAGAAGGGCTCCGGCGAGCCGCACAAGACCAAGGTCGCGAAGATCACCCGCGAGCAGGTCCGCGAGATCGCCACCACCAAGATGCCCGACCTCAACGCCAACGACCTGGACGCCGCCGAGAAGATCATCGCCGGCACCGCCCGCTCCATGGGCGTCACGGTCGAGGGCTGACCCTCACCTTCGTAGACCAGCAGAACGTGGAAGGGCCTGCTCGGCCCGGACCACGACTCCTAAGACTCAACAGGAGCTTTAAGTGAGCAAGCGCAGCAAGTCCCTTCGCGCTGCGGACGCCAAGGTCGACCGGGAGAAGCTCTACGCTCCCCTCGAGGCCGTCCGTCTCGCCAAGGAGACCTCCACGACCAAGTTCGACGGCACCGTCGAGGTCGCCTTCCGCCTGGGTGTCGACCCGCGCAAGGCCGACCAGATGGTCCGTGGCACCGTGAACCTCCCGCACGGCACCGGTAAGACCGCCCGGGTCCTGGTCTTCGCGACCGGTGACCGTGCCGAGGCCGCGCGTGCCGCGGGCGCCGACATCGTCGGCGCCGACGAGCTGATCGACGAGGTGTCGAAGGGCCGTCTGGACTTCGACGCCGTCGTCGCCACCCCGGACCTCATGGGCAAGGTCGGCCGCCTCGGCCGCGTGCTCGGTCCGCGTGGTCTGATGCCGAACCCGAAGACCGGCACCGTCACCCCCGACGTCGCCAAGGCCGTCACCGAGATCAAGGGCGGCAAGATCGAGTTCCGTGTCGACAAGCACGCGAACCTGCACTTCATCATCGGCAAGACGTCGTTCGACGACACCAAGCTGGTGGAGAACTACGGCGCGGCCCTGGAGGAGATCCTCCGTCTGAAGCCGTCCGCCGCCAAGGGCCGCTACATCAAGAAGGCCGCGGTCAGCACCACCATGGGCCCCGGCATCCCGGTCGACCCGAACCGCACCCGCAACCTCCTCGTCGAGGAGGACCCGGCCGCGGTCTGAGCCTGACGGCTCACCCGAAATCCGGTCACGGGCCCGGCACCTTTCGAGGTGCCGGGCCCGTTCCCTTTGCGGGACATCTGTCAGCGCGCTGCGTTAGCGTGAGGCAGCGATACGCAGGGGGACGTATGAAGAGCAGCACCATGCGGCGGACGGGCCTCGCGGTCGCGGTGGCGGCCGCGCTGACGGCGGCGTCCGCCTGCACTCCCTCCGGCTCCTCGGGTGCCTCCGCCGAGAAGGCCCCCCCGCCCCGCAGGGACGCCACACAGGGCGCCGCACTCGCCGGCTCCCTGGCCGCCCTGCGCACCGCCGAACGCTCCACCGACCGGGCCGAGACCGCCCGCGTCGAGTCCACGACGAGCATGGGCGCGCTGATGTCCATGACGGCCCACGGCGCCCTCGGCTGGGGCGACGGCATCACCGGCACCCTCACCATCACCTACACCGGCGGCACCATGGCCGACACCATGCGCCGGCTCGGCACCACCTCCATGGAGGCCCGCTACCTGCCCGACGCCTACTACGCCCGCATGGGTGAGAAGTTCGCCCAGCAGGCGGACGGCAGGCACTGGATCCGGTACGCGTACGACGACCTGGAGAGCCTCGCGGGCGGCTCGGGTGCCCTCCTGAGGGACCAGATGCGCACCACCACGCCCAACCAGTGCGTGAAGCTCCTGCTGGCCTCGGGGGACGTACGGAGGGTCGGCCAGGAGACGGTGCGCGGCGAGCGCACCACCCACTACGCGGGCACCGTGGACGTGGCACGGATCGCCGACGCCGGTCTGAAGAAGCAGCTCACCCAGGCCGGCGTCACCACGCAGACCGTCGACGTCTGGGTCAACGACCGCGACCTGCTGGCCAAGAAGGTCGAGAAGGCCCGGCTGACGACGGGCGTGCTGACGCAGACCGCGTACTACGACGACTACGGCGTGAAGATCACCACCGGCAAGCCCCCCGCCGGGGACACCCAGGACTTCAGGGAACTGCTGCACAAGCAGGGCGGCACCTCCTGACGCCCGGCCAAATTCGGAGATCGACTCCCGCTCCGTGAGATACGCTCACGACCTCGCTGCGCCTGTGCAGCAGCCATGTATTCCTTGGGGGGAATCATATGAAGTCGTCCATACCCGTCGCCGGGCTCGCCGCTCTGCTCCTCGCCGGTACCGCCGTCGGCTGCGGTACCGAGAAGTCGCCGGAGATGTCCCCGGCGGCAGCCGTCGCCAAGGCGGCGAAGAAGACGGAGGACATCACGTCCCTGCGCTTCACCATGAACGGCCAGGTCCCGGAGCAGGGGCGGGTCAAGGGCGAGGCCGCGATGGCCTTCAAGCCCACCGTCTCCATGAGCATGAAGATGACGGCGCCGGACCAGGGCGCGGGCGAAACCTTCGAGATGCGTCTGGTCGACAAGGCGATGTACATCGGCGGGGGCGCCGAGATGGCCAAGGAGATGGACGGCAAGAGCTGGATGAAGCTCGACATGGCCGCGCTCGGCAAGGACAAGGAGCTGAACGCGCTCACGGGCGCCGGCAAGGCCGAGCAGAACCCGACCGCCGAGTCGTCCTTCCTGACCGGCTCCAAGAACGTGAAGAAGGTCGGCACCGAGACGATCGACGGCGTCGAGACCACTCGCTACTCGGGCACCGTCACCCTCGACGACTTCCGCGCCTCCCTCAAGGACGAGGACAAGGCCACCCGCGAGCGGCGCGAGAAGAGCCTCGAGCGGTACGAGGAGATGGGCGTCGACAAGTTCACCATGGACATGTGGGTGGACGGCGACGACCACACCAAGCAGTTCCGCATGAAGGGCGACGCGGACAAGGGCCCGCTCGACCTGACGGTCACCTTCTCGGACATCAACAAGCCGGTGACCGTCACGGCTCCGCCCGCCAAGGACACGATGGACTTCGCCAAGATGATGGAGGAGATGGCGTCCGGCGCCTGATCACCGCGGGAGCGGATTTGCTTGACAGCGATCCGTTCACGTAACCTCTCACAGAAGCCAAAGACCGCTGGTCGTTGCCGTGCGCTCGCATGAGGGCGCGGTGGCCGAAGGATCCGCTGAACTGCGGACGACCCGCGCAGGTGACAGTGGAAGAGTTCCCGGAGCACGCATTCCGTGTGTGCGTCCGGTAGAGCTACGCCCCGTGCGCCTGCGCCGGGGCGTTTCGTTTTCCCCAGTCCTCCTTCGGGTCCGCGCGGTCCGAATCACCCGGAAGGAGGCCGAGGCTCTATGGCGAGGCCCGACAAGGCTGCCGCGGTGGCCGAGTTGACGGACCAGTTCCGCAACTCCAGCGCTGCCGTGCTGACCGAGTACCGCGGTCTCACCGTGGCCCAGCTCAAGCAGCTGCGCCGTTCGCTCGGTGAGAACGCCCAGTACGCCGTGGTGAAGAACACGCTGACCAAGATTGCGGCCAACGAGGCCGGGATCACGACGCTGGACGACCTGTTCAACGGTCCGACGGCAGTCGCCTTCGTCACCGGTGACCCGGTGGAGTCGGCGAAGGGTCTTCGTGACTTCGCCAAGGACAACCCGAATCTCGTCATCAAGGGCGGTGTCCTTGACGGCAAGGCGCTGTCCGCCGACGAGATCAAGAAGCTTGCGGACCTCGAGTCCCGCGAGGTTCTGCTCGCCAAGCTGGCGGGCGCCATGAAGGGCAAGCAGTCCCAGGCTGCCGCGCTCTTCCAGGCGCTCCCGTCGAAGCTCGTCCGCACCGTGGACGCGCTGCGCGCCAAGCAGGCAGAGCAGGGCGGTGCCGAGTAATTCGGCTCGCTTTCCGATCCTCGCCGCATGAGGTGAGGGTCGATGCGGGCCCGACGTACGCCCGCCGCACCCAGTACATCCGGCACCTGCCGATTTAGTGGAAGGACCGCCATCATGGCGAAGCTCAGCCAGGAAGACCTGCTCGCCCAGTTCGAGGAGATGACCCTCATCGAGCTCTCCGAGTTCGTGAAGGCCTTCGAGGAGAAGTTCGACGTCACCGCCGCCGCCCCGGTCGCCGTGGCCGCCGCCGGCGCCCCGGGCGCCCCGGCCGCCGAGGCCGCCGAGGAGAAGGACGAGTTCGACGTCATCCTCACCGGCGCCGGCGACAAGAAGATCCAGGTCATCAAGGTCGTGCGCGAGCTGACCTCCCTCGGCCTGAAGGAGGCCAAGGACCTGGTCGACGGCACCCCGAAGCCGGTTCTCGAGAAGGTCAACAAGGAGCAGGCCGACAAGGCCGCCGAGGCCCTCAAGGGCGCCGGTGCCTCCGTCGAGGTCAAGTAAGACCTTCGCGGGGCCGCGTACGACGTCTCGTACGCCCCTGTAACGCTCAAGCGCTGAAGAGCGATCATCCATCCGGGTGGTCGCTCTTCGGCGTTCCGAGGCTCCGGCGGCGGCTGCCTTGCACCTGTGGCGGCGGGGAGTATGGTGATCATCGTCGTGCCTCCACGGGCCCTGAGCTCCCCCTGGTGG
The DNA here is from genome assembly GCF_042657145.1 of Streptomyces bullii. NCBI lineage: Bacteria > Bacillati > Actinomycetota > Actinomycetes > Kitasatosporales > Streptomycetaceae > Streptomyces > Streptomyces bullii. Next base: position 187,374 of record NZ_JBHSNY010000012.1, read on the forward strand.
CAAGCGGTTTGGGCAAGGGGGGCCTTGACGAACCGCACGCAGCGCGCAATTCTCAGGACGCGTCGTCACAAGGATCCGAATCCGAGGCATGGATCGACGACGAAGAGGGCAGTATCAACGTGCGTTGAGGGCAGGGCCTTGTCGCAGGTGTTGAGGACAACGAGGGTCAACACGGGTTGCGAAACCCGCACTGGACATCAGTGTGCCAAGTGGCTACACTGACCCTTTGCGCTGCCTGTTAGCTGTCCCCTGCCCGTCACCAGGGGTCTGCCCTCACCCGAGCATCGAGAAACAGATCATCCCGACCTGGGATTTCTGTCTTCGTGCGTGGGGGAGGGGCCGGTACGCGCGTAGTGAGTCCGAGCCCTCGGAAGGACCCCCTCTTGGCCGCCTCGCGCAACGCCTCGACCGCGAATACGAACAACGCTGCCAGCACCGCCCCGCTGCGCATCTCCTTTGCAAAGATCAAGGAGCCCCTCGAGGTTCCGAACCTTCTCGCGCTCCAGACCGAGAGCTTCGACTGGCTGCTCGGCAACGACGCATGGAAGGCTCGCGTCGAGGAGGCCCTGGAGAACGGTCAGGACGTCCCCACCAAGTCCGGCCTCGAGGAGATCTTCGAGGAGATCTCCCCGATCGAGGACTTCTCCGGGTCGATGTCGCTGACCTTCCGCGACCACCGCTTCGAGCCGCCGAAGAACTCGATCGACGAGTGCAAGGAGCGCGATTTCACGTACGCCGCGCCCCTCTTCGTGACGGCCGAGTTCACCAACAACGAGACCGGCGAGATCAAGTCCCAGACCGTCTTCATGGGCGACTTCCCGCTCATGACGAACAAGGGCACCTTCGTCATCAACGGCACCGAGCGTGTCGTGGTGTCGCAGCTGGTCCGTTCCCCCGGTGTCTACTTCGACTCCTCCATCGACAAGACGTCCGACAAGGACATCTTCTCCGCCAAGATCATCCCGTCCCGGGGTGCCTGGCTGGAGATGGAGATCGACAAGCGTGACATGGTCGGCGTCCGTATCGACCGCAAGCGCAAGCAGTCCGTGACCGTGCTGCTCAAGGCTCTGGGCTGGACCACCGACCAGATCCTGGAGGAGTTCGGCGAGTACGAGTCCATGCGCGCCACCCTGGAGAAGGACCACACCCAGGGCCAGGACGACGCGCTGCTCGACATCTACCGCAAGCTGCGCCCGGGCGAGCCCCCCACGCGCGAGGCCGCGCAGACGCTGCTCGAGAACCTCTACTTCAACCCCAAGCGCTACGACCTCGCGAAGGTCGGCCGCTACAAGGTCAACAAGAAGCTGGGCACGGACACCCCGCTGGACGCCGGGATCCTGACCGTCGAGGACATCATCGCGACGATCAAGTACCTGGTGAAGCTGCACGCCGGTGAGACCGAGACGGTCGGTGACAACGGCCGCCCGATCATCGTCGAGACCGACGACATCGACCACTTCGGCAACCGTCGTATCCGCAGCGTCGGCGAGCTGATCCAGAACCAGGTCCGTACGGGTCTCGCCCGTATGGAGCGCGTCGTGCGCGAGCGCATGACCACCCAGGACGTCGAGGCGATCACGCCGCAGACCCTGATCAACATCCGGCCGGTCGTCGCCTCCATCAAGGAGTTCTTCGGCACCAGCCAGCTGTCCCAGTTCATGGACCAGAACAACCCGCTGTCGGGGCTGACGCACAAGCGGCGTCTCAACGCCCTCGGCCCGGGTGGTCTCTCCCGTGAGCGGGCCGGCTTCGAGGTCCGCGACGTTCACCCGTCGCACTACGGCCGTATGTGCCCGATCGAGACGCCGGAAGGCCCGAACATCGGTCTGATCGGCTCGCTGGCCTCCTACGGCCGGGTCAACGCGTTCGGCTTCATCGAGACGCCGTACCGCAAGGTCGTCGACGGCCAGGTCACCGACGAGGTCGACTACCTCACCGCCGACGAGGAGGACCGCTTCGTCATCGCGCAGGCCAACGCGCCGCTGACGGACGACCTCCGCTTCGCCGAGGCCCGCGTGCTGGTCCGCCGCAAGGGCGGCGAGGTCGACTACGTCGGCCCCGAGGACGTGGACTACATGGACGTCTCGCCGCGCCAGATGGTGTCGGTCGCGACCGCCATGATCCCCTTCCTGGAGCACGACGACGCCAACCGTGCCCTCATGGGCGCGAACATGATGCGCCAGGCCGTTCCGCTGATCCAGGCGGAGTCCCCGCTCGTCGGCACCGGCATGGAGTACCGCTCCGCCGTCGACGCCGGCGACGTCGTCAAGGCCGAGAAGAGCGGTGTGGTCCAGGAGGTCTCCGCGGACTACATCACCACCGCCAACGACGACGGCACGTACATCACGTACCGCCTGGCCAAGTTCGCCCGCTCCAACCAGGGCACCTCGGTCAACCAGAAGGTCATCGTCAACGAGGGCGACCGTGTCATCGAGGGCCAGGTCCTCGCCGACGGCCCGGCCACCCAGAACGGCGAGATGGCGCTCGGCAAGAACCTGCTCGTGGCGTTCATGCCGTGGGAGGGTCACAACTACGAGGACGCGATCATCCTGTCGCAGCGCCTCGTGCAGGACGACGTCCTCTCCTCGATCCACATCGAGGAGCACGAGGTCGATGCCCGTGACACCAAGCTCGGCCCCGAGGAGATCACCCGGGACATCCCGAACGTCTCCGAGGAGGTCCTCGCCGACCTCGACGAGCGCGGCATCATCCGCATCGGTGCCGAGGTCATCGCCGGTGACATCCTCGTCGGCAAGGTCACGCCCAAGGGTGAGACCGAGCTGACGCCGGAGGAGCGCCTGCTGCGCGCGATCTTCGGTGAGAAGGCCCGTGAGGTCCGAGACACCTCGCTGAAGGTGCCGCACGGCGAGACCGGCAAGGTCATCGGCGTGCGCGTCTTCGACCGCGAGGAGGGCGACGAGCTTCCCCCGGGTGTCAACCAGCTTGTGCGCGTGTACGTGGCGCAGAAGCGCAAGATCACCGACGGTGACAAGCTCGCCGGCCGGCACGGCAACAAGGGCGTCATCTCCAAGATCCTGCCGATCGAGGACATGCCGTTCCTGGAGGACGGCACCCCGGTCGACATCATCCTCAACCCGCTGGGTGTCCCGTCCCGAATGAACCCGGGACAGGTCCTGGAGATCCACCTCGGCTGGCTCGCCAGCCAGGGCTGGGACGTCTCCGGCCTGGCCGACGAGTGGGCGCAGCGCCTGCAGCAGATCGGCGCCGACCGCGTCGAGCCGAAGACCAACGTCGCGACGCCGGTCTTCGACGGTGCCCGCGAGGACGAGCTCGCCGGTCTGCTGGAGAACACCCTGCCCAACCGCGACGGCGACCGCCTGGTCCTCCCGTCCGGCAAGGCCCGGCTGTTCGACGGCCGTTCGGGTGAGCCGTTCCCGGACCCGATCTCGGTCGGCTACATGTACATCCTGAAGCTGCACCACCTGGTCGACGACAAGCTGCACGCCCGTTCGACCGGTCCGTACTCGATGATCACTCAGCAGCCGCTGGGTGGTAAGGCCCAGTTCGGTGGCCAGCGCTTCGGTGAGATGGAGGTGTGGGCGCTGGAGGCATACGGCGCCGCGTACGCCCTCCAGGAGCTGCTGACCATCAAGTCCGACGACGTCACCGGCCGCGTGAAGGTCTACGAGGCCATCGTCAAGGGCGAGAACATCCCCGAGCCCGGCATCCCCGAGTCCTTCAAGGTGCTCATCAAGGAGATGCAGTCGCTCTGCCTGAACGTGGAGGTGCTGTCCAGCGACGGTATGTCCATCGAGATGCGTGACACCGACGAGGACGTCTTCCGCGCTGCGGAGGAGCTCGGTATCGACCTGTCCCGGCGCGAGCCGAGCAGCGTCGAAGAGGTCTGACGGGAGTCCGGTGGCCTTCACCCCGAAGGCCGCCGGCCCCAGGACCCCCGTATCAGACCAAAGACTTACAACCCTGAGAGGGATTGACGCATAGTGCTCGACGTCAACTTCTTCGACGAGCTCCGGATCGGCCTGGCCACCGCTGACGACATCCGTCAGTGGAGCCACGGCGAGGTCAAGAAGCCCGAGACCATCAACTACCGCACCCTCAAGCCCGAGAAGGACGGACTCTTCTGCGAGAAGATCTTCGGTCCGACCCGGGACTGGGAGTGCTACTGCGGCAAGTACAAGCGCGTCCGTTTCAAGGGCATCATCTGCGAGCGCTGTGGCGTCGAGGTCACGCGCGCCAAGGTGCGCCGTGAGCGGATGGGCCACATCGAGCTCGCCGCGCCCGTCACGCACATCTGGTACTTCAAGGGCGTCCCGAGCCGGCTGGGCTACCTGCTCGACCTGGCTCCCAAGGACCTCGAGAAGGTCATCTACTTCGCGGCGTACATGATCACGTACGTCGACGAGGAGCGCCGTACGCGCGACCTGCCCTCGCTGGAGGCCCACGTCTCCGTCGAGCGTCAGCAGATCGAGCAGCGCCGTGACGCCGACCTGGAGGCCCGCGCCAAGAAGCTCGAGGCCGACCTGGCCGAGCTGGAGGCCGAGGGTGCCAAGGCCGACGTGCGCCGCAAGGTGCGCGAGGGTGCCGAGCGCGAGATGAAGCAGCTGCGCGACCGCGCCCAGCGCGAGATCGACCGTCTCGACGAGGTGTGGAACCGCTTCAAGAACCTCAAGGTCCAGGACCTGGAGGGCGACGAGCTGCTCTACCGCGAGCTGCGCGACCGCTTCGGCACGTACTTCGACGGCTCGATGGGTGCCGCGGCGCTGCAGAAGCGCCTGGAGTCCTTCGACCTGGAGGAGGAGGCCGAGCGCCTCCGCGAGATCATCCGCACCGGCAAGGGCCAGAAGAAGACCCGTGCCCTCAAGCGCCTGAAGGTCGTCTCCGCGTTCCTGCAGACGTCCAACAGCCCCAAGGGCATGGTGCTCGACTGCGTGCCGGTCATCCCGCCGGACCTGCGTCCGATGGTGCAGCTGGACGGTGGCCGCTTCGCGACCTCCGACCTGAACGACCTGTACCGCCGTGTCATCAACCGCAACAACCGTCTGAAGAGGCTGCTCGACCTCGGCGCGCCCGAGATCATCGTCAACAACGAGAAGCGCATGCTTCAGGAGGCCGTTGACGCCCTCTTCGACAACGGTCGTCGCGGCCGTCCGGTGACCGGTCCCGGTAACCGCCCGCTGAAGTCCCTCAGCGACATGCTGAAGGGCAAGCAGGGTCGCTTCCGGCAGAACCTGCTCGGTAAGCGTGTCGACTACTCGGCGCGTTCCGTGATCGTCGTCGGTCCGCAGCTGAAGCTGCACCAGTGCGGTCTGCCGAAGGCGATGGCGCTGGAGCTCTTCAAGCCGTTCGTGATGAAGCGCCTGGTCGACCTGAACCACGCGCAGAACATCAAGAGCGCCAAGCGCATGGTCGAGCGCGGCCGCACGGTCGTGTACGACGTGCTGGAAGAGGTCATCGCGGAGCACCCGGTTCTGCTGAACCGTGCGCCCACCCTGCACCGCCTCGGCATCCAGGCCTTCGAGCCGCAGCTGGTCGAGGGCAAGGCCATCCAGATCCACCCGCTCGTGTGCACCGCGTTCAACGCGGACTTCGACGGTGACCAGATGGCCGTGCACCTGCCGCTGTCCGCGGAGGCGCAGGCCGAGGCCCGCATCCTGATGCTGTCCTCGAACAACATCCTCAAGCCGGCCGACGGCCGTCCGGTGACGATGCCGACCCAGGACATGGTCCTCGGTCTGTTCTTCCTCACCACCGACGCCGAGGGCCGCGACGTCAAGGGCGAGGGCCGGTCCTTCGCCTCCGTCGCCGAGGCGATCATGGCGTTCGACGCGGGCGAGCTCTCGCTGCAGTCGCCGATCGACATCCGCTTCCCGGTGGGCACCATCCCGCCGCGGGGCTGGGAGCCGCCGGCGCGCGAGGAGGGCGAGCCGGAGTGGCAGCAGGGTGACAGCTTCCGTCTGAAGACCACGCTGGGGCGTGCGCTCTTCAACGAGCTGCTGCCCGAGGACTACCCGTTCGTCGACTACGAGGTCGGCAAGAAGCAGCTCTCCGAGATCGTCAACGACCTCGCCGAGCGCTACCCGAAGGTCATCGTGGCGGCGACGCTCGACAACCTGAAGGCGGCCGGCTTCTACTGGGCCACGCGTTCCGGCGTCACGGTCTCGATCTCCGACGTCGTCGTCCCCGAGGCGAAGAAGGAGATCGTCGCCAAGTGGGAGGCCGCGGACGAGAAGGTCCAGAAGCAGTACGAGCGCGGTCTGATCACGAAGGACGAGCGGACCCAGGAGCTCATCGGCATCTGGACCAACGCGACCAACGAGGTCGCCGAGGCCATGACGGGCAACTTCCCGAAGACCAACCCGATCTTCATGATGGTCAACTCGGGCGCCCGAGGAAACATGATGCAGATGCGTCAGATCGCCGGTATGCGCGGTCTGGTGTCGAACGCCAAGAACGAGACCATCCCGCGGCCCATCAAGGCCTCGTTCCGTGAGGGTCTCTCCGTGCTGGAGTACTTCATCTCCACGCACGGTGCCCGTAAGGGTCTGGCGGACACCGCTCTGCGTACCGCCGACTCGGGTTACCTCACCCGTCGTCTGGTCGACGTCTCGCAGGACGTCATCATCCGCGAGGAGGACTGCGGCACCGAGCGCGGTCTGCGTCTGCGGATCGCCGAGCGGAACGCCGAGGGCACCCTGCTCAAGGCGGAGAACGTCGAGACGTCCGTGTACGCGCGCTGCCTCGCCGAGGACATCGTGGTCGACGGGCAGGTGCTGGCCCCGGCCGGCACCGACCTGGGCGACGTCCTCATCGAGGAGCTCGTCTCCCGCGGCATCGAGGAGGTCAAGACCCGCTCGGTCCTGACCTGTGAGTCCGCGGTCGGCACCTGCGCGATGTGCTACGGCCGTTCGCTGGCCACCGGCAAGCTCGTCGACATCGGTGAGGCGGTCGGCATCATCGCCGCCCAGTCCATCGGTGAGCCCGGTACCCAGCTGACGATGCGTACCTTCCACACCGGTGGTGTGGCCGGTGACGACATCACCCAGGGTCTGCCGCGTGTCGTCGAGCTCTTCGAGGCCCGTACCCCGAAGGGTGTCGCCCCGATCTCCGAGGCCTCCGGCCGCGTGCGGATCGAGGAGACCGAGAAGACCAAGAAGATCGTCATCACCCCGGACGACGGCAGCGACGAGACGGCCTACCCGATCTCGAAGCGCGCCCGACTCCTGGTCAGCGAGGGCGAGCACGTCGAGGTGGGCCAGAAGCTCACCGTGGGTGCCACCAACCCGCACGACGTGCTGCGCATCCTGGGCCAGCGCGCCGTCCAGGTCCACCTGGTCGGCGAGGTCCAGAAGGTCTACAACTCGCAGGGTGTGTCGATCCACGACAAGCACATCGAGATCATCATCCGGCAGATGCTGCGCCGCGTGACGATCATCGAGTCCGGCGACGCCGAGCTGCTGCCCGGCGAGCTGGTCGAGCGCTCCCGCTTCGAGCAGGAGAACCGTCGTGTGGTCCAGGAGGGCGGTCACCCGGCCTCCGGTCGCCCGCAGCTCATGGGTATCACCAAGGCCTCGCTGGCGACCGAGTCCTGGCTGTCGGCGGCGTCCTTCCAGGAGACGACCAGGGTCCTCACGGACGCGGCGATCAACGCCAAGTCCGACTCCCTGATCGGCCTCAAGGAGAACGTCATCATCGGTAAGCTCATCCCGGCCGGTACGGGCCTGTCCCGCTACCGCAACATCCGGGTCGAGCCGACCGAGGAGGCCAAGGCCGCGATGTACTCGGCCGTCGGCTACGACGACATCGACTACTCGCCGTTCGGCACGGGCTCCGGCCAGGCCGTGCCGCTGGAGGACTACGACTACGGTCCGTACAACCAGTAAGGCGTACGTCTGAGGCAACTGGAGGGCGGTCATCCTGGGGGTGGCCGCCCTTCGGGCTGTCCGGACGGGACGCACCCGTGCCGATCCCCCTTGTTCGGCGCATCATGGAGGGACTCGGGGGGTTCCGGGGAGGTGCTCCGTGTCGCAGTCGTCGTATCCGTCGTGGCAGCCGTGGCAGGAGGGGCAGGGCGGGGTTCCGCAGCCTGTTCCTCAGCCTGGTGTGCATCCTCAGGCCTGGGTGGGGCACGGTGTGCCGTCGATGCTCGCCTCGCACGCCGATCGTGAGCGGGCCGTGGACGTGCTCCGGGCCGGCTTCGGTGAGGGGCGGCTGGAGAAGGGCGAGTTCGACAAGCGGGTCGCGCGGGCGTACGCGGCCCGTACGGTGGGGGAGCTGGCGCTGCTGGTCGCCGACCTGCCGCAGGGGCCCGTACCGCAGCCTGTGGCCGCCCTGCAGGTGCCGCGGACCTTCCTGCCGGTGCCGCGGCCGCAGACGAACGGGAAGGCGGTCGGGGCGGCCGTGTGCGGGCTGCTGTGTGTGCCGACCTTCGGGCTGACCGGGATTCCGGCGATCGTGCTGGGGCACGCGGCGCGGTCCGAGATCAGCCGCACCGGCGAGGGCGGAGACGGTCTGGCGATGACGGGTCTCGTCCTGGGGTGGATGTACACCGCGGGGTGGGCACTCGTTCTGGTGTTCCTGACCATGGTGTCGGCCCTGGTGGGCTGACACCCCGCAGGAGTGGAAGAAAAGCGATCGAAACGGACGGCTGCCGCCGATTCGAAGATCATCCGAGGGTCGGGGTCTTGACATGTCCCGCATGGCGATGCGGGCGGGGTCCATTTGTTTTGACCGCAGCGAATGCGATAGGTACGCTCAGACCTTGTGCCTGGGGTGTGCCTTGGCTCTCCTGCGTGCCTTCGACCGCATAGGGAGCTGTGACCGGCCACCGTAATCTGCGCCTCTTTCTGCCGTTCGGCAGGAATCTGCGGGATTCGACACACCCGACCGCGTGGGTCGGCGACGTTCCAGGTTAGCTGTACCCATCGGCACACAGAAACCGGAGAAGTAGTGCCTACGATCCAGCAGCTGGTCCGCAAGGGCCGGCAGGACAAGGTCGAGAAGAACAAGACGCCCGCACTCGAGGGTTCCCCTCAGCGTCGCGGCGTCTGCACGCGTGTGTTCACGACCACCCCGAAGAAGCCGAACTCGGCCCTCCGTAAGGTCGCGCGTGTGCGTCTGACCAGCGGTATCGAGGTCACGGCTTACATTCCGGGTGAGGGACACAACCTGCAGGAGCACTCCATCGTGCTCGTGCGCGGCGGCCGTGTGAAGGACCTGCCGGGTGTTCGCTACAAGATCATCCGCGGCTCGCTCGACACCCAGGGTGTCAAGAACCGCAAGCAGGCTCGCAGCCGTTACGGCGCCAAGAAGGAGAAGTAAGAATGCCTCGTAAGGGCCCCGCCCCGAAGCGTCCGGTCATCATCGACCCGGTCTACGGCTCTCCTCTGGTGACCTCCCTGATCAACAAGGTGCTGCTGAACGGCAAGCGCTCCACCGCCGAGCGCATCGTCTACGGCGCCATGGAGGGCCTGCGCGAGAAGACCGGCAACGACCCGGTCATCACGCTGAAGCGCGCTCTCGAGAACATCAAGCCGACCCTCGAGGTCAAGTCCCGCCGTGTCGGTGGTGCCACCTACCAGGTCCCGGTCGAGGTCAAGCCCGGCCGTGCCAACACCCTGGCGCTGCGCTGGCTCGTCGGTTACTCCCGCGCCCGTCGCGAGAAGACCATGACCGAGCGTCTGCTCAACGAGCTCCTCGACGCGAGCAACGGCCTCGGTGCCGCTGTGAAGAAGCGCGAGGACACGCACAAGATGGCCGAGTCCAACAAGGCCTTCGCGCACTACCGCTGGTAGTCGCTACCCACATCGAGACCGAGAGAAGACTGAAGCCTTATGGCTACCACTTCGCTTGACCTGGCCAGGGTGCGCAACATCGGCATCATGGCCCACATCGACGCGGGCAAGACGACCACCACCGAGCGGATCCTGTTCTACACCGGCGTTTCCTACAAGATCGGTGAGGTCCACGACGGCGCTGCCACCATGGACTGGATGGAGCAGGAGCAGGAGCGTGGCATCACGATCACCTCTGCTGCCACCACCTGCCACTGGCCGCTGGAGAACGTCGACCACACCATCAACATCATCGACACGCCGGGCCACGTCGACTTCACCGTCGAGGTGGAGCGTTCGCTGCGCGTGCTCGACGGTGCCGTGACGGTGTTCGACGGCGTCGCCGGCGTCGAGCCGCAGTCCGAGACGGTGTGGCGTCAGGCGGACCGCTACGGCGTTCCGCGCATCTGCTTCGTCAACAAGCTCGACCGCACCGGTGCGGAGTTCCACCGCTGCGTCGACATGATCAGCGACCGTCTGGGCGCGCAGCCGCTCGTCATGCAGCTGCCGATCGGTGCCGAGGCCGACTTCAAGGGCGTCATCGACCTCGTGAGGATGAAGGCCCTGGTCTGGTCCGCCGAGGCCACCAAGGGCGAGATGTACGACACCGTCGACATCCCGGACACCCACGTCGAGGCTGCCGAGGAGTACCGCGGCAAGCTGCTCGAGGCCGTCGCCGAGAACGACGAGGAGATGATGGAGCTGTACCTCGAGGGCCAGGAGCCCACCGAGGAGCAGCTGTACGCGGCTATCCGCCGTATCACCATCGCCTCCGGCAAGGGCCAGGGCACCACGGTGACCCCGGTCTTCTGCGGCACCGCCTTCAAGAACAAGGGCGTTCAGCCCCTGCTCGACGCGGTCGTGCGCTACCTGCCGTCCCCGGTCGACATCGAGGCCATCGAGGGCCACGACGTCAAGGACCCGGAGACGGTCATCAAGCGCAAGCCGTCCGACGAGGAGCCGCTGTCGGCGCTGGCGTTCAAGATCATGAGCGACCCGCACCTCGGCAAGCTCACCTTCGTCCGCGTGTACTCCGGCCGCCTGGAGTCCGGCACCGCCGTGCTGAACTCCGTCAAGGGCCGCAAGGAGCGCATCGGCAAGATCTACCGCATGCACGCCAACAAGCGTGAGGAGATCGAGTCGGTGGGCGCCGGCGACATCGTCGCCGTCATGGGTCTGAAGCAGACCACGACCGGCGAGACGCTGTGCGACGACAAGAACCCGGTGATCCTGGAGTCCATGGACTTCCCGGCGCCGGTCATCCAGGTCGCCATCGAGCCGAAGTCGAAGGGCGACCAGGAGAAGCTGGGCGTCGCGATCCAGCGCCTGGCCGAGGAGGACCCGTCCTTCCAGGTCCACTCGGACGAGGAGACCGGCCAGACCATCATCGGCGGCATGGGCGAGCTGCACCTCGAGGTGCTGGTCGACCGTATGCGCCGTGAGTTCAAGGTCGAGGCCAACGTCGGCAAGCCGCAGGTCGCGTACCGCGAGACCATCCGCAAGTCGGTCGAGAAGGTCGAGTACACCCACAAGAAGCAGACCGGTGGTACGGGCCAGTTCGGCCGCGTCATCATCTCGGTCGAGCCGATCGAGGGTGGCGACGCCTCCTACGAGTTCGTCAACCAGGTCACCGGTGGACGTATCCCGAAGGAGTACATCCCCTCGGTCGACGCCGGTTGCCAGGAGGCCATGCAGTTCGGCATCCTCGCCGGCTACGAGATGACCGGTGTGCGCGTGACGCTGCTCGACGGTGCCTACCACGAGGTGGACTCCTCCGAGCTCGCGTTCAAGATCGCCGGTTCGCAGGCCTTCAAGGAGGCCGCGCGCAAGGCCAGCCCTGTGCTGCTCGAGCCGATGATGGCCGTCGAGGTCACCACGCCCGAGGACTACATGGGTGAGGTCATCGGCGACATCAACTCCCGCCGTGGCCAGATCCAGGCCATGGAGGAGCGGGCCGGTGCCCGCGTCGTGAAGGGTCTCGTGCCCCTCTCGGAGATGTTCGGTTACGTCGGCGACCTGCGCAGCAAGACGTCCGGCCGCGCCAGCTACTCCATGCAGTTCGACTCCTACGCCGAGGTTCCGCGGAACGTCGCCGAGGAGATCATCGCGAAGGCCAAGGGCGAGTAACGGACCCCGTCCGTACGCCGTAGGCTTGACTCCGGAGCCTCATGGGGCAAACACCGCAATCGCGGGCGTTTGCCCCGGAGCTCCGGGCCATCCAGCAAAGATCACCTGGCGCCGATGAAGTAAGGCGTACAGAACCACTCCACAGGAGGACCCCAGTGGCGAAGGCGAAGTTCGAGCGGACTAAGCCGCACGTCAACATCGGCACCATCGGTCACATCGACCACGGTAAGACGACCCTCACGGCCGCCATTACCAAGGTGCTGCACGACGCGTACCCGGAGCTGAACGAGGCCACCCCGTTCGACAACATCGACAAGGCTCCTGAGGAGCGCCAGCGCGGTATCACCATCTCCATCGCGCACGTCGAGTACCAGACCGAGGCGCGTCACTACGCCCACGTCGACTGCCCGGGTCACGCGGACTACATCAAGAACATGATCACCGGTGCCGCCCAGATGGACGGCGCGATCCTCGTGGTCGCCGCGACCGACGGTCCGATGCCGCAGACCAAGGAGCACGTCCTCCTGGCCCGCCAGGTCGGCGTTCCCTACATCGTTGTCGCCCTGAACAAGGCCGACATGGTGGACGACGAGGAGATCCTGGAGCTCGTCGAGCTCGAGGTCCGTGAGCTCCTCTCCGAGTACGAGTTCCCGGGCGACGACTGCCCCGTCGTCAAGGTCTCCGCGCTGAAGGCCCTCGAGGGCGACGCGCAGTGGACCCAGTCCGTCCTGGACCTCATGAACGCCGTCGACACCGCGATTCCGGAGCCGGAGCGCGACGTCGACAAGCCGTTCCTGATGCCGATCGAGGACGTCTTCACCATCACCGGTCGCGGTACGGTCGTCACCGGCCGTATCGAGCGTGGTGTCCTCAAGGTCAACGAGACCGTCGACATCATCGGCATCAAGCCGGAGAAGACCACCACCACGGTCACCGGCATCGAGATGTTCCGCAAGCTGCTCGACGAGGGCCAGGCCGGTGAGAACGTCGGTCTGCTCCTCCGCGGCATCAAGCGCGAGGACGTCGAGCGCGGCCAGGTCATCATCAAGCCGGGCTCGGTCACCCCGCACACCGAGTTCGAGGCGCAGGCCTACATCCTCTCCAAGGACGAGGGTGGCCGCCACACGCCGTTCTTCAACAACTACCGCCCGCAGTTCTACTTCCGTACGACGGACGTGACCGGCGTCGTGACCCTCCCCGAGGGCACCGAGATGGTCATGCCGGGTGACAACACCGAGATGAAGGTGGAGCTCATCCAGCCCGTCGCCATGGAGGAGGGCCTGAAGTTCGCCATCCGTGAGGGTGGCCGGACCGTGGGCGCCGGCCAGGTCACCAAGATCGTCAAGTAAGTTCCGCTTGCTTGAGGGTCGCGTGACCTGACAAGGCCTGAGGGGCCCGTACGACTTCGGTCGTGCGGGCCCCTTTGCCGTGCGTCCGACCGCCGGTCACATGTCGCCCGTGGCGGGTGCGCCCGCCCGCGCGCACGCGGGCTCCGCCCTCAGTCCCGGTACCGGGGGGAGGCGCCCTGCTGCGCGTCGTCCGGGGCCATGGTCATGGCGCTCGCTCCTCGTCGTCCGGGCCCAGGGGCGCGGATCGACACGTTCCCGCCACGCGGCCTCCGGGAGCTCGCCCGGATCGGATCGGCAGCCCCGGCAGCGGCCGGGCTGTGGTGCCCCGAAGTGCGGTACCGCGGGAAGGGGCTTGGCCCCCGCGGCAGGCCGTTGCTTGGGGACCGGGTGGGTTCGGTGTCCGGGCTCGGCGGTGCGGTCGCGCTCGGCGGTGCGGTGTCCGGGCTGGTTGCAGGAGATCGTGCGGGTGACGATCCGGCCGCCGGGGACGCGTTCGCGGACGCGGCGCAGATAGCCGTGGGTCTCCAGCTCGCGCAGGGCGGCGGCGATACGGGTCGTGCCCTCGAGGAAGCGGGCGGCGAGCGTCTTGATGTCGACGCGGGCGCCCGCGGGGAGGGACTGGAGGTGCACCGACAGCCAGATCGCGAGGAGCGAGAGCTCCGGGTGCTGGGCGGTGGTTGCCGACCACGGTGAAGCGGGTGATGTGGCGGGCGTTGTCGTGCACCAGGCCGGTCCTGCTTCCTCGGTGGTCAGGCCCTCGATCGGGATCGCTGGTCCCGGCCGGGGGCCGTCGCATGTCTGCGGTTGTGTTGCGCCGGGCGTAGGGCAGGCAACGGCTCCCGGATCCAGCCGAGTTGGTGATGTCCACCCGCGCGGGTGAGGTGCGCGCGGTGGCGTCGCGGCGGACGGGAGGGGTGGGGCTTGGCTGGGTTCCTTTCACCGTCGTGGTCTTCGGAAGTGACCACTTGAGGCACCGGAGCGCGTGCTGTCGGGCTCCGGTGAGACGTCGAGTTCGGCCAGACCGTCTTGCGGGGCGGCAGGCCCGGAGTCACGCCCCAGCGGTCGGCTAGCGCGCCGACGAGGAGCAGCCCCCGGCCGGACTCGGCGTCCGGAGCGGGGAGTCGGCTCGTCGGCAGGCGGTCGTCGCGGGTGTCCGTCACCTCGATGCGGAGGGTGCCGGCGACGACGTACATCAGGAGACGGAAGTCGCGGCCCGGGACGCGGCCGTGCGTGGCGGCGTTGGTGGTCAGTTCGGCGACGACCAGCCGGGCCGGGTCCAACGGCACTCCCCAGGAACGCAGTTGCTCGGTGGCGAGGAAACGGGCCAGACGTGCGCCGCGCGGGGTCGGGGAGAGCTGGACGCCGAAGCTGCGGAGGGGCGAGGTGAGTTCGGGGAATTTCTGCATCACGTCACTCAGCGTGGCGGCGCCTGCGTACGGTGAACAGTGACTCAGCGGGTGCGTACGGTGACTGTCCGGAGCTTGTCCGGTGGTGTCCGGGCTGTCGGGACGGGACCTACGGGTAGGGCGTCGCTGCACGGTCGTACGACGGAGGGGTACGGGATGACGGTCGAGGCGGAGACAGGTCGGCTCAGGAGCGAGGCGGACGAGCCGGGTTGGGAGGTGGACCCGGACGACGAGTGGGGAGTCGCGGTCATCACCACGGTCGGGCGGCAGCTCAAGCTGCGGCGGGAGGCGGTCGGGATGCGGGCCGCGGAGTTCGGGGCGGCCGTCGGGTACGGCGAGGACATGGTCTACAAGATCGAGGGCGGAAAGCGGATCCCTCGGCAGGAGTACTTGGTCGCTGCGGACGAGGTGCTGCGGTCGGGTGGGCTGATCGCGGCGGCTTGGGAGGACGTGAAGAGGGTCCGGTATCCCAAGAAGGTGCGGGAGCTGGCCAAGCTGGAATCGCAGGCCGTCGAGATCGGGGTGTACGAAAGCATCAGCATCAACGGCCTGTTGCAGACCCCGGAGCACGCGCGAGCGCTGTTCGAGTCGTGGCAGCCTGCGTACACACCGGAGGAGGTGGAGCGCCTGGTGGCTGCTCGCATGGCTCGGCAGTCCGTGTTCGACCGGTCGCCCGCTCCGGCACTCGGATTCGTCCAGGAGGAGGCGACGCTCCGCCGCCCGGTCGGAGGCACAATGGTCTGGCGTCAGCAGCTTGAGCGCCTGCTGGAGGTGGGGCGGTTGCGCAACGTCACGCTTCAGGTGATGCCAACGAGCAGTGAGGCCCACCCCGGTTTGAACGGAAGGATCGAGGTGCTGAAGTTCGGGGACGGCAGTGCAGTGGGTCGGTCCGACGGCGCGTTCAATGGCCGACCGACCTCTGATCCGAAGCAGATCCGGATCCTTGAACTGCGCTATGGCACGATCCGGGCGCAGGCTCTCCCACCACGGGAGTCGCTGTCCTTCATTGAGCAACTGCTGGGAGAAACATGATCCGCAAGTCCTCCACCGGGGACGCCTCCGCACTGGCGTGGTTCAAGAGCAGCTACAGCAGTGGCCCCGATGGCGACTCCTGCCTGGAGATCGCCATAGCCTCCCGCACCGTTCACGTCCGCGACTCGAAGCACGCCGACGGACCTCGACTCGCCGTGACACCGGAGGCGTGGGCCGGCTTCGTCACCGGCGTTCGCACGTAACAGCCGGGGCCGCCCGCTGTATGCGGGGCGGCGCCACCGCCTTCAGGGGGCAGTGGCGCCTACCGCGTCACCCGAACGTCACCACCAGGCGGCCGTCCGAGGCGAAGGACCACCGCATGGTGCCGGCGTACGAGGAGCAGCGGGAGCCGTTCGAGCCCATCCAGAACTGGTTGGAGCTGTCGGCGTTGCCGACGATCCGGTCGTTCGTGCCGCTGCCGCTGCGGCAGGAGGTGTTGTTCTTGAACACCGACGTTCCGGCCTCGAAGTTGAAGTTGCGCTGCGCGTTGTCGACGCTGACGTTGTCCGACACGGTCATCGAGCCGGGGTTCCTGTTGTAGGTGAACCCGTGCTTGCCGTTCTTGTAGGCGATGCTGCGGCGGACGACGTGATTGACCCCGATGTCCTCGCCGCCGAGCTTGTAGCCGTTGCGGTCACCGTTCGCGTTGACGGTGCCGTCGGACAGCGTGCCGTTGCTGTACGCGAGGGAGTCCTCGATGGTCACCGGGCCGATCGCGCCCGTGTCCGACTTGGTGTAGAGGTCCCAGCCGTCGTCGATGTTGTTGTGGGCGACGGCGTACCGGAAGACGTTCCCGGGGCCCGACGTCAGCTTCGCGGCGAAGCCGTCGGCGTCCTCGCCGTCGGAGTCGGCGTTGTCGTGCGACTCCGCGCTGAGGATCAGGTTGTTGGACGGCCACTGGTCCTTGGGCGTGCTGGAGAGCATGCGCGAGAGCTGCAGGCCGGTGTCCCGGTTGTAGCGCGTGATCGTGCGCTCGAAGATGTTGTTGCTGCCGCCCACGAAGATCCCGTTGTCACCGGCGCGCTCGACGACGAGGCCCTTGACGTGCCAGTACGACCCGTTGACGGCGAGGCCGCGGTTGGCCGGGTCCTCGGCCTGGGCCGAGAAGTTCAGTACGGGGGTCTCGCCCGGGTAGGCGGTCAGCGTCTTGCGGGCGCTGGATGTGCCGTTGTTGCCCTGCGCGATGGTGACCGTCTGGGAGTAGCGGTACGTGCCGCCGCGCATGTAGATCGTGCCGCCGGCGGCGACGCGCGTGAGCGCCGAGGTGAGCGTGGTCGGGTCGGACTCCGTACCGGCGGCGTTGTCGGTGCCGTTCGGTGAGACGTACAGGGCGCCGCTGGTCGTGGGCGGCGGGGTGGTGGTGCCGCCCGTCTCGACCTCGATGTAGTCGACGTTGGGCAGGCCGGCGGAGGTGGTCGGGTTGAGCCGGACGGTGTTGCTGCCCGACCGCAGCGACACGGTGAGCGTCTTGGTCGCCCAGGTGCTCCAGGCGCCGGTGGCCTCGAACGACGCCGACGCGGCGGTCGAGCCGTTCACGACGACGTCCGCGGGGCGGGCGGTGCCGCTGCCGTTGGCGAAGCGGACCCGAAGGGTCGCGGTGCCAGCGGCGGGCGCGTTCACGGTGAACTGGGCGTAGCCGCCCGTGGAGTTGGTCCCGTTGCAGAATCCGCTGCCGGAGTAGCCGGACCAGTCGGAGTCGATGGTGCCGGTGCAGACCGCCGGCGAGGTCTCGGCCTCGTACCGGGTGGTGGCGGCCTGCGCCGTGGTGCCGGACAGTGCGACGAGCGTGCCGGTGAGCAGGCCGGCGCATGCGATGACGGGGCTGACGTGTCTCCGTTGCATCGTTCGTCTCCAGAGTGGCTCGTCTACCAGGGCTTGGGTGGTGGGGCTGTGGTTCATCTCCTCGAAGGGGAAAGCGCTTTCTTGGACGTTAAAAGCTTGTTGCGGGCACGTCAATAGACGGGTACTTGATCCTTATTCATGTCCTTGAACAAAAGCGTCGCGCACTGTGCGGAGAGACACTGAACGTCGGGCGGCGCGATTCAAGGGGTGGCAGCGGGCGAACGGGGCCCGCGTGCGGCGTCAGGGGGAAGCCGCCAGCCGGAGGCTCGTCCCGCCCTTGGTTTGATCCATGTCACCCCCGGGGTATTCTCTCCGGCTCGATTGGCATCCTCGCTGCCCCGTATGGCAGACTGTCCGAGTTGCTCGGTCGAGTGTTGATGCTGCGCGCCTCCCGCCGGGGGGACCGGAAGCGAGTCCCACAGTACTCGTCGTCTCAACTGCCACACGGCAGCGCTGAGGCGGACGTACGGGAATCTTCCGGGAAGCGTCGGCGCGGCACCGGCCAGGCACCCGGTGGGCCTTTCGTCCCCGACTCGCGGTTCCGGCAGGGCCGTGTGCAATCCCGCAGGGATGTTCGATCAAGGGACATCTGTGTCAGCGGGAGTGCGACACGCCCGACCGCGTGGGTCGGAGAAACGCAAAGCAGCACTGGGTTCCAGAGCGTAAAGAGAGACAGGACTACGAAGTAGCCATGGCGGGACAGAAGATCCGCATCCGGCTCAAGGCCTACGACCACGAGGTCATCGACTCCTCGGCGAAGAAGATCGTCGAGACGGTGACCCGCACTGGTGCGTCGGTCGCGGGCCCGGTGCCGCTGCCCACTGAGAAGAACGTGTACTGCGTCATCAAGTCGCCGCACAAGTACAAGGACTCGCGCGAGCACTTCGAGATGCGCACGCACAAGCGCCTGATCGACATCCTCGACCCGACCCCCAAGACCGTTGACTCTCTGATGCGACTCGACCTCCCGGCCGGTGTCGACATCGAGATCAAGCTCTGAGGCCGGTGATCTGAAGAGATGGCTAAGCAGATCAAGGGCATCCTGGGCGAGAAGCTCGGTATGACTCAGGTCTGGGACGAGAACAACCGTGTCGTCCCGGTGACCGTCGTCAAGGCCGGGCCGAACGTCGTCACCCAGGTCCGTACGAACGACGTCGACGGCTACGAGTCCGTCCAGATCGCCTTCGGCGAGATCGACCCGCGCAAGGTGAACAAGCCCCTCAAGGGCCACTTCGCCAAGGCCGACGTCACCCCCCGTCGTCACCTCGTCGAGATCCGCACCGCGGACGCCTCCGAGTACACGCTGGGCCAGGAGATCACCGCCGAGGTGTTCGAGGCCGGCGTGAAGGTCGACGTGACCGGCAAGAGCAAGGGCAAGGGCTTCGCCGGTGTCATGAAGCGCCACAACTTCCGTGGCCTCGGCGCCGGACACGGCACCCAGCGCAAGCACCGCTCTCCCGGTTCCATCGGTGGCTGCGCCACCCCGGGCCGTGTGTTCAAGGGCCTCCGCATGGCGGGTCGCATGGGCAACGAGCGGGTCACCACCCAGAACCTGACCGTCCACGCCGTTGACGCGGAGAAGGGTCTGCTGCTCATCAAGGGCGCGGTTCCCGGTCCGAACGGCGGCCTCGTCCTGGTCCGCACCGCGGCCAAGGGGGCCTGAGGTAACCGATGAGCACTGTTGACATCCTTTCGCCGGCAGGCGACAAGGCCGGTACCGTCGAGCTCCCCGCGGAGATCTTCGGCGTTGAGAAGGTCAGCATCCCGCTGATCCACCAGGTCGTCGTCGCGCAGCTGGCCGCTGCCCGCCAGGGCACCCACAAGACCAAGACCCGCGGTGAAGTCCGTGGTGGCGGCAAGAAGCCGTACCGCCAGAAGGGCACCGGCCGCGCCCGTCAGGGCTCGACCCGCGCGCCGCAGTTCGCCGGTGGTGGCGTCGTGCACGGTCCCGTGCCGCGCGACTACTCGCAGCGCACCCCGAAGAAGATGAAGGCTGCCGCTCTGCGTCACGCCCTCACCGACCGGGCGCGTCACAACCGCATCCACGTCGTCACCGGCGTGGTCGAGGGCGAGACCCCCTCCACGAAGGCCGCCAAGAGCCTGTTCGGCAAGATCAGCGAGCGCAAGAACCTGCTCCTGGTCGTCGACCGCTCCGACGAGGCCGCGTGGCTGTCCGCCCGCAACCTGCCCCAGGTCCACATCCTGGAGCCGGGCCAGCTGAACACGTACGACGTTCTCGTCTCGGACGACGTGGTCTTCACCAAGGCCGCTTTCGAGTCCTTCGTCGCCGGCCCGCAGAAGGCCAACGACACCGAAGGGAGCGAGGCCTGATGGCTGCCCGTCACCCCTCCATCGCCTCGAAGGCCGCCAAGGCGGCCAAGGAAGCGCGCGTCAAGAAGGCGCGTCGCCAGGCCGCCGAGGGCAAGAACACCGTCGAGACGCCGCTGAGCAAGTCGTACACGGACCCCCGTGACGTCCTGCTCAAGCCGGTCGTCTCCGAGAAGAGCTACGCGCTCCTCGACGAGAACAAGTACACGTTCGTCGTCGACCCGCGTGCCAACAAGACCCAGATCAAGGAGGCCGTCCAGTCGGTCTTCTCGGTCAAGGTCACCGGGGTCAACACGATCAACCGCCAGGGCAAGCGCAAGCGGACCCGCACGGGCTTCGGCCAGCGCGCGTCCACCAAGCGCGCGATCGTGACCCTCGCCGAGGGCGACCGTATCGACATCTTCGGCGGTCCGACCTCCTGACGGAGGTCCGGATCGTCCGATATCGGACGAGGACTGAGAAATGGGTATCCGCAAGTACAAGCCGACGACTCCTGGCCGTCGTGGCGCCAGCGTCGCCGACTTCGTCGAGGTCACGCGGTCCACGCCGGAGAAGTCGCTGGTTCGCCCGCTGCACAGCAAGGGCGGCCGTAACAATTCCGGTCGTGTGACCGTCCGCCACCAGGGTGGTGGCCACAAGCGCGCCTACCGCGTGATCGACTTCCGTCGTCACGACAAGGACGGCGTGCCGGCGAAGGTCGCGCACATCGAGTACGACCCCAACCGCACCGCGCGCATCGCGCTCCTGCACTACGCGGACGGCGAGAAGCGCTACATCCTCGCGCCGCGTGGCCTGAACCAGGGCGACCGCGTCGAGAACGGTCCCGGGGCCGACATCAAGCCGGGCAACAACCTCGCCCTGCGCAACATCCCGGTCGGTACCACGCTGCACGCCATCGAGCTGCGTCCGGGCGGCGGCGCGAAGTTCGCCCGCTCCGCCGGCGCCTCCGTGCAGCTGCTCGCGAAGGAGGGCGCCTACGCCCACCTGCGCATGCCGTCCGGCGAGATCCGCCTGGTCGACGTCCGCTGCCGCGCCACCGTCGGCGAGGTCGGCAACGCCGAGCAGAGCAACATCAACTGGGGCAAGGCGGGCCGCAAGCGGTGGCTGGGCGTTCGCCCGACCGTCCGTGGTGTGGTCATGAACCCGGTTGACCACCCGCACGGTGGTGGTGAGGGCCGGACCTCCGGTGGTCGTCACCCCGTGTCCCCGTGGGGCAAGAAGGAAGGCCGTACTCGTTCGCCCAAGAAGGCGTCGAACAAGTACATCGTCCGCCGCCGCAAGACGAACAAGAAGCGCTAAGGACGGGTTGAGATGCCTCGTAGCTTGAAGAAGGGACCCTTCGTCGACGACCACCTGATCAAGAAGGTGGACGCCCAGAACGAAGCCGGTACCAAGAACGTCATCAAGACCTGGTCCCGCCGCTCGATGATCGTCCCGGCCATGCTCGGCCACACGATCGCGGTGCACAACGGCAAGACCCACATCCCGGTGTTTGTCACCGAGTCGATGGTCGGCCACAAGCTCGGCGAGTTCTCGCCGACCCGCACCTTCCGGGGCCACGTCAAGGAAGACCGGAAGTCGAAGCGCCGCTAGTCAGCGGGGTGCGAATGACCATGACAAACATCGAAGGGACAACCATGGAAGCCAGGGCCCAGGCGCGGTACATCCGCGTCACGCCCATGAAGGCCCGCCGTGTGGTGGACCTCATCCGTGGCCTGAACGCCACGGAGGCTCAGGCGGTCCTGCGTTTCGCCCCGCAGGCCGCGAGCGTGCCGGTCGGCAAGGTGCTGGACAGCGCCATCGCCAACGCCGCGCACAACTACGACCACACCGACGTCGACAGCCTCTATGTCTCCGAGGCCTACGTCGACGAGGGCCCGACCCTGAAGCGGTTCCGTCCGCGTGCCCAGGGCCGCGCCTACCGGATCCGTAAGCGGACCAGCCACATCACGGTGGTCGTCAGCAGCAAGGAAGGAACCCGGTAATGGGCCAGAAGGTAAACCCGCACGGGTTCCGGCTCGGTGTCACGACCGACTTCAAGTCGCGTTGGTACGCCGACAAGCTGTACAAGGACTACGTCAAGGAAGACGTCGCCATCCGTCGGATGATGACGTCCGGCATGGAGCGCGCCGGCATCTCCAAGGTCGAGATCGAGCGCACCCGTGACCGTGTGCGTGTGGACATCCACACCGCGCGTCCGGGCATCGTCATCGGCCGCCGTGGCGCCGAGGCCGACCGCATCCGCGGCGACCTCGAGAAGCTCACGGGCAAGCAGGTCCAGCTGAACATCCTCGAGGTCAAGAACCCCGAGACCGACGCTCAGCTCGTGGCCCAGGCCGTCGCCGAGCAGCTCTCCTCCCGCGTCTCCTTCCGTCGGGCCATGCGCAAGAGCATGCAGTCCGCCATGAAGGCCGGCGCCAAGGGCATCAAGATCCAGTGCGGTGGCCGCCTCGGCGGCGCCGAGATGTCCCGCTCGGAGTTCTACCGCGAGGGCCGCGTGCCCCTGCACACGCTCCGCGCGAACGTGGACTACGGCTTCTTCGAGGCCAAGACGACCTTCGGCCGCATCGGCGTGAAGGTCTGGATCTACAAGGGCGACGTCAAGAACATCGCCGAGGTCCGCGCCGAGAACGCCGCCGCCCGTGCCGGCAACCGCCCGGCCCGTGGTGGCGCCGACCGCCCGGCCCGTGGTGGCCGCGGTGGCGAGCGGCGCGGTCGCAAGCCGCAGCAGGCCGCTGGTTCCGAGGCCCCCAAGGCCGAGGCTCCCGCGTCCGCCGCTCCGGCTGAGAGCACCGGAACGGAGGCCTGACCACCATGCTGATCCCCCGTAGGGTCAAGCACCGCAAGCAGCACCACCCCAAGCGCAACGGCATGTCCAAGGGTGGCACGCAGGTTGCGTTCGGCGAGTACGGCATCCAGGCGCTGACCCCGGCGTACGTCACGAACCGCCAGATCGAGGCGGCTCGTATCGCCATGACCCGTCACATCAAGCGTGGCGGCAAGGTCTGGATCAACATCTACCCGGACCGCCCGCTCACGAAGAAGCCGGCCGAGACCCGCATGGGTTCCGGTAAGGGTTCTCCGGAGTGGTGGGTCGCGAACGTCAAGCCCGGACGCGTCATGTTCGAGCTGTCGTACCCCAACGAGAAGATCGCCCGTGAGGCGCTGACTCGTGCGGCCCACAAGCTGCCGATGAAGTGCCGGATCGTCAAGCGCGAGGCAGGTGAAGCGTGATGTCGGCCGGTACCAAGGCGTCCGAGCTGCGCGAGCTGGGCAACGAGGAGCTTCTGGCGAAGCTCCGCGAGGCCAAGGAAGAGCTGTTCAACCTCCGTTTCCAGGCGGCGACGGGTCAGCTCGAGAACCACGGCCGTCTGAAGGCGGTCCGCAAGGACATCGCCCGGATCTACACCCTCATGCGTGAGCGTGAGCTCGGCATCGAGACGGTGGAGAACGCCTGATGAGCGAGAACAACGTGACTGAGCAGAACACCGAAGCGCGCGGCTTCCGTAAGACCCGCGAGGGTTACGTCGTCAGCGACAAGATGGACAAGACCGTCGTCGTCGCCGTCGAGGACCGCGTCAAGCACGCGCTGTACGGCAAGGTCATCCGCCGTACGAACAAGCTCAAGGCGCACGACGAGCAGAACGCCGCGGGTGTCGGCGACCGCGTCCTCCTGATGGAGACCCGGCCGCTGTCCGCGACCAAGCGCTGGCGCGTCGTCGAGATCCTCGAGAAGGCCAAGTAATCCCTCCTAGGGGGACCCCCTAGGCATCGTTCCGCCAGGCTCGGCAGGGGCCTTCCTCGGCAGAGGGAGCCCCTGCTGGGAACCGGCAGACAACCAGGAGATAGACGTGATCCAGCAGGAGTCGCGACTGCGTGTCGCCGACAACACGGGTGCGAAGGAGATCCTCTGCATCCGTGTGCTCGGTGGCTCCGGTCGCCGCTACGCGGGTATCGGTGACGTCATCGTCGCCACCGTCAAGGACGCGATCCCCGGTGGCAACGTGAAGAAGGGTGACGTCGTCAAGGCGGTCATCGTTCGCACCGTGAAGGAGCGCCGCCGTCCGGACGGCTCGTACATCCGCTTCGACGAGAACGCCGCCGTCATTCTGAAGAACGACGGCGACCCTCGTGGCACCCGTATCTTCGGCCCCGTGGGCCGTGAGCTGCGCGAGAAGAAGTTCATGAAGATCATCTCCCTCGCGCCGGAGGTGCTGTGAGCATGAAGATCAAGAAGGGCGACCTGGTCCAGGTCATCACCGGTAAGGACAAGGGCAAGCAGGGCAAGGTCATCGCGGCCTTCCCCCGTGAGGACCGCGTCCTGGTCGAGGGTGTCAACCGGGTCAAGAAGCACACCAAGGCCGGTCCGACGGCTCGCGGTTCGCAGGCCGGCGGCATCGTGACCACCGAGGCCCCCATCCACGTCAGCAACGTGATGCTCGTCGTGGAGAAGGACGGCCAGAAGGTCCCGACCCGGGTCGGTTACCGCTTCGACGACGAAGGCAACAAGATCCGCGTTGCCAAGCGGACGGGTGAGGACATCTGATGGCTACCACCACCGTGACCCCGCGTCTGAAGCAGAAGTACCGCGAGGAGATCGTCGGCAAGCTGCGTGACGAGTTCAAGTACGAGAACGTCATGCAGGTGCCGGGCCTCGTCAAGATCGTGGTCAACATGGGTGTGGGCGACGCCGCCCGCGACTCCAAGCTGATCGAGGGCGCCATCCGCGACCTCACCACGATCACCGGTCAGAAGCCGGCCGTCACCAAGGCCCGCAAGTCCATCGCTCAGTTCAAGCTGCGCGAGGGGCAGCCGATCGGTGCCCACGTCACGCTCCGTGGCGACCGCATGTGGGAGTTCCTGGACCGCACCCTGTCGCTCGCGCTGCCGCGCATCCGCGACTTCCGCGGCCTGTCCCCCAAGCAGTTCGACGGCCGTGGCAACTACACCTTCGGTCTCACGGAGCAGGTCATGTTCCACGAGATCGACCAGGACAAGATCGACCGCGTCCGGGGTATGGACATCACCGTGGTCACCACGGCGACCAACGACGCTGAGGGCCGCGCGCTCCTCCGTCACCTCGGCTTCCCCTTCAAGGAGGCGTGAGCGAGATGGCGAAGAAGGCTCTGATCGCGAAGGCTGCTCGCAAGCCCAAGTTCGGCGTGCGTGCGTACACCCGCTGCCAGCGCTGCGGTCGTCCGCACTCCGTGTACCGCAAGTTCGGCCTGTGCCGCGTGTGCCTTCGTGAGATGGCTCACCGTGGCGAGCTGCCGGGCGTGACCAAGAGCTCCTGGTAATCCCCGCTTTAAGGGATTAGCAGGGCTCTCGGTAAGCAACTGGGTCGGCAGAGCGCCCAGCTCACATGCCTTAGGCTTGTGGGGTTGGGCGCCTGCCGTGCCCGTACGACTTACTACGCCGTAGGTCCACCGCGCCGCACCCGTCCCGTCTCGGATCGGGGAGAGGGATGGCGCACCAGGAAACCCCGGCGAGAGAGGCCGAAGGCCAATTCATGACCATGACTGATCCGATCGCAGACATGCTGACGCGTCTGCGGAACGCGAACGCGGCTTACCACGACTCCGTGTCGATGCCGCACTCCAAGATCAAGTCGCACATCGCGGAGATCCTCCAGCAGGAGGGCTTCATCACGGGCTGGCGCGTCGAGGACGCCGAGGTCGGCAAGAACCTCGTCCTCGAGCTGAAGTTCGGCCCGAACCGTGAGCGCTCCATCGCGGGCATCAAGCGGATCTCCAAGCCCGGTCTCCGGGTGTACGCGAAGTCCACCAACCTGCCGAAGGTTCTCGGCGGCCTGGGCGTGGCCATCATCTCCACGTCCCACGGTCTGCTGACCGACAAGCAGGCGCAGAAGAAGGGCGTGGGTGGGGAAGTCCTCGCCTACGTCTGGTAATTCGGGAACGGAGGAGAGACACAATGTCGCGTATCGGCAAGCTCCCCATCCCGGTTCCCGCCGGCGTGGACGTCACCATCGACGGCCGTACGGTGCAGGTCAAGGGCCCCAAGGGCGAACTGACCCACACCGTCGTCGCGCCGATCGAGATCGCTAAGGGCGACGACGGCACCCTCCAGGTGACCCGCCCGAACGACGAGCGGCAGAGCAAGGCCCTGCACGGCCTGTCCCGCACGCTGGTGGCGAACATGATCACCGGTGTGACCCAGGGATACGTCAAGAAGCTCGAGATCAGCGGTGTCGGTTACCGCGTCCAGGCCAAGGGCTCCAACCTGGAGTTCTCCCTGGGCTACAGCCACCCGATCCTGGTCGAGGCGCCCGAGGGCATCACCTTCAAGGTGGAGACCCCGACCCGTTTCTCGGTCGAGGGCATCGACAAGCAGAAGGTCGGCGAGGTTGCGGCCAACATCCGCAAGCTGCGCAAGCCTGACCCGTACAAGGCCAAGGGCGTCAAGTACGAGGGCGAAGTCATCCGCCGCAAGGTCGGAAAGGCGGGTAAGTAAGCCATGGCATACGGGCAGAAGATCCTGAAGGGCGACGCCTACAAGCGCGCCGCGATCAAGCGCCGTCACATCCGGATCCGCAAGCGGATCAACGGTACGGCGGAGCGCCCCCGTCTGGTCGTGACCCGCTCCAACCGCCACATCGTGGCGCAGGTGATCGACGACCTGAAGGGCCACACCCTGGCGTCGGCGTCCTCGCTGGACGCGTCGATCCGCGGTGCCGAGGACAAGTCCTCGCAGGCCAAGAAGGTCGGCGCCCTGGTCGCCGAGCGTGCCAAGGCCGCCGGTGTCGAGGCCGTCGTGTTCGACCGTGGTGGCAACCAGTACGCCGGGCGCATCGCCGCCCTGGCGGACGCCGCCCGCGAGGCCGGGCTCAAGTTCTGAGCCGGTTCCGTAGCTAGCGGAAACAGAGAGAGGTAATTCCAATGGCTGGACCCCAGCGCCGCGGTGGCGGTGCCGGTGGCGGCGAGCGGCGGGACCGGAAGGGCCGTGACGGCGGCGCTGCTGCCGCCGAGAAGACCGCGTACGTTGAGCGCGTCGTCGCGATCAACCGCGTCGCCAAGGTTGTGAAGGGTGGTCGTCGCTTCAGCTTCACCGCGCTGGTCGTGGTGGGCGACGGTGACGGCACCGTGGGTGTCGGATACGGCAAGGCCAAGGAGGTGCCGGCCGCCATCGCCAAGGGCGTTGAGGAGGCCAAGAAGCACTTCTTCAAGGTCCCCCGGATCCAGGGCACCATCCCGCACCCGATCCAGGGTGAGAAGGCGGCCGGCGTCGTGCTGCTCAAGCCCGCGTCGCCCGGTACCGGTGTGATCGCCGGTGGTCCGGTGCGCGCCGTGCTCGAGTGCGCCGGTATCCACGACGTGCTGTCGAAGTCGCTCGGCTCCGACAACGCCATCAACATCGTGCACGCGACCGTGGAGGCCCTGAAGGGTCTGCAGCGTCCCGAGGAGATCGCGGCCCGCCGTGGTCTTCCCCTGGAGGACGTCGCTCCCGCGGCTCTGCTGCGTGCGCGTGCCGGGGCGGGTGCGTAATCATGGCGCAGCTCAAGATCACGCAGGTCAAGTCCTACATCGGCAGCAAGCAGAACCACCGTGACACCCTGCGTACGCTCGGGCTCAAGAAGCTCGGCGACGTGGTCGTCAAGGAGGACCGCCCCGAGTTCCGCGGCATGGTGCACACCGTCCGCCACCTCGTGACGGTCGAGGAGGTCGACTGATCATGGCGGAGAACAACCCGCTGAAGATCCACAACCTCCGTCCCGCCCCCGGCGCCAAGACCCCCAAGACCCGTGTCGGTCGTGGTGAGGCGTCGAAGGGTAAGACGGCCGGTCGTGGTACCAAGGGCACCAAGGCCCGCTACCAGGTTCCGGAGCGCTTCGAGGGTGGCCAGATGCCGCTCCACATGCGCCTCCCGAAGCTGAAGGGCTTCAAGAATCCGTTCAAGACCGAGTACCAGGTCGTGAACCTCGACAAGCTGGCCAAGCTCTACCCCGAGGGTGGCGAGGTCACGGTCGAGGACCTGGTGGCCAAGGGCGCCGTTCGCAAGAACAGCCTGGTCAAGGTGCTCGGCGAGGGTGAGATCTCCGTGGCGCTGCAGGTGCAGGTCGACAAGGCCTCCGCCTCCGCCAAGGAGAAGATCGCCGCCGCCGGCGGTTCGGTGACCGAGCTCGTCTGAGCCGGGGCCGATCCCTGACGCGGAAGGCCGGGAGTTCCCACGGGGAGCTCCCGGCCTTTGCGTGTGTCGCGTCGAACCCGGAGTGAACCGGGAGTGACATTCCTTGCGCGGCCCGAGTGATCCCTGTCGCTGACAGAACGGCGGACCCGTCGAAGAATGCCGTGAGGGCGCCCGGAGAGCGCTCTGAGGGCCTCTTGCGCCGCCTGAGGGCCACCGGGGCCGGTGTCAGCGCTTTCGAGGGTGCTGAGCGGGCCTGACAGGAGGTACCCGAGGCTTGCTGAGAAGGGACAGGACGCAGACCGTGTCAAAGGGAGCGCATCGGCTCCGCCGCTGGCCGACAGGGCGGTTTCATGTCGGTGCGGGCTCCGCGTAGGGTAGTCGACACTGTTAGTCTCCCTGATGCCCTGTCGTAGGACCCTGTGCCGGACAGGTCAACAGGAACAGAGAATTCCGTCCTCGCACAACATACCGTCACCTCTCGCGTAGCGAACGCGGGGGTCGCAGGAGGCACCGTGCTCACCGCGTTCGCCCGGGCGTTCAAGACGCCCGACCTGCGCAAGAAGCTGCTCTTCACGCTCGGCATCATCGTGATCTACCGGGTCGGCACCCACATCCCGATCCCGGGCGTCAACTACAAGAACGTGCAGACCTGTATCGACGCCGCCGAGGCCAACTCGGGCCTGTTCGGTCTGGTCAACATGTTCAGCGGCGGCGCACTGCTACAGGTCACGGTCTTCGCGCTGGGCATCATGCCGTACATCACGGCGAGCATCATCCTGCAGCTGCTGACCGTGGTGATCCCGCGCCTGGAAGCCCTGAAGAAGGAGGGCCAGGCCGGCACAGCGAAGATCACGCAGTACACCCGCTACCTGACGGTGGCCCTCGCCGTGCTGCAGGGCACCGGTCTGGTGGCCACCGCCCGCAGCGGCGCCCTGTTCAGCAACTGCCCGGTGGGCAGCCAGATCGTCCCGGACCAGTCGATCTTCGTGACCATCACGATGGTCATCACGATGACCGCCGGCACGGCCCTGGTGATGTGGCTCGGCGAGCTCATCACCGACCGCGGCATCGGCAACGGCATGTCGATCCTGATGTTCATCTCGATCGCCGCCACCTTCCCTGCCGCCCTGTGGGCCATCAAGGAGCAGGGCAGCCTGGCCGGCGGCTGGATCGAGTTCGGCACCGTCATCCTCGTCGGCCTGGTCATGGTCGGCCTGGTCGTCTTCGTCGAGCAGGCCCAGCGCCGCATCCCCGTGCAGTACGCGAAGCGCATGATCGGCCGCCGTTCCTACGGCGGGACGTCCACCTACATCCCGCTCAAGGTCAACCAGGCGGGTGTGATCCCGGTCATCTTCGCGTCGTCGCTGCTCTACATCCCGGCGCTGATCGTCCAGTTCACCAACTCGACCGCGGGATGGGCGACCTGGATCCGCCAGAACCTCGCGGAGACGGACGCGCCGGCGCACATCACGCTCTACTTCTTCCTGATCGTCTTCTTCGCGTTCTTCTACGTGGCCATCTCGTTCAACCCCGAGGAAGTCGCGGACAACATGAAGAAGTATGGTGGCTTCATCCCGGGCATCCGGGCTGGCCGACCGACCGCTGAGTACCTCAGCTACGTGCTCAACCGGATCACCTGGCCGGGTTCGCTGTATCTGGGTCTGATCGCTCTCGTGCCGACGATGGCGTTGGCAGGTTTCGGGGCAAACCAGAACTTCCCGTTCGGCGGGACCAGCATCCTGATCATCGTGGGTGTCGGACTGGAAACCGTGAAGCAGATCGAGAGCCAGCTCCAGCAGCGCAATTACGAAGGGTTCCTCCGCTGATGCGAATCGTCCTCGTGGGGCCGCCGGGTGCCGGCAAGGGTACGCAGGCCACCCGCCTTGCCGAGAAGCTGCGCATCCCGCACATCTCCACCGGCGACCTGTTCCGGGCCAACATCAGTCGGCAGACGGAGCTCGGGAAGCTCGCGAAGTCCTACATGGACGCCGGCAACCTGGTGCCCGACGAGGTCACCATCGCCATGGCCAAGGACCGCATGGAGCAGCCGGACGCCGAGGGCGGGTTCCTGCTGGACGGCTTCCCACGCAACGTCTCCCAGGCCGAGGCCCTGGACGAGCTCCTCGAGACCGAGAGCATCACGCTGGACGCGGTGCTGGACCTGGAGGTCCCCGAGGAGGAGGTCGTCAAGCGGATCGCCGGGCGGCGGATCTGCCGCAAGGACTCCAGCCACGTCTTCCACGTCTCGTACAGCCCGCCGAAGAAGGAGGGCGTCTGCGACGTCTGCGGCGGTGAGCTGTACCAGCGCGACGACGACTCCGAGGAGACCGTGCGGACCCGGCTGGAGGTCTACCACACGCAGACCGAGCCGATCATCGACTACTACAAGGCGCAGGGGCTGGTCGTGACCATCTCCTCGCTGGGCCCGGTGGACGAGGTCACCAAGCGGGCCCTGGAGGCGCTCAAGCGCGAGGACGCCACCCAGTAGCACGCGCGTCACGCAGCCGAAGGCCGCGGTTCCCGATACGGGGACCGCGGCCGCTGTGTGGGGGCCGGTGCGCGCGGCCCGTATCGTTGAAGGCGTCCGTACTCTCTCCGGTCCCGAACGTCCCGGGCCAAGAAAGGCCGTAGCCCCCATGGTGCAGATCAAGACCCCCGAGCAGATCGCCAAGATGCGAGAGGCGGGGCTGGTGGTCGCCGCCATCCACGCGGCCACGCGTGAGGCCGCCGTACCCGGCGCCACCACCAGGGATCTGGACCAGGTCGCCCGCAAGGTGCTCGCCGAGCACAACGCCAAGCCGAACTTCCTCGGCTACGGCGGGTTCCCCGCGACGATCTGCACCTCGGTGAACGAGGTCGTGGTGCACGGCATCCCGTCCGAGGACGTCGTCCTCAAGGACGGCGACATCATCTCCGTCGACTGCGGCGCGATCATCGACGGCTGGCACGGCGACGCGGCCTACACGGCCTTCGTGGGGTCCGGGCACGCCCCGGAGCTGATCGAGCTCTCCCGGGTGACCGAGGAGTCGATGTGGGCCGGCATCGCGGCCATGAAGCAGGGCAACCGGCTCGTCGACATCTCCCGGGCCGTCGAGACGTACATCCGCCGCCAGCCCAAGCCGGGCGGCGGGCGGTACGGGATCATCGAGGACTACGGCGGTCACGGCATCGGCTCCGAGATGCACATGGACCCGCATCTGCTGAACTACGTCGACCGGCGGCGCGGCAAGGGGCCGAAGCTGGTCCCGGGCTTCTGCCTCGCCATCGAGCCCATGGTGTCCCTGGGCACACCGAAGACGGAGGTCCTGGAGGACGACTGGACGGTCGTCACCACGGACGGCACCTGGTCCTCGCACTGGGAGCACTCCGTCGCCCTGACCGAGGACGGGCCGCTGGTGCTGACGGCTCCCGACGGCGGCCGGGCCAAGCTCGCCGAGTACGGCATCACGGCCGCCCCCGACCCTCTCGGTTAAGGATCTCCTGTGTGGGGCAGACTTCCCCGATTCGTGTTTCCGGGTGCGCTGACGTAGACTGACTCGTCGGCTCTTGTGCACCCGCATGTCCGCATGCTCGAAACGGTGCGCGCCGGAGTCGATCAAGGTAGTCGATTCGAAGGGCGAAGCGTGGCCAAGAAGCAAGGTGCCATCGAGATCGAGGGCACTGTCGTCGAGTCTCTGCCGAACGCCATGTTCAAGGTCGAGCTCCAGAACGGCCACCAGGTCCTGGCACACATCAGCGGCAAGATGCGGATGCACTACATCCGTATCCTCCCTGACGACCGGGTCGTGGTGGAGCTGTCTCCGTACGACCTGACGCGTGGCCGGATCGTCTACCGCTACAAGTAGATCTTGCCCGCGCCCCGGTTCTTCCGGGGCGATGGCACTGACCCGGAGAACCTCACATCCCATGAAGGTCAAGCCGAGCGTCAAGAAGATCTGCGACAAGTGCAGGGTGATCCGCCGTCACGGTCGGGTCATGGTCATCTGCGAGAACCCGCGCCACAAGCAGCGCCAGGGCTGACGCACGACCTTCCTCTGCGATTCGCAGGGCTTCGCGCGACGCGAGCTGAATATGTTCATACGCAGGGCCCGAGCCGCAGCCGCGGCTCGACACCCCCGGTTCGGAGGCCGGGGACCCAGTTCGTACCTGATACGGCGGCTGGGAGCCGGTCCTGCGGCAGACCTCCGAAGATCACCAGGAGCCATTGAATGGCACGCGTTTCCGGTGTCGACATCCCGCGCGACAAGCGCGTGGAGATCGCCCTGACCTACGTGTTCGGCATCGGCCGGACCCTCTCCCAGCAGACGCTGGCCGCCACCGGCGTGAACCCGAACACCCGCGTTCGGGACCTCACCGAGGAGCAGCTGGTCGCGATCCGCGAGTACGTCGACAACAACCTCAAGACCGAGGGTGACCTCCGTCGCGAGATCCAGGCCGACATCCGCCGCAAGGTCGAGATCGGCACGTACCAGGGTCTGCGCCACCGCCGCGGCCTGCCCGTCCGTGGTCAGCGCACCAGCACCAACGCCCGCACCCGCAAGGGCCCGCGTCGCGCCATCGCCGGCAAGAAGAAGCCGGGCAAGAAGTAGTCCGCAGCGGACACCTGTCCACGGTCTTCGCTGTAGGACCGACCACCTCCCGTAGGAGTTAGAGATGCCCCCCAAGGGACGTCAGGGCGCTGCCAAGAAGGTGCGCCGCAAGGAAAAGAAGAACGTCGCTCACGGCCACGCGCACATCAAGAGCACGTTCAACAACACGATCGTCTCCATCACGGACCCGTCCGGCAACGTGATCTCCTGGGCCTCCGCCGGCCACGTCGGCTTCAAGGGCTCCCGGAAGTCCACGCCGTTCGCCGCGCAGATGGCCGCCGAGTCGGCCGCCCGCCGCGCCCAGGAGCACGGCATGCGCAAGGTCGACGTCTTCGTCAAGGGCCCGGGCTCCGGTCGTGAGACCGCGATCCGCTCCCTGCAGGCGACCGGCCTCGAGGTCGGCTCCATCCAGGACGTCACGCCGACCCCGCACAACGGCTGCCGTCCGCCGAAGCGCCGCCGCGTCTGACGCAGGGCTGGCTCTTCGCCGCAGGTTTCCGGGCGGTACGGTCCGTACGGGTCGTACCGCCCGTACCCTTGCAGTACCCGTCCCTTCTTCTCGGGGGGCGGCTTGAGTCGGGCGTCATATAGCGGGCGCCCCCGACTGAAGGATCTGATCCACACATGCTGATCGCTCAGCGTCCCTCGTTGACCGAAGAGGTCGTCGACGAGTTCCGCTCCCGGTTCGTGATCGAGCCGCTGGAGCCGGGCTTCGGCTACACCCTCGGCAACTCCCTGCGTCGTACGCTCCTCTCCTCGATCCCGGGTGCGGCGGTCACGTCCATCCGCATCGACGGTGTCCTGCACGAGTTCACCACCGTGCCGGGCGTCAAGGAGGACGTCACCGACCTGATCCTCAACATCAAGCAGCTGGTCGTCTCCTCGGAGCACGACGAGCCGGTCGTGATGTACCTGCGCAAGCAGGGCCCGGGTCTGGTCACCGCCGCCGACATCGCGCCGCCGGCCGGTGTCGAGGTGCACAACCCCGACCTGGTCCTCGCCACGCTCAACGGCAAGGGCAAGCTGGAGATGGAGCTGACCGTCGAGCGCGGTCGCGGCTACGTCTCCGCCGTGCAGAACAAGCAGGTCGGTCAGGAGATCGGCCGCATCCCGGTCGACTCGATCTACTCGCCGGTCCTCAAGGTCACCTACAAGGTCGAGGCCACGCGTGTCGAGCAGCGCACCGACTTCGACAAGCTGATCGTCGACGTCGAGACCAAGCAGGCGATGCGTCCCCGTGACGCCATGGCCTCCGCCGGTAAGACGCTGGTCGAGCTGTTCGGTCTCGCCCGCGAGCTGAACATCGACGCCGAGGGCATCGACATGGGTCCGTCCCCGACGGACGCCGCGCTCGCCGCCGACCTGGCGCTGCCGATCGAGGAGCTGGAGCTCACGGTCCGCTCCTACAACTGCCTCAAGCGCGAGGGCATCCACTCCGTGGGTGAGCTCGTGGCGCGTTCCGAGGCGGACCTGCTCGACATCCGCAACTTCGGTGCGAAGTCGATCGACGAGGTCAAGGCGAAGCTGGCCGGCATGGGCCTGGCCCTGAAGGACAGCCCGCCCGGATTCGACCCGACCGCGGCCGCCGACGCGTTCGGCGCCGACGACGACACGGACTCCGGTTTCGTCGAGACCGAGCAGTACTGAGTCGTTCCCGGGGGTGCGAGCCCCCGGGCCCCGCTCCTCTCCTCATGGGAGGGGCCGGTTGTTGCCGGTGAGCATCCGCTCATCGGGTCCTGACCCCGGTACCTGATACGGCCGGGGCAGATACCAAGGAGACACACCATGCCGAAGCCCACCAAGGGTGCCCGTATGGGCGGCAGCGCCGCGCACGAGAAGCTGATGCTCGCGAACCTCGCGAAGTCGCTCTTCGAGCACGGCCGTATCACCACCACCGAGGCGAAGGCCCGCCGCCTGCGCCCGTACGCGGAGCGTCTGATCACCAAGGCGAAGAAGGGCGACCTTCACAACCGCCGCCAGGTGCTCCAGGTCATCACGGACAAGGGCATCGTCCACACGCTCTTCACCGAGATCGGCCCGCGGTACGAGAACCGTCCGGGTGGCTACACCCGCATCACCAAGATCGGTAACCGCCGTGGCGACAACGCGCCCATGGCCGTCATCGAGCTGGTCGAGGCGCTGACGGTGCAGCAGACGGCGGTCGGCGAGGCCGAGGCCGCCACCAAGCGCGCGGTCAAGGAAGACGCCCTCAAGAAGGACGAGGCCGCCGAGGCCACGTCCGAGGACGCCGCCGAGGCCAAGGCCGACGAGGCTGCCGAGGAGTCCAAGGACGCCTGAGGCACTGCCGAGCGGGGAAGCGGGTCCGTCCTTCGGGGCGGGCCCGCTTTCGCGTACCTGAGAGGATCCAGGGATGAGCGACGAAGTACAGCCCGGGTACGTCCGTATCCGTCTCGACCTCTCCTACGACGGGACCGAGTTCTCCGGGTGGGCCAAGCAGGCCGGAGGGCGGCGGACCGTCCAGGGGGAGATCGAGGACGCGCTGCGTACGGTCACGCGGTCCGGGGAGACGTACGAGCTGACCGTGGCCGGGCGGACCGACGCGGGGGTGCACGCGCGCGGGCAGGTGGCGCATGTCGACCTGCCGCGTGAGGTGTGGGCCGAGCACAGCCAGAAGCTCCTCAAGCGGCTCGCCGGGCGGCTGCCGAGGGATGTGCGCGTGTGGGCCCTGCGGGAGGCGCCTGCCGGCTTCAACGCCCGCTTCTCGGCGGTCTGGCGGCGTTACGCCTACCGCGTCACCGACAACCCGGGCGGGGTCGACCCGCTGCTGCGCCACCATGTCCTGTGGCACGACTGGCCGCTCGACGTCGACGCCATGAACGAGGCGGCGCGCGGGCTGCTCGGTGAGCACGACTTCGCCGCGTACTGCAAGAAGCGCGAGGGGGCCACGACCATCCGGACGCTTCAGGAGCTGAGCCTCGTGCGCGGGGAGGACGGGATCGTGACCGCCACCGTGCGGGCCGACGCCTTCTGCCACAACATGGTGCGCTCGCTCATCGGGGCGCTGCTGTTCGTCGGCGACGGGCACCGTGCGCCGGACTGGCCCGCGAAGGTGCTGGCGGCCGGGGTACGGGACTCCGCGGTGCATGTCGTACGGCCGCACGGGCTGACGCTG
The DNA here is from genome assembly GCF_042657145.1 of Streptomyces bullii. Taxonomy (NCBI): domain Bacteria; kingdom Bacillati; phylum Actinomycetota; class Actinomycetes; order Kitasatosporales; family Streptomycetaceae; genus Streptomyces; species Streptomyces bullii. The sequence continues at coordinate 223,137 of NZ_JBHSNY010000012.1, forward strand.
GAGGAGGTCGGCTACCCGGCCGACGAGTTGCTCGCGGCGCGCAACAAGGAGGCGCGGAACAGGCGGACGCTGCGGGGGGCGGGCTGCTGCTGAGCGGTTGTCGGGTGCTCGGTGTTGGTGCTGAGCGGTTCGTCGGGTGCTCGGCGTTGCTGCTGGGGTTGTCGGGTGCTCGGCGTCGGTGCCGGGGCGGAGTAGGGGCGCAACCGTGCGCTGCGGGGTGCCTCCCAACGCTCGGCTTCGCCGGAGCGGGGTCCCACCGTCCACCCGTGCCGCCCCAGCGGCACGCATGCCCGTAGCAGCGGCGGATTGGTGAGCGCGGCTCCCTGCGGTGGCGGGTTGGTGGCGCGGTCGTCCGCGGTGTGAGTGGGCGAGCGCGGCTCCGGGCGGCGGTGGGTGTGCGGCACGACTGCCCGCGGCGGCGGTGGGTTCGGGGCGTGGTGGTCCCGGTGCCTGCCGCCGCGGTGGGACTGCCCGCGGCGGCGGTGGATGGGCGAGCGCGGCTTGCCGCGGCAGTGGGCTTGCCGCGCTACTCGTTGGCCGCTGTCGAGGCCTGGGCCTCGCCGCGGCGGTGGATCTGGCGGAAGGTGAACTCTGCCAGGTTGTCGCCGACCGCGAAGACCTTCGTGTCCTGGTCCGTCACGTCCTTGCCGCTGGTGAAGCCGGCGTTGGTGAAGTAGGCGTAGCGGCCGTAGGAGTTGGTGGTCGTGCGGCAGAACCCGGAGTTGCAGAAGGGCTTCACGCCGCCGCCGGAGAGGGACTGGACGAAACTCTTCCGGTCCGCCTGGTCCTTCGCCCTGGCCGCCTGGGCCTCGGTGTCGAAGACCGCCACGCCGACCGTCACCGCGATGCCGTCCTTGGTGTACGTGACGCGGATCAGGCGTGTGCAGTCGTTCGCCGTGAGGATCTTGGGGAGCGTGCCACCGGCCGCCGAGGCGCAGCTGCGGGTGTCGGCCGTCGGGCCCTTCTTGTAGACCGTCTCGCCCATGGTCAGCTGGGTGCCCGGGAAGAGGATCTCCGGGCTGAGCGGCGCCTTGTCCTTCTTCGCGCTGGCGATGAAGTCCCTCGGGTCCAGCGGGGGCGGCGCGCTGGTCGGCGCGAACGACGGTGCCGAGGCGCCGGCCGTCGGAATGTCCGCGGTCGAGGGCAGCTGGGAGGTCGGGTTGTTCGACGCCTGGCTGCTGCCGTTCGCCGAGACGACGGCCACCGCGACGGCGGCCGCGATCCCGACGGTGGCGAGCGCGCCACCGCCGATGAACAGCAGCCGGCGCCGCTTGTTGCGGGCCTCGGACGCCTCAGCGAGCGCCGCCCAGTCCGGCGTCTGGCCACCGTCGCTGGTCCAGGGCTGCTGAGAATGTGGTTTCCAGGGATCCCACTGGGACTGAGGTCCCCCCTGCCCATAACTCATGGGGCGCATCTTAGACGGGTCAAGGGGCGTGCTGTTCCGCCTCATTGGGCTCCGGAACCCCTAGCGTTCCTTCAATGAGCACGGGCAAAAGCGGCATCTCCGGGTGGTTGGGGCGACCGGCGACCTGGCATGTGTGGGTGGGACTCGCGGCGGTGCTGGGCGCGCTGGCGGCGCGCACGGCACGCGAGGCCCCGGACGGCGGGATGGACAACGCCATCGTCGTGCGGGCCGCACGCGTCTGGCTGGCGGGCGGCTCGCCGTACGACGATCCGCACTTCCTGTATCTGCCGAGTGCCGTCCTGGCGGCGGTTCCGCAGGCCCTGCTGCCGCAGGGCGTGCTGCGCGTGCTGGTGCCGGTGGCGGTGACGGGCTGCCTGGCACTGGGCTGGGCCTGCGCGCTGCGCCTGCACCGCGTCCCGCTGGCCAGCCGTCTCGCGGCCCTCGGCCTGCTGGGACTGGCGGTGGGCTTCGCGCCGTTCGGCCATCTGGTGCGGCTGGGGAACTGGACGGTGACGGCGGTGGTGGCGCTCCCGCTGTGCCTGCTGCTGGCCGGTCGGGGCCGCTGGGTGGCGGCGGGCGTGGTGGTCGGCGCGGCCGTGGCGCTGAAGCCGCTGCTCGCCCCGATGGCCCTGCTGTTCGTCTTCGCGCGCCGCTGGCGGGCCCTCGGCGTGCTGGTCCTGGTGCCGGCCGTCACCTCGGTCTCGGCGGCGCTCCTGCTGCCCGACCCTGTGGGCTTCCTCACCCGCACCCTGCCGTTCCTGCTGCGCGGCGACGACGGCTTCGTACGGCTCTACGAGGCCTCTCCGGCGGCGGTGCTGCCGCGGCTGGGGGTGCCGGAACCGGTGGCGGGGGCGGTCGCGCTGCTGGCGGCGGCGGCCGGGGTGCTGTGCGCGTACCGCCGCTGGCACCGTGCCGGGCCGGGCCCGCTCCGGCTCGTCGAGACCTCCGCCGGCCTGATGCTCTCGGCGTTCCTCGTCTCCCGTCCGTCGTACGACCACTACCTCCTGGTCGTCCTTCCGCTGCTGCTCGCAGGGCTGCCGTACCCCGGCTCGGTGGCCCGGCGGCCCTGGTTCTGGCTGGGGCTCGTTCCGCAGGTGCCGGGGGTGACGTGGCCCTACCTGGAAACCGTCCGGCGGCGGGCCTTCAAGGACGCGGTCACGCTCTGTGTGCTGGCGGTGACGGTCGCCCGGCAGGCTGTCGGGCCGCGTCCGCCGGACGGCTCGGACGGTCCGGTGGTGGGTCCGCGGCGGGAGGCGGGTGCCCTCCCACCCAGTAGACTGGACGTCGGCAGTGATCCCGCGTTTTGACCCCCTCCGGGCGCCCCGGTATCCTGCCTATTCGTTGTGTATTGGCTTGCTCATTCTCACGGGACGGGCCCTTACACCGGTCCACCGGGCCGATGACCAGCGACCAGCACGCGGTTTGCGTCACCGTGGTGCGGTCAAGGCTGTCGTGATCGTTTCGGTGACCTTGTCTAGGACCATTCACTCGAAGCGAAGGCTACGAACCGTGCGTACGTACAGCCCCAAGCCCGGCGATGTGACGCGCCAGTGGCACGTCATCGACGCTCAGGACGTTGTCCTGGGCCGTCTCGCCAGCACTGCCGCCACCCTTCTGCGGGGCAAGCACAAGCCGATCTACGCGCCGCACGTCGACGCTGGTGACTTCGTCATCATCATCAACGCCGACAAGGTGCACCTGTCCGGCAACAAGCGGACCCAGAAGATGGCGTACCGCCACTCCGGCTACCCGGGTGGTCTGCGCTCCGTCCGTTACGACGAGCTGCTCGACAAGAACCCCGAGAAGGCCATCGAGAAGGCCGTCAAGGGCATGCTCCCGAAGAACTCCCTGGGCCGTCAGATGCTCTCGAAGCTGAAGGTCTACAAGGGTGACCAGCACCCGCACGGCGCGCAGCAGCCGCAGCCGTACGAGATCACCCAGGTCGCGCAGTAAGTCCGGCCACCCCCTAAGACTGAAGAGAATCTGAGGAGAATCGTGGCCGAGACCACTGCCGAGCAGCCGCTCGAAGAGCTTGACATCGACAGCTACACCACCGAGTCCGAGGTTCCGGTGGAGGGTGAGTACACCTCCGAGTCCCTCGCCTCGCGCTTCGGTGAGCCCCAGCCCGCCGCCGGCCTGGGCCGTCGCAAGAACGCCATCGCCCGCGTCCGGATCGTCCCGGGCACCGGCAAGTGGAAGATCAACGGTCGCACCCTCGAGGACTACTTCCCGAACAAGGTGCACCAGCAGGAAGTCAACGAGCCCTTCAAGGTGCTCGAGCTCGAGGGCCGTTACGACGTCATCGCCCGCATCGCCGGTGGCGGTGTCTCCGGTCAGGCCGGTGCGCTCCGTCTCGGTGTCGCCCGTGCGCTGAACGAGGCCGACGTCGACAACAACCGCGGTCCGCTGAAGAAGGCCGGCTTCCTGCGCCGCGACGACCGCGCGGTCGAGCGGAAGAAGGCCGGTCTGAAGAAGGCCCGTAAGGCCCCGCAGTACAGCAAGCGCTAATCGCTTCGCTGTCTCGCAGTTTCGCGTGATCGCCCCGGCGGCACTTTTCGTGCCACCGGGGCGGTTCGTTTACGGGGGACGTCGCTTATCGCAGGCTTACGCACAGGTCCACAACTCCCGCGGACCTCGGACGGTCTCGGGGGATGTACTCGGGCCGGGTCGCGCCTGGACACTCGGTGAGAGCCGCACTCTCTCAGAACTTTCGGAGGACACCACAGTGGGACGACTCTTCGGCACGGACGGCGTGCGCGGTGTCGCCAACGCGGACCTGACGGCCGAGATGGCGCTCGGCCTCTCCGTCGCCGCGGCGCACGTACTGGCCGAGGCGGGCACGTTCGAAGGACACCGGCCGACCGCGGTGGTCGGGCGTGACCCGCGCGCGTCCGGGGAGTTCCTGGAGGCCGCCGTGGTCGCGGGCCTGGCCAGCGCCGGCGTGGACGTGCTGCGGGTCGGCGTGCTGCCGACGCCCGCGGTGGCGTACCTCACGGGCGCGCTCGGCGCCGACCTCGGTGTGATGCTCTCCGCGAGCCACAACGCCATGCCCGACAACGGCATCAAGTTCTTCGCCCGCGGCGGCCACAAGCTCGCCGACGAGCTGGAGGACCGTATCGAGGCCGTGTACGAGGAGCACAAGCGCGGTGAGCCGTGGGAGCGGCCCACGGGCGCGGGCGTCGGCCGGGTGCGGTCGTACGAGGAGGGCTTCGAGCGGTACGTCGAGCACCTCATCGGTGTCCTGCCGAACCGGCTGGAGGGCCTGAAGATCGTCCTCGACGAGGCGCACGGCGCGGCCTCCCGGGTCTCGCCGGAGGCGTTCGCGCGCGCCGGTGCCGAGGTCGTCACGATCGGCGCCGAGCCGGACGGGCTCAACATCAACGACGGGTGCGGCTCCACGCACCTGGAGAAGCTGAAGGCCGCCGTCGTGGAGCACGGCGCGGACCTGGGCATCGCGCACGACGGTGACGCCGACCGCTGCCTGGCCGTCGACCACACCGGCGAGGAGGTGGACGGCGACCAGATCCTGGCCGTGCTCGCGCTGGCGATGAAGGAACGCTCCGCGCTGCGCGCCGAGACGGTGGTGGCGACCGTCATGTCCAACCTCGGCTTCAAGCTGGCCATGGAGCGCGAGGGCATCCGCCTCGTCCAGACCGCGGTCGGTGACCGCTACGTCCTGGAGGAGATGAAGGAGAACGATTACGCGCTCGGCGGCGAGCAGTCCGGGCACGTGATCGTCCTCGACCACGCGACCACCGGCGACGGCACGCTGACCGGCCTGCTGCTGGCCGCCCGGGTCGCGCAGAGCGGTCGTACGCTGCGGGAGCTGGCGTCCGTGATGGAGCGGCTGCCGCAGGTGCTGATCAACGTCCCGGACGTCGACAAGTCCCGGGTCGGGACGTCGGCGGAGCTCGCCGCCGCGGTCGCCGAGGCGGAGCGGGAGCTGGGGGCGACCGGTCGGGTGCTGCTGCGGCCGTCGGGGACCGAGCCGCTGGTGCGGGTGATGGTGGAGGCCGCCGACATCGAGCAGGCCCACTCGGTGGCCGGGCGACTGGCCGACTCGGTGAAGTCGGCGCTGGGTTAGCCGGTCTTGCGCAGACGTTCGCGCTGCTTGGACCAGAGTCCCTTCTGGACCAGCAGCGTGAGCGTGCCCGCGAGGAGGATGGCGAGCAGGTTGAGCAGGAGCTGCTCCGACGAGCCCCAGGTCTGCCGGGTGTCGCCGTAGCTGAGCGCCACCGCCGCGTTGGCGGCGGCCGGGACCGTCGTCACGGAGATGGCGACGCCCACCAGCGCGCCGGACTTGGCGGAGGTCAGGGAGAGGGTGCCGGCGGCGCCGGCGAGGATCGCCACGACGAACGAGAACCAGTCGGGGGCGTAGATGAAGCCGGTGTTGGGCCGGTCGCCCTCCAGTTTCGCCTCGCTGAACAGGCCGACCGCGTCCATGAAGTGGCTGAAGCCGACCGTCACCGCCATCGCCACCGCGAAGCCCGCCAGCAGGGCGACCAGCGAGCGCAGCGCCAGCCGCGGCGCGCGCTGCACCACCGCCGTGCAGATGCCCGCGAGCGGGCCGAACTCCGGACCGACCGCCATCGCGCCCACGATCAGGATCGCGTTGTCGAGCACCACACCACAGGCCGCGATCATGGTGGCCAGCGTGATGAACGCGAGGTAGGTGACCGACAGGGTCGACTCCTCGTGCGTGGCGTCGGTCAGGTGCTCCCACAGCACCGCGTCCGCGCTCTCGCCCGGGGCCTCGGCCTCCGCCTCGTCCGCGCGCTGGGACAGCGACAGGTCGATGTTCTCGACGGCGATGGAGCCGCAGCCGTCGATGTCCAGGTCCTGAAGGCCGCTGAGAAGCTCGTCGCCCGCCTCGCGCGCCACGTCGCACAGGACGACGTCACCGGCAGGGTCGCGGGCGGCTCCGGGCAGCACGACGAGATGTGTGGTGCCGACGGTGCCCTCGATCAGACGGACCACGTCGCCGGTCTTCTCGGGCGGCGTGATCAGGCGCAGATGCAGCATGGAGCCTTTCTAACAGGCCGCCGTGACAGTCCGCCGTGACAGTCCGCGGTGACCGTCGGCCGTGACCGTCCGCGTCACAGTTTGCGCAGGCTCAGGCGCTGCACCGTGTGGTCCGGGCCCTTGCGCAGCACGAGGGTGGCCCGGCCGCGGGTGGGCGCGATGTTCTCGACGAGGTTCGGCTTGTTGATCGTGCGCCACATGGTGCGGGCGTAGTCGAGGGCCTCCTCCTCGGAGACCTGGGTGTACTTGCGGAAGTACGAGGACGGGTTCTGGAAGGCGGTCGCGCGCAGCTTCTTGAAGCGGTCGAGGTACCAGCGCTCGATGTCCTCGGTGCGGGCGTCGACGTACACGCTGAAGTCGAAGTAGTCGGCGAGACCGACCCGGGTGCGGCCGTCCTTGCCGGGCAGGGCGGGCTGGAGCACGTTCAGCCCCTCGACGATCAGGATGTCCGGCCGCCGGACGACGAGCTTCTCGCCGGGCACGATGTCGTAGATCAGGTGGGAGTAGACGGGCGCGGTCACCTCGGCCTTGCCCGCCTTGATGTCGGCGACGAACCGGGTGAGGGCGCGGCGGTCGTACGACTCGGGGAAACCTTTCCGCGACATCAGGCCGCGGGCCTGGAGCTCCTTGGTGGGCAGCAGGAAGCCGTCCGTCGTCACGAGCTCGACGCGCGGGTGCTCGGGCCAGCGCCGCAGCAGCGCCTGGAGGAGGCGGGCGACGGTGGACTTGCCGACGGCGACGGAACCGGCGACCCCTATGACGAAGGGCGTGCCGGACTGGGAGCCCTGTTCGCCGAGGAACGTGTTCAGCGCCCCTCTGAGCCCGTCCGTGGCGCCGACGTACAGGTTGAGGAGCCGGGACAGCGGGAGGTAGATGTCCCGCACCTCGTCCAGGTCGATCACGTCGCCGAGACCGCGCAGCTTCTCGACCTCCTCGGCCGTGAGCGGCAAGGGCGTCTTGTCCCGCAGCGCACTCCACTCCGCGCGGGTGAGGTCGACGTAGGGAGTCGCCTCCGGCCGTTGCCGGTGGGCGCTCCGGGGCATCGAGGAGACCGGAGAGATCACAGTCCATTGTTAACGGAGTTCGAGGGGGATGGCGGGTGGGGTCGGTCACGCCGACGCCCGGCTCCGTGGCCTGCCCGCACCGGTGGGTTTTTCCGATTCCGGGCAAGGAGTGCCGTGTTTCGTGGCAGTTCGGGTCGTAGGCTGCCGCGCATGTGCGGAATCGTGGGATACGTGGGGCCGCAGTCTGCCCTCGACGTCGTAATGGCCGGGCTGAAGCGGCTGGAGTACCGGGGCTACGACTCGGCGGGTGTCGCCGTGCTGGCGGACGGCGGGCTGGCGACGGCGAAGAAGGCCGGGAAGCTGCTCAACCTGGAGAAGGAGCTGGACGACCGGCCGCTGCCGACCGGCTCGACGGGCATCGGGCACACACGGTGGGCCACGCACGGCGGGCCGACCGACGCCAATGCCCACCCGCACATCGACAACGCGGGGCGGGTCGCGGTCGTGCACAACGGCATCATCGAGAACTTCGCGGCGCTCCGGGCGGAGCTGCAGGAGCGGGGGCACGAACTCGCCTCCGAGACCGACACCGAGGTGGTCGCGCATCTGCTCGCTGAGGAGTTCTCCTCCTGCGCGGACCTCGCCGAGGCGATGCGGCTGGTGTGCCGGCGGCTGGAGGGCGCGTTCACGCTGGTCGCGGTGCATGCCGACGAGCCCGAGGTGGTCGTGGGCGCGCGGCGGAACTCGCCGCTGGTGGTGGGCGTCGGAGAGGGCGAGGCCTTTCTCGCCTCGGACGTCGCCGCGTTCATCGAGCACACGCGGTCGGCGGTCGAGCTGGGCCAGGACCAGGTGGTGGAGCTGCGCCGGGACGCCGTGACGGTGACCGGCTTCGACGGCCGCCCGGCGGACGTGCGCTCGTACCACGTCGACTGGGACGCGTCGGCCGCGGAAAAGGGGGGGTACGACTACTTCATGCTCAAGGAGATCGCCGAGCAGCCCAAGGCGGTCGCCGATACGTTGCTGGGGCGCATCGACGGGTCCGGCTCGCTGACCCTGGACGAGGTGCGGATCCCTCCGCAGGTGCTGCGGGAGGTCGACAAGGTCGTCGTCGTCGCGTGCGGTACGGCCTTCCACGCGGGGCTCATCGCCAAGTACGCCATCGAGCACTGGACGCGGATTCCGTGCGAGGTGGAGCTGGCGAGCGAGTTCCGCTACCGGGATCCGATCCTGGACCAGCAGACGCTGGTCATCGCCATCTCCCAGTCCGGGGAGACCATGGACACGCTGATGGCGGTACGCCATGCCCGCGAGCAGGGCTCCAGGGTGCTGGCGATCTGCAACACCAACGGGTCGACGATCCCGCGCGAGTCCGACGCGGTGCTGTACACGCATGCCGGGCCCGAGGTGGCCGTCGCCTCCACCAAGGCGTTCCTGACGCAGCTGGTCGCCTGTTACCTGGTGGCGCTGTACCTGGGGCAGGTGCGGGGTACCAAGTGGGGCGACGAGATCCGGGCGGTGGTCCGGGACCTGTCCTCGATCGCCGGTGCGGTGGAGCAGGTCCTGGGGACCATGGAGCCGGTACGGGAGCTGGCCCGAACGCTCGCCTCCAAGAACACGGTGCTGTTCCTGGGCCGGCATGTGGGGTATCCGGTGGCGCTGGAGGGCGCGCTGAAGCTGAAGGAACTCGCCTACATGCACGCCGAGGGCTTCGCGGCGGGGGAGTTGAAGCACGGGCCGATCGCCTTGATCGAGGAGGATCTGCCCGTGGTGGTGGTCGTGCCGTCGCCCCGGGGGCGGTCGGTGCTGCACGACAAGATCGTGTCCAACATCCAGGAGATCCGGGCGCGGGGTGCGCGGACCATCGTGATCGCGGAGGAGGGGGACGAGGCGGTCGTTCCGTACGCCGACCATCTGATCCGCATTCCGGTGACGCCGACGCTGCTTCAGCCGATGGTGGCGACCGTGCCGTTGCAGGTGTTCGCCTGTGAGCTGGCCACGGCCCGGGGCAACGAGGTCGACCAGCCGCGGAACCTGGCGAAGTCGGTGACGGTGGAGTGAGCTGACGCGGACCGTCGAAAGGGGCGGACGGCTGCGCGCCGTCCGCCCCCTGGTCCGCCGGTGAACCGTCAACTGGCCAGCCGGTCGGGCGATCAGCTGGTCACGCCGTCGGGCGACTACCAGTTGATGCAGGTCTTCGGCACCCAGCCGGTCTTCTTCTCGCCGCCGTAGTACCACATGTTGCTCTTCTTGCCGCAGGCCGTGTACGAACCGCCCTTGTAGGCCTTGCCGTCGTTGCAGATCGTGCCCTTCTTGCCCTTGCCCCAGATGCCGACGGCCGTGGCCGTCGTCTTCGGCGCGGTGCGGACGTTGACGGTCTCCTTGGCCTTGACGTTGACGATCGCCTTGCTGCAGTCCTGCGGCGGAGCCGCGGAGGCGGTGCCGGCGGTGGCGACGGTGCCGGTGAGGGCCGTACCGATGACGACGGCGGTGGCGACCGCGGTCCGCAGCGACTTCAGATGCATGGTCAGTGCTCTCCCGTTATGTGCGAGCGTCCGCCGAGCGCGGAGCACGGGAAAACCCTACGGGCGCCAGGGGCACGTCAGTTGCCCGGGGCTTCCTTCTGCATCGCTGCGATGAACTGGGCGAAGGCCGCGACCGGGAAGGTGAGGGTGGCTCTGGCCGGGGCCTTCGAGTCGCGGATGGCTATGCGGGTGGGGGTGTTTGCGATTTCCACGCAGTCGTTGCCGTCGCCCTCGCCGGAGTAGGACGACTTCCGCCAACTGTCAGTGGTGACCATGGGTGCCTCACAGCTCTCTCGCCAGCTTGTGGATGAAGTCACGCGAGCGTTCGGGTTCGAGTGATACAGCCTGCACCCTGTGGAAGCGTGTTCGATAGGCGTTGAGCTGAGCTTCAGTATCGATAAAGACGGAGCCATGGGGTGCATCACGCACCACCGTGTCCAGTTTGGGTACGGGGCCACCCACGTAGGTCATGGTGCTTGAGGCTCTGGCGAAGCCGTCCAGGTCGAAGGGGATGACGCGCACGGTGATGTGGTCCGCCTCGGACAGTTCGAGGATCCGGGCCACTTGAGCCTGTGAGGTGGTGCGGTCGCTGACCCGGATCCGCAGTGCCGCCTCGTGGATCACCACTTCGTACGGGGTGGGGGAGGGGCCCTCGATGACCACGCGGCGCGCCATCCGATGGCGGATGCGCGACTCCCGCTCCTCCGACGTCAGTTCGGGGACCCTCGACGAGAAGACGGCGCGGGCGTAGTCCTCCGTCTGAAGCAGGCCCGGGACGAACAGGATGGCAACCTCTTGGCGGAACGACCCGTGGTGGTCCAGTTCGGACAGGTCAAGGAACTGGGTGGGCAGGAGGCCCCGGTACTCCTCCCACCAGCCGCGTGTCCGGTCAGTGGCCATCGCGACCAGGGCGTCGATGAACTCCTTGTCCGTACAGGCGTAGTGGGAGGCCAGGCGGCGTAGCCGCTCCTCACTCACGCCCGTCAGCCCGGATTCGATGTGGCTCATCTGGACGCGGCCCGTTCCGAGCAGCGCCGCCGCCTCACGAGCGGTGAGTCCTGCCGCCTCGCGGAGTCTGCGCAACTCGACACCCAGGCGCACCTGGCGTGCCGTTGGTTCGCGCCGCAGGACCATCGTTTGCTCCTTCTGCAACAGGCCTGTAGGTACGGCTCGTTCGAGGTCAGATTACGCGATCAGCTTGCTCGGGATGACAGGTTAGTCCTACTGTCTGTGATGCGCCGCACACGCTGCGAAACCCCCATGTGCCGGAAGCGCACCGCTCCGTCCTGCCATGACGCTGCGGCAACGACACCGGCAGTCCTGTTGGCGCGCATTCCAACTCCCCATCCCCGTCATGGAGTTCACGCATGTCCGAGACCGAGATCCACGAGCCCTGGGAGTGCACCCTGTACATCCCCAACGACTTGCGTGCCGTCACTGTCAGTCGCCGTACCCTGCGCCTGATCCTCACCATCCACGGACTGATCCGGCTGGCCGATGTCGCCGAGCTGCTGGCGACGGAGCTGGTGTCCAACGCCGTTCGGCACACCAAGGGGCCCGCCGCACTGCGCGTGCGCTGGTCGGCCGGTGTGCTGCGGGTCGGGGCGTGGGCGCGGACCCCGGGCCGCCCGAGCCCCCAGGGGTGCTGGAGCAGGCCGTCGACCTGGAGGAGGGGCGAGGGCTGGCGCTGGTCCGGGCCTGTGCGGATGTGTGGGGCTGGCAGCCGCTGACGCGGGACGGGAACCGGGGGAAGTACGTGTGGTGCGAGCTGAGTGCCGCGCGAGCGGCGTGACGTACGTAGAGTGCCCGCCATGAGCATCATCGGGGTCGGTATCGACGTGGCCGAGATCGATCGGTTCGCGGCGTCCCTGGAGCGGACGCCCGGGATGGCCCGACGGCTTTTCCGGCCGAGCGAGTTGTTGCTGCCCAGCGGGGAACGCCGCGGGGTCGCCTCGCTCGCCGCCCGGTTCGCCGCCAAGGAGGCGCTGGCCAAGGCGCTCGGCGCGCCGGCCGGGCTGTTGTGGAGCGACGCCGAGGTGTATGTCGAGGACAGCGGACAGCCCCGGCTGCGGGTGACCGGCACGGTGGCCGCGCGGGCGGCGGAACTCGGTGTGCGGTCGTGGCACGTGTCGCTGAGCCATGACGCGGGGGTGGCCTCCGCGGTCGTGATCGCGGAGGGGTGAGGGCCGTTCGGCCTAGGACGCCGCCCACAGAAGTGTGGCGGTGCCGAAGAAGCCCATCGCGCCCAGGGTCGTTCCGGCGGCCGCGGTCCACAGGTGGCCGACGCCGTGGCGGGCGTGGTGGATGCCCAGGGCGCCGAGGGTGACGGCGAGGCCGCCGGCGATCACCGTCCAGGGGAACAGGTAGGCCCAGGTGCCCACGGCGGAAAGGGCGCCGAGGACGAGTGCGGTGGGTCCCAGGGCTGTGGCGGGTGTGTCGGTCTGCTCGGGCACGGTCGGCTGAGACATGGCCGGTCCCCCGGGGGGAGAGCCCCCGCCCGGTGGGGCGGGGGCTCCGGACCGGCCGGTCGTGGGGTCTCTCAGCAGATCGACTGGCTGCTGTTCACCAGGCGGTTGTTGCGGAACGTCGTGTTCTCGCCGCACGGGCTCTCCCGTATCGCCGAGTTGGTCACCGTCAGGTTCTGGATGGTGATGTCCCGGTTGTTCGGGAACTCCGAGCGGGCCGCCAGGCGGATCTCGCCGCCGCCCGTGACGCTGCCGCTCTGCGCGGCGAGGCTGACGTTGTAGCAGTTCTCGATGAGCACCGAGTTGTTGCCGGTGTTGGAGATCGTGACCCTGTCGATCGTCGCGCCGCCGCTCTCGGAGACGCAGAAGACACCGCGTCCGCCACCTCGCGCGATGACCTCGCCGACCCGGATGTTGGTGGGGTAGGAACTGCCGACGCGGCCGTTGCGGTTGGCCATGCGGAAGGCCGCGTAGCCGGTGCCCGTGCCCGCGTTCTCCGCGTCGACCTTGGTGACGGTGGCGTTGATGGTCTGGTTGAACAGCAGGCCCGACTCGCCCACGTTGCGGGCGGTCACCGTGCCGATGGTGATGCCGTCGACGCCGTACGTCTCGACCGCGTGACTGGAGGCTCCGGAGACGTACACGTTGTCGATGCGGACGTTGCGCGTCCACTGGCTGGTGTCGCCGCGGTTGTCGATCCGGACGCCGAGGCCGCGCGAGAGGCGCATGTCGATCTGACCCAGCGTCACGTTCTGGACGTTGCGCAGGAAGATGCCATACAGCGGGGTGCCGGTGACGTTGAGGTGCTGGACCTCGACGTCCCGGGTGCCGCGCGAGTAGACCGGCGCCTGGTCGCCCGAGCCGGTGCCGGTCACGTTGATCGTGCCGCACACGTCGAGGACGGTGTAACTCGGCAGGGAGATGCGGGAGCCGGCGGACATCGAGCCCGAGCCGCGGACCACGACCCGCTGCTTCGAGGTCCGGCCGGCGGTCAGGCTGTTGACCGCCGCCTGGACGGCGGCGCGCATGTCGGTGCCGGTGTAGACGGTGCTGCCGCCACGCCGAGCGGTCCATGTGCTGCCGCTCTGCACGGCCTCCGCGTGGAACGAACCGTCCCCGCATGCGGCCGCCCGCGTGGGGGCCGCCGTGGCCGGGGCCGTGAGGGTGCCGACGGCGGTGAGGAGAGCGGTGGCGCCGACGGCGGCGACGAGTGCGGCTCTGCGTCCCATGTGGGGGTCCTCTCGTCGAATCGATTCGACTGAATCGATTCATCCTGTGGGGGGCCGTGAGTTTGACAAAGGCATGGCAAAGCGTCAATGGATGCGACGGAGTTGGCGGGACACGGCTGGGTCGGCCGGATGCGACGGAGTCGGCCGGTACGGGAGACTCGACCGCATGCGTACTGCGTACAGCGTGGAGACGGTCAGGACGGCTGAACGAGAGCTGATGGCACGGCTTCCGGAAGGCGCGCTGATGCAACGCGCCGCCGCCGGGCTCGCCGCCGCCTGCGCGGATCTGCTCGGGCGGGTGTACGGCAGCCGGATCGTCCTGCTCGTCGGCAGCGGGGACAACGGCGGCGACGCACTGTACGCCGGGGCCCGGCTGGCCCGGCGCGGCGCCGGTGTCACGGCGGTGCTGCTCGCGCCGGAGCGGGCGCACGGCGGCGGGCTCGCGGCGTTGCGCCGCGCGGGCGGCCGGGCCGTGGGAGCCGGTGGCGCGGAGGAGTTGATCGAGCGGGCCGACCTGGTCGTCGACGGCATCGTCGGGATCGGCGGCAAGGGCGGACTGCGGCCGGACGCCGTGCCGTTGGCCGCCGCCGCCCGACGGTCGCGGGCCGTGGTGGTCGCCGTCGACCTGCCGAGCGGGGTCGACGTCGACACCGGGGAGGTGCACGGGGCGGCCGTACGGGCCGATGTGACGGTGACGTTCGGCACGCACAAGCCGGGGCTGCTCATCGATCCGGCGCGGGAGTACGCCGGGTTCGTCCGGCTGGTCGACATCGGGCTGGAGCTGCCGGCCGAGCCCGCACTGGAGGCGTTGCAGCACGCGGACGTCGCGCGGCTGCTGCCGGTGCCGGCGGCGGAGAGCGACAAGTACCGGCGGGGCGTGGTCGGGGTCGCCGCCGGGTCCGCGCGGTACCCGGGGGCCGCCGTACTCGCCGTCGCGGGGGCGCTGCGGGGCGGGGCCGGGGCGGTGCGGTACGTCGGTCCGGCCGGGGACGCCGTGATCGCCCGCTTCCCCGAGACGCTGGTGTCCGACCGGGGGCCGCACAAGGCGGGGCGGGTGCAGGCCTGGGTCGTCGGGCCGGGCGCGGGGGACGACGCCGGCACCGTCGCGGAGGTGCTGGAGGCGGACGTGCCGGTGCTGATCGACGCGGACGGGCTGCGGTTGGCGGAGGTGGGGGCCGTACGGGGGCGTGCGGCGCCGACGTTGATGACACCGCACGCGGGGGAGGCCGCGGCGCTGCTCGGGGTGGAGCGGGCGGTCGTCGAGGGGGCGCGGCTGAGTGCCGTGCGGGAGTTGGCGCGGCGGTACGGGGCGACCGTGCTCCTGAAGGGTTCGACGACGCTGGTCGCCGATCCCTCGGGCGGGGCTGTCCGGGTGAACCCGACCGGGACGTCCTGGCTGGCCACGGCGGGGAGCGGGGACGTGCTGTCGGGGCTGGCGGGGTCCTTGCTGGCGGCGGGGCTCACGGCGGTGGACGCGGGGAGTGCGGCGGCGTATCTGCACGGGCTGGCAGGGAGGTTGGCCGCGGACGGGGCGCCTGTGGGGGCGCATGACGTGGCGGAGGCGGTTCCGGTGGCTTGGCGGAACGTGGCTGGGTAGCGGTGGGGCGTGTCGGTGCTGCCGGTCGTCCGGTGCTCGGCGTCGGTGCTGGGGCCGGGTGAGCGCGCAACCCGGCGCGACGAGGTGCGACGAGGTGCCTCCCCCACTCTCGGCTTCGCTCGAGCGGGGCCCCACCGCCCACCTGTGCCCCCCAGGGGCAGGACTGCCCACAGCTGGGTCGGTAGGGATGCCCGCATTCAGGTCGGCACACATGCCCGCCGCCCTGCGCGCATGCTCGCCGCTGGGGCGGAGCCGGGCGGGGAGCGGCTGCCCGCAGCCAGGTCGGCGCGAAGCCCGCAGCCAGATGCACGAATGTCGCAGCCAGGGTGGAGCCGGGCGGGGACGGCTGCCCGCGGCTTGGTCGGCAGGCGTGCTCGTAGCTGAGCGTGGAGCGGCTGCCCCGCAGTCAGGTCGGCAGCGTGCCCGCAGTCAGGTGGCACGGATGCCCGCTGCCAGGGTGGAGCCGGGCGGGGACGGCTGCCCGCGGCTTGGTCGGCAGGCGTGCTCGTAGCTGAGCGGGGAGCGGCTGCCCCGCAGTCAGGTCGGCAGCGTGCCCGCAGTCAGGTGGCACGGATGCCCGCTGCCAGGGTGGAGCCGGGCGGGGACGGCTGCCCGCGGCTTGGTCGGCAGGCGTGCTCGTAGCTGAGCGGGGAGCGGCTGCCCCGCAGTCAGGTCGGCAGGCGTGCCCGCAGTCAGGTGGCACGGATGCCCGCTGCCAGGGTGGAGCCGGGCGGGGACGGCTGCCCGCGGCTTGGTCGGCAGGCGTGCTCGTAGCTGAGCGGGGAGCGGCTGCCCCGCAGTCAGGTCGGCAGGCGTGCCCGCAGTCAGGTGGCACGGATGCCCGCTGCCAGGGTGGAGCCGGGCGGGGACGGCTGCCCGCAGCCAAGCGGTGGGGCCTCTGAGACACTGGGCGCGATGAACGAGACAGCAGCCTTGCGGACCGCGCCCCTGCGGGCCCGTGCCGAGATCGACCTGGCCGCTCTGCGGGCCAACGTGCGGACCCTGCGTGCCCACGCGCCGGGCGCGGCCCTGATGGCCGTCGTGAAGTCCGACGCGTACGGCCACGGTGCGGTGCGCTGCGCCCGTGCGGCCGTCGAGGCGGGGGCGACCTGGCTGGGTACCGCCACGCCCGAGGAGGCCCTGGTACTGCGGGCGGCCGGGTTGACGGGACGCGTCATGTGCTGGCTGTGGACGCCCGGCGGGCCCTGGCGGGAGGCGATCGAGGCCGACCTGGACGTGTCCGTCAGCGGTATGTGGGCCCTGAAGGAGGTCACGGCGGCGGCGCGTCGCGCGGGGCGGCCCGCGCGGGTGCAGCTCAAGGCCGACACCGGGCTCGGACGGGGCGGCTGCCAGCCGGGCGAGGACTGGGCCGAGCTGGTCGGCGAGGCGCTGCGCGCCGAGGACGAGGGCCTGGTCCGGGTCACCGGGCTGTGGTCGCACTTCGCGTGCGCCGACGAGCCGGGCCACCCCTCCATCGCCGCCCAGCTCGCCGCCTTCCGGGAGATGACGGCGTACGCCGAGCAGCGCGGCGTCCGGCCCGAGGTCCGGCACATCGCCAACTCGCCCGCCACCCTCACCCTCCCCGATAGCCACTTCGACCTCGTGCGGACCGGCATCGCCCTGTACGGCGTCTCGCCCAACCCCGAGATCGGCACCCCGGCCGACTTCGGGCTGCGCCCGGTGATGACGTTGTCGGCCTCGCTGGCCCTGGTCAAGCACGTCCCGGGCGGTCACGGCGTCAGCTACGGGCACCGCTACGTCACACCCGGCGAGACGACCCTGGGCCTGGTGCCCCTCGGCTACGCGGACGGCATCCCCCGGCACGCCTCCTCCGCCGGCCCCGTACTGGTCGAGGGCAAGTGGCGCACGGTCGCGGGGCGTGTCGCCATGGACCAGTTCGTCGTCGACCTGGGCGGGGACGAGCCCGAGCCGGGCACCGAGGCGGTCCTGTTCGGACCCGGCGACCGCGGCGAACCCACCGCCGAGGACTGGGCGCAGGCCGCGGGCACCATCGCGTACGAGATCGTCACACGGATCGGAACGCGCGTTCCTCGCGTCTATGTGGGTGACGCACACGTCAGCCACGAACAGGTGAATGACGAACAGGACGGGTAACCCGCACGACCTGTGCACAGTCCCGGCCCGACCAGTAGCCCGGTGAAGAGGAGCGGTACGTGAGCGAGAGCAGTGCGGAGGCCGTCGCGGACGCCGCCGCGGCGGTCGTCGCCTCGGCCGCCGCGGGAGCGACGGGAGGCTGGCGCCGGGCGACCGGCATCGCGGGCGTCGCGATAGGCGTAGTGGCCGCGGGCGCGGCCGCCGGTGTCGCCATCGAGCGGCTCACCGTCGGCCGGGGCATGCGGCAGAAGGCGCGACTCGCCCTCGACTCGGCGGGACCGTACGGCGCGCTGCGCGGCACGCCCGGCAAGGCGTACGCCGACGACGGCACCGAGCTGTACTACGAGGTCGACGACGTCGACCCGGAGGCGGCCTCCGCCCTCACCCCGCGCCGCCGGCGGCTCTTCGGGCGCAAGGCGCCCGCTCCCGTCACCGTCGTCTTCAGCCACGGCTACTGCCTCAACCAGGACTCCTGGCACTTCCAGCGCGCGGCGCTGCGGGGCGTCGTAAGGACCGTGCACTGGGACCAGCGCAGCCACGGCCGGTCCGCGCGGGGCGTCGCCCAGGTGGAGCGCGACGAGCCGGTCACCATCGAGCAGTTGGGCCGCGACCTGAAGGCCGTCATCGACGCGGCCGTCCCCGAGGGGCCGATGGTGCTGGTCGGGCACTCCATGGGCGGGATGACGGTCATGGCGTTCGCCGACCAGTACCCGGAGCTGATCCGGGAGCGGGTCGTCGGCGTCGCCCTCGTCGGCACCTCGTCGGGGCGGCTCGGCGAGGTCAACTTCGGGCTGCCGGTCGCCGGGGTCAACGTGGTGCGGCGGGTGCTGCCCGGGGTGCTGAAGGCGCTGGGGCAGCGGGCCGAGCTGGTCGAGAAGGGGCGCCGGGCCACCGCCGACCTGTTCGCCGGGATCATCAAGCGGTACTCGTTCGCCTCCAAGGACGTCGACCCGGCGGTCGAGCGGTTCGCCGAGCGCATGATCGAGGGCACGCCGATCGACGTGGTCGCCGAGTACTACCCGGCGTTCGACAACCACGACAAGACCGAGGCGCTGGCCCACTTCGCGGACATGCCGGTCCTGGTGCTGGCCGGGGTGCAGGACATGGTCACGCCGAGCGAGCACAGCGAGGCCATCGCCGACCTGCTGCCGGAGGCGGAGCTGGTGCTGGTCCCGGACGCGGGCCACCTGGTGATCCTGGAACACCCGGAAGTGGTCACCGACCGCCTCGCCGACCTGCTCACCCGCGCGGGTGCCGTGCCCGCAGGAGCTACCGTGGGTGGCTATGGAAGCACCAGCAGCACCGCACAACCCGGCTGAGTCCGGTTCCGTCCGGATCACCGTCACCTCTCCCGAACAGATGCGGGAGCTGGGCCGCAGGCTCGCCAAGCTGCTGCGCGCCGGGGACCTGGTGATGCTCACCGGGGAGCTCGGCGCGGGCAAGACGACGCTGACCCGGGGGCTCGGCGAG
The DNA here is from genome assembly GCF_042657145.1 of Streptomyces bullii. Taxonomy (NCBI): domain Bacteria; kingdom Bacillati; phylum Actinomycetota; class Actinomycetes; order Kitasatosporales; family Streptomycetaceae; genus Streptomyces; species Streptomyces bullii. The sequence continues at coordinate 241,966 of NZ_JBHSNY010000012.1, forward strand.
GGGCTCGGCGTGCGCGGCGCGGTCACCTCCCCGACGTTCGTGATCGCCCGTGTGCATCCGTCGCTGGGCGACGGTCCGCCGCTCGTCCACGTCGATGCCTACCGGCTGTCCGGCGGACTGGAGGAGATGGAGGACCTCGACCTCGACGTCTCGCTGCCCGAGTCGGTGATCGTCGTGGAGTGGGGCGAGGGCAAGGTCGAGGAGCTGACCGAGGAGCGGCTCCAGGTCGTCATCCACCGGGCCGTGGGAGACACGACGGACGAGGTGCGGCAGGTGACGCTCACCGGGCTGGGGGAGCGCTGGGCCGGGGCTGACCTGAGCGTGCTGTCCGCCTGAGCATGCCCGCCGCGCTCCGTCCGGGCCGGGCGGCTTTCATGAAGGTTCCGACAAGACGTCGGCAAGATGTTGCGTTCCGCGTCTCGCGCGTGGTCACATGGTATCCCGTCCGTAGTTAGGTGTACCTAACTACGTCCGCCCCCGGAACCCAGGAGGCGTCCATGTCGGCTACACAGAACGAGGCGCGGCCGCAGCCGTTCGCGGTCGCCGGGGTGTCCATGCACGACCTGCTGGCGTCCTGTGCCGCCGCGCGGACGATCTCGACGCCGCCCAGGGTGCCGGACCCGGAGGCGTCCGGCCCGCAGCTGTCCGGGCCGCAGGGGTCCGGCCCGGTCGCAGGGCACCGCGAGGCCGCCTAGCGCACCCACCGCGTGCAGGCGCGCAGGCGGCGGCGTCGTGCTCCGGCGCCCGGTCGGCCTAGCGGACCACGACGACCTTCCGGCCGATCGTCGCGAACATCCACATCGCCTCGCCGTCCTCCCGCGTCTCCCGGATGCCGCCCGTCCTCACGCGCGGGTCCGGTGCCGGTGTCGAGCCGTCGACGGCCGCGCTGAAGCCGATGGCCACGCCCTCCACGCTGGTGAAGCGCACGACGTGCTCGACGGGCGTGCCGTCCGAACCGGTGACGGCCTTGGAGCGGGACGTGACCGCGTAGCTGCCCGGCGCCGGGTCCACCGCGCTCGGGTAGACCCGGAACGTGTGCTTGACCTTGCCGCCTCCGCCGACCAGCCACACCCGGTCGCCACCCAGGGAGTACACGACACGCTCACCCTTGCCGGAGCCGGCGGGCACGGCCGTGGGGCCCTTCGCGTTCCGGGGGGCCTCGGAGGCGCCGGCCGCCGGTGAGCCGACCGTCCGCGGACTGCCCAGATCGGCCGGGACGGTCGCCGAGGCCTGGTAGGCGAGGAAGCCGACCGTGGCGAGAGCGGCCACGGTGAGCCCGGCCACGATTCCCGAGCTGCTGGCTGCCACCGGCACCCACCTCCGCGTCGTACGTCCGTTGCTTGGGTCCACTGCTGTCGTGACGGTAGGTGACGGTAGCAGGGGGTGACGGTCCGACCGGGGCGGCCGTGCCGGGGCCGCGGGAGCCGTAGGCTGTTTGCGTGCTCTTGCTCGCTCTGGATACCGCCACACCCGCCGTCACCGTCGCGTTGCACGACGGCAGGGACGTCATCGCCTCGTCGAGCCAGGTGGACGCGCGCCGACACGGTGAGCTGCTGCTGCCCGCGATCGACCGCGTACTCGCCGAGGCCGGTCTCAAGCTCGACGCCGTCACCGGGATCGTCGTCGGCGTCGGACCCGGCCCGTACACCGGGCTGCGCGTCGGCCTGATGACCGCCGACACCTTCGGGCTCGTGCTCGGTGTGCCCGTGCACGGCGTGTGCACGCTCGACGGCCTCGCGTACGCCACCGACCTGGAGGGCCCCTTCGTCGTGGCGACCGACGCCCGCCGCAAGGAGGTCTACTGGGCGCGGTACGCCGACTCCCGCACCCGCGTCACCGACCCGGCCGTCGACCGGCCCGCCGACATCGCCGAGCAGGTCAGGGGTCTGCCCGCGGTCGGCGCGGGAGCGCTGCTGTACCCGGACACCTTCCCGAGCGCGCACGAGCCCGAGCACGTGTCCGCCGCCGCCCTGGCCCGCCTGGCCGCCGAGAAACTGGCCGAGGGCGGGGAGCTCGCCGCGCCCCGGCCGCTGTACCTGCGCCGGCCCGACGCGCAGGTCCCCAAGAACTACAAGGTGGTCACCCCCAAGTGACCGAACCCGTGACGCCCGTACTGCGCGAGATGCGCTGGTGGGACATCGATCCCGTGCTGGAGCTGGAGCGGGACCTGTTTCCCGAGGACGCCTGGTCGCGGGGCATGTTCTGGTCCGAGCTGGCCCACGCGCGCGGGCCGGAGGCGAACCGCCGGTACGTCGTGGCCGCTGTCCCGGCGGAGCCCGCCGAGCGGATCGTCGGGTACGCCGGACTCGTCGCCTCCGGTGAGCAGGCCGACATCCAGACCATCGCCGTCGCCCGCGACCAGTGGGGCACCGGCCTCGGCAGCCGCCTGCTGGCCGAACTGCTGAAGGCGGCGACCGCCTTCGAGGTCGCGGAAGTGATGCTGGAGTGCCGCGTGGACAACGTCCGCGCGCAAAAGCTCTACGAGCGCTTCGGCTTCGAGCCCATCGGTGTCCGGCGCGGCTATTACCAGCCGGGGAACGTGGACGCCCTGGTGATGCGCCTGACCACCCCCGAGAACTCCGTACAAGGAACCGACATCCATGGCTGACGAACCCCTGGTGCTGGGGATCGAGACCTCCTGCGACGAGACCGGCGTGGGCATCGTGCGCGGTACCACCCTGCTGGCCGACGCCGTCGCCTCCAGCGTCGACGAACACGCCCGCTTCGGCGGGGTCGTGCCGGAGGTGGCCTCGCGGGCCCATCTGGAGGCGATGGTGCCGACCATCGACCGCGCGCTGAAGGACGCCGGGGTGAGCGCGAGGGACCTGGACGGCATCGCGGTGACCGCCGGACCCGGCCTGGCCGGAGCGCTGCTGGTCGGCGTCTCGGCGGCGAAGGCGTACGCCTACGCCCTCGGCAAGCCGCTCTACGGCGTCAACCACCTCGCCTCCCACATCTGCGTGGACCAGCTGGAGCACGGCCCGCTGCCGGAGCCGACGATGGCGCTGCTGGTCAGCGGCGGTCACTCCTCCCTGCTGCTGTCCTCCGACATCACCTCCGACGTCCGGCCGATGGGCGCGACCATCGACGACGCGGCGGGCGAGGCCTTCGACAAGATCGCCCGGGTGCTGGACCTCGGCTTCCCCGGCGGACCGGTCATCGACCGGTACGCGAAGGAGGGCGACCCGGACGCGATCGCGTTCCCGCGCGGCCTGACCGGCCCGCGCGACCCGGCGTACGACTTCTCCTTCTCCGGGCTGAAGACGGCCGTGGCCCGCTGGATCGAGGCCAAGCGGGCGGTGGGCGAGGAGGTGCCGGTGCGGGACGTGGCGGCCTCCTTCCAGGAGGCGGTCGTGGACGTGCTGACCCGCAAGGCCGTCCGCGCCTGCAAGGACGAGGGCGTCGACCACCTGATGATCGGCGGCGGCGTGGCCGCCAACTCGCGCCTGCGGGCCCTGGCCCAGGAGCGCTGCGAGGCCGCCGGGATCCGGCTGCGCGTGCCGCGTCCCAAGCTGTGCACGGACAACGGGGCGATGGTGGCCGCGCTCGGCGCGGAGATGGTCGCGCGGGGCCGTGCGGCCTCGTCGTGGGACCTGTCGGCGGACTCCTCACTGCCGGTGACGGACCCGCACGTGCCCGGACACGACCATGTGCACGAGGTCGGCACGGAGAACCTCTACCCGTGACGGTCGCGCTGATGTGGGAGGCGCGGGCGGTGCCCGGGCGGGGCGGGGAGCTGCTGGCCTGGGCCCAGGCGCAGGAGCTGGCCGGGCGGCCCCTGCGCCGGGAGACCTTCCGCGCGCCTGCGGACCGGGTGTTGGTGATCACCTGGTGGGACGCGCCGTACGACGCCGAGCTGCCCGAACTGCCGGAGCCCGACGGGGCGTTGGTCACGCGGGCGGTGCACCGGTGGCGGTTCGAGTCGGCGGGAGTGAGCTGACCGGCGCCGGCCGTGCCGGACGTCGGCCGGTGCCGCCGTGTCGGCGGGAAGCGCGGCCGGTTCGAGTCGGTCGGCGTGAGGTGACCGTCGTGCGGGATGTCGGCGGCGTCGCCATATTGGCGGGGGCGGGGGCCGTTGGAGTCGGTGGGTGTGGGCTGACCGGTTCTGTGGGGTGCCGGGCGGCGTCGCCTTGTCGGTGGGGAGCGGGGCCAGCAGCGAGGGCCGGTCGTGTCGGCGTGAGCGGGGTCGGCCGACGTGAGGTGACGGGCCGTGCCGGACGTCGGCCGGTGCCGCCGTGTCGGGGGAAGCGCGGCCGGTTCGAGTCGGTCGGCGTGAGGTGACCGTCGTGCGGGACGGCGGTCGGCGTCGCCTTGTCAGCGGGGGAACGCGGTCAGTACCCGGAGCGCCTCGGGCGGTTCGACGTGGAGCTGCCTGACCATCGCGTTCGGCCAGGCGCGAGCGTCAGGCCGCCTCGGTCACCTCCGTCTCGCACCGCAGCCGCCGGCCGGGGCCGAGGACCCGGACCGGGCCGGTGAGCGTGAGCCGCGCGGTGTGTCGGGTGTCCGCGCTGGACGCCCCCAACCGCAGTTCGAGCGCGCCCGGTTCGACGACCTTTCTGCCGGAGCTGTCGGTGAAGGCGGAGAGGTCCGCGTGGAAGCGGAACGTCACCCGCCGGGACTCGCCGGGCGCCAGCTCCAGCCGCTGGTAGCCGATCAGCCGGACGTCCGGGCGCGTCACCGACGCCACCGGATCGTGCAGGTACAGCTGGACGACCTCCGCGCCCGCACGGTCGCCCGTGTTACGGACGGTGACGGAGAGGTCGTATGTGCCGTCCGTGCCGATCCCGGGGGCCGTCCCCGCGAAGTCCTCCCACGCGAACGTCGTGTAGGAGCGGCCGTGACCGAAGGCGTACAGCGGCGTCGGGTCCAGGTTGCTGACCTCGCCCGCCAGGCCGAGCGGGGGCTGGAGATACGTCCAGGGCTGGCCGCCGGGGAGCTTCGGGACGCTGACGGGGAGCCGGCCCGAAGGGGTGACGCGGCCCGACAGCACTCCCGCGACCGCCGGGCCGCCCTCTTCCCCCGGGAAGAAGGCCTGGACGACGGCGCCCAGGCGGCCGTGCCAGCGGCCCAGCGCGTACGGCCGTCCGGTCAGCAGGACCAGGACCACGGGGACGCCCGTGGCCACCAGGGCGTCGAGCAACTCGCCCTGCACGCCGGGCAGTCGCAGATCCGCCGCGTCGCAGCCCTCGCCCGAGGTGCCCCGGCCGAACAGGCCCGCCCGGTCGCCGAGCACCGCCACGCACACGTCCGCCTCCGCGCTGCGCGCGATCGCCTCCTCGAAGCCGGATGTGTCCGGGTCCGCCACCCCGCAGCCTGCGGCGAACGTCACCTTCGCGTCGGGCAGTTCGGTGCGCAGCGCCTCCAGCAGCGTCGGGATCTCGATGCCCGTGGGCACGTCGGGGTGGTGGGGCAGCACGTGCGAGGGGAAGGAGTAGCAGCCCAGCATGGCGAGCGCGTCGTCCGCCCGCGGGCCCACGACCGCGACGCGGGTGCCGGGGGCCAGCGGCAGCAGGCCGTCCGGGTTGTCCAGCAGCACCACCGACTCCTCGGCCAGGCGGCGGGCCAGGACACGGTTCGCCGTCGAGTCGAGGGCGATCCCGGTGGCCGGCTCGGGCGTCCAGTCGGCGTTCAGCAGGCCCAGTTCGCACTTCTGGAGCAGCACACGGCGAGCCGCGCGGTCCACCAGGTCCTCCGGGATCTCGCCCGCGCGGACGGCGTCCAGCAGAGGCTGCCCGTAGCACTTCAGGGTGGGCAGCTCGACGTCGATCCCGGCCGTGAGCGCCGCGTGCGCCGCCTGCGCGGGGCCGGCCGCGACCCGGTGCAGGGTCTCCAGGAAGCCGATGCCGAAGTAGTCCGCGACCACCGTGCCCGTGAAACCCCACTCGTCGCGCAGCAGCCTGGTCAGCAGTTCGGGATCCGCAGAGGCCGGGACGCCGTCCGTCTCGGTGTACGCGGCCATCACCGAGCGCGCTCCGCCCTCGCGCAGCGCCATCTCGAACGGCGGGAGGGTGACGTCGGCGAACTCCCGGACCCCGGCCCGGACCGGCGCCAGATTGCGGGCCCCGGCCGAGGAGGCGTACCCGGCGAAGTGCTTGAGGGTGGCGACGATCCCGGCCGACTCCAGGCCCCGCACGTACGCGGCGCCGATCGTGCCCACCAGGTACGGGTCCTCGCCGATCGTCTCCTCCACCCGGCCCCAGCGCGGATCGCGTACGACGTCCAGGACGGGGGCCAGGCCCTGGTGGACGCCGACCGCGCGCAGGTCGCCGCCGATGCGGCGGGCCATCTCCTCGACGAGCGGCGGGTCGAAGCTGGCGCCCCAGGCCAGCGGTACCGGGTAGGCGGTGGCCTGCCAGGCGGTGAACCCGGCCAGGCACTCCTCGTGGGCGATCGCGGGGACGCCGAACCGGCTCGCCGCCATGATGCGGCGCTGGGCGCGGGCGAGGGCCTGCGCGCCCAGCGCCGGGTCCACGGGTGCGGTGCCGAAGGAGCGGGTGAGCTGGCCCAGGCCCCGGGTGATGAGCTCGTCCCAGTCGTAGTCCGCGGTCATGTCGTGCTGGTGCGGGGCGACTCCGCCGCCGTCCGTCGAGGCACCCACCCACACGCCGTACAGCTGGGCGGTCTTCTCCTCCAGGGTCATCCGGGAGAGCAGGTCGTCGACGCGGGCGGCTGCGGGCAGGGCGGGGTCACGCCAGGGCGCGGTGGTCATGAAGCTCCTGTCGGGTGGACGGGACGGCCCTCACACGGTCGGTCTCACGAATGTTTCGATATGGGCATCGAATGTTCCGGGAACCTATGGTGCCGCGAGGACTTCGTCAAGAGGTCCCGCAGGGATACGATCGCCGCCATGACATCCCCGGAGCCGGCGGAAAGCCGGACGCAAACCCGGACGCAGGGGCGGACGCAAGGGCGGTCCACGCAGACCGCGACGCTTGCCGAGATCGCCCGCGAGGCCGGCGTGTCGGCGCCGACTGTTTCGAAGGTCCTCAACGGCCGCGCCGATGTCGCCCCGGCCACCCGGACCCGCGTCGAGGAACTGCTGCGCGCCCACGGCTACCGGCGCCGCCGCGCCGAGGCGACCCGCTCGCCGCTGATCGACCTGGTCTTCCACGAACTGGAGAGCGCGTGGGCGATGGAGGTCATCCGGGGTGTGGAGAACGTGGCCCGGGACGCCGGGCTGAGCGTGGTGCTCTCCGAGAGCGCGGGGCGGCTGACGCCCGGGCGGACCTGGGCCGACCAGGTCGCCGCCCGCCGCCCGCACGGGGTCGTCCTGGTGCTGTCGGGCCTCGACGAGTCCCAGCGCGCGCTGCTGACCAGCAGGTCCATTCCGTTCGTGGTGATGGACCCGGCCGGCGACCCGGGCGCCGACGTGCCGTCGATCGGCGCCACCAACTGGCAGGGCGGCCTGGCGGCCACCCGGCACCTGGTCGAGCTGGGGCACCGGAGGATCGGTGCGATCAGCGGGCCCTCCCGGATGATCTGCAGCCGGGCCCGCATCGACGGCTACCGCGCCGCGCTGGAGACGGCCGGGCTGCCGGTCGACCCAGGCCTGATCATGACCGGCGACTTCCATCACGAGGCCGGCTACCGCCAGGGCCTGGAACTGCTGCGCCGGGACGACCGGCCCACCGCCGTGTTCGCCGGCAACGACCTCCAGGCGCTCGGCCTCTACGAGGCCGCGCGCGAGCTGGGCCTGCGCATCCCCGAGGACGTGAGCGTGGTCGGGTTCGACGACCTGCCGGTGGCCCGCTGGGTCGGCCCGCCGCTGACGACCGTACGGCAGCCGCTGACCGAGATGGCGGAGACGGCGGCCAAGCTGGTCCTCGACCTGGGCCGAGAGGGGGGCACCCCGGCGGCGACCCGGGTGGAACTGGCGACGAGCCTGGTGGTGCGCACCAGCACGGCGGCGCCTTCGGCGGGGTAGCCCGGCGGGGCGAGGCGGGGCACCCCGGCCAAGAGGCGTGTCGCCGTGTCGACGGGCGCTCCGGCCGTCTCCAGGCCTGGGTCGAAGACTGTCGGTCACCCCGTCGAAACTTTCGACTCGCCGGGGCGGCGATGTCGCCCTCCCGCTCCGGAACCCACAACTGCCTGTCCGTCCGGTGCCCAGCGGCCCCGTATGCCCCGGCTCGCTGCATCACCGACGCGCTCGGCGACGACGCCCCAGCGCGTACGGGGTCGCCTGCGGGCCGGCCCGGCGGGCCACGGCCACAACCCCCGCGCACGGTGACGGGTCAGGCGCGGTGAGGTGTCGCCGTAGCCTGGGGGTCGGTCTGTGCCAGCCGTGCGTACGGACGCCGTGGACCGTGCCGCTCGTGGCCGGCCTGCTGACACCGGCGGTCGTCGCCGGTGAAGTCACCGTCCGATCGGTTCGGCAGCGCCGTCCGGCTCCAGGACGTCGAGGGCGACGGCCGCGCCGACCTGGCGGCCGTCGCCGGGGCCGAGACGCCGGCGACGGCGCGGTCTGGGAACTGCGTGACCGCCCGAAGCGGATCGCGCCGGACGCGGCTCCGGTGGTCGGGGGCAGGGCGGTGGGAGCGCCGCAGGCGAAGGCGGCGTTCGTGACCGCCGTGAAGTGGCAAGCGTGACTTGGGAAAACAGGCCCGCGGAAAAAATCTCGAAGAAATCCCGCGAGCGTGTCGATCCAGGTGTCTCCCGTTCGACGCAGGGGTGAGAGGCCGGGAAGGACCCGGCCACCGATCCCGAGGAGTCACGATGCCGCGCTTTCTCACCCTGATCCGTATCGACGAGAAGAACGCACCCGCCGAGGGGCCGAGCCCGGAGCTCCAGGAGCGCATGGGCAAGCTCCTGGAGGAGATCACCAAGGCCGGGGTCATGCTCGACACGGCCGGACTCACCCCGACCTCTGAGGGCAGCCGGGTGCACTGGGCGGGCGGGAAGCTGTCCGTCACCGACGGGCCGTTCACCGAGTCCAAGGAAGTGATCGGCGGCTACTCGATCTCGCAGTGCAAGGACAAGGCCGAGGCGATCGAGTGGGCCAAGCGCTTCCTGCAGCTGCACGAGGAGTACTGGACGATCACCGCCGAGGTCCGGCAGATCGCCGAGGACTGAGCGGATTCCTTGGCCGAGCGCCGGTGAGGGTGTCTGATGGTGGGCTGTGACACCGCAGCCCACCGCCTCCCCGTCGCCCCGACCGCCCACTGGGCCTCCTGGCACGCAGTCGGGCGACGAGACCGGCTCGGCCATCGAGACCGTCTTCCGGATCGAGTCGCCGCGGATCATCGCGGGGGTCACCCGTGTCGTCCGGGACGTCGGTATCGCCGAGGAGCTGGCGCAGGACGCGCTGGTCGCCGCGCTGGAGCAGTGGCCGCGGGACGGTGTCCCCGACAACCCGGGCGCCTGGCTCATGGCCACGGCCCGCAACCGCGCCGTCGACCTGGTCCGCCGCCGGGAGAACTACGCCCGCAAGCTGGCCGAGATCGGCCGTGACCTGTCCGACGTGCCGCCGCCGGAGGAACCCGCAGACCCCGACGACATCGACGACGACCTGCTCCGCCTGGTCTTCACCGCCTGCCACCCGGTGCTGTCCGCCGAGGCCCGCATCGCCCTGACCCTGCGTCTGCTCGGCGGCCTGACCACCGCCGAGATCGCCCGCGCCTTCCTGGTGCCCGAACCGACCGTCGCGCAGCGCATCGTGCGCGCCAAACGGACCCTGGCCACGAAGAACGTCGCCTTCGAGGTGCCGTACGGCCCCGACCGCGAGGCCCGTCTGGGCTCGGTCCTGGAGGTCATCTACCTGATCTTCAACGAGGGGTACGCGGCCACGTCCGGCGACGACTGGCTCCGCCCGGCGCTGTGCGAGGACGCCCTGCGCCTGGCCCGGGTGCTGTCCGCCCTGATGCCGAAGGAGCCCGAGGTCCACGGCCTCACCGCGCTCCTGGAATTCCAGGCGTCCCGCGCCGCCGCGCGCACCGGGCCGTCCGGCGAACCGGTCCTGCTCAAGGACCAGAACCGCGCCCGCTGGAACCGCATGCTCATCGCCCGGGGCATCGCCGCCCTCGCCCGCGCCGACGCCACCGGCGGCCCCGGCCCGTACGCCCTCCAGGCCGCCATCGCCGCCTGCCACGCGCAGGCCCACACCTTCGAGGAGACCGACTGGGCGATGATCGCCACGCTGTACGGTCTGCTCGCGGTCCGCTCCCCGTCTCCCGTCGTCGAGCTGAACCGCGCGGTGGCCGTCTCGATGGCCGAGGGACCGGAACCGGCGCTGGCCCTCGTCGACTCCCTCGCCGCCGAACCCGCCCTGCGTGACTACCACCTGCTGCCCAGCGTGCGCGGTGATCTGCTGGCACGGCTGGGGCGCACGGCCGAGGCCCGGGCGGAGTTCGAACGGGCCGCGTCGCTGACCCGCAACGCGCCGGAACGGCGGCTGCTGCTGCGCCGGGCGGCACAGGCGGGCTGACCGGACCGCCCAGCGGGCGGCAGGCCCGGCCGTAACCGATGGTCGCCGGTGCGCGTTCTTGCTGTCGGTGAGCGGCCACGCGCAGCCGTGGACCGACGAGCCGCCGGATGCCGGTGTGGGGGAGTGGGCTGGGGGGTCCGTGTCGCAGACGTGGAAGATCGTGTCGGTCGTCGCCGCTGGGGTGGGTATCGCGTCGACTCCGGTGGTCTGGCTCCTGGACAGCCCGGACACGGGCCAGTTGGCCGGTGCCTCCGTGCAGGCCGCCACCGGCATCGTGGCCCTGCTCTGGGCCCTTCTCCAGCGGCCCGCGGCCACGCCCGCGTCGCCCGAACCCGGCCCCGGGGACGAGGCCCGCAACACCGGGGCGGCCACGGCCACCGCCGGCGGCGACGCCACCTCCGGCGTGGTCAAGCCCGCGGACGCGGCGAGCGGCCCGGCACGGGCGGACAGCACCGGACCGGCCCACGCGGACGGCGCCGGCAGCAGCGCCAACACCGGGGTCCGGTACACCCGCTGACCCGCCCAGCCCCACTGGACAGAGGGAGCTCTCCCGTCATGGATCCGAAGCGCCGCCACCGGTCCGGCCCGGCCGCTCACGCGCCTGATGCCGAAGGCGGCTCGCCGACGCCGCCGTTCGTCGCCGAGAGGACCGGAGCGGCCCGGGCGGAGGACACCGGCACCGCCAACTCCGGCTGCCAGGCCCCGTCCCCGGACGCCACCGCCCCCGTGCCCGCCCCTGCGGTCCGGGCGTCCGACACCGGCGACTCCCTCGCCACCGCGCCCAACGCGTTCTCCAACACCGGCGTCATCGCGACGATCGTGCAGGCCCCGCGCGACGCGGCACCGCGGATACGCAAGCGGACCCTGCTCATCGGCACCGCCCTCGCCGCCCTCACGGTCCTGGCGTCCACCACCGTGGCCGACGGCCCAGCCGGCCGTCCCCGTGCGGCCACGGCGACACCGACGGACGGCAGCACGGTCTCCGCCGGCCCCTCCGCCCCGGGCGCCTCCCCGTCCCCCAGCGGATCGGCCACCCCGAAACCCACCGACCGCGCCGTCCCCGCGCCGGACCCGTCCGCGGGCGAGGTCCCCTCACCCGTCAGCCGTCCCGCTCCCACCCGGAAACCGGACGCCGCGCCGCCGGTCGCCCGGCCCCCGAAGACCGACCAGGTCCTCTCCGCCGGCTGCACGAAGGAGACGGGGCCCTCGCACCCCGCCTGGCCGGTCCAGTACGCCGACACCAACTGGGGTCCCTCCGAAGCCGCCGAGGAACACGACCTCAGCGAGGACGGCGAGCTGGTGGGCGGGTTCAGGCTGATGCGCGCCAACCGCCCGAACCTGACCTACTACTGGGCCACGGGCTGGACCGCCGTCGACCCGGACGACACCGAGACCTGGCTGGTCCTCACCTGGACCGACGGCACGACGGCCTCCAGCTGCCGCCGGCGCCTGAGCAGCACCGGCCACTGGCACGACACCATCGCCGTGCCGCGCTACATCAACGGCAAGTTCATCAGGTACCAGGCCTGCCAGGGCAGCTACGGCCGTCCCGCCACCTGCACGAAGTGGACGTAGCGACCCCGAGGTGGTCACCCGTGATCCCGCACCGGACTCAGCGGACTCACCGGACTCACCGGGATCGGCCGGCTCACCCGGCTCCCGGCCCATCGGACTCACCGGCTCAGCGGCTCATCGGGCGGGATGCCCGACCAGCATCGCCGGCGCTCCGGCGACCCGGGTCAGGAAGACGGTCGCGGAGTGCGGCCCGTGCGGCTTGGGCAGCACCTTCCGGCGCAGTTCCTCCGGCTCGACCGCCGACCCCCGCTTCTTCACGGTCAGCGTGCCGACCTCCCGTTCCCGCAGCAGCGCCTTCAACTTCTTGACGTTGAAGGGGAGATGGTCGGTGATCTCGTAAGCGGTGGCGTACTGCGTCGGCCGGAGCTCGTCCGCCGTGACGTAGGCGATCGTCGCGTCGAGCAGCCCGCCGCCGAGCCGCTGGGCGACCTCCGCGACCAGGTGTGCCCGGATGACGGCCCCGTCGGGTTCGTACAGGTACCGCCCGACGGGGCGGACGACCGGGTCGGGCAGCCCCTGGGAGAGCAGGGTGCGCAACCCGGGCAGCAGGGTCGCCCGTACCGCCCCCGGCTCGGTGCCGAACCACAGCACCGCCTCCTTCACGTCCCCGCCGTCGGAGATCCACTCGGCCTCGGCGTCGGAGGGGATCGCCTCGTGCGGGATGCCGGGCGCGATCTTCAGTGCGGCACGGGGAGCCGTCCGGGCCGTCCTGATCGCCCAGGACAGGGGCGGCGAGTACGCCTCCGGGTCGAAGATCCGGCCCCGCCCGCCGCGCCGGGCCGGGTCGACGAAGACGGCGTCGTAACCGGCCGTGTCCACCTCCGTGACGTCGGCCTCCCGCACCTCGATCAGCCCGGCGAGCCCCAGCGCGTCGGCGTTCGCACGCGCCGCCGCCACCGTCAGCGGGTCGCGGTCCACGGCCAGCACCCGGATTCCGGCACGGGCCAGCGCGATCGCGTCACCGCCGATCCCGCAGCACAGGTCGGCGACCGAGGCCACGCCCAGCTCCCGCATCCGCCGGGCGCGGTACGTCGCCACGCTCGCGCGCGTCGACTGCTCGACCCCGTTCGGCGTGAAGAACATCCGCTCGGCGTCCTCCGCCCCGAACTTCGCCGCCGCCCGCTGCCGCAGCCGCGCCTGGCCGAGCGCCGCCGACACCAGCTCCGCGGGGTGGTCGCGGCGCAGCCGGGTGGCGACGGCGAGTTCCCGCGCCGGGTCGGTGCCGCGCACCTCGTCGAGGAGGGCACGGCCTTCGGGGGTGAGGAGAGGGGCGAGGTCGTTCACCGGAACATTGTCGGCCAGAGGCGGTTGTGGGCCAGTCGGTGGACGGCGGGCCGCCGGTCGCGGTGTCGGGGCGGGTTCGGCGCGGCGCCCTGCGAGGATCCCGCTCCATGCGAGCAGTCGTAAGAAACGATAAAAACCGGGCTTTCGGGCGGGCGCGGCTCGGCCTCGCCGTGCTCGCGGTCGCCACCATCACCTCGGGCTGCGCGCAGGAGGGCGGCGACGGGGCGCGGCCGGCCGCCGGTCAGCAGCCCCTCGACGCGCCCCCGGCCCGTGCGCTCGACTCCTACGCCACCAAGCTGCGCGCGGCCCACGCCGCCCGGGTCGCCGCCGCACGGCGCTGGGGCCTGCGGAAGGTCCCGCTGACGGCCCCGGCGCCTCCCGCCCAGAAGCCGAGGATCACCACCCGTAAGGGGTTCGAGGTCGACGGCCACCGGGAGTTCGACCTCCCCCCGGTCTTCACCACGGTCCCCACCAAGGACAAGGTCGTCTTCCTCACCATCGACGACGGCGCGGAGAAGGACCCGGAGTTCCTGCGCATGACGCGCGAACTGAGGATTCCCTACACCGCCTTCCTCAGCGACTACCTGGTCAAGGAGGACTACGCCTACTTCGGGAAGATGCAGGCCCAGGGAGCGGCCCTGAACAATCACACCCTGCACCACCCCTATCTGCCCGCACTGTCCTACGCCCGCCAGAAGCGCGAGATCTGCGGCATGCAGGACGTGATCGAGGAGCGCTACGGCAAGCGCCCCGTCCTCTTCCGCCCGCCCTTCGGCAACTACGACAGGGCCACGCTGCACGCCGCGAAGGCCTGCGGCATCCGGTACGTCCCGCTGTGGAACGAGGAGGTCTTCGTCGACCGCTGGGAGTACCGCGAGTGGGACCGCGCTCTGCACCCCGGCGACATCGTGCTCAGCCACTTCCGGGGCCGGGAGCACTGGAAGGGCGCGATGCCCGACATGATCCGCCGCTTCCTGAACAAGGTCACGGCCGAGGGCTACGCGGTGGGGCGCCTGGAGGACTACCTGTGAGGCCGTGCGGCCTGGCGGCCGTGGCCCTGGCCGCCGCCGCCCTGCTCAGCGGCTGCACCGGCACGGTGCCGTCGGACGGCCGGCCCCGGACGCCGGGGCAGGGCGCGACGCCCTCCGTTCTCCCTCCCGTGGTGGATCACATCCCCACCCGCGACCGCGTCGTCTTCCTGACGTACGACGACGACGCCGAGCGTGACCCGCGCTTCGCCGACCTCGTCAGGACCCGCCGCCTGCCGGTCAGCCTCTTCCTGACGGACCGCGTCGTCGGCCCGGCGTACGGCCATCTCGCGCGCCTGCGGGCGGTCGGCGCGAGCATCCAGAACCACACCCTCGACCACCCCGCCCTGCGTGGCCTGCCCTACGCCGGCCAGCGCGCCGAGATCTGCGGTCAGCAGGACAAACTCCGCGCCCGCTTCGGCGTCCGCCCCCACCTCTTCCGCCCGCCCCACGGCACGTACGACACGACGACCCTGCGCGCCGCCGCCGACTGTGGCATCACGGCGGTCGTCCTGTGGCGGGCCGCGGTCCGAGGCGACGGCACGCTGACCTACACCCGGGGCGGGCACGACCTGCGCCCCGGCGACATCGTGGCCGTCACCCCGGACGCCGGCACGACGGGCGTCCCCCTGGTGGAACGCACGGTACGACTGCTCCGGGAGATCGAGGGGCGGCGGTTGAGGGTGGGGCGGCTGGAGGACTACGTCCAGCGGTATCCGGCGGCGACCGGCGGCACCGCTTCGGCGCCGGTGAGTCGTTGACCCGGGCCCAGCCCGTCCGTTGCTCGAGGACGAGGCCGTTCAGGCCGAAGCGGGGACCTGGGGCGGCAGCCCCCGACGGCAGCACACCGACGCCGAGCACTGCACCCCGCAGGGCGGTACGGCCGGGCGGTGGGGGTCCCGTCGTCCGAGCGAGGCCGGGGGGGGGGCAGCGTGGCGCCGGGCTGGCACCCGCCCCAGGCACCGACGCCGGGCAGGCGCGAAAACGTACGCCCGCACGAAACCCCCACCGACGCGCGCAGGCAATTGGCACTCCGCTTGACCGAGTGCTAACGACGGTCATAGTCTCGGCTCTGGCACTCCCACCCGGAGAGTGCCAACAACGCGACGGGCAGGTCCGGCACCCGCGACGACGGATCGACCTGGTCGCCACCTCAGACAGTTAACCCCGTGAGATCTCCGAAGGGGGAGGTCGGATCGTGACGACCGCCAGCTCCAAGGTTGCCATCAAGCCGCTCGAGGACCGCATCGTGGTCCAGCCGCTGGACGCCGAGCAGACCACGGCCTCTGGCCTGGTCATTCCGGACACCGCCAAGGAGAAGCCCCAGGAGGGCGTCGTCCTGGCCGTGGGCCCGGGCCGCTTCGAGAACGGCGAGCGTCTCCCGCTCGACGTGAAGACCGGCGATGTCGTGCTGTACAGCAAGTACGGCGGCACCGAGGTGAAGTACAACGGCGAGGAGTACCTCGTCCTCTCGGCCCGCGACGTGCTCGCGATCGTCGAGAAGTAAGCCACCTCTTTTTGCTCTGCTACTGCGCCCCTGGCCCCCGCGACCGATAAGAAGCCGGGCGCCCGGGGCGCAGTGCTTTCACCCAGATTTCCGAGAGGGCTCACGCTCCCATGGCGAAGATCCTGAAGTTCGACGAGGACGCCCGTCGCGCCCTCGAGCGCGGCGTCAACAAGCTCGCCGACACGGTCAAGGTGACGATCGGTCCCAAGGGCCGCAACGTCGTCATCGACAAGAAGTTCGGCGCCCCCACCATCACCAACGACGGTGTCACGATCGCCCGCGAGGTCGAGATCGAGGACCCGTACGAGAACCTCGGCGCGCAGCTGGTCAAGGAGGTGGCGACCAAGACCAACGACATCGCGGGTGACGGTACGACCACCGCGACCGTGCTGGCCCAGGCGCTCGTCCGCGAGGGCCTGAAGAACGTCGCCGCAGGCGCCTCCCCGGCCGCCCTGAAGAAGGGCATCGACGCCGCCGTCGCCGCCGTCTCCGAGGAACTGCTCGCGTCGGCCCGCCCGATCGACGAGAAGTCCGACATCGCCGCCGTCGCCGCGCTGTCCGCCCAGGACCAGCAGGTCGGCGAGCTCATCGCCGAGGCGATGGACAAGGTGGGCAAGGACGGTGTCATCACCGTCGAGGAGTCCAACACCTTCGGCCTGGAGCTGGACTTCACCGAGGGCATGGCCTTCGACAAGGGCTACCTGTCGCCGTACTTCGTGACGGACCAGGAGCGCATGGAAGCCGTCCTGGACGACCCGTACATCCTCATCCACCAGGGCAAGATCTCCGCCATCGCGGACATGCTGCCGCTGCTGGAGAAGATCATCCAGGCCAACTCCTCCAAGCCGCTGCTGATCATCGCCGAGGACGTGGAGGGCGAGGCCCTGTCCACCCTCGTCGTCAACAAGATCCGCGGCACCTTCAACGCCGTCGCCGTCAAGGCCCCCGGCTTCGGCGACCGCCGCAAGGCGATGCTGCAGGACATGGCGGTCCTCACCGGCGCCACGGTCATCTCCGAGGAGGTCGGCCTCAAGCTCGACCAGGTCGGTCTGGACGTCCTCGGCTCCGCCCGCCGCGTCACCGTCACCAAGGACGACACCACGATCGTCGACGGCGCCGGCAAGAAGGAGGACGTCGAGGGCCGCGTCGCCCAGATCAAGGCCGAGATCGAGACCACCGACTCCGACTGGGACCGCGAGAAGCTCCAGGAGCGCCTCGCGAAGCTGGCCGGCGGCGTGTGCGTGATCAAGGTCGGCGCCGCCACCGAGGTGGAGCTGAAGGAGAAGAAGCACCGCCTGGAGGACGCCATCTCCGCGACCCGCGCCGCGGTCGAGGAGGGCATCGTCTCCGGTGGTGGGTCCGCGCTCGTCCACGCGGTGAAGGTCCTGGAGGGCAACCTCGACAAGACCGGCGACGAGGCCACGGGTGTCGCGGTCGTCCGCCGCGCCGCCGTCGAGCCGCTGCGCTGGATCGCCGAGAACGCCGGCCTCGAGGGCTACGTCATCGTCTCCAAGGTGGCGGAGCTGGAGAAGGGCAGCGGCTACAACGCCGCCACCGGCGAGTACGGCGACCTGGTCAAGGCCGGCGTCATCGACCCGGTCAAGGTCACCCGCTCCGCCCTGGAGAACGCCGCCTCCATCGCCTCCCTCCTCCTGACGACCGAGACCCTGGTCGTCGAGAAGAAGGAAGAGGAGGAGCCGGCCGCCGCGGGCCACGGCCACGGCCACGCCCACTGAGGCACGCACTCCGGAAGAAGCCCCCGTTCCGGTCGGAACGGGGGTTTCTCCCGTACGCCCGCGCGCCGCTGCTCCTAGATCTCCAGATCGTCGAGCGCCCCGAGCTGCGCCATCAGCCCCAGGCGGTCGTACTGCCACCACCCCTCGACGATCTTCCCACCGCCCCCGAACCGGAAGATGGTCGTCCCGGTCATGGACACCTTCCGCCCGGTCGGCCGCAGCCCCAGGAACTCGCCGGTGTGGGTCGCGTCCCAGCTCCACCGGGTGCACACCCGGTCGCCCTGGGCGATCTGGTCCTCGATGCGGACGGAGAAGTCGAAGGCCTCCCGCCACATCTCCATCTCGCGCCGGACGCCGTCCCTTCCGCGGGTGTCCTGGTCGTTGGCCGGATCGTGGTCGTGGTAGTCCTCGTCGACCAGGTCGTCCAGCGGCAGCAGCCCCTCCTGGCCGGACAGCACCTCGAAGAACCGCCGCGCGGTGTCCGCGTTGAGCTGCTCGTCCCGCACGACGTCCAGGTTGGTGAAGGTGGGTTCCCCGTCGCAGAGCGCCACCATCTCCTGGAAGATCCGGTCGGTCTCCGGCAGGCCGGAATTGCGCATGGCCTCCTCGTACGACGGAAACTCCACGATCTCGACGAAGTGCGACGCGTCGTCCCGGTCCTTGCCGATGACGTCGTGCGTCGCCGTCCGCTTCCCCTTGGTCTGCTCGACCCACCTGTCCATCAGCCGGTTCATCTCGTCGAACCGGCTGGTCTTGCAGTCGATGAGCTGTACGAAGGTCATGGCACCGCCCTCCGGCCCCCCTGGGTCCGGTTGAACAGCACCATTCTCCCAAGCGCCCCGCGCCGCCGCCTGTCGTCACCGACGGGCCGGCCGGCGGCTACGGGCGCGCGTCAGGCGTTGCCGCGTGCTGGTCGCGGGGCGTCGTCGGCGGCCGGCTTGCGGGCGGTGGTCGGGTCCGCCCCTCGCACCCCTACGTCGCTTTTGGCCCAGCTTTGCCTCGGTGGTGTGAGCGGGGGTTCGGGTCGGTGGTGTGGGCCGGGGGTTCGGGTCAGTGGTGTGCGGGGTTCGGGTCCGGGTGTGGGCGGGTGTTCGGGTCGGTGATGTGGCGGGTCGCGTCTGTGGTGCGGCCGGGGCCCGAGTCGGCCGTGTGGTCGGGGCCCGAGTCGGCCGTGTGGCCCGGGCGGGCACTGGTCGTGGCGTGTGCCGGGGTCCTGGCGTGTGCTGGGAGTCGTCGGCTTTACGGCGTGGCCGCGCGCGCACCGCGCGGCGCCCGGGGCGGCATCCAGGCGCAACCGGGCCGCACCGCCTCTCGGCGACACGGACGGCCCTACTGCGGCCCGTACTTGCGCCCCGTCTTCGACGTGATTCCGCCGAGCAGGCCCTGGGGCATCAGCCTCGCCGCCCCCGTCAGCGCCTTGTACCGGGGGTCCGGAATTGACAGCGTCTTGCCGCGCGCCAGGTCGGTGAGGGCCACCGCGACCAGCTTGTCCGCGTCGAGCCACAGCCAGTTCGGGATGTTGTCCGTCCCCATGCCGGCCCGCGCGTGGAACTCCGTGCGCACGAACCCCGGGCACAACGCCATCAGCCGCACACCGCTGCCGGCCAGGTCCCGCGCCGCGCCCTGCGTGAACTGGACGACCCACGCCTTGGACGCCCCGTAGGTCCCGCGCGGCACGAAGGCCGCGACCGAGGCGACGTTGATGACACCTCCGCGGCCCCGCTCGCGCATCGCCTGCGTCGCCGCCGACGTCAGCCGCAGCACCGCCTCGCAGTGCACCTTGAGCATCCGCAGCTCGTCGGCCATGGGGACGTCGAGATAGCGGCCCTTGTTGCCGAAGCCGGCGTTGTTGATCAGCAGGTCGACGGGGTTCTTGCGGTCGCCCAGCCGGGTCGCCACCGCCTCGATGCCCTTGTCCTCCGCCAGGTCGGCCGTCAGCACCTCCGCCTCGATGCCGTGTCGGTCGTGCAGCTCGGTCGCCTGTTCCCGAAGCCGTTGGGTGTCGCGGGCCACCAGCACCAGGTTGTGCCCGTCGGCCGCCAGTCGCCGCGCGAACGCGGCCCCGATGCCTGCCGTCGATCCCGTAATCAGAGCCGTTGTCATGGCCCAAGGGTAGTTACCCGGAGTTTGCGCGTCCGCTCGCCTCGGCGGCCGTCCACGACATGCCCTCCTCCCGACTCCCTGCTGCCCGTCCCGACCTACGGCCCGCGCGCACCGGGGGAGCACCCACCAGGGAACGCCCGGCGTGTCCTGCCGACTCGACCGCTCCCGGCCGAGTCGGCGGGCCCGTTCCCCGGACCGCTGCGAGACGTGTGGCGAGACATGCTTCGATCGTCGCCGAGCCGGGCCCGCCGGACATCGGGGACCAGCCCCGACTGTCCCCGAACCAACCCCCGCCCGCCGCCCGGGGTTTCCCCCCCAGGAGCCGTGCGGCGCCCGGCCGAGCACGACAGCTGCCCGAGCCGGACGCACAGCTGGCGGGCCGTCAGGCTCCATCTCGGCTCGTCCCCAGCCCCAGCCCCAGCCCCAGCCGCAGCCCAGCCACAGCCGGACCCAGCCCCGGGTCCCGGCCCGGGCCAGCCGCGGCCTCCGCCCACCGCCCCCTCACCCGGTGTGCTTCTCCACGTACTTCCGCGCCGTCGCCAGAGCCTCCGGATGCAGCGCCTCACCTGCCGGCAGCAGCCGCGGCAGCAGCGCCCGATCGGTCGTCACCGCCCGGAACTGCAGGGCGACGGTCACGCCGTGGTCCGGCCGGTGCACGATCTCCACCGGGTCACCCGCCCGTATCTCACCGGGCTCGATCACCCGCAGATAGGCCCCGGGCGCACCTCGCTCCGTGAACCGTCTCACCCACCGCTCCTCCCCGAGATGCCCCTGGAAGGTGCGGCAGGGAATCCGGCCGGAGGTGATCTCCAGCACCACCGTGCTCCCGATGCGCCAGCGCTCGCCGATCAGCGCGCCGGACACGTCGACGCCCTGCGTGGTGAGGTTCTCGCCGAAGGCACCGGGGGCCAGCGGCCGCCCCAGCTCGCGCTCCCACGCGTCGAGGTCCTCGCGCGCCATCGCGTACACCGCCTGGTCGTCGCCGCCGTGGTGCTCCTTCTTGCACACCGCGTCCCCGGCCAGCCCGCTCCCGCCTATGCCCTTCGGGCCGGGGGCGGCCACCCGTACCGCTCCCTGCACCGGCTGCTTGTCGATCCCGGTCACGCCCTCCGGGTTGTCCGTGTACGGCACGGCCTTCGCCCGGCCCAGGTTTACAGACAGAAGCTTCATGGCCGCACGGTAGAAGGCGACGGTCCAAAGCGTCGACGCATTATTCGCCGCGCCGTCAAAGGCTCGCTTATCCTCCAAGTGTGATCGAAGCCCGCCATCTCCGTGTCCTGCGCGCCGTGGCCACCACGGGCTCTTTCTCGGCGGCGGGGCGCGAGCTGGGCTGCACCCAGCCCGCCGTCAGCCAGCAGATGAAGGCCCTGGAGGCGTCCGTCGGCACGCCGCTGCTGATCCGCACCGGACGCGAGATGCGCCTGACCCAGGCCGGTGAGGCACTGGTGCGGCACGCCGCCGGGATCCTCGCCGGGCTCACCGCGGCCGAGGAGGAGGTCGCCGCCATCGCGGGCCTGCGCGCGGGCCGGGTACGGCTCGTCTCCTTCCCCAGCGGCAGTTCCACGCTCGTCCCGACCGCTCTCGCCGCGCTGCGCGACGTCCATCCCGGCACCCGGGTCTTCCTGGAGGAGGCCGAACCGCCGAGGTCCGTGGAGATGCTGCGGGACGGCGACTGCGACGTGGCGCTCGCCTTCCGGTACGAGACGGCGGCCGGCGCCGAGGAGTGGGACGAGCTCGTCGTCCGACCGCTGCTGACGGACCGGCTGGTCGCGCTCGTGCCCGAACGGCACCGTCTCGCGCGCGCGGAGTCTGTCGCCATCGGCGAGCTCGCCGAGGAACCGTGGATCGCGGGCTGCCCGCGCTGCCGTGGCCAGCTGGTCGAGGTGTGCGAGGCGGCCGGCTTCACGCCGCGCATCGACTTCGCCACCGACGACTACCCGGCGGTGGTCGGCCTGGTCGGCGCCGGGCTCGGCGTCGCCGTCCTGCCTCAGCTGGCCGTCGAGTCCGTACGGCCCCGAGGCGCACGCACCGTGACACTGCGACCGACGGTGCGGCGGGAGATCGTCGCGCTCACGCTGCCGGACCTCGCGCACGTGCCGGCCGTGGCGGCGACGCTGGACCAGCTGGCGCGGGCGGCGGCCCGCTGAGCGGGAGCCGGCCGTCCGCTGGGCACAGCACCCGGGAAAAAACGAGGGCACGCATACGCGTGCCCCTAGTGCAGAAACGTTCCTTCAATGTTCAGTTGCCAGAAGCGGCGTGCCCGCTGGATGCCGATGCCGACACCAGCCGGTTGCGCGCCCGCCCCATCAGCTCTTCGCGCTCGTCCTCGGTCAGCCCGCCCCAGACGCCGTACGGCTCCCGCACCGCCAGCGCGTGAGCGGCGCACTCGGCGCGCACCGGGCACCTCATGCAGACCTCTTTGGCCGAGTTCTCGCGGGCACTCCGAGCAGCACCACGCTCGCCCTCCGGGTGGAAGAACAGCGAGCTGTCCACCCCGCGACAGGCAGCCAGCAGCTGCCAGTCCCACAGGTCCGCGTTCGGTCCGGGAAGGCGGGAGAAATCTGCCATTGCGTGACCCCTTGTAGCCGTTCTGGGCGGATCCGTGTCCACGACCGTACAACTACGATCTAAGGAGATGAAAATATGACTCATTGCGAATCTAGTCGCAGACACCAGCGAAGGGGAAGAAAAGGGTCTAAATGGGGCATAGGTTGTGATGAACATTTGAGGGTCTGCCGCGCATATCTGCACCGTGTCCGCGCCCTCACGTAGAGTGCCGAAGATGGCAGACCGCCCCGTAACTCTTTCGAGTGACCGTCGTTGAGAGTGACGAGGCGGTTGAAGGAACAAGCGCTCGGGCGGGCGTCCGAGACGGTCGACCGCACAGGTGACGATTCGTACCAGCCTGGAGGCTCAAGGTGACGCGCATCAGCTGCGGAGGGCGGTCATGACTTCCGTCCTCGTCTGCGACGACTCCCCGCTTGCCCGAGAGGCGCTCCGCCGCGCGGTCGCGACCGTGCCCGGCGTCGAGCGCGTGACGACGGCTGCCAACGGCGAGGAAGTCCTCCGCCGCTGGGGCGCCGACCGCTCGGACCTGATCTTGATGGACGTACGCATGCCCGGTCTGGGCGGCGTGGAGACCGTCCGGCGGCTGCTGTCCGCCGACCCCGGAGCGCGCATCATCATGCTCACGGTCGCCGAGGACCTGGACGGTGTGGCCCTCGCGGTGGCCGCCGGCGCCCGCGGCTATCTGCACAAGGACGCCTCCCGCGCGGAACTGCGCGCCACGGTGACCCAGGCCCTCGCCGACCCGACCTGGCGGCTCGCCCCGCGTCGGCTGCGCTCCGCGGAGATGGGCGCCGCGCCCACGCTCACCGCGCGTGAGATCCAGGTGCTCGAAGGCATGAGCCACGGCCGCTCCAACGCCGAGATCGGCCGCGAGCTGTTCCTGTCGGAGGACACCGTCAAGACGCACGCCCGCCGGCTCTTCAAGAAGCTCGGCGCGTCGGACCGGGCCCACGCCGTGGCGCTCGGGTTCCGATGGGGTTTGGTGCGCTAGGGCCTGTCCTTCGGATCGGGCCGACCGAGCCGTGCGGCATCCGGCCGACGCCGACGCCGGAGCGCGGGGGTGCGGGGATGCCGCCGCGTGAGCCGCACACGCGCGTGGTCGCGTCGGCGGCCGACGACAACGCCGGCTGCCGCCCGCCCGAGCGCGTGCGACAGCTCGGACGGGTGCCCACCAGGTCTCACGGCACCGGGGTGATCCGAAAGACAGGCCCTAGGGGCGGCCGCGTACGTCGTGGTGGGGGCACGGACATCCCGGTCCACCACCTCAGGGGCGGGTTCGTCGAAGGCGCTCCTCCGGTGCCCGCTGCTCGTTTCGCCGCGGATGCCGCATCCTTGAGATGTGGAGTCTCTCGGGGACGAGTCGGTCGAGCGGAAGGGGAGGGCGCAGGGGATGAGTTCCGGCGCACCTGCTCATAACGCTTCGGTGCACAACAACGGACGCGGTGCCACGGACCGCGCGGCCGCAAGGCACCATGGACCGATGCGCGACGACGAGGCGGCCACTGCCCCAGGGGCGATCGGTGAGCTCGTCCACCGCGCCGTCGACGGGGACGAGCAGGCCACGCACGACCTGCTCGCCCATGTCCACCCCCTCGCGCTGCGCTACTGCCGTACCCGCCTGTCCCGGCTCCCGGGCGACGCCCGGCACTTCGTCGAGGACCTCGCCCAGGAGGTCTGCGTGGCGGTGCTCCTCGCTCTGCCGCGCTACAGGGACACCGGGCGCCCCTTCGAGGCGTTCGTCTTCGCCATCGCCGCCCACAAGGTCGCCGACCTGCAGCGTGCGGCGATGCGGCATCCCGGTTCGACGGCCGTGCCCTCCGACGAGATGCCCGAGCGCCCCGACGACTCCCTCGGCCCCGAGGAGCGCGCCCTGCTGAGCAGCGACGCCGAATGGGCCAAGAAACTGCTGGCGAACCTCCCCGAGAGCCAGCGGGAACTGCTGCTGCTGCGTATCGCGGTGGGCCTCACGGCCGAGGAGACGGGCCGCATGTTGGGAATGTCACCCGGGGCCGTCCGGGTGGCGCAGCACAGGGCGCTGAGCCGGTTGCGGGCGCTGGCAGAGCAATAGCCCTACCCGAGCCCTTGATTGAACAGGCGGTGCCTCGCCCCCGTACGAACATACGAAGCCCGGAGCCATCCGGAACCGTGGAATGAGACAGCCGCGCTTCCCGTTAGCATGGACATCCGCACCGATCAAGGCCATTTGGGGAAGGTGTCATGACTGCCAACGTCGACGGAGTGCCCGAGAAATTCGCGACACTCGGGCTGACCTACGACGACGTGCTGCTGCTGCCGGGCCCGTCGGACATGGCACCCGACGAGATCGACACCGCCTCGTACGTCTCCAAGAACGTGCGGGTCAACATCCCGCTGCTGTCCGCCGCCATGGACAAGGTCACCGAGTCGCGCATGGCGATCGCGATGGCCCGCCAGGGCGGCGTCGGCGTCCTGCACCGCAACCTGTCCATCGAGGACCAGGCCAACCAGGTCGACCTGGTGAAGCGGTCCGAGTCCGGCATGGTCACCGACCCCATCACCATCCACCCGGACGCCACGCTCGCCGAGGCCGACGCACTGTGCGGCAAGTTCCGCATCAGCGGTGTCCCGGTCACCGACGGCGCCGGCAAGCTACTCGGCATCGTCACCAACCGCGACATGGCCTTCGAGACCGACCGCACGCGTCAGGTGCGCGAGGTCATGACGCCGATGCCGCTGGTCACCGGCAAGGTCGGCATCTCCGGCCCGGACGCGATGGAGCTGCTGCGCCGCCACAAGATCGAGAAGCTTCCGCTGGTCGACGACAGCGGCGTCCTCAAGGGCCTGATCACGGTCAAGGACTTCGTGAAGGCGGAGAAGTACCCGAACGCCGCCAAGGACGCCGAGGGCCGACTGCTGGTCGGTGCCGCGGTCGGCGTCGCGGGTGACGCCTTCGAGCGCGCCCAGGCCCTGATCGAGGCGGGCGTCGACTTCATCGTCGTCGACACCGCGCACGGCCACTCCCGGCTGGTCGGCGACATGGTCGCCAAGATCAAGTCGAACTCGTCCGGCGTGGACGTCATCGGCGGCAACATCGCCACGCGCGACGGAGCGAAGGCCCTCGTCGACGCGGGCGCCGACGGCATCAAGGTCGGCGTCGGCCCCGGCTCGATCTGTACGACCCGTGTGGTCGCCGGAGTCGGCGTCCCGCAGGTCACGGCCATCTACGAGGCCGCGCTGGCCGCCAAGGAGGCCGGTGTCCCGGTCATCGGCGACGGCGGTCTGCAGTACTCCGGCGACATCGCCAAGGCCCTGGTGGCGGGCGCCGACACGGTGATGCTGGGCTCGCTGCTGGCGGGCTGCGAGGAGTCGCCCGGCGAGCTGCTGTTCATCAACGGCAAGCAGTTCAAGTCGTACCGCGGCATGGGCTCGCTGGGGGCCATGCAGTCCCGCGGCGACCGCCGCTCGTTCTCCAAGGACCGCTACTTCCAGGAGGGCGTCGCCTCCGACGAGCAGCTGGTGCCCGAGGGCATCGAGGGCCAGGTGCCCTACCGCGGCCCGCTCTCCTCGGTCGTCCACCAGCTGGTCGGCGGCCTGCGCCAGTCGATGTTCTACGTCGGCGGCAGGACCGTGCCGGAGCTCCAGGCGAACGGCCGGTTCGTGCGGATCACCTCCGCGGGCCTGAAGGAGAGCCACCCGCACGACATCCAGATGACGGTCGAGGCGCCGAACTACAGCGCCAAGCGGTGACGCACGCGCGCGTGGCGCGCACATCTGACGCTTCAGGGCGGCCCCGGAACTCCGGGGCCGCCCCCGTCGTACGTCCGGGGCGACCGCTGTCACCCCCGTCGGGGATACTGGAAGGCGCTGAAACGCATCAGGGAAAGGCCACACATCGTGACTGAGATCGAGATCGGGCGCGGCAAGCGCGGCCGCCGGGCGTACGCCTTCGACGACATCGCCGTCGTCCCCAGCCGCCGTACCCGGGACCCGAAGGAGGTCTCGATCGCCTGGCAGATCGACGCCTACCGCTTCGAGCTGCCGTTCCTGGCCGCCCCCATGGACTCGGTCGTCTCGCCGGCCACGGCGATCCGCATCGGCGAGCTCGGCGGCCTGGGCGTGCTGAACCTCGAAGGCCTGTGGACGCGGCACGAGGACCCGCAGCCGCTGCTCGACGAGATCGTCGGCCTGCCCGCCGAGACGGCGACCCGCCGCCTTCAGGAGATCTACGCCGCCCCCATCAAGGAGGAGCTGATCGGCGCGCGCATCAAGGAGGTGCGCGACTCGGGCGTGGTCACCGCCGCCGCGCTCTCCCCGCAGCGCACGGCCCAGTTCTCCAAGGCCGTCGTCGACGCGGGCGTGGACATCTTCGTCATCCGCGGTACGACGGTGTCCGCCGAGCACGTCTCCCACTCGCACGAGCCGCTGAACCTGAAGCAGTTCATCTACGAGCTCGACGTCCCGGTGATCGTCGGTGGCTGCGCCACGTACACCGCCGCCCTGCACCTGATGCGCACCGGCGCGGCCGGTGTGCTGGTCGGCTTCGGCGGCGGCGCCGCGCACACCACGCGCAACGTGCTCGGCATCCAGGTGCCCATGGCGACGGCGGTCGCCGACGTGGCCGCCGCCCGCCGCGACTACATGGACGAGTCCGGCGGCCGGTACGTGCACGTGATCGCGGACGGCGGCGTCGGCTGGTCCGGCGACCTGCCCAAGGCGATCGCGTGCGGCGCCGACGCCGTGATGATGGGCTCCCCGCTCGCGCGGGCGACCGACGGCCCGGGCAAGGGCCACCACTGGGGCATGGAGGCCGTCAACGAGGAGCTGCCGCGCGGCAAGAAGGTCGACCTCGGCACGGTCGGCACCATCGAGGAGATCCTCACCGGGCCGTCCCACACCCCCGACGGTTCGATGAACTTCTTCGGCGCCCTGCGCCGCGCCATGGCCACCACCGGCTACAGCGAGCTCAAGGAGTTCCAGCGGGTCGAGGTGACCGTGGCGGACTCGCAGCACCGGCGGTAGTCCGGGAGAGACCGTACGACGCCGCAGGGCCCGTGCACCGTGTGGTGAACGGGCCCTGCGCGCGTGGGGACGTCCTTACGACGCGGCCTTCTTGGCGCCGGAGAACGCGGCGAAGGCGCCGATCGCGAAGAACAGGTAGGTCATCGCGTCGGCGGTCTCCTTCCAGCTCTCGGTCAGCACGTCGAAGTGCTCGCTGAGCAGTGTCGTCGCGGAGACCCCGAGCTCGTCGGCGGCGATCATCGCGATGCCGATGAGCTGGCCGACGTAGACGGCGCCCAGGGACAGGACGGCGCTCAGGACGGGCAGTACCGGGTTGGAGCCGCCCACCTTGCCGGCGACGAAGCCGACGAGGAAGCCGACGCCGACCGCGGCGTAGCCGATCTCGTACTCGGTGGCGCCGACGATGCCGCCGTAGATGCCGGCGGTGACCAGGGCCGCGACGACGGCGGCGACCAGGCCGAGGGCGAGGTTGCCGCGTGCCGGGGCGGGCGGCGGGGGCGGCACGGCGCCCGGCTGCTGGGCGAACGGGTTGCCGTCGGTGGGTTGCGGCGGTATTGGCTTGGTCATGACAGAAATCCCCCCACGGGACTGGCGATCGAGCGGCGGTGTGGTGTGTGCGCACGACTGTGCGGCGAGTCGCCGAAGAGTAACAGGTGGTCCGCTCGGATTCGCCGGTGATTTTCGCGCTCAGAGCCGGTGTGCGGCCCCCGTCGGCGCCGCCCCGCGCGTGTCCAGGAGCAGCTGCGCCTTCACCGACAGGCCCTGGAGGTCGTACGTGCGGTGCTGCTGGAGCAGGATCGTCAGGTCGGCGTCGGCGGCGGCCTCGTAGAGGGAGTCCGCCCGGGGGACGGGGTGGCCGAGCACGCTCCACGCGGGCACGTGCGGGTCGTGGTAGCTGACCGACGCACCCAGCTCCATCAGCCGCAGGGCGATCTCCTGTGCGGGCGCGCCCTGCTGGTCGGCGAGGTCGGGCTTGTAGGTGACGCCGAGCAGCAGCACGCGGGCGCCGCGAGCCGACTTGCCGTGCTCGTTGAGGAGCGCGGCGGCGCGCTGGACGACGTACCCGGGCATCCGGCTGTTGACCTGCTGGGCCAGTTCCACCATGCGCAGGGTGCGGCCGGTGTGGGCGGTCAGGTCCAGGGGGACGGCGTGGCCGCCGACGCCGGGGCCGGGGCGGAAGGCCTGGAAGCCGAACGGCTTGGTCTCCGCGCAGCGGATGACGTCCCACAGGTCGACGCCCAGATCGTGACAGAGCACGGCCATCTCGTTGACCAGGGCGATGTTCACATGCCGGTAGTTGGTCTCCAGGAGCTGGACCGTCTCGGCCTCGCGCGGGCCACGCGCGCGTACCACCTTGTCGGTGAGCCGTCCGTAGAAGGCGGCGGCCGACTCGGTGCAGGCGGGGGTCAGGCCGCCGATGACCTTCGGGGTGGTGGCCGGGGTGACGTCGCGGTTGCCAGGGGCGACACGGCTGGGGGAGTAGGCCAGGTGGAAGTCGCGGCCGGCGTGCAGGCCCGAGCCGTCTTCGAGAAGCGGACGCAGGAATTCCTCCGTGGTGCCCGGGTACACGGGCGACTCCAGGATCACCGTGGTGTGCGGGCGCAGCCGTGCGGCCAGGGTGCGGGCGGCGGTCTCCACCTGGCTCAGGTCGAGCCCGCCGTCGGCGCCCCGCGGCGTCGGCGCGCAGATCACGGCGGTGCGCACCCGGCCGAGCTCGGCCGGGTTGGTGGCCTGCCGGAAGCCCCCCGAGAGCATCCGGCGCAGTTCGGCGGGGCTGAGGGGACCCGGCTCGGGGCCCGTCCGGTATCCCAGCGTGGTGATGCCGGCGGCGACGGCGGCCTGGGCCAGGGGCAGGCCGTACGGGCCGAGTCCGATGACGGCGAGATCTGCGGGCATGCGTGGGCCGTCCTTCCCGGTAGCCGAAGTGGGACAGGTCCGCAAGCCCTGTGGACAGGACGAGCGAACGCAATGTCAGACTAGGAGTAAATATGACCGATATGTGGGATTGGTCGGCCGAGTCTTGAGAGTTTCCGCGCGTGTTTCCGTGAGCGTCGTCCACAGGCTGGGAGCGCGTGGTGGCCGAAGCCGGGCAAGCCGGTCAGAATTTGGGCATGGGGGGTACGAATCGGGCTTCGCCCGACGGGTGCGGCCGACGCGATCGATGAGCGGGAGGCAGCAGTGAGGACAGCGACACTGGGGCCGGCGCAGCGCGCCGAGGCACTCGCGGCCATGGCCGAGCGCGAGCTCGATGTGCTGGTCGTCGGCGCGGGCGTGGTCGGCGCGGGCACCGCCCTGGACGCGGCTACCCGCGGCCTGACCACGGGCCTGGTCGAGGCGCGGGACTGGGCGTCGGGCACCTCCAGCCGGTCGAGCAAGCTGATACACGGCGGCCTGCGCTACCTGGAGATGCTCGACTTCGCGCTCGTACGGGAGGCGCTGAAGGAACGCGGCCTGCTGCTGGAGCGGCTCGCACCCCACCTCGTGAAGCCGGTGCCCTTCCTTTATCCGCTCCAGCACAAGGGCTGGGAGCGGCTGTACGCCGGATCGGGCGTCGCCCTGTACGACGCCATGTCGATGGCCCGTGGACACGGCCGGGGCCTGCCGATCCACCGGCACCTGACCCGTCGTCACGCGTTGCGCGTCGCCCCCTGCCTGAAGAAGGACGCGCTGGTCGGAGCGCTGCAGTACTACGACGCCCAGATGGACGACGCCCGCTTCGTGGCGACGCTCGTGCGCACGGCGGTGGCGTACGGCGCGAAGGCCGCCAACCGCGCGCGCGTGACCGGCTTCCTCCGCGAGGGCGAACGGGTCGTCGGCGCCCGGGTGCAGGACGTCGAAGGGGGCGGCGAGTACGAGATCCACGCCAAGCAGGTCGTCAACGCGACCGGCGTGTGGACGGACGACACGCAGGCCATGGTGGGGGAGCGGGGCCAGTTCCACGTGCGGGCGTCCAAGGGCATCCACCTGGTCGTGCCGAAGGACCGCATCCACTCCACGACCGGACTCATCCTGCGCACCGAGAAGTCCGTGCTGTTCGTCATCCCCTGGGGCCGGCACTGGATCATCGGCACCACCGACACCGACTGGGACCTCGACAAGGCGCACCCGGCCGCGTCCAGCGCGGACATCGACTACCTGCTGGACCATGTGAACTCGGTCCTCGCGGTGCCGCTGACCAGGGACGACGTGGAGGGCGTGTACGCGGGCCTGCGGCCGCTGCTCGCCGGCGAGTCCGACGCCACCAGCAAGCTGTCGCGCGAGCACACCGTGGCCCACCCCGTGCCCGGGCTCGTCGTCGTGGCGGGCGGCAAGTACACCACGTACCGCGTGATGGCCAAGGACGCGGTGGACGAGGCCGTCCACGGGCTCGACATGCGGGTTGCTGAGTGCGTCACCGAGGACATCCCGCTGCTGGGCGCCGAGGGGTACCGGGCACTGTGGAACGCGCGAGCGCGGATCGCGGCGCGGACCGGTCTCCACGTGGTGCGGGTGGAGCATCTGCTCAACCGGTACGGAGCACTGGCGGAGGAACTCTTCGACCTCATCGCCGCGGACTCCTCGCTGGGCGAGCCGCTGCAGGGCGCCGACGACTACCTGCGCGCCGAGATCAGGTACGCGGCCTCGCACGAAGGGGCACGGCACCTGGACGACGTGCTGACCCGGCGCACCCGCATCTCGATCGAGACCTTCGACCGGGGCACGCGCTGCGCCCGCGAGGCCGCCGAGCTGATGGCGCCGGTGCTCGGCTGGGACAAGGACCAGATCGAGCGGGAGGTCGAGCACTACGAGAAGCGGGTGGAGGCCGAGCGGGAATCGCAGCGGCAGCCGGACGACCTGACGGCCGACGCGGCTCGGCTGGGGGCGCCGGACATCGTGCCGTTGTAGGGCTCGGGGCTCGCGACTCGGGACCCGGGGCTCGCGGGTCCTGCGGGTGCGGGTGGGCGCGGAGGCGCTCGGACCTCCGGGGTCCGGGATCTCTGGCTCTGGCTCGCGGGCCCGCGGGCTGACGGGTTCGGCGGGCTTCAAGGCTGGAGGGACGGCGGGTTCGCGGGCTGGCGGGTTCACGGGTTCGCGGGCTCACACATGGGCCGGTGGCTAGCGGTCACGCAGTAGGCGGCGCCCTCTCGGATGTCGCGACCGCTTGGCCGCTCGACGGCCTCGGCGCCCGGGTGCACGGCCACCAACTCGGCCGAGCTCGGCCGGGTGCGCAGGCCGCTCGACCGCACGACCGCTCGCTCACGGACCGCCTCGGTTCACTCGAACGGGTGTAGCGAGCCGGGATCTCCGTTCGGGACCCGTCCGTTCTACGAGGTG
Organism: Streptomyces bullii; assembly: GCF_042657145.1. NCBI lineage: Bacteria > Bacillati > Actinomycetota > Actinomycetes > Kitasatosporales > Streptomycetaceae > Streptomyces > Streptomyces bullii. Next base: position 273,499 of record NZ_JBHSNY010000012.1, read on the forward strand.
CGAGGGCAGAACTCGGCGGTGAGCACCGCGGGTTCGAGGCCGGGATCTGCGATCGCGTCCGTGTTCACCCGGAACGTGAGGACACGTCGGCCGTCGCGTGTGGCTGCGGTGCGCACGTAGCTGCCGGAGATATGGCCGTTGTGCCCCCAGACCGTGATGCCGCACGGCAGTTTCTCGGGGAACAGACCCATGCCGTACGCGCCGTGTGCGGCACGGGTGTCGAGCATCTCGCGCAGTTGGCGCGGGGGCAGCAACTTGCCGCCCAGCAGGGCCGCGTAGAAGCGGTCCAGGTCGGCGAGGGTGCTCACCAACTCGCCCGCGGCTCCGGCCACCCGCGGGTCGAGAGCGGTGACGTCGGTGCCGTCGGCGGCGTAGGCGCGGCCGTGCGGAGAGGGCAGAGAAATGCGGGAACCGGGGAAGGAGGTGCCGGTCAGGCGCAGCGGAATGATGATGCGGCGCTCGGCCTCGGCCGCGTAGGAGTGGCCGGTGACCTGGCGGACGATCAGGCCGAGCAGGACGTAGTTGGTGTTCGAGTAGGAGAAGCGGCCGCGGTGGGCCGGGGGGTGGGTGAGCGCGATGCGTACGGCCTGAAGAGGTGTCAGGGGCACGGCCCCGTCGGTGTCCGCGGTGAAGTCGTACAGGCCACTGGTGTGGGTGAGCAGGGAACGCAGGGTCAGCGCGCGGCCGTCGTTGCCCTCTCCCCGCACCAGGCCCGGCAGGTGCCGCTCCACGGTGTCGGACAGCGACAGCCGGTGCTCGGCCGCCAGTTGCAGGGCGACCGTCGCGATGAACGTCTTCGTGATGCTGCCCGCGCGGAAGTGGTCCGACCGGCTGATCCCCTGGCCGGCCTGTGCGTAGCGGGCCTTGGCCCCGTCCTGGGCCAGCAGGGCCGCGGCGGGCGCACCGCCCCGGGTGACCAGCAGCGGGAGGAGCGTGTCCGTGGGCGGGGCGGACGGTGCCGGCGAAGCCGTCGGGGTCAGGACGAAAAGGACCAGGACGACGGCCAGGACCAGGAGTGTCCTCAGTGGCGGCATCCTGGCTCCTCCCGTGTGGGGGCCCATCATGCAGGGCGGCGGAACGCGCGCTTCAGCCGGTCCCCGGGTCAGCGGGCCCGCGAGGCCGCGCCACCGGCACCCTGGGCGTTGGGCACTTGTCGGGTGAGAGACAATGGAGGCTCTGTCAGGGCGGGTTGTATGAGGGGACGCATGTCGGAGGCGGAGCGGGCGGGGGCATCTCGTCAGGACACTCGGCAGGACAACCGTGACCGTCTCCTCGCGGGGCGGTATCGGCTGGGGGACGTACTCGGCCGGGGCGGCATGGGCACGGTGTGGCGTGCCGAGGACGAGACCCTGGGCCGGACGGTCGCCGTCAAGGAGCTGCGGTTCCCGTCGAACATCGACGAGGAGGAGAAGCGGCGTCTGATCACGCGCACCCTGCGCGAGGCCAAGGCGATCGCGCGGATCCGCAACAACGGCGCCGTGACGGTGTTCGACGTGGTCCAGGAGGACGACCGGCCCTGGATCGTGATGGAGCTCGTCGAGGGCAAGTCGCTCGCCGAGGTGATCCGGGAGGACGGCCTGCTGGAGCCGAAGCGCGCGGCGGAGGTCGGCCTGGCGATCCTCGACGTGCTGCGGTCCGCGCACCGCGAGGGCATCCTGCACCGCGACGTGAAGCCGTCGAACGTGCTGATCGCCGAGGACGGCCGGGTCGTGCTCACCGACTTCGGCATCGCCCAGGTCGAGGGCGACCCGTCCATCACCTCGACCGGCATGCTCGTCGGTGCTCCCTCCTACATCTCCCCGGAGCGGGCGCGCGGCCACAAGCCGGGGCCGGCGGCCGACCTGTGGTCGCTCGGCGGGCTGCTGTACGCGGCGGTGGAAGGCCTGCCGCCGTACGACAAGGGGTCCGCCATAGCGACGCTCACGGCCGTGATGACCGAGCCGCTCGAGGAGCCGAAGAACGCGGGACCGCTCAAGGACGTCATCTACGGGCTGCTGACCAAGGATCCCGCCCAGCGGCTCGACGACGCGGGTGCGCGGGCGATGCTCAACGCGGTCATCCACGGGCCCGATCCGAAGGCGGACCAGCCGGAGCCGCTGGACGCGACGAAGGTCGTGCCGTTGCCGGTGCAGCCGGACGAGCGGGGCGGCCGGGGCGGTTCGGCGGGCGCCGGGGGCAAGCGGGGCGAGGAGGCTGCCGAGCGGCTGCGCGGGGCGCTGCGTTCCGTGCGGAAGGCCGCCGTCGGGACGGGGGCGGCCGGATCGGCGGCCACGACCCGTGGCACGTCGGGGAGCGGTACGCCCGCTTCGGGGACGGGCGGTGCGGCCGAGACGCCGACGACCGGAGCGCCCGCGCCGTCGACAACGTCGTCAGCTTCGAGCGGGGCCGCCGGGGCAAGGACCGCATCGGCGGGCCGGAGTTCGGGATGGCCCGTCATGCCGCCGCCGGACCTGCCCGACCTGCCGCCGCGGCCGGTGCCCCGGGCGCCACTCACCGACGTGGTGCCGCGGCGGACACTGATCGTCATCGCGGTGGCCGTGGTGCTCGCCGTGCTCGGAACCGTGCTCGCCCTCGCACTCGGAGATGACGGCCAGGGCTCGAACGGCGCCAGGAGCGGCGACAAGACGCCCGTGGCCAGTGCTCCGGCCGGCGCGGACACCAAGGAGGACGAGAAGGGCGGCACCCGGCCGGACGGCTCGGCGTCCACGTCCGCCGAGCCGGGGACGGAACCGGGCAGCACGCCGACCGCCGACGGCGGCACCGCCGACACCGGCACCGGCTCGGAGGGGTCCGCCGGGAAGGACACCGCGGCGGAGTCGACGCACAAGGGGAGCCAGGGGTATTCGATCGGGCTGCCCAAGGGGTGGAAGTTCCAGTCGACGGGTGCCGCAGGGGATCGTTTCACCGGACCCGACGGGCAGAAGCTGCTCATCGGCTGGACGTCCACGCCGAAGGACGACCCGGTCGCGGACTGGAAGAACCAGGAGCGCGCCATGCGGCGCGCGCAGTACCAGAGGATCCGCATAGAGGCGGTGGACTACCGCGGCTGGAACACGGCCGACTGGGAGTTCACCTACGTGGAGAGCGGCACCAAGTACCGGTCCGTCGACCGGGGGTTCGTCGTCGACGACCAACTCGGGTACGGCCTGATGTACACGGCGAAAGCGGCCGATTGGGGCAGTGAGCTGCGCAAGCAGACATGGCGGACGTTGACGAAGACGTTCGAACCGAAGTCCTGAGCATGAGCCGCGCCGGCTTTGGGGAGTCAGATCTGGCGTCACGTGCCTGCGGGTTGCCTCCGGCACGTATCGTGAGTGCTTGCGGACCGTACGAAGCCGGAACGGGGCGCAGGGCGAACGGAATTGACCGACGGGGCTGCCGGGGGAGGCAACGTGGACGACTATGCGGGACGGGTCCTCGCCGACCGCTACCGCCTGCCGCTGCCGCCGTCCGACGAGTACGAACTCACCGAGACCCGGGCCTTCGACACCTACAGCGGGCAGGAAGTCCTGGTCAGGCAGGTGCCATTGCCGGAAGTCGTCGAGGCCGAGGTGCTCGACGCGGAGGGTCTGCCCGACGGGTTCACGGCCCGTGACGGCGGTGCGCGGCGCGGTGGCGGGCGCACGGGCGCGCGTGCCGGCACACGGCGGCCCACCGATCCGGTCGTCCGGCGTGCCGTCGAGGCCGCGCAGGCGGCCGCCCGCGTCCCCGACCATCCGCGGCTCGACCAGGTCTTCGACGTGTTCGCCGAGGGCGGTTCGCTGTGGATCGTCTCCGAATTGGTGTCCGCGCGGCCCCTGGCGGCGCTGCTCGCCGAGAAGCCGCTGACGCCGTACCGGGCGGCCGAGGTCGCCTCCGACGTCCTCATGGCCCTGCGGGTGCTGCACGCCCACGGCTGGGTGCACCGCAACATCACCGCCCGTACGGTGCTCGTCTGCGACGACGGCCGTGTGATGCTGACCGGCCTCGCGGTCGGGGCGGCGGAGGAGGCGCTGTGCGGGTACGACCCGGTTCCTGCCACCGAGGAGCAGGGGCACGGACCCGAGCCCGTGGAGCACGGCCCCCGGTCGCCCCTCGGTGGGGGTCCTGGTGGCGGGCCGGTCGGACCGTCCGGGGCATCGGGCGGGTTGACCGATCCCGAGGCGGCGCGGCGGGCCGCGATCGAGGCGCGCGCGGCAGGGGGGCTGCCCGGTGCCGGAGGAGACACGGCCAACGGGGCCTCGGCCGCCCTGGCACACCGGCCCGTGGATCCCGGCGGGGACATCCGGGCGGCGCGTGCCGGAGCGATCGCCGCGTACCGTGCGGGAGCCCGGGCCGCCGCCCGTGTGCAGGAGGCGCAGCACGGGCGGGCGGAGCTGCCCGGCGCCCGGCCCGCCCCCGGCAGCGGTCCCGTGCCCCACGGCAACGGCGCGGCGCAGCAGCCGTACGTCCCCGGACAGGGCACGGCGCCCGGCGCCGGCTCTCCCGGCCAGATCGCCGACCCGTACGGCGTGGGCGGCTCGGCCTGGCACGGCGCCGCACCCCGTACAGGCACGGGCACTGGCGGTGCGGCGTCCGCCGGCGGCTCCGGCGGCAACGGGCCCGGGGGGCAGGGCCGTACGACGCTTCCGCCCGCGGGCCACGGCACCGCACCCCTCGGACTGCCCGGCCCCGGCCCCGCCCAGGGCACCGGTCCTGGTGCCGCATCAGGTCCGGGCCCGGCCCCCGTCGGCGAAGGCGCCTCCCCGGCACGCTGGGACGATCTCGTCGCCCACACCCCCGCCCACCGGGGCCCGACCACCGCCCTGGCCGCCGAGCGGGCGCGGCAGACGCGGATGTCGGTCGTGGGGCCGGTGACCGAGCGATGGGCGCCGGAGCAGGCCGGGCCGGTGCACGAGAACTGGCAGCTGGCCGCGCCGATCGGGCCCGCGACCGACCTGTGGGCGCTCGGCGCGCTGCTCTTCCGCGCCGTACAGGGGCATGCGCCCTACCCGGAGGAGTCCACGGCCGAGCTGGTGCAGATGGTGTGCGCGGAGCCGCCCGCCTACGCCGAGGAGTGCGGGCCGCTCCGGCCGGTCGTGGAGTCGCTGCTGCGTCAGGACCCCACCGACCGGATCGACTTCGAGGAGCTGCGCGGCTGGCTGCGGTCGCTGGTGCGCTCGGCACCCGAGCCGGAGGCGGGCGTGCACGTCGTGGCGGCGCCGCCCGTCGACGCGAGCCGGCTGCCCGTCGTGCGCCGCCGGGGGGAGCTGGTGCGCAGGCGGCGCGCCGGGCTGCCCGCGCACCACGGGCGGCACAAGCGGGCCCGGCAGGAGACGGCGTCACCGCGCCGCCTCGGCCGCAACCTGCTCCTGCTGGTGCTGCTCGCCCTGGCCGCGGCGGTCGCGTACGCCATGCTCTTCATGCCGAAGGCCGACAGCGACACCGGCGGGACGGGCGCCCAGGACCGGACCGGCGCCGCCGGCGAGGTGAGCCGGGCGCCCGAGCCGGACGCCAGCGGTGAGCCCCGCACCGACCAGACCTCCCCGAAGCCGGAGGACGGCAAGCAGAGTCCCAAGGAGTCGGCCGGTTCCACCGAGACGCAGACCACCGGCCCCGAGGTCGCCGACGGCTTCACCCTGCGCAAGGACTCCGAGGGCTTCCAGGTCGCCGTCGCCGAGGGCTGGGACCGTACGCCCAAGAACGGCAGTGGTCAGGTGGTCTACGCCGAGGGGGCTTTCGAACTCATCGTCGTACCGGGCCGGGACAGCGCGCGGGAGTACGGCAGCGATCCCATGGCGTACCAGCGGGAGAAGGAGCGCGAGCTGCAGCCGTACCGCGACTCCAGTTGGGCCACCTCCACCGGGCTGAAGACGATCCAGGTCGGCGGGCGGACCATGGCCGAGGGGCAGTTCACCTGGAGCGGCGGCGACGGGAGCGAGCTGTACGTGCGCAACCTCGCGATCCTGATCGACGGGCGCTACCACGTGGTGCAGGTGCGCGGTCCCGAGGCCGAACGCGACGAGGTGACGCGACTGTACGAGCAGGCGGCGGCCACGTACCGGTTCACCGGCTGATCGCCTGCCGTGCGCCTCGCCGCGAGCCGGTGAGTCACTGTCGGCTGACGGGCCGTTTCACAGCGTGCCGTTCACCTCTTGGTTCCCTCCAGCCCCGAACAGCGACAACCGTCACAGTGCGGTCTCCTTGGCACCCCGCTTGTTCCCTGGGCGCGGGTGGGTCCTTACTCTGACCCTGTCAAGACCATTGCGGGGCAACGTGAATCAGATGCAGGGCCTGCTCGTCGCGGGCCGCTACCGGCTCGGCGATCCGATCGGCAGCGGCGGCATGGGCCGTGTGTGGCGTGCGCATGACGAGGTGCTGCACCGAACCGTCGCCATCAAGGAGCTGACCGCCGCGCTCTACGTGTCCGAGAGCGAGCAGGCCGTCCTGCTGGCGCGGACCCGGGCGGAGGCGCGCGCGGCGGCACGGATCAACCACTCCGCCGTCGTCACCGTGCACGACGTGCTCGACCACGACGGCCGGCCGTGGATCGTGATGGAGCTGGTCGAGGGCCGCTCACTCGCCGACGAGGTCAAGGAACACGAGCGGGTCGAGCCCCAGGAGGCGGCCCGCATCGGCCTGTGGGTGCTGCGCGCGCTGCGTGCCGCGCACACCGCCGGCGTCCTGCACCGTGACGTCAAGCCCGGCAACGTCCTCCTCGGCCGCGACGGCCGCGTCCTGCTCACCGACTTCGGCATCGCGCAGATCGAGGGCGACACGACCATCACGCGCACCGGAGAGGTCGTCGGCTCGGTCGACTACCTGGCGCCCGAGCGCGTCCGTGGCCACGACCCCGGTCCCGCGTCCGACCTGTGGGCGCTCGGCGCGACGCTGTACACGGCGGTGGAGGGCAGGTCGCCGTTCCGCCGCACGACGCCGCTGACCACCATGCAGGCGGTGGTCGAGGAGGAGGTGGCCGAGCCGCGGTACGCCGGTCCGCTGGAGCCCGTCGTCCTCGCGCTGCTGCGCAAGGATCCGGCCAGTCGGCCGGGCGCGGCGGAGCTGGAGCAGATGCTGGCCGAGGCAGCGCAGGGACGGCGGCCGAGCGCGGCACAGGCGTACGTGCCGACCCAGCACCAAGGCACTCACCACCCCGTTCACTCCGGCCGGGGCGGGTCCGGAGCGGGGACGTCCGCGACGACGCCGAGGCCGTACGGGCGGATGTCCGGCACTCTGCTGTCCGGCACCCCGGCGGCCGGCACACCGACGAGCGGTACGCCGATGACCGGGACGCCGACGGGCGGGACGTCGGCGACCGGCACGCCGGGCACCGGTTCGACGGGGACCGGCCCCTCGGCGGCCGGTTCGACCGGTGCGACCGCGGCGGGGACCGGCCCGACGGCCAACGGCCCGATGACGACCGGCCCGACGGCGACCGGCTCGGGCGTCAGGGAGCAGACCCATCACGCGGCCGCCGCCCCGCCGAGGCGCCGCCGTCTGCGAACGCTCGCCCTGGTCGTCGTCCTCGCCGCGCTCGTCGGCGGGGGCACCGCCGTGCTGCTGCAGAAGTGGGACGAGCGGCGGCAGTTGGACAGCCGTGCCTCGGCCACGTCGAGCCCCACGTCCGAGCAGAGCGCGCAGGGACCGGTGCCCGCCGGCTGGGTCCGCTACGACGACCCCCTGGGTTTCAGCCTCTACCTGCCCCGGGGCTGGAAGCGACAGGTCTACGACGACGAGGGCGATCTGCGGCAGATCGACTACACCCCCGACGGCGGCAGGCACTTCGTCCGGATCGCCGTGGACACCTCTCCCGACTTCGCCGATCCGTACGCCCACCAGCTGGACCTCGAACAGCAGCTGAGCCGGCTGGTCGACTACAGGCGGGTGACTCTGGAGCGGAACATCTACCGCGACCGCGGAGGCGCCCGCTGGGAGTACACGTGGACCGCGCAGAAGGCCACGGGCTTTCCCGGCCCGCGCCGTGCCGTCGAGGAGACGTACATCGCGCGTGACGGCACCGAGTACGCGCTCTACATGTCGTCGCCCGCGGAGGACTGGGCGACGACGCGCAAGCAGTTCACGTCGCTGCTGCAGGGCTGGCTGGAGAAGACACCCTGACGGAGACGGCGCCGGGCACCGGGCCCTGCACCAAGGCCCCTGCCGCCGAAGCCCCCGGCAGCGAGGCCCCTCAACCAGGGCACACGTCTCCGACGGCAGGCCATCGGTTTCGGCCAGCCGCCCGCCGGCCCCCCGGAGCCGATCCGTCCGGTGGGGCATGATGGCCGCATGGTGACCGGGACCGAGGGGCACAACGTCCGCGTCATCGCGGACCGCTACCGGCTGGAGGACAGGCTCGGGCGCGGCGGCATGGGCGTGGTCTGGCGGGCGACCGACCAACTCCTCGGACGTCAGGTGGCGGTCAAGGAACTCCCCGTCGACGAGACGCTCTCCGCGGACGAGGCCCGGCGGCAGCGGGACCGTACCCTGCGCGAGGCCCGCGCGGTCGCGCAGCTGCACCATCCGCACATCATCGTCGTCCATGACGTCGTCGTGGACGAGTCGGACGGCGAACGCCCCTTCATCGTCATGGAGTTGATCGACGGCGGCTCGCTCGCCGACCGCATCGCCACGCGCGGCCCGGTCGACGCCGCCGAGGCCGCCCGCATCGGCCTCGCCCTGCTGGGCGCGCTGGGCACCGCACACGCGGCCGGTGTCCTGCACCGCGACCTCAAGCCCGCCAACGTCCTGCTGGAGGCCGGCACCGACCGGATCGTGCTCACCGACTTCGGTATCGCCCAGGTCGCGGGCGCCACCACACTCACCGAGACCGGTTCCTTCGTCGGCTCGCCCGAGTACACCGCACCCGAGCGGATGTCCGGAGCGCGGACCGGCCCCGAGTCCGACCTGTGGTCGCTCGGTGCGCTGCTGTGCGCTGCCCTCAGTGGCGAGACGCCGTTCCACCGCGACTCGTTGAGCGGCGTCCTGCACGCCGTCGTGTTCGACGAGATCCGGCCACCTCCCCAGGCCGAGCCGCTCCTGCCCGTCGTACGGGGCCTGCTGGAGCGCGACCCGGACCGGCGGCTGGACGCGGACACGGCGGAGCGGATGCTGCGGGCCTTCCGCGACACGGGCCGCACACCACAGGTGCCACCGCTCGGCCACCCGTCGACGGAGCGTGATGCGCCCCGCCGGGGGCCGTCGCTCCTGCGGGACGCGGCGGCTTGGCGTTCGCCGATGCGGTGGGCCGCCGCGGTCGGCCGGCCGCGGATGCGGCAGGACGACGACGGCGGACGGCGCCCCGCACGGTGGGCGGCCGGCGGCGGGCGGTCGTCGGTGCGGCGGGACGCTCCCGGTGAACGCTCCCGGATGCCCCAGGACGCCGGTGCGTGGCCTCCCGGACCCCAGGACGCGGCCGGTGCGTGGCGCGCCGGACCCCAGGGCGCCGCGGGTGGGTGGCGCGCCGGACAGCAGGACGCCGGTGCGTGGCCCCCCGGAGGCCGGGATGCCGCCGGTCCGTGGTCCCCCGGTGCGCAGGACGCCGGTGGGTGGCCTTCGACGCCGCAGGACGCCGGCGGTGGGCAGTCGCCGATCGGGCCGCCGGGCACGGTTACCGCCGGGCAGCCGTCGGAGCCCACCGACGAGCACTCCGCCCGGCAGTCCACGCGGGGCGTGCTCGTGGCCGCGCTGCTGGTCGCCGCGATGGCGGGAGCGGGAGTGTCCGCGGCGGCGCTGCTCATGGACCAGGACGGCGACCGCGGCGGCACACCGACGAGTCCGGCACCGGAGAGACCCCCGACCGGCACCACACCGGCGCCCACGCCGACTCCCACTCGCACCCCCACATCCAGCCCCACCACCGGAACCCCGGACCCCGCCCCCACCTCGACGGTCACCGTCACCCACACCCCCTCCCCGTCGAGGCCGCCGACAAACGGGAGATAAGCCCCGGCGCGGGTCACGGCTCTGTGACCGCGACGCCTGCGTGGTGGATGCGCGGGCGCTCGGCGCGATATGGATGAACCCATGAGCAACGACGGGGGAGCCCCACACGGGTCCGACGAGCCAACGAGTTTCGCTCTGCAACCACCGAATCCGCCGGTGCGGGCGCCGCACCCGGGCAACCCGTACGCCACGCCCACCGCGCCCGCCACCCACGGCGTGCGGCCCGCACCCAGGCCCGCGACGGTGCCCGCACCCGCACCTACATCCGCGCCCGCACCCGCGTCCGCGCCCTCGCAGGACCCCCGCGCCGGGCGGCTGATCGCCGGCCGCTACCGGTTGATCGCCAAGCTCGGGCACGGCGGCATGGGCACGGTCTGGCGGGCCAAGGACGAGACGGTGGACCGCGAGGTCGCCGTCAAGGAGCCCCGCGTACCCGAGCATCTTCCCGAACGCGAACGCGCCAACGCCTTCGAGCGGATGCGCCGCGAGGCGCGCGCCGCGGCCCGGCTCGACCACCCCGCGGTGGTCAACGTCCACGACGTGGCGGTCGTGGACGGCCAGCCGTGGATCGTGATGGAGCTGGTGCGGGGACGGTCCCTCGGTGACACCCTCCAGGAGGGAACGCTCAGTGCCCGTGACGCGGCCCGTATCGGCCTGGAGGTGCTGGGCGCGCTGGAGGCCGCGCACGCGGCCGGCATCCTGCACCGGGACGTCAAACCGGACAACGTACTGCTCGGCCGCCACGACCGCGTCGTCCTCACGGACTTCGGCATCGCCCGGATCGAGGGCGAGACCGACCTGACCGACACCGGCGGCTTCGTCGGATCCCCCGAGTACGTCGCGCCGGAGCGGGTGCTGGGCCAGCGCCCGGGCCCCGCCAGCGACCTGTGGTCCCTCGGCGTGGTGCTGTACGCGGCGACGGAGGGCGTCTCGCCGTTCCGCCGCAGCAACACGCCCGCCACGCTCCAGTCCGTCCTCAACGCCGCACCCGCACCGCCCGCCTCCGCGCAGGGCCCGCTCGCCGAGGTCATCACCGGCCTGCTGCAGAAGGACCCGGCGCGCCGCCCGGACGCGGCCCAGGTGCGCGCCCTGCTGGAAGCGGCCGCGAACCCGCCCGCCCCCGAGCCCACCCAGGCGGTGACGGTCGCCGACACCGGCGGCCGGGGACTCCGGCTCGGCCGCACGACGTGGTTCGGGCTCGGCGCGGCCGTCGTCGCGGCGGCGGTGACGGCGTACCTGGTGATCGCCGACCCGTTCGCGGGGCCGTTGCCGCAGGGCTGGGCGACCCGCCACGAGAAGGACGTCGCCGCCACGCTCGCCGTCCCGGACGGCTACGAGCGGACCCTGCCCGACCGGGAAACGGACAAGAAGCACTGGGTCACGTACACCGACCAGAGCGGCGCCATCTGGATCGGCCTGACCCTGGACAAGAAGTCCGAGGACACCGGCAACACCATCGCGGACTCCGCCGCCGCCGAGATGTACGAGGACGACGGCGACTTCAAGGAGAGCGGCGACTACACCCTCGGCATGCCGGAGAACCCGAAGACCGCGCCTGACCCGAAAACGACGTACCAGGGCGGGAAGTCCGCGCAGAACACGGTCGTCTACACCACCACCGACAGTCAGTACCCCCGCCCGCGGGAGCTGCGGCTCTTCTACTACCGCACCTCCGGCGGCGACATGTACAAGCTCACCGTCAGCTACCCGGGCAAGGGTGACTTCACCGAACGCGGCCGTGAGGTCGCGCGGACGGCGATCGCCAACCTGGACGTCGACAAGCTCTGAGGGATGTCGCCGGGACTCGCGTCGACAAGGCGCCGCCCGGCACGGTACTCATGACGCATGAGTGACGGCGGCGAACATCAGCGCGACGGTCGGCTGGTCGGTGGGCGGTACCGGCTGATCGAGCGCATCGGCTCCGGCGGGATGGGCACGGTCTGGCGGGCCCTCGACGAACGCGTGGACCGCGAGGTCGCCGTCAAACAACCGAGACTGCCGGGCGACCCCGGAGACGAGAGCCACCGGCGGGCCGCCCACCGTCTCTACCGCGAAGCCCGCGCAGCCGCCCGTGTCGACCACCCCTCCGCCGTGGCCATCCACGACGTCGTCGTCGAGGCGGAGGGCCCCGAGGGGGCGGCCGGGGCGGAAGGCCTGGACGGACTGCCGTGGATCGTCATGGAGTTGGTGCGCGGCGAGTCCCTGCACGAGGCGCTCCAGCGCGGCCCGCTGGACGCGCGGGAGGCGGCCCGTGTCGGCCGCGCCGTCCTCGGAGCCCTGCGTGCCGCGCACGCCGTCGGCATCGTGCACCGCGACGTGAAGCCCGCCAACGTACTCCTCGGCCCGCACGGCCGTGTCGTCCTCACCGACTTCGGCATCGCCCACGTCCAGGGCGAGGAATCCCTCACCGTCAGCGGGGAGTTCATCGGCTCCCTGGAGTTCGTCGCCCCGGAGCGGATGTCCGGCCGGATCGCCGGCCCGGCCTCCGACCTGTGGTCGCTGGGCGTCCTGATGTACGCGGCCGTCGAGGGCTGGTCCCCGTTCCGCCGTACGACCCTGGAGTCCACGCTCGCCGCGATCCTCGCCGCCGACCCGCCCGAGCCGAAACAGGCCGGGCCCCTCGGCCCGCTCGTCGTACGGCTGCTGGCGAAGGACCCCGGGCGGCGCCCGGCCCCGGAGGAGGCCGACGCGGTCCTGGAGGCGGTCGTGAAGGGGTGGCCCGTCCCGGACCCCTTCCGGGAGGGCGTGACCGAGGCGCAGGACCCCGAGTCCCTGGGCGGCTACGCGGAGGACGCGGGGACGGTACGACTGAGGGAAGCGGAACCGGAAGCCCAAGCGAAAGCCGAACCGCAAGCGAAAGCCGAACCGGAAGCGCGAGCGAAAGCCGAACCCGAAGCGAAAGGGGCAGCCGGACTCGAAGCCGAACCCGACCTCGACGCCGCTCGCGACGGCAAAGCCGCAGCCGCACCCACGACCGACGCCGGGTCACGAGCCGAGTCCGAAGCGGACGCCGGGTCACCAGCCCAGTCCGAAGCGAACGCCGGCACCGAGTCACGAGCCGAGTCCGTAGCGGACACCGAGGCCGAGTCACGAGCCGAATCCCGAGCGGACGCGGAACCCACAGTCGACCCCGCATCCGCATCCGCACCCCTCCCCGACCCACCGACCACCCTCCACCCCACCCCCACTTCCACCCGCACCCCCGCTCCACGCCGCCGAACCCTCCGTCATCCCGCCTCCGTCGCCCTGCTCGGCCTCCTCCTCACCGGCGGCGTATGGCTGACCACCAGCTCCTTCCTGGTGGAGACCGACAACCGCCCTGCCACGGAACAGACCGGACAGACCACCACCGACAGCAAGGCCCCCGGCGTCAAGGCCCCCGGCGTCGCGACGAGCAGCCCCACGCCTGCCCCCTGGACCGCCCACCGCGAGAAGGACATGGACGCCGTCCTCTCCGTCCCCGACGGGTACGCGGAGTTCGCCCGGCAGGGCAGCGCGAGCTACCAGCCCCGCATCGTGATCTACGCGAAGGACGCCGTCCACGTCCGCCTCACCCAGTGGGACAAGGCGCCCCGCTCCCCGATGGGCCAGGCCCAGGAGGCCCACAGAGCATGGGACAGCTACAGCGGAGACGCGCGGACGCAGTACACCCGCACCAGTGTTCAGGGCTACGAGGCGGTCATCGCCGACACGACGTACGACCTTGAGGACAGCCCCGTCCGGGTCATGGAACTGATGATCCTCACCGACGACAGCCGCATGTACGAACTCCGCGTCGACATGCCCAAGGGCACTCCGGACGAGAAGAACGGCACGGCGGTGTTCAAGGGCGCCCGCGACCGGCTCAGGATCGGAACCGGCTGAACCTGCGCAACCGGCCGAAGTCATACGGACCTTGCCTTACAACGCCCTGATCAGCACGTTCGTTGCCAGTGCTCACTGGCGCCATGTGTGTACTCGGTGAAGCCGCGTTACCGACGGGTACCCAAAGCCTCCGCCGCCGCATACCCTGCCGCTCATGACGGACGCGCAGGCCCCGGCCAAGACCGGCACGAACCCCATCGCCCCCGCTCCGGCGGGCGCTCGCACCGCCGACGACGTGGTCACTCCCGAGCTGGTCGCCCAGCTCACCAAGGGGGTCGTCGGCTCGGGCCGGACCGCCAACCACACGCCGTTCACCGGTGAGAAGCTGGCCGACCTCCCCGAGTCGACGCCCGAGGACGTGCGCAACGCCTTCGAGGCGGCCCGCGCCGCCCAGGCCGTGTGGGCCCGGACCCCGGTACGGCAGCGCGCCGCCGTCCTGCTCCGCTTCCACGACCTGGTGCTGGAGCGCCAGGCCGAAGTGCTCGACCTCATCCAGCTGGAGACCGGCAAGGCCCGCCTGCACGCCCACGAGGAGGTCCAGGCCGTCGCCGTCGCAGCCCGCCACTACGGCCGCAAGGCCGTCTCCTACCTCAGGCCCAAGCGGCACACGGGCGCCGTGCCGGTCCTCACCAAGGTCACCGAACTGCGCCAGCCGCGTGGGGTGGTCGGCCAGATAGCTCCCTGGAACTACCCGCTGGAACTGTCCGTCGGTGACGCGCTGCCCGCTTTCGTCGCGGGCAACGCCGTCGTCATGAAGCCGGACACGGAGACCTGCCTGACCGCGCTGTGGGCCCGCGACCTGCTGATCGAGGCCGGGCTGCCCGCCGATGTCTTCCAGGTCGTCCTCGGGGACGGACCGGTCGTCGGCCCGGAGGTCGTCCGGCACGCCGACTACGTCTCCTTCACCGGCTCCACCCGCACCGGCCGCGAGGTCGCCCAGGGCGCCGCCGCCCGCCTGGTCGGCGTCTCCCTCGAACTGGGCGGCAAGAACGCCATGCTGGTGCTGGAGGACGCGGACATCGAGAAGGCCGCAGCGGGCGCCGTCCGGGCGTGCTTCTCCTCCGCCGGCCAGCTGTGCATATCCATCGAGCGGCTGTACGTCCACGAGTCGGTCGCGGACGCCTTCCTGGAGCGTTTCGCCGCCCGTACGAAGGCCCTGCGGCTCGGCACCTCCCTCGCGTACGGCGCCGACATGGGCTCCCTGGTGGGTGAGCGTCAGCTGGAGACCGTGACGCGGCACGTGGAGGAGGCCGTCGCCCAGGGCGCGAAGGTCGTCGCGGGCGGCGTCGCGCGCCCGGACGTCGGCCCGTACTTCTACGAGCCGACGATCCTCGACGGCGTCGGTGCGGACATGTCCGTCTGCACGGAGGAGACCTTCGGCCCGGTCGTCTCGGTCTACCGCTTCAAGACCGAGGACGAGGCCGTCGAACGCGCCAACGCCACACCCTACGGCCTGAACGCGTCCGTCTGGACGAAGAACGCCCGCCGCGGTCACGAGGTCGCCGCCCGCCTGCGCACCGGCACCGTGAACATCAACGAGGGCTACGCGCCCGCGTACGGCAGCGTCCAGTCGCCGATGGGCGGCATGAAGGACTCCGGCCTCGGTCGCCGCCACGGCTCCGAGGGCATCCTCAAGTACACCGAGGCCCAGACCGTCGCCCACCAGCGACTGCTGCCGATGGCTCCCTCCCTGGGGATGGACGACGAGAAGTACGCCCAGTTCATGAGCCGCAGCCTGCGCCTGATGAAGGCCCTGAGGTTCAAGTAGACGAGCCGGTACAGCAACTCGGCCCGCACGGACACCCGACGAGGAGAACACGTGCCACAGGACGCCTACGACTACGACGTCATCGTGGTCGGCTCCGGCTTCGGCGGCTCGGTAGCCGCCCTCCGCCTCACGGAAAAGGGCTACACGGTAGGCGTCCTCGAAGCCGGCCGCCGCTTCACCCGCGAGTCGCTCCCCAGGAACTCCTGGGACCTGAAGAACTACCTCTGGGCGCCCAAGCTCGGCATGTACGGCATCCAGCGCATCCACCTGCTGGGCAACGTCATGGTCCTGGCGGGCGCGGGGGTGGGCGGCGGATCCCTCAACTACGCCAACACCCTCTACGTCCCGCCGACACCGTTCTTCGAGGACCCGCAGTGGCGGGACATCACCGACTGGCAGCAGGAGCTGGAGCCGTACTACGACCAGGCACGGCGCATGCTCGGCGTACGGCTCAACCCGACCATGACCCCGTCCGACGTGCACCTGAAGGCAGCGGCGGAGCGGATGGGCTGCGGGGACACCTTCCACCTGGCGCCGGTCGGCGTCTTCTTCGGCGACGGCAAGGACGCCGACGGCACGGTGCGGGCCAAGCCGGGCCAGAAGGTGCCCGACCCGTACTTCGGCGGGGCGGGACCGGACCGGCGGGCCTGCGCCGAGTGCGGCGAGTGCATGACGGGCTGCCGGCACGGTGCGAAGAACACCCTCAACGAGAACTACCTGTACCTCGCCGAGAAGGCGGGCGCGGTCGTCCACCCCCTGACGACGGTCGTCTCGGTCACCGAGGACTCGCGGGGCGGGTACGCGGTCGCCACCCTGCCGACGGACGACCGCCGCAAGGCGAAGGGCCGGACCTACACGGGCCGCCGGGTCGTCCTGGCCGCCGGCACGTACGGCACGCAGACCCTGCTGCACCGTATGAAGGCGAACGGCCAACTCCCGTACATCTCCGACAAGCTGGGCGAACTCACCCGCACCAACTCCGAGGCCCTGGTGGGCGCGCAGACCGACAACCGCCGCTACCGCAAGGCCACCGAAGCGCCGAGGGTCGACTTCACCCGCGGGGTCGCCATCACGTCCTCCATCCACCCGGACGAGAACACCCACATCGAGCCGGTCCGTTATGGCCGCGGCTCCAACTCGATGGGCAGCCTGTCGATCCTCCAGGTGCCGTACGCGAAGAGCGGCACGGGCACGGCACGGGTGCTGGGCTTCCTGGCCCACGCGGCCAGGCACCCCTGGCTGGTGCTGCGCTCCCTGTCCAACCGCCGCTGGTCGGAGCGCACCATCATCGGCCTGGTGATGCAGTCGCTGGACAACTCCCTGACGACGTACCTGAAGCCGAAGGGGGTGGGCCGCGGCCTGCTCACGGCCCGCCAGGGCCACGGCGCCCCCAACCCCAAGCAGATCAAGGCCGCCACGGAGGGCGCGTCGGCGCTGGCCGCCGAGATCAACGGCTTCGCGGGCTCGAACGTCGGCGAGCTGATGGGCACCCCGCTCACCGCGCACTTCCTCGGCGGCTGCCCCATCGGCGCCTCCCGCGAGACCGGTGTCATCGACCCGTACCACCGCCTGTACGGCCACCCCGGCATCTCGGTCGTGGACGGCGCCGCGGTCTCGGCGAACCTGGGCGTGAACCCTTCCCTGACGATCACCGCCCAGGCCGAGCGGGCGATGTCGTACTGGCCCAACAAGGGCGAGACCGACCCACGCCCGTCGCAGGGCGCGGCCTACGTCCGTCTCCAGCCGGTCGAGCCGAAGTCCCCGGCGGTCCCGGCGGACGCCTTCGGCGCGCTGCGGCTGCCGTTCCTGGGCATGCCGGCGGTACCACCGAAGCAGCCGGCACAGCAGACGCCGACACAGACGCAGGCACAGGCACAGCCGAAGGAGAAGGCGTAAGAACGGGCGTGAGAAACGGGCATAAGAAAGGGACCTGTGCCCCCCTCCGAGCTCAGGTCCCTCTCTTGGCTTCGCGCGTTGTGTCTTACGCGTCCGCCCCGGCCTTGCGCCGGCGCACCACGAACACGGCGCCCGCACCGGCGACGACGGCGACACCGCCGACGAGGCCGATCACCGGCAGCGCGGAGCTGGAGCCGGTCTCGGCGAGGTTGCCGGTCGGCAGCTCGGAGACGTCGCCCTGCGGCTTCTTCACCGTGCCCTTGTCCTTGTCGCTCGGGTTGGCGGTGCCCGGGGCGGGGTTGGCGGAGCCGGCCTTCAGGACCTGGAAGTCGTACCAGGCCCAGCCCTCGGCGATGCAGTCCTGTCCGTCGACGTTGTCGAGGTAGGCACCGGAACCGAAGGAGTAGGCGTCGCCGGCCGGGGCCTTGGCGTCGATGCTGACGCGCAGGTCGACGGTCTCGCTCGCCTTCGACTTCAGCTCCTCCAGAAAGAAGAAGTAGTCACCGGCGTAGCCGTCCGCGTCCCGGATCTCGTCCCAGGCACCGGTCTCCGGGTTCTTGAACTCCAGGTCGACGTACGGGCTCAGGAACTTGGACTCGTCGAGCTCGTAGTTCTCGACCTCGGCGTAGAAGGCGACGCCCTTGACGTCGGTGGCCGACTCGTTGGTGACGGTCAGCCGGAAGTCGTGGTAGCCGTCACCCGCGACGATCTTGCCCGGCAGGCCCTTGATGTCCGCGGACACCTTGGCGTCACCGAAGTCCTCGTCCAGCTCCTCGCAGTACGGGACGTCCGGGTCGGTCGGCTCCGCACTCGGCTCGGCAGACTCGGTGGGCTTGGGCTTGGCCGTCTCGCTCTGCGTGGGGGCAGCGGTCGGCGACGAGCTCGTCGGCGTGCCGGTCGGCGTGTCGGTGCCGGTCGGCGTGGAGGTGACCGTGTCGGTCGGCGTCGTCGAGGCCGTGTCGGTCGGGGTCGCGGCCGGCGCGGTGGTCGCGGTGTCGGTCGGCGTCTCCGACGACGTCTCCGTCGTCCCCGTGGGCTCCGTCTGCTCCGTCGCGAACGCGGCGGGCGCCGACAGAAGTGCGAGCGGCGCTATGACCGCGGTCGCGGCCGCGGTGGCCATGGCACGGCGAAGCTTCATGAAGACCTCGTGGAGTCCGGCGCGCTGCGGTGATCGCAGCGCGAGCTGGGGGGAGGCCTCCGCCTGTGGGGTGCGGGTGTGGCCCTTGTTTCGGCATGTTTGATCCGCGACCGCTGTGAATGGTTGCGCCCGCATTCACAGATTTCTTATGTGGCCTGCGTCACATGTGGATGGGCCGGGTTGCGCCGTCGAACGGGGCGGGCGGCCGCACGCGGACGCGGAAGTGTGGACGCCGACATGGATGCCGACGCCGACGTGACGTGAACGCCGACGTGGACATGGGCGCCGATGCCGGCGTGGACGCCGACGGGGACGCGGGCGTGGACGTGCGAAGGGCCCCGCGGGGCGGAGCCGCGGGGCCCTTCTTCTCGTCAGCACCGACGTCAGGGCAGCGTCGGTGCCTGGAAGCGGCGCCGGGGGGTTGCGCCGCTGGACTCGAACGCCCCGAGGGCGGCGCCCCGGTGTGCAGGGGGCGCATGGCTGGTCTCGACCTCTGGCACTGCGGGGCTCTGCGTCGACCAGGGCAAGGCAATGGCCAGCGGGGGACTTGGGCTTCTACGCATCGTGCTGGATGGGCGCGGCCACCGCAACCGTTTCACCAGAAGTTGGACATTTTCTGCCGGTCGACCCCGGGCGTCCCCGGAGCCGACCGTTCTCTTGGTGACCGGGCTGCTGTCCCCTGCCGTCCGGTCACTTCCCTGGAGCGAGATCCCACGACGTGCGGCACGATCCGTACGTCTCATCGCCCCAGCGATCCACGCGTGGTTCCTTCGGGCCCGCCCCTGGCTGGCACGGACACCGGGACCAACGAGCGGGCCCCGCGCGCGGTCACGCGCCGTACGGGTGAGGGCCGCGGGAACTCAGACGCGGCCCCGGCACAGTTCGAGGAGCGTCATGGCGAGGGACGTGCCCGGCTTGCCCAGCGCCTCCCGGTAGCGGCCGAGGATCTCCATCTCGCGGGAGAGGTTCACGCGCCGGCCGCCGGAGGCGATCCGGGCGTCCTGGATGACGGCGGACACGGCCATGCGTTCCTGGATCAGGCCGATGATCCGGTCGTCGAGCGCGTCGATGCGCTCCCGGGCGCCGGTGATCACGCCGACGGCCTCGCTGGTATGCGCGCCGGTGTTCTCCGTACCGGTGTTCTCCGTACCGGTCTTCTCCTTGACGGTCTTCTGCGAGCCGGTCCTGTCCGTACCGGCCTTCTCCCTGCCGGTCGTGCCCGTGCCGGTGGTGATGCCGGTCGTGCCGGTCCTGTCCGTGCCGGTCTTCTCCGCTGCGGTGGTGGTCATCTCGGGGTCTCCTCGGTGGACGGTGCCCCGGAGCGACAGGACCCGGAAACGCCAGGCGCCCCGGACCTTGTCGGCCCGGGGCGCCTGGGAAGTCGCTTGTCAGTTGCTCAAGCAGCACGACCATGGCAGCCGGCGGGCCGGGTGCCATAGGTAAAGAGGAAGGTCTGGTGCGTGAGCATGCGGTCAGTATGCCGTGCCGCTCGGTGACGTCCAACACGGTTCGCATGGTGAGACGGGCGTCCGCCGCCCGGCCCGGGACGTGTCCCACCGCCACCTCGGTAGAATCGGTGGACACAAGCCCCCGCCCCACCGCCGGAAGGCACCCCGTGTCATCAGCGACTCCCGCTGCCACCGCCCCCGACACCGTCCTGGTCGTCGACTTCGGCGCGCAGTACGCCCAGCTCATCGCCCGTCGCGTCCGCGAGGCGCGGGTCTACAGCGAGATCGTGCCGAGCACCACGCCGGTCGAGGAGATGCTCGCCAGGAACCCGGCGGCGATCATCCTCTCCGGCGGCCCCTCGTCGGTGTACGAGGAGGGCGCCCCGACCGTCGACCGCGCGCTCTTCGAGGCCGGCGTCCCCGTCTTCGGCATGTGCTACGGCTTCCAGCTGATGGCGCAGAGCCTGGGTGGCACCGTCGACAACACCGGCGCGCGCGAGTACGGCCGTACCGACCTGCACGTCTCCAAGGCGTCCTCCACCCTCTTCGAGGGCACCCCGGCCGAGCAGGCCGTGTGGATGTCGCACGGCGACGCCTGCTCCGCCGCCCCGGAGGGCTTCACCGTGACGGCCTCCACCGACGTCGTCCCGGTCGCCGCCTTCGAGAACGACGAGAAGAAGCTCTACGGCGTCCAGTACCACCCCGAGGTGATGCACTCCACGCACGGGCAGCAGGTGCTGGAGCACTTCCTGTACCGGGGCGCGGGCCTGAAGCCGAACTGGACGACCGGCAACGTCATCGACGAGCAGGTCGAGGCCATCCGTCAGCAGGTCGGCGACAAGCGTGCCATCTGCGGCCTGTCCGGTGGCGTGGACTCCGCCGTCGCCGCCGCCCTGGTGCAGAAGGCCATCGGCTCCCAGCTGACCTGCGTCTACGTCGACCACGGCCTCATGCGCAAGGGCGAGACGGAGCAGGTCGAGAAGGACTTCGTCGCGGCGACCGGCGTGCAGCTGAAGGTCGTCGACGCCGAGGAGCGCTTCCTCAAGGCGCTCGCCGGGGTCACCGACCCCGAGGAGAAGCGGAAGATCATCGGCCGCGAGTTCATCCGGGTCTTCGAGCAGGCGCAGGCCGAGATCATCGCGGACGAGGGCCCGGCGGTGGAGTTCCTCGTCCAGGGCACGCTCTACCCGGACGTGGTCGAGTCCGGCGGCGGCACCGGCACCGCCAACATCAAGTCCCACCACAACGTCGGCGGTCTGCCCGAGGACCTCGAGTTCAAGCTGATCGAGCCGCTGCGCAAGCTGTTCAAGGACGAGGTCCGCATGGTCGGCCAGGAGCTCGGCCTGCCGGAGGAGATCGTCCAGCGCCAGCCGTTCCCCGGCCCCGGCCTCGGCATCCGGATCGTCGGCGAGGTCACCAAGGAGCGGCTCGACCTGCTCCGTGAGGCCGACGCCATCGCCCGCGAGGAGCTGACCGCGGCCGGGCTCGACCGGGACATCTGGCAGTGCCCGGTGGTCCTGCTCGCGGACGTGCGGTCCGTCGGCGTCCAGGGCGACGGCCGGACCTACGGCCACCCGATCGTCCTGCGCCCCGTCTCCTCCGAGGACGCCATGACGGCCGACTGGTCGCGTCTGCCGTACGACGTCCTCTCCCGGATCTCCACGCGGATCACCAACGAAGTCAAGGACGTCAACCGGGTCGTCCTCGACGTGACCTCGAAGCCGCCGGGGACGATCGAGTGGGAGTGAGCCCGGAAAGCCTCATGTGCGCTTGATCGTGCGCAGGGGCTCGCCCGGCTTCCAGACCTCGACGACGAGGTACTTGTCGTCCTCGACGTGGGTCCGGACGATCTCCGTGAGTTCGGTGCGGAAGAGGTGGAACGGCAGTGGCGGTTCCACCTCTTACACGTACCGGGCCGTCGTCTCGGGATCGTGGACCTCGATCGCCCGTCCGCTGATCCGGACGTCGCCGCCGCCCATGCCGGTGCCCTCCCCGGGGTTCGCCTGGAGCGCGAAGCGCGGGTCGCGGAGGAGGTCGAGCGCCTTGAGCGAGTTCGGCATCATGCCGAGCCACAGCTCGCCGTTCAGGAAACGGACCTCCAGACCCGTCGTACGGGGCGAGCCGTCCTTGCGCAGGGTGGCGAGGACGTGGTGCGTGTAGGCGCCGAAGCGCTCCTCGACGGTCTTCGCGAGATCGGGCTCGGCGGTCGCGAAAGCTGCCCAGTTCACTGTCATAGGGGCAGTCTCCCCCCGATACCCGACACCTTCTGTCGGGTATCCGGGGGTTTCCGCGTCCCCTCGGGTGATCCCACTCCGTGCGGCACCGGCCGAACGAACCGCTCCCGCCCCTCCTCGTCCCGCACCGCCGTGCATCCGGCCGCCCCCGAGGCGCTCGGCCAGTTTCGCGCGGCGCGCCGCCGCGAGTGCGGCGTCGTACTGGATGAGCGTGGTGAGCGCCCGCACCTCCGCCCGGGTCTCCGGTACCGGTGTCAGCGAGCCCAGGTACATGCCCGGCACCGGCCGGCCCGTGCCCGGCTGCGGGAAAGCGGCCAGGCGCAGGGACGCTCCTGGCTGGCTGAACAGTGACCCGGTACTTCTGGTTCCGGACACCAGACCCACCAGTCACCCGGAGGGTTGCACACCCCCTCCCCCGCCGCTTCTTTACAGAACAGGCCTGTCTTCCCGGGCTGCCCGGAGGTAACTTCCGCCCCGTACCGCAATCAGAGCTGGAGGATCTATGCACGGGCCCACCCCGCCCCTGCCGCTGCCCACCGACCGGCTGCGGTTCGCGATGCCGCCGATGCACGAGTCGGTCGAGGACGAGCGCCGGCACCGCAAGGAGCGGCTCGCGGGCGCGTTGCGGATCTTCGGCCGGCTGGGCTTCGAGGACGGGGTATCGGGGCACATCACCGCACGCGACCCGGAGTTCAGCGACTGCTTCTGGGTCAATCCGTTCGGAATGCCGTTCAAGCACGTCACGGTGAGCGACTTGGTGCTCGCCAACTCGGACGGGCAGGTGGTCGAGGGCCGCTACCACGTCAACCAGGCAGCGTTCACCGTGCACGCCCAAGTGCACGCGGCCCGCCCCGACGTGGTCGCAGTCGCCCACTGCCACTCCGTGCACGGCCGGGCCCTGTCGGCGCTGGGGGACCTGCTGGACCCGATCACCCAGGAGAGCTGCGCGTTCTACGAGGACCACGCCCTGTACGACGCCTACACCGGGGTCGCCGTCGACGCCGACGAGGGGCGGCGCATCGCCACCGCGCTCGGCTCCCGCAAGGCGCTCGTGCTGCGCAACCACGGGCTGCTGACGGTCGGCGACTCGGTGGACGCGGCGGCCTGGTGGTTCGTGTCGATGGAGCGTTCCTGCCAGGTGCAGCTGACGGCGAAGGCGGCGGGCCGGCCGGTCCTGATCGACCACCGACTGGCGGTGGCGACGCGGGAACAGCTGGGCGGGGACCTCGTGGCGTGGATCAACTACCAGCCCCTGTGGCAGGACATCAGCAGGAGCGAGCCGGACCTGCTGAGCTGAGCGGCGGGCCGGGCGGTGACCGCGGAGGCGCGGGCCGACGGGTGCCGGGCCGACCGGTGGGCCGCGGCAGCCGGGCGGTGACCGGGTGGTGACGAGGGCGGTGAGCAGGTTGCGGCGGGCTCTGCCCCGCAGATCGAGGGCGTACGGCTCCGCCCCCCGGCGGCAGTTCGGGGAACGCGACCGGGCCGGGCGCCGAGTGCCTCGCCCAGGAGATCCGCCAGGCCCTCCCCCTCGACCAGGCAGCCGGGTCAACACGGCGCCCCGGAGTTCACCCGTGCTGACCAGACCTGGCGTACGTGGTGCGGGTGATGTAGGGAACAATTCGCTGTCGGCGCACGGGTGTTGTCGTAGGTGTCGGTGTACGGCGGCGGCCCCGGTTCTCCGGAGGCCGCCGGTGGTTCGGTCGCGGGGAAGGCGGGCGTCGGCGTGGCGGTGCGGGAAGCGAGAGAGGGCGGTGCGGACGCGGGTGCGAGCGGCGGCGCACGGGGGAGTGCACACGGGGGTGCGGACGTGAGCGCCTTCGGCAGCGCGCAGAGCGGTGCGCACAGTGGTGCGCCTCTCGGGGGACAGGGGAGTGCTCAGGGCGGCGCGTATCCCCCGAGTCAGGGAAGCGGCTGTCCCGGGGGCCAGGGTGGCGCCTACGCCGTCGCGCGGGGCGGTACCCCGCTCGGTGCACTGGGGAGCGCGCAAGGTGGTGCGCATCTGGGTGGCTGCACCTGCGGGAGCTGTCCTCACGGGGCGCGTGAGGGGCACCGGCAGGCGGTCGCCGCGTTCGTGCGCCTGCGCGAGGAGTTCGCGGCCGGGCAGGGGCTGCCGGCCGCGGTGGCCCATTCGGCTTCCGCCTCCCGCCAGTGGGTCTCCGAGGAGCTGACCCAGTCCGCGGACCTCGTCGCCGAACGCGGGCGGGCCGAGGGCGAGGCATGGCTGGCCGGCCTGTGGCGCCGCGCGGCGTGCGTGGTCTGGGCGCTGGTCGTGCTGCTGTTGGTGGTGCAGTCGCTCACCGCGATCGGCGCGGGCTGGACCGCGGCACGCACGGCCGGGTTGCTGGCGGCGGTCGTGGTCGCCGCGGCGCTGACGGCGGCGTCGTGGTTCCACCGGGCACGCGGCGGCGCGCTGGCCCCGGTGACCGGCGAGGACAACCGCCTGTCCACGTCCCGCGCGGTGGCGGCGGCCTGGGTGCTGTTCGTCGCCTACGCGGTGCTGGTCCTCGTGGGGCGGCTGGTCGCGGCCTCCCGGCCCGGGGAGCGCGACGCGCTGATCTCCGGGCTGGAACTGGCCCGGGGCGCCGGTGTGGTGACCGTGCTCGCCGTGGTCTGCGGGATCGCCGTCCTGGTGCGGCGCGTGGTCGGGTTGCGGGTGCTGGGACAGCGGCTGCAGAAGGTACGGGCGCACCGGCCGCGTGCGGCGGACCTGCTGACCGACGACTCGGGGCGGGGTTCGTTCGCCGACATCCAGTACGTCGTGATCAGCGCGGTGGCTCTGGCCTTCGCGGTGGCCCGGCTGGCCCGGCGGCCGGACCAGCTGCCGGATCTGCCGTGGGGGCTGGCGGTGGTGGTGCTGGTGTCGGCGGCGACGTACCTGGCCGGGAAGTACTCCGAGGGCGGCCGTCCGGTGATCCTGTCGGTGGTGCGGGCGCGGGAGGTCGGCGATCTGGACGCGCCGATCCGCACCGGGGACGACATCGAGATCCGCGGGGCGGGCTTCGTGCCGCCGGGTGCGCAGGGTGCCGACCGGCTGTCCCGGATGGTCGTCCGCATCGGCGCGGTGAACGCCCATGTCCCGTTGGTCCCGGTGCCCGGCGGCTTCAGCAACCCGACCGACACGGTGCTGACCGTGCCGGTGCCGGCCGACGTGGAGCCGGGCCGCGTGGAGGTGCAGGTGGTGACGGCGGCGGGCGTGGAGACGAACCGGTACGTGATCGACGTGACGGAGTGAGCACACCGGGGGCGGATCGGCCAGGTGGTGTTGCGCCGGGCGGACAGCCCGGTGCATGCGACGCACCTGGTGGGGCCGGGCCGGTTGAAAACCTCTCGGCGCAGGATTGAGCCGGGCCTCTTCGTCGTACGTATGGTCTGTGAGGGGGTCAGGCATCGGCGGGTGAGAGGCGGCTGGCAGCGATGACTCACAGTATGCGAACGGACACGCAAGCTCCCCACTTCGACGATGGCCGTGACTGGCGGGACACCGCCACGCGCTACGCCCTCCTTCCCCTGCGGGTCTTCCTCGGCATCACCTTCATCTACGCCGGCCTGGACAAACTCACCGACGGCGCCTTCCTGAAAGAGGCCGGTTCCGGGTCGATCGGCGACACGATGCGTGCCGTCCGTGACTCGTCCGCCATCCCGGCCCTCGTCGACTTCGCCCTGAAGAACCCCGTCGGCTTCGGCTACGGCATCGCCATCGGAGAGGTCGCCGTCGGCATCGGCACCCTGCTCGGTCTCTTCGCCCGCCTGGCCGCGCTCGGCGGCGCGCTCCTCTCGCTCAGCCTCTGGCTGACCGTGAGCTGGGCCTCCGACCCGTACTACTACGGCAACGACCTCGCCTACCTCATGGCCTGGATCCCCCTCGTCCTCGCCGGTGCGCCCCTGCTGTCCGTGGACGCCGCCCTCCGCGCGCGGCGACGACAGCGGCAGGGTGATTATCAGTAGCCGTCAGTTCGGTCCGGCCGCTCCCGCGTTGTCGGCTTCCCGGCGGCCCGCTCCTCGACGCCGGCGGGCACGGCCCGTCAGGAACCCCACCGCACCGGCCAGACAGAGCCAGCCCACGACGACGGGTATCACCGCGAACCAGGGGGTCTCCCAGGCGCCGCCCGCGTCACCGGCGTAGATGACGCCCGCCAGGGCGAGGAAGAACCCGGCGACCAGTTTCCCGGGCTGGAAGTCATGACGCAGCACGGCTGACCTCCACCTGTCCCACGCCCACCTGGAGGTCCAGGTCGAGCGTGCCGCCCTTCGTGACGCCCTGGGCGGGCGACAGGGTCATCTCCTCGTGCTTGCCCGGCTCCACGTCCACGTCCCTCTTCTCGTCGCCCGGCAACCGGATGTCGCCCACCCCCACGTCGACGGTCAGCCGCACGGTCACGTCCTCGGGGACGATCACCCGTATCCGGCCCGCTCCCACATCGGCCCGGGTCACCACCGTCTGCCCCCGGGCCACGTCGACCCGGGACAGGTCCAGGATGCCGACGCCGCTGCCGACGTCGTACTGCTGCCGTACCTCCGCCACCGCGGCGGGCCGCCAGGTGGTGCGTGTCCACTGCGTGCCGATGTCCTTGGGGAGCGCCGCGGAGCCGGCCAGCAGGCCCGCCGTGACGACCGCCAGGAAGACCGAGCCCGCTCCGGTGCGACCGAGGAACGCGCTGAGCGCGATGCCGAGGCCGAGGACGGCGAGGGCGCAGGACAGTCCGGTCTGCAGACTGGTGCCGAGCGGATGGTCCTCCCACGTCAGGCCCGTGCCGAGGCCGCCCGCGAGCAGGGCCAGCAGGAAGACCCAGCCGCCGATCCAGCGGGGGCCGCGCGGAGTGGCCCGGGGGCGCGCGGTGAGCGCGTCCTCCCGGCCGCCGCCGTGGGTGCCGAGACTGATGTTGACGGCCGCCGCGACGTCCAGGTCGCGGGAGTCCCGCGGGCCCCACAGATAGCCCGTGCCGCCGACGTGCGTGCCGTCCTTGACGATGGGGTCACGCCACCAGGAGGGGAAGGCGGCGGGGGCGGGCGGCGCCTGGGCCTCCGGCGGGGCGTCGGCCGCGGCCTGGGCGGCCAGGGGGTCGGGGCTGGGAGCACCCCGCTGCCGCGACCAGTACCCGGCGCCGGCCAGCAGCAGGGAGAGGACCACGGCGAAGGTGAGCACTCCGCCGTTGTTCAGCAGCGTGAGGAACACCCCGCAGCCCACCAGCGCGAACAGCACGGCGGTCAGCGCCTGGCCGTCGACGCGGCCGGTCAGCAGTTTGCGCACCTCGTTCTCGTCCTCGTCGTCGAGGGGGACGAAGAGCCAGGCGAAGCCGTAGTAGAGGAGGCCGATGCCGCCGGTCGCGGAGAGCACCGCGAGAGTGATCCGGAAGATCACCGGGTCCATGTCGCACTGCCGCCCCAGTCCGGCGCACACCCCGGCCAGCATCTTGTGCCGCCGGTCGCGCCGGAGCCTGGCCGGAGGCCGCGTCGTGTCCCCCTCTTCCCGCGTGCCCGCACCCCCGTGCACGCCGGAGGGCCCGCCCGTGCCGGGCGCAGCCGCCGCGCCGGCCGGGGTGCCGCCGGCGCCGGGGCCGCCGCCGGGCTCCGCGGG
>NZ_JBHSNY010000013.1:0-277785 GCF_042657145.1 Streptomyces bullii
GCGACCCGCGTCGCCACCGACCAGCTCAACGCCCGCGCCCGACCCTGGATCTGGGGCAGACCCGCACCACCCACCAGGCGCTTACACCGCCGATATGTGTACATCCTTTGAGGAACGCAGCACTAGTGTGCGGGTCGCCCCGGCAGGGACCTTTGCATAGGCTAAAAGTGGGCGGGGCGTCTGCGGAGAAGGGCGGCTCTCGAGCGCCCGGACACCGCAGGAGTGCGACATGACCGACACGAAGCCGTCAGGAAGCTCGACGGCACTGTCCTGCATGCCGGCGGTGGTGATGGCTGTGGTCGCGGTCGCGGACCTCGTGGCCGGGCCGGATGTGGGGCTCCTGCCCTTGGTGTCGCTCGGCCCCGCGTTCGCCGGCCTGGTCGGCGGATGGCGGCGTACGGCGCTGATCGGCGCGGTGGCCCTGGTGCTGTGTGTCGGGCTCGGGTGTACGACGGCCTGTTCGGAGAGCGCCGGGGCTACACCGCGATGGTGTCGGTCGCCGGCGTGACCGGGGCGGGGATCGCGGCGGCCGTGATGCGCTCGCGCCGGGAGGCGGAACTGGCCAGCGTGCGGTCGATCGCCGAGGTCGCCCAGCGGGTACTGCTGCGACCGGTACCGCTGACCGCGGGACCGCTGCAGGCCGCGGTGTCGTACAGCTCGGCCGTCGCCGAGGCGCGCATCGGCGGGGATCTGTACGAGGTCGTTGCCTCGCCGCACGGAGTCCGGGTGATCGTGGGCGATGTGCAGGGCAAGGGGCTGGCCGCGGTGGAGACGGCGGCCGTGGTGCTCGGAGCGTTCAGGGAGGCCGCCCATGAGGCACCGGACCTGGTGGCTCTGGGGGAGCGCCTGGAACGCAGCATGACCCGCGAATTGGAAGGGGAGAAGTTCGTCACGGCGATCCTCGCCGAGATCGGTACGGACCACGAGGCCGTCTTCCTGAACTACGGTCACCCGGCCCCGATGCTCGTACGCCGCGACGGCAGCGTGGACTTCCCGCAGCCCCCGTCCTACGCCCTGCCGCTGGGCCTGGGCGCGCACAGCAGCGAAAGACCCGGCCCCCACCGTGTGCGGTTCCCGCCCGGCGAGCAGCTGTTGCTCTACACCGACGGGGTCACCGAGGCCCGTGACGAGAGCGGACGGTTCTATCCGCTCGGTGACCGCGCCCACCTTCTGAAGGACCCCGACGCGCACCGCGCCCTGCACACGCTGCGGGAGGATCTGGCTCAGCACGCCGCCGGGCCGCCCCACGACGACGCCGCCATGCTGCTCCTGCGCTACCACGGTCATGGGTAGGGAAAATCTGCTCCGGTCGGGTGCGTGGGCAAGGTCTGCGGCGCGGTAGAAAGGAGGCATGCCGGAGCAAGAAATCCCCACGGGAGCCACGGACGATGTCGATGCGGTCACCCGCGCGGTCCTGACAGCGTCCCGCCTGCTGGTGGCGGTCTCCGCCCGGTCGCTGGCCGAGGTCGAGGAGCGGGTGACGCTGCCCCAGTTCCGGATGCTGGTGGTGCTCTCCACGCGCGGTGCCACCAAGCTGGTCGCCCTGGCCGACCTGCTCCAGGTGGCGCCGTCCACCGCCATGCGCATGGTCGACCGGCTGATCGCGGCAGGGCTCGCCGACCGCAAGCCCAACCCCGGCAACCGCCGCGAAACCCTTCTGCAGTTGACCGAGGAAGGGCGGCGCACCGTGGAGTACGTGACCGCTCGGCGCAGAGCCGAGATCGCGGCGATCGTCGAACGGCTCACGCCCCGGCAGCGGGCAGCGCTCATCGAAGCGCTCACCGTCTTCAACGAGGCGGGTGGAGAGCCCCTGGCCCCCGCCCTGGGCGACAAGGAACCCCACCCTTTGGGCTGGGCGGTCGACGTCCCGGTGGCACGCGACGCCTGACACCTCCGCGGCGCTCACCGGCCCCGCTGCCCGGTCCCGGCAATGAGGGCCGCCCGTGCGTGTCCGGTCCGGGGCGCTGCGCATGATCCGGTTTTGCGTCAGGATGCGTGCGCAGGAACGACGTTGGGAGTGGAGACGCACATGCGCCGACCGCGCCGCCGGCCGCCCACGGCCGAGCCGCACTTGATGGCACATCTGCGGTCCACGGTGTGGGGGCCTGCCGAGTTCGTCGGCCTGCCGCCTTGGTGGCTGGTCGCCGAGGGGCTGGTCGCCGGAGTCCTCGGCGCCGGCGCCGTCATCGGCACCACGCTCGTGGGCGCCTGGTACGGACTGCCCGCATGGGCGGGCGGCGAGGTCGCTCTCGTGTGCTGCGCCGCGCTGGTGCTCTATCTGAGCGTGGTGCGGGCCGGGAGGGCACTGATCGGCTTGGTCGCCGTGCTTTCCGTCTGCCTCGCGTTCCAGGCGCCGCAGGCAGCTGCCGGAGTGGTGCTGGCGGAGCGCGGGCGGGTGGAGTCCGTGGTGGTGACGTCGGTGGAAGGCGGATCGGCGGCCGTCCCCGGCCGCGGACGCTACCTCTGCTCGGTCGCCGACCGGGACGGCGTGCCGCTCCAGGTCCGCATCTGGCGGGGCTGCGGGCAGACCACCCGGCCGGGCGACGCATTGGCTGTCGTGTACGACCCGAAGGGGCGGGTGCCGCCTCGGGGGGTGGCGGCCGGCGCAGGACCGTACGAGCCCCTGCGCGATCCGGCCGCCCTCGCGGCTGCCCTGGTGGGTGCCTGCGCGATCGCGGTCGTACGCTCCTACCGGCTCACGCATGTCGTCTCCGATGCCGAGGCGGGTGGGTCCGGCCGGGGCGCTGCCGAACGTCTCTGATCACCTGGCCGGGGACGGTTCCGGAGCGTTCGGAGGGTTCGTCCGCAGGTCCCGCAGGTCCTCGGGGATGTTCAGGGTCAGGACCGGGGATCCCGGCTGCGGAGGCGGCGGTGTCGTCTGCTCCTTGGGGAGTTTGGCCGGGCTGCTCTGCTGGAAGTTGACCTGCTCGTGGTTCACGTAACCGGTCTTCTCCAGCACGGTGATGTGGTCGAGCACCGTGTCGTTGGCCTGGTCGGCCAGTTGCCGCACCAGGGTGTTCCTCGTACTCGCGCGGATTTTCGCGATGACGGGGAAGATCTGGCCGTGGGTGACGCGCATGATGTTCACGGCGATGGAGTCGAACTCCCTGCCGCTGCTGGACTCGACCGTCGACACGAACTGCTGTTGCTGCGGTGATGCCTGGTTCGGCAAGGTGATGCCCAGCTCGATGGCGATCTTGCGGCAACTGGCGTCGAGCCGGCCGTGGCCGACGACCAGGTGCTCACCGGCCTCCTTCATCTCGGGCGTTGTGCCTCGCTGCATCGTCAGCATGCCCAGGGGATGCTCCCACAGCCCGGCCGCGCGCACCTTGACCACGAAGTCGCGGTCCGCCTCGGTGAGCGGGCCGTAGCTGGTGTTGGCGATGATGCGTTCCTGCGAGTTCGCCGTGTTCTCGATTCCGACCATGGCGGGGTAGGCGAGGGCGGCGAGGGTCAGGCCCATCGCGCCGAACACGACGACGCGGCCTAACTTGGCGGGGGAGATCGGCATCGGAGCCTCCTGGTCGGGACGGGTTCGCCAGGAGATACGGACGGGCGGAGACGATCCCTTCATTGCGCTGAGTAAAATTTGCACACTGCTATATGGCGTGCGTCACACGGGGGTGGGCGTGGTGGGTGGCTGAGCCGCCCTGGCCCGCGTGGCTCGCAGTCGCGTACCGGCACAGTGTCGGCAGGCGGACGTGCGGGCCGGTGGGCGCGCGCGAGCGGACCGCCCTCGCTGTGGCTGCGGAAGGCGCAGGCGCTGGACTTACTGCGGCGCGCTGGGGTTGTTCCTCTAGACGGTCACCAAGGCGGCCACCAGGCGCGTGAGGGACGGCCGTGGGTCAGGCGTGCCCGGCCAGCTGGTCATCAGGAGATGGTGGGCGGTGCCGACGATGGCGAGGGCCACGGTCGGCGGGTCGACGGTGTCCGCCACCCGGCCGAGCTTCTGTTCGTCCTTCAGGTAGCCGGTGATGGCCTC
Organism: Streptomyces bullii; assembly: GCF_042657145.1. Classification (NCBI taxonomy): domain Bacteria; kingdom Bacillati; phylum Actinomycetota; class Actinomycetes; order Kitasatosporales; family Streptomycetaceae; genus Streptomyces; species Streptomyces bullii. Next base: position 3,983 of record NZ_JBHSNY010000013.1, read on the forward strand.
TTGGATCGCGTGGAAGCCGGGCGCCCCGCCTTCCAGGGCCTCTCGGATGCGCAGGGCGGCCGCGGGGCGGGTCATGGCGAGGCCCGACAGGGCGGGGCCATGGGAGTCGAACAGTGCGAGGGCGACGCCGTCGAGATTCCCCGCCACTGTGCCCTGCCCGGCGAGTCCCGGCAGCGCCCGCGCCTTCGCCGCCGTCCGCGCGAACCGGTCGAGGCAGAGCTCGGCCAGGAACTCGTCGAACCCCACGAAGTGGGCGTGCAGCAACCCCTTGGCGCAGCCGGCCTCGGCGGTGACGGACCGGCTGGTGAGCGCGCCGGGTCCGCCCTTCTCCACGACGCGCTCGGCGGCCGCGAACAGCCGCTCGCGTACGTCCGGCGTCGCCACTCCGCGCGGTGACATGGGTCGCTCTCCCGTTCCGTCTCTAGGGGCACGCCTTCACGGAATCGTAGCGGGGATTGCCAGTTTGGGCACGCGCCCATACTGTTTGGGCGTACGCCCATTCTCCGTCATCCACCACAGGAGGAACCCGTGCCGGACGTCGTCAACACCGACCAGGCTCAGGCGTGGAACGGCCCCGAAGGCACCCACTGGGCCCGCAACCAGGACCGCTGGAACGCCGTGAACGAGGGCTTCAACGAGCCGCTGCTCGATGCCGCCGGGATCAGCCTGGACCACCGGGTCCTCGACCTCGGCTGCGGCTCCGGGCAGACCACGCGCCTCGCCGCACTCCGGGCACCCCGAGGGCGCGCGCTGGGCCTCGACCTGTCCGCCCCGATGCTGGCCGAGGCGCGGTCCCGAGCGGAACGTGAGGGCATCACCAACGCCTCCTTCACACAAGGCGACGCGCAGATGTACCCCTTCCGGGCGGACGCGTTCGACGCCGCCATCAGCCGCTACGGGGTGATGTTCTTCGCCGATCCCGTGGCGGCCTTCGGCAACGTCGGCCGAGCGCTGCGCCCCGGCGGGCGCCTGGCGTTCGTCTGCCCGGCCGACGCCAGGCTCAACGGCTGGGTGACGGCAGTGGCAGCACTGCGCGACTTCCTGCCGGTCGGTGACTTCGGGAGGCCGGGGCTTCCCGGCATGTTCTCCCTGGCCGCTCCCGACCGCATCCGTGACATCCTCACCGCGGCTGGGTTCACCGACATCACCGTCAACCAGGCGCAGGCATACGGGACATGGGGACACGGACCCGAGGACGCGGCGGAGTTCCTGCTGGCAACCGGCCCCGGTCGCCACCTGCTGGAGCGGGCCGACGCGACTGCACGGGCCCGCGCCCACCGCACCCTGACGGACCATCTGCGCGACCATGTGGCAGCGGACGGCACGGTGCGGCTGCGCAGCACGTCGTGGCTGGTCACAGCGGACCGCCCTTGAACGACCGGGGCGGGGCGTTGTGCGCCGCCCCGACCGTCAGCGGTGGTCGGTCAGGCGGTGGTGCGGAACGGGCCGGTGACCTCGTAGGTGATGCCGCCGGAGGAACTGCCGGACGTACCGCGCTGGCTGGAGAAGTACAGCCGCTTGCCGTCGGGCGAGAACGCCGGGCCGCAGATCTCCGAGCTCGACTGGCCGGTGATCCGCAGGAAGGGGGCGATGATGTCGTCGGGGGTGATGACGCAGATCTCCATGGTGCCGCCGTCCTCGGCGACGAACAGGTCTCCCGAGGAGCTGCCGGTGACGTTGTCGACGCCGGTCAGGGGAGCCGTGCCGTTGGTGACCAGGCTGTCGTCGTAGGCCAGTTCGTAGGTGCTGTTGAGCAGGTCGAGCTGCCAGACGCGGTTGTCGCCCTTGGTGGTGAACCAGACGGTGTCGTTCGCGTAGTGGCAGCCCTCGCCGCCGTTGAAGATCTTGGCGCCGGAGACCTGGTCACGGGTGGAGGTGGGGGAGCCGTCGGGATCGGGCACGTTCACCCAGGTGAAGGGGCCGGAGGTGCCCGTGCCGGCCTTGAGCACCTGCAGAGTGCCGGAGGACAGGTCGCCCCAGGTGGTGGGGACGAACCGGTAGAAGCAGCCGTCCGACTCGTCCTCGGTCAGGTAGATCACCTTGCGCACCGGGTCGGCCGCGGCGGCCTCGTGGTTGAACCGGCCCATCGCGTCGCGGCGGACGGCGGGCTTCACGCCCCACGGGTCGGTCTCGTAGACGTAGCCGCGGCTGACCTCCTCACAGGACAGCCAGGTGTTCCACGGGGTGGCCCCGCCCGCGCAGTTGCGGTTCGTGTTCGACAGGATGCGGTAGGCGCCCGTGACGGTGCCCGAGGAGCTGAACCTTACGGCGCTCGCGCCGCCGGTGGAGGAGATCTCGGAGTTGGAGACGTAGATCCAGCCGGTGCCGTCGGCGAAGCACGCTCCGCCGTCGGGGGCGCTGTGCCAGGTGTAGGAGGTGCCGGGAACCGTCTGGCCGGAGCGGGCGATGACCCGGCTGGTGAAGCCGCTGGGCAGCATGATCCCGTTGGCGTCGGCGGCCAGCAGGCCACCGTAGGGGCCGGCGCCGTTCTGTGCGGGGGCCGCGTAGGCGGCGCCGTGCATGAGTGTGCCGCCGAAGGCGGCGGCCGAGGTGCCGAACACCGCACCACGCAGGAAATTGCGACGTTCCACCGCTACTCCTTCATCCGGGAAGGGGCGAACGCTGACTCGTTGAGCGCCGCCGACTGGTCACCGGGACCCTAGGGCTGTCGACCCGCAGCGGTCAGGGGCCCTTGGACCAACTCTCGCCGACCAACTGGTGAGCAGACATGCGGGAGAAACGACAAGTCCGTCGCCAAATGAACAAGGAGCAAATCCTCGTGGGCCGCGTAGTGCCGGAGGGCGGGACGGCGGGGTATCGGGACGGAGCGCCGGGACCGAGGACTGTGACAGAGGACGGTGTGAAGGTGGGGGGCGAAGTGGTGGCCGGCTGGGAGTGGGACGACACGTTGTTCTCCGGGGCAGCCCCCTACTACCAGCGCGGGAGGCTTCCCTACGCGCCCGGTCTGGCGGACGTGCTGGCCGGGGCCCTGGGGCTCGACGGGCGGGGGCGGCTCCTCGACGTGGGCTGTGGGCCGGGGACGCTCGCCCTGAGCCTCGTGCATCTGTTCCGCGAGATCGTCGGCGTCGACCCGGACAGGGAGATGATCGCCGAGGCGAGGCGGGGCGCCGCCGAGCGAGGAGTCACCGAGAAGGCGCGGTGGGTGCAGGCCCGGGCCGAGGAACTGCCCGCGGGACCGGGGACGTTCAGCGTGGCCACGTTCGGCCAGTCCTTCCACTGGATGGACCGCGACCTGGTGGCGGCGACCACCAGGGGCTTGCTTCGGCCAGGCGGAGCCCTGGTGCACATCTCGGACCTGAAGACGGAGACCCGAACCGTCGACGGGCTGCCGCATCCGGCCGTGCCCTACGCGGCGATCGAGGAACTGGTCAGGCAGTACCTGGGACCGGTACGACGGGCCGGCCAGGGGGTGCTGGCGCACGGCACACCCGGCGGGGAGGCGGCGGTGCTCGCCCGGGCGGGATTCTCCGGCCCGCACAGGCATGTCGTTCCGGGCGGGCAGGCGCTGGAGCGCACGTGCGACGACGTCGTCGCCTGGACGTTCTCGATGTCGTTCTCCGCTCCGCACCTGTTCGGCCCGCGTCGCGACGCCTTCGAGACGGACCTGCGCCGGGTGCTGCTCGACGTCTCCGCGTCGGGCCGGTTCTCCGAACGGGGACCGAGCACCGAGGTCTTCGTCTGGCGGAACGGCGCCGCCGGGGGCTGAGTCAACAGGTGCGTGGCGTGACCAGGCCCGACTCGTAGGCGAAGACCACGAGTTGAGCCCGATCACGGGCGTGGAGCTTGGTCATGGCCCGGTTGACATGGGTCTTCGCGGTCATCGGGCTGATCACCATGCGGTCGGCGATCTCGTCGTTGGACAGGCCCTGCGCGACCAGGGCGACGGCCTCGCGTTCACGGTTGGTGAGCTCTTCCAGCCCGGCGCCGGTGCCGATGCCGAGCGGCTGGCTGACGTACCTGTTGATGAGCTTGCGGGTGATCGAGGGGGCGAGCAGGGCGTCTCCGCGCGCGGCGACGCGTACGGCGTGCAGGAAGTCCTCCGGGACGATGTCCTTGACGAGGAATCCGGCGGCGCCGGCGCGCAGCGCGTCGAAGACGTGTTCGTCCAGGCCGTAGTTGGTGAGGATGACGACGTGCACGCCGGCCAGCGCCGGGTCCGCGGCGATGCGCCGGGTCGCCTCGATCCCGTCGACGACCGGCATCCTGATGTCGACGAGCGCGATGTCGGGCAGGTGTTCCCTGGCCAGGGCCAGGCCCTCCTCGCCGTCGGCGGCCTCGGCCACCACCTCGATGTCGTCCTCCAGGTCGAGGAGCGCGCGGAATCCGCTGCGCAGCAGCGGCTGGTCGTCGACCAGCAGGACCCGGATCACGGCGTCCGGTCCACGGGGAGTTCGGCCTGGACGGTGAAGCCGCCCCCGTCGCGCGGTGCGGCGCGCAGCCGGCCGCCGAGCGCGGTGACGCGTTCGCGCATGCCGAGCAGTCCGACGCCGGGCACGGGGGCGGCGCCGGGCGCGGCCTTGCCGTCGTCGTCGACGCGGACCGCGAGAGTGTCCGGACGGCAGTCGATCCGCACCGCGGCCGTGGCCGCGTCCGCGTGACGGGCGATGTTGGTGAGCGACTCCTGCACGATCCGGTAGACGGTCCGGTCCACCGCGGCCGGCACCTCGGGTCGCCGTCCCTCGATCGTCAGCGTCGCGTCCAGGCCGATGGCACGGGCCCGTTCCACCAGTTCCGGGACGTGGTCGAGCCCGCGCGGCGGGGCCGTGTCGTCGTCGCGCAGCGCCTGCAGCGTCGCGCGCAGCTCCCGGGTCGCCTCACGCCCGGCCTCCTGGATCGCCAGCAGCGCCTCCGGCACCTGTTCACCACGCTTGCGGGCCACATGGACGGCGACCTCGGCCTGCACCTTGATGACCGAGATCTGGTGGGTGAGCGCATCGTGCAACTCCCGTGCGATACGCAGCCGTTCCTCGTCGGCACGGCGCCGCGCGGTCTCCTCGCGGGTGCGCTCGGCCTCGTCGGCCCGCCGCTCGGCCTGCCGCAGTGCTTCCCCCGCGGCGCCGGCGGCGATCAGCCAGGCCAGTTCCAGGGCACCCCGGGCCCGCGCGAACGCCTCGCCCGTGTCGTGCAGGCCCGAGGCGAGGGCCGCGAGGGGGAGAGCGGCCAGCACGGCCACGCTCACCACGACCGTGGCGAAGCGGTGTCCCGCCCGTACCGCCGCGTACACGGCGAACAGGTATGCGACGGCGGGTACGTCGAAACCGGCCGCCTGGTACCCCACCGCGCACAGCCCGGTGACGGCCAGGACGGGGAGCGGCGCGCGGCGGCGCGCGGCCAGCGCCAGCCCGCCGGCCGTCAGCAGCGCATAGCCGAGCAGGTCGAGATGCGTGGCGGTGTGCCGCCCGGACACCCCGGTGATCAGCAGCGTCGCCGCCACGCCGACGGCGATCGCCCCGTCCCCGACTCCGAACCGTCCCCTGCCCATGCGCGCACCTTAGCCCGGACGTCCGCGCGGGCGACTCCTGCGCGGGGACGATCGTCCGGCTACCCCGAACGCGGTACTCGCGCGGCGCTCTGCGGCGTCCGCGGGAGCCGGACGCGGCGTCGACGGCAGCGCGAAGTGTCCGCGTCCGCCGGACGACCGGGGGTGGGCCCGGCGGACATGATCGGGCGACGTCCTGTCGAGGAGAAGTCGAGGAGAAGGAGCACCCGATGTCGGTCGCCTCCGTGTTCGCCGCACCTGCCGCCGCCGCCCACGTCGCGGTCCAGCCGGCCGCCGCCGGTTTCTACACCATGAGCCCCGGGCGACTCGGGTCCACCACGGCCGCGCTGGTGGCGCTGGTCGGCGTGGTCGTCGGCGGGCTGGCCCTGGCCCGCTCCACCGGTCTCTCCCGCCCCGGCGCCCTGCGCGGCAGGGCCCTGCTGGCCCTGGCCGCCGGGCTCTTCGGCATGCTCCTCGGTGGCGTGGTCGCGGCCACCGCCGACGGTGGCCTGGGAACCGGCAACGGGCTGGGCGGCGCCCTCGTGGCCCTGGTGGTCGGGCTGGCCAGCATGGTCCTGGGCGGGCTGGGCCTGGCCCGGTCCCGCCGCACCGGCTGACACCTCGAACCTGCCCGGTACCGCCTTGTCGACCGGTATGCGTCCCGTGCGGTCCCTCAGCCGCGATAGCTGCGCAGCTTCCGGTAGAGCGTCGCCCGGCCGATGCCCAGGGCCGCCGCGGTACGGGCCTTGTTGCCGCCGGGCCGGCGCAGGGCCTCCAGGATGGCGGTGCGCTCGGCGTGCTCCATGGGGCTGAGCGGCCGGGGCGCGGGGCCTTCGCGTACGGGATCCGGCAGCTCGGCGCGCCGGACGGGCCCCGTCACCCTGCGCCGTTCCGCCAAGGAGCGGACCAAGTGAGCGAGTTCGCTGACGTTGCCGGGCCACGGATGGCGCTCCAGGGCGCGCAGGACCTCCAGCGTCCAGGGCAGTGGTGGATGCCGGGGGCTTCGCCTACCGCGGCGGCGGCAAGTGGATGCTCATGGGCACCCTGACCATGCACGGCGTCAGCCGCTCGGTGCCCCTGGACACCACCATCTGGGCACGGTCAACGGGGGCTACGGCGAGGAATTGCGCTGCGCGGTGCTGGCCACGGCGGAGCCGCACCGCGAGGACTGCACGCTGATCCCGGGTCCATGCTGGCGCCGGCATCGCCGTGGTCGGTCCGACGGTGCAGCTGGAATATGAAAGGTCCCCGCATGTCAACCGTGCAGTACTAGCCAGAACGGCCAGAAGGCACAGTTGGTGAAGGCCACGTCTACAGGCAGTGTTCGACCATCAGTCGAAGAAAGGTCCGGGTCGATGGCTTGTCGGTGAGTGGCCGTAGGGCTCTCCCTTGTCGAGTGCTTGCTGGACGAGCTGGGAGAGCGCGCCGATCTGCGACGGCAGGCGCCGACTCCACATCACCCGCGCCTGTCTCACTCCTGCCGCCCCGGCTTCGGGCGGCGGCCAACCGAAAGGCACCAGCCGTGTCCGACACCCAGCCCGAGACGAAGCGGCGCCCGACCGCCCGCGAGGTTCTCAGCGACATGTCCGAACGGATCCTCGCCACCCGGTACGCCGGGCAGGTACGCCCCGTCGTCATCGAACGCGCCCTGATGCCGACGGCCGCAGCCGACGACCGCCGCACCCGCACCGCATCCCAGCGTGCAGGAGGCCGGCCGTGACAACCCACCCGCAGCACTCGCCCCGGGCAGCCCGCCGCGGCAAGCACGCGCCGTGCCCGAAGCAGCACGAGCGCGCCCACCGCCAGGACGCCATCGAAGCACTCCTGAAGCGGGGCGTTCGTGGCATGCTCACCAGCCCCGAAGCGGCCCTGCTCGCGGTGTATTGGCGGGCCGAGCGGTGTCTCGCCGAAAGAAGCCGGCAGATCCTCGGCGACAACGCCCGCGCCCTCCAGCGGCACCCCGGAGCCGCCGACGACGAGATCCGGTGCCTCGAGGCCCGTATGGAGGAGCTGCTGGCCGCCCGTGGGCGAGACGCTGAGGCGGGGGAGCCTGCCGCGTGAGACGACCCCGGCCCGTCGGCACATGCCCCACCGGAAAGCTGCGCTTCCGCGACCGCATCGCCGCCCTCCTCGCCCTCGGCCGCATCGACAACGCCGACCCCCGCCGCGCCGAGAAGCGCGCCTATCGGTGCCACCTCTGCCACGGTTGGCACCTCACCAGCAAGCCGATGAGAGGGAAACGATGACCGGCCTTGGCCGTCAGCCTTCGGCAGCGCATCGCCCAGGCCAGCCAGCGGTCAAGGCAGCACCACTTGGGGCGTGGTGGCCGACGCTGTCCTCACCGAACTCGAACGCGCCGGGCTCAGTCTGCACGGGCCCGACGAGAGCAGCCGGAACCGGCGAGCAGCTTGCCCTGGAGGTCGGACTTCCCAGCGCCGGCCCCCACCCGGAGGTGGAGGCACGCACCCACTGGGAGCACCGCGGCCCCGGTCGGTGGGAGCCCGGGCTTCGCCGGGCATCGCTCACCTCCCCGGGCTCCTCCCGCAGGAGCCGGCCACGAGGGCGTCGCAGCCGTGTGCCGCTGCGACACCCCGGTTGCCCGGTCCCTCTCCTACGCGGCGAGTTCCTTGCGGATGCGGTCCAGCATGAACGCCGAGGACTCCCGGGCCCGCTCCTCCCAGGCGAAGACGCAGGCCGTCGCGACACCGTCGAAGTCCAGCTCGCGCAGGGTGCCGAAGAAGGCGTCCCAGTCGACCTCGCCCTGGCCGATGTCCAGGTGCTGGTGGATGCGGGCCGGGGTGCCGGGCGGGTTGAGGATGTAGCGCAGGCCCGAGGAGCCCTTGTGGTTGAAGGAGTCCGCGATGTGCACGTGCTTCAGCTTGTCGCCGGCGTAGCGCATCATCGCGGCGATGTCCGCGCCCACCTGCGAGGGACCCGACAGGTGGAAGGTGTGCGGGGCGCAGTACAGGTAGTTCACCCAGGGCTTGTTGATCGCGCGGACGAGGTCGACCGCGGGGGTGTTCTCCTCGCAGAAGTCGTCCGGGTGCGCCTCCAGGTTCAAAGCGATGCCTTCACGCTCGAACACCGGCAGCAGCTCCTCCATCGAGCGCCAGAACGCCGCCTCGCTCTCGGCGGCGCGCTCCGGGCGGCCGTTGAACTCCGAGTTCATCAGCGGGCATTCCAGCTCGACCGTGATCTCGATCATCCGCTTCCAGTAGCGGATGGCGGCCTGCCGCTCGGTCTCGTCCGGAGAGGACCACTTGTACAGCGGGAGCACGGAGGACAGCTGCACGCCGTGCGTGCGCAGGGCCCTCTTGAACTCCGCGACCCGCTCGTCGTCCGCCCGGGGATGCAGGAAGAACGGCATGAAGTCGTCGCGTGGCGACAACTCGATGTACTCGTAGCCGAGTTCGGCGACGGTGCGCACCATCTCGTCGAGCGGCAGCGCGCGGAACATGTAGGGGTCGAGGGCGATCTTCATGCGGTGCCTCCGTAGAAGGCCGGGCGGGGCTTCATGTCGACGGTGACGACGGTGCCGTCGGACTCCAGGGAGCGCACGGCGGCGTCGGTGATGACGGTGGCGGCGTAGCCGTCCCAGGCGTTCGGCCCGGTGGGCTCGCCCCCCGTGGCGATGGCGTTGATCCACTCACGGAACTCGGTGTCGAAGGCGTCCACGAACCGGCCCTTCCAGTCCTGCAGGACGGCCGTGCCGTGCCGTCCGGCCGTGCGGACACCGACCGCGGCCGGGTCGGGCAGCCGCACCAGGCCGTCCTCGCCGACGATCTCGCACTGGATGTCGTAGCCGTACTGGCAGTTGACGAAGACCTCGAGGTCGACGCGGACACCGCTCTGCGTCTCGAAGAGCATGATCTGCGGGTCCTTCAGGTGCGCGAACCGCTTGCTCGTGGCGCGCGGGGTGATCACCTGGGCGGAGACGATCTCGTCGTCGAGCAGCCAGCGCAGGGTGTCGATCTCGTGCACCGCCGTGTCCTGCGCGGCCATCGCCGAGTGGTACGCGTCGGGAACGGTCGGGTTGCGGTGCGCGCAGTGCGCGATCAGCGGGGTGCCGAGGGAACCGGAGTCGAGGAGGTCCTTCATCTGGCGGTAGCCCGCGTCGAAGCGGCGCATGAAACCGACCTGGACCAGGCGGCGGCCGTGGGCGCGCTCGGCGTCGACGATGCGCAGGCAGTCCTCGGCGGTCGTCGCCAGGGGTTTCTCGCAGAACACCGGTTTGCTAGCGGCGATGGCGTTCAGGACGTGCTCGGCGTGGGTGGGGCCCCAGGAGGTGACGAGAACGGCGTCCACCTCGGGGGAGGCGATCAGGTCGGCGCCGGTCGGGAACGCGGTGGCGCCGACCCGGGCGGCGACCTCCGCCGCTCGGGCGGCGTCGAGGTCGGTCACGGCGGTCACGGCGGCACCGGTGACGACCTCGGTCAGGCGCCGTATGTGGTCCTGCCCGATCATTCCGGCGCCGATGACGCCTACACGTACGGTCATGTCCATTTCCTTCGACAAAGGGGATCAGGTCCCTCGACACAGGGGGATCAGGAGAAACGGGCGCGCAGTTCGGCCTCGAGGGTCTCGAGCGTGCGGCCCTTGGTCTCGGGGACGTAGAGCTTCACGAACGTGAGGGACACCAGGCCCACCGCGACGAACAGGAAGAAGGTGTTGGAGATCCCGATGCCGGACACCAGCGACGGGAAGACCAGACCGATCACGAAGTTGGTCAGCCACAGCACGACGGCCGCGACGCCCATCCCGAAGCCGCGCATCCGCATGGGGAAGATCTCCGACAGCATCAGCCAGGTCACCGGGGAGATCGCGCCCTGCTGGAAGGCGAGGAAGGTGACGGTCATGGCGAGCACGGCGTACGCGCGCCCGTCACCGGCGGGCAGCGCCAGCGAGAAGACGCCGATCAGCAACAGCGCGGCGGTCGTGCCGAGCTGACCGATCATCAGCATGGGGCGGCGGTTGACCCGGCCCAGCAGCCAGATGCCGACGAAGGTGGCCAGCACCGAGATCACACCGTTGGCGATGTTCGCCGTCAGCGCGCTATTGGCGGCGAAGCCCGCGTCGGTGAGGATCTGCGTGCCGTAGTACATGATCGTGTTGACGCCGGTGATCTGCTGCACGATGGCGATGCCGAACCCGACGAACATCAGCCGGCGCACCCACGGCACCGCCCTGATGTCCTGCCAGCCGCCGAGCTTCTCCCGCTCGTCCTTGACGGCCAGCGCGGACACCTCGCTCAGCTCGGCCTCGGCCCGCTGCCGCGAGCGCACCTGCCGGAGCACCTCCAGGGCGTCGGAGAAGCGGCTCTGCGAGGCCAGCCAGCGCGGGCTCTCCGGCATGACCAGCATGCCGAACCACAGCACGACGGCCGGCAGGGTGGCGATCACCAGCATCCAGCGCCACACGCCGCCGGACTCGCCGCCCACCCGCGCGATGATCGCGTTGGAGGTGAAGGCCAGCAACTGCCCGCTGACGATCATGAGTTCGTTGCGGGTGACGAGCGCGCCGCGCCGCTCGGCGGGGGAGATCTCCGCGAGGTAGACGGGCACGGTCACCGAGGCGCCGCCCACCGCGAGACCGAGGACGAACCGGGCCACGACCATGACCGCGGTGGTCGGGGCAAGGGTGCAGCCGAGCGCGCCGACGAAGAACAGCACGGCCAGCGTGAGGATCGTGCGCCGCCTGCCGCGCGCGTCCGACAGCCGGCCGCCGGCCACGGCGCCGAGCGCGGCGCCCAGCAGCAGCGAGCTGGTGACCATGCCCTCGGTGACCGGGGTCAGCCCGAGGTCGTCGGTCATGTAGGGCAGGGCACCGTTGATGACACCGGTGTCGTAGCCGAAGAGGAGTCCGCCGAAGGTGGCGATGACGGTGATGACCCTCAGCCGCCGCCGGACCGCGGGAGGCCCGTCGTCGACGAGGGTGGCGGGCGTGGTGGGTTTCGTGTCGTCCGTGATGTCCATGGGGCCTCCTAGCGCGTCAGCTTCGGGCGCCGGGTGCCCGTCAGACCGCAGCCGGCCAGGTGCTCACGGGTGCGCAGAGCGATGGGGAGCGGCACGTCGGGTGCGCACGGGTACAGGTCCTGCTCGACGATCACGAACAACTCGGCGCCCAGCTCGGCGAGTTCGGCGACCACGTCACCCGGGTTCGGCACCCCAGCGGGCGGTGTCACGCACACGCCGCGCTTGACGGCCTCGCCGAAGGAGAGGTCCTCGGCGGCGACCTGGGCCAGGACCGTCGGGTCCATCTGCTTGATGTGCACATAGCCGACGCGCTCGCCGAACCGGCGGATCAGGTCGATGTTGTCACCGCCGCCGTAGGCCACGTGCCCGGTGTCCAGGCACAGGTTGGTGTACCGGCCGTCGGACTCGTTCAGCAGCCGCTCGATCTCCGGCTGGGTCTGGATGTGGCTGTCGGCGTGCGGATGGACGACGAGGCGTACGTCGTACTCGTCGAGCAGGAGCTTGCCGAGCCGGTCGGCCCGTGCGCCGAAGCCGGCCCACTGCTCGGCGGTCAGCTCGGGCGACTCGGTGAAGGCGCCGGTCTTCTCGTCCCGGTACATCGGCGGGATGAGGACCAGGTGGTGGGCTCCTGCGGCGGCGGTCAGCGTGGCCACCTGGCGGACGTGCGCGAGCATCTCGTCCCAGGCCTCGGGGCGGTGCAGCGCGCCGAAGGCGGTGCCGCCGGAGACCTGCAGGCCGCGCGCGTCGAGCTCCTCCCTCAGACGCCGCGGATCGGTCGGCAGGTAGCCGTACGGGCCCAGCTCCAGCCACTGGTAGCCGGCCTGCGCGAGCTCGTCGAGGAAGCGGGTGTACGGGACCTGGTGTTCGTCCTCGGGGAACCAGACGCCCCAGGAGTCGGGGGCGGAGCCGAGACACAGATTGCCCGCGACGATCGGGAGCGGGGAAGGCGCCGTTGCCATGGCGAGTCCTTTGGGGAGGGTGCGCGGAGATCCGCGGATCCAGGGATCCTCAGATCGTGTCTGGCGCGCTCTACTAGAGCGCTCTAGACGAGTACGATGAGCCCTGTCCAAATGTCATGTCAATAGCTTGTTGCGGGAAGATTGCGGGACGGCCCGTAAGGTGGGCGGCGGCGAAGGGTGGATGCACAGGTGGACGGATCGAGCGGGCGGCGGCCCACGATGGCGGACGTCGCCGAGAAGGCGGGTGTCTCCCGGGCGCTGGTCTCGATCGTCTTCCGCAACCAGCCGGGCGCCAGCCAGGAGACCCGCGAACGGGTGCTGCGCGTCGCCGACGAGATCGGCTACCGCCCCGACAACGCCGCCCGGTTGCTGGCCCGTGGCCGCAGCCGCACCCTCGGCGTGATGTTCACCGTGCACCAGACGTTCCACACCAACCTCATCGAGGGCATCTACCCGGAGGCCGAACGGCTCGGCTACGACGTGCTGCTCTCCGCGGCGGCCCAGGCCCGCAGCGAGGCCAAGGCGGTCGAGGCGCTGCTCGGCCACCGCTGCGAGGCGGTCATCCTGCTCGGCCCCGACGCGGAGGCCGCCTACCTCGACGAGCTCGGCCGCCGCACGGTGACCGTCTCCGTCAGCCGCCGAGTCCCCCATGCCCGCGTCGACTTCGTGCACTCCGCCGAGGCCAAGGGCATACGCCAGGCCATGGACCACCTCGTGGAACTCGGGCACCGCCGCATCGTGCACATCGACGGCGGCCGGGGCCCCGGCTCCGCCGAGCGGCGGCGCGCCTACCGGTCCGCGATGCGCCGCCACGGGCTGGAGTCGGAGGTGCGGGTGATCCCCGGCGACCACACCGAGCAGTCCGGCATCGAGACGGGCCATCTGCTCCTGGCGGAGCGGGACCGCGGCCTGCCGCTGCCGACCGCCGTCCTCGCGGGCAACGACCGGTGTGCGTGGGGCCTGTTGATGATCCTGACCCGGTCCGGCGTCGACGTGCCGCGCGATCTGTCCGTCGTCGGCTACGACGACAGCCACCTCTCCCACCTGATGCCGATCGGGCTGACCACCGTCCGCCAGGACGCCGCGCTCATGGCGGAGCACGCCGTGCGGTTCGCCGTGGAGCGGCTGGAGAACCGGGCGCTGGAGCCGAGGGAGGCGGTGGTGGACCCGAAACTGGTGGTCCGGGGCACCAGCGGGCCGGCTCCCGAGGAGCCGGCCTCCTGACGGCCTGGCAGGCCTTCCGGCGCGGTCGCGTCCGGATGTCCGCCGCTTTCGCTGTCCGGACAGCGCAGCGGGGCCGTCCGCGCCCCGTCGCCGGCGCGAACGACCCCGCCTGTCCTGGTGCCTAGCGCGTTCCCTTCTCCGCGAACTTGGCGATGGTGTCGACGTTGTCCTTGGTCACGAAGGCGGGTCCGGTGAGCACCGGAGCGGTGCCGCCTCCGCTGAAGTTCCCGTTGGTCTTGTACAGCCACAGGGAGTCCACGGCGAGGTAGCCCTGCAGGTACGGCTGCTGGTCGACGGCGAACTCCACGCTGCCGTCCTGGACGGCCTTCACCAGGTCCTTGTTCAGGTCGAAGGTCGCGACCTTGGCCTTGCTGCCCGCGTCCTTCACCGACTGCACACCGGTCAGCGCGAAGGGTGCGCCGAGCGTGACCACCTGGTCGATGGAGGAGTCCTTCTGGAGCTTGGCGGTGAGCGTGGACTTCACGGACGGCATGTCGGTGCCGTTGACGTAGAGGTTCTCGGTCGTGCCCTTGAAGCCCTTCTTCAGACCGGCGCAGCGCGCCTCCAGCGCGACCTGCCCCTGTTCCTGGATGACACAGACGGCGTGCTTGGCGCCCATCTGGCTGAGCCGCTCACCGAAGGCCTGGCCGGCGATGTTCTCGTCCTGACCGAAGTACTCGAGCATGCCGAGCTGCTGCCAGTTGTCCAGTCCGGAGTTGAAGCCGACGACCGGGATACCGGCCGCCTTCGCCTTGGCCACCACGTCCTTCATCGCGTCCGGCTTGGCGGCCGTCAGCGCGATGCCGTCGACCTTCTGGTCGATGGCGTTCTGCACCAGGTTGGCCTGGTTGCCGGCGACCGGATCGCTGGAGTAGACGAGCTTGACGTTGTCCTTCGCGGCGGCGGCCTGGGCGCCCTTGCGGATCAGGTCCCAGAAGGTGTCACCGGGGGCCGCGTGGGTGACCATGGCGATGGTCATGCGGGGCGTGTTCGCCTTGCCCGCGGCGGCCTCCGTGCCGCCTTCGTCGGACTTCTTGCCACCGGACCCGCTGGAGCAGGCGGTGGCGAGCAGGGCCGCGGCGAGGGCGGTGGCGGTCAGGGCGGCGGCTCGGTGGTGTCTGTGCATGTCCCTTGCACCTCTGTGCTGGTCGGGGCGGGAGTCGGTGTGTGGGGGGGCTTCGGTCGGCTCTGGGCATTCCGAGTGGGCCGTGTGGCCCTGCGGGGTGGGGGAGCGGATGGCGCTGCCCCGGGCGGCGGGAGCGTATGCGGGGTGGTCCGGGGTGAGGACCATGCGTCCGTCGGGTGACTAGAGCGCTTTATTAGCGCGCTCTAGTGGCAGGTACTATGCGGCGGCCCGCAGGGGATGTCAACAGCTTTGTCATGACGTTCCAACAAAAGACGGTGACAGTCCCGCCGACGATGGTGCGGACCCCGAGAATCCCCTGGGTGCCCTGGGTGTCTCCCCGGCCGTGCGCGAGCCACCTGGCCGTGGTTGAGTGCCGCCCGGCGCGATTGCGTACTCATGCGTGACACGCCGGGTCCGGATGCGAGGATGAGGCGCCATGACGGCAGGGTGGTGTGCTCGCGCGACACGGGCCGCGGTGTTCGCGGCCGTCTGTGTCGTGCTCGCCGCCCTGGGCCACGTCATGATGTCCGGCGACCATGTGCCGCCGCCGACGCTGGCCGTCGGCTGGGCCGTGACCGGAGTCGCCGGCTGGTGTCTGGCGGGCCGTGAGCGCGGACTCGCCATGATCGTGACCGTCGCCGTCGCCGCCCAGACGCTCCTGCACTCGGCCTTCTCGCTGACGCCCCAGGCGTCGACGGCGGCCGCCCGCGGGACGGCGGGCGGCGGCCCGGGGCCCCTGGACATGGGGTCCACGGGACCGGCGGGAGCCACGGAACACCACACCGCCTCCCTGACCATGACCCCGCCTGCGCCGGCGCCCGTGTCGACGGGCGGTGGGCACGGCATGGGCGGTCACCTGGGGCACGCCGGGGATTCCGTACCCGGTGACTCGTCGCTCGGCATGGTCGCCGCCCACCTGCTGGCCGCCCTGCTGTGCGGCCTGTGGCTGGGGTACGGGGAGCGGGCCGCCTTCCGCCTGCTGCGCGCCGTGGGCGGCCGGCTGACCGCGCCGCTGCGGCTGCCGTTCGCCCTGCCCGCGCCGCCCGACCGGCCGCGGGTACGGGTACGGCGGGCCCGCTCCGACCGGGCGCCGCGGCTGGTTCTCCTCGTCCACGCGATCACGTCCCGGGGCCCGCCCGCGGGAGCCGCTGCCATCTGACGGCAGCCGGCATCACCCGGGGCCGCCGACGCGTGCCCCGGGTCTCGGCCGTACGCCTGGACACCCGCCCGCCGCTGTGTCGGTGCGGGCCGGGCGAGCCGTACGGCCGTAACCCCCCGCTCACCGGACCGCGCGTCGATGCGGAAGCGGACGCGGACCTCTACGCGTACACGTCCGCACAGCACACGCACACGCCCAGGCCGTCCGTCGTGCATCGGCACGCCCAGGCCGTCGCGCACACGCGCACGGCACCGGCCGCCGTGCACACGCACGGGCCCAGGCCGCCCTGCCCGCCCGCACGCACGGGGCCGCGGGCACACACACGCGCGCGTGCCCGCGGCCCGCGGTCCCGGACATCCCGAGAAGGACACCAGGTGATCATTCCTGCTCAGCCCACCTCGCACGAGAGAACCGAGCCGCCGGTGACGGCCGACGAGTCGACGACCGCATGGGCGCTGGCCGCCAGGAGCGGCGACCCGGACGCCGTCGACCACTTCGTCCGGGCCCTGCACCGCGACGTCATCCGGTACGTCGCCCATCTGTCCGCCGATCCGCAGGCCGTGGACGATCTGGCGCAGGACACGTTCCTGCGGGCGCTGGGCAGCCTGCACCGGTTCGAGGGCCGCTCCTCGGCCAGGGTTTGGCTGCTCGCCATAGCCCGGCGTGCGGTGGCCGACAGTCACCGGTACACCGCCGTACGGCCTCGCCCGGCCGATGTGCCGGACTGGCAGCTGGCGGTCGAGCTCGCCCAGCCGCGCGGGCTGCCCGGGTTCGACGACGGCATCGCGCTGCTGGACCTGCTGGACTCGCTGCCGGACGAGCGGCGGGAGGCGTTCGTCCTCACTCAGCTGCTCGGACTGCCGTACGCGGAGGCGGCCGCAGTGAGCGACTGCCCCGTCGGCACGGTCCGTTCGCGCGTGGCCCGTGCCCGGGCGGCGCTCACCGCCCTGCTCGCCGAGGCGGAGCCCTCCGCGCCGTCGCCGTCGGCGGTGGTCTGAGGCGAGGGGTGTCGGCGCCGTGCGGCCGGGCGGCGCCGACACCCCTGTCCTGACGCCCCGCACACCGTCGGCGACCGCACCGGCCGCCCCGCAAGGCGCCCCTCCGGTAGTGCAGGGAGCCCCGACTCAGCCCGCCGGCCGGACACCGGCCCGCACCGGCCGCGCCGCCCTGGCTCCCCATCGCCGCACGCGGTACCTGCCGGCCATCCGGCACACCGCGTAGACCGTGAACGAGATGGTGGTGACGTACGGGCTGATCGGGATGCTGCTGCCCAGCGCCAGGAGGATGCCGCCCTCGATCGAGACCACGGCGAAGAGCACGCTGAGCGCGGGCAGCAGCACCGGCGAGGCGGTGACCCGGGCGGCGGCCGCAGCCGGGGTGACCACGAGGGTCAGGACCAGCAGCGCGCCGACGACCTGCACGGACAGGGCCACCGCGAGCCCCAGCACGAGCATGAACGCGAAGGACAGCGCCCGCACCGGCACGCCGCGCGCCCGGGCGACGTCCGGGTCCGTGCTGGCGAAGGCCAGCGGGCGCCACATCACGGCCAGGGCGACGAGCACCAGGGCCGAGGTGCCCAGCAGCCAGGACATCTGCGGGGTGTCCACGGCGACGATCTGCCCTGTGAGCAGGCCGAACTTGTTGGCCGCGCGGCCCTTGTACAGGGCGAGGAAGAGCACGCCCAGACCGAGGCCGAACGGCATGATGATGCCGATCACCGAGTTGCGGTCCCGGGCCCGTGCGCCCAGCACGCCGATGGCGCCGGCCGCGAGGAGCGAGCCGACGATCGAGCCGGCCACGATGTTCACGCCGAGCAGCAGTGCCGCCGACGCGCCCGCGAAGGACAGCTCGCTGATGCCGTGCACCGCGAAGGGCAGGTCCCGCATCAGGACGAACACCCCGGCCAGCCCGCCCACGAGCCCCAGGGCGACACCGGCGACGAGGGAGTTGCGGACCAGGGCGAGGAGTTCCCCGTAGTGGTCGAAGGTGAAGATCTGCTGCCAGACCCCGTCGGCGAGCGTCATGGGCGGACTCCGTCGGTCTCGTGGACGGTCGGCGGGTGGTGCGGCGGCGCGGCGGTCTCCTCGGGCGCTCCGCAGACCACGATCCGACCGCGGACGCGGACCACGTCGACCTGGGTGCCGTACAGCCGCGACAGCGACTGCGAGGTCAGCACCTCGTCCGGGGTGCCGATCCGGTGTCCGCCGGGCGCGAGGTACAGCACCCGGTCGACCGGCCCCAGCACCGGGTTGATCTCATGGGTCACGAACACCACCGCCGTGCCGTGGGAGCGGCGCCGGGCGTCGATGAGCGCGGTGACCGCCCGCTGGTGGTGCAGATCGAGGGAGAGCAGCGGTTCGTCGCACAGCAGGATGCGCGGGTCGGTGGCCAGGGCCTGCGCGATGCGCACCCGTTGGCGTTCCCCGCCGGAGAGCATGCCGAGGGGGACGTCGGCGTACGCCGCGGCCCCGACCGCGTCGAGGATCTCCGCCACCCGGCGACGGGTGGCGCCCGTGCGCCGCGGCGGGCCGAAGCGGTGCCCGTCGATTCCGAACCGCACCAGGTCACGGGCGCGCAGCAGCGCCTGCGCGGACAGTGCCGCCTGCTGCGGGACGTAGCCGACGTACCGGCCGGCCTCGCGGGCGGGCCGGCCGAGGACCGTGAGCGTGCCGGCGGACAGGGGCCGCTGCCCCAGCAGGGCACGGACGAAGCTGGTCTTGCCCGCCCCGTTCGGGCCGAGCACGGCCAGGAACTCCCCGGGCCGCACCTCGACGTCGAGGCCGCTCCACACCGTGCGCTCTCCGTAGGACAGGGCCGCCCCGCGCAGGCTGATCACCGCCGGACCGGTACCGGCCCGGCGGGGCGGAGGTGCGGAGGCCATGTCCCGGGCCCTCACGTGCCGAGCGCGCTCGCGAGCGCGTCGACGTTGGCGGTCATCCAGCCGAGGTAGTCCTCGCCCTTCGGCAGCGTCTCGGTCACGGGCACGACGGGCACTCCGGCCGCCTTGGCGGCCTGCTCGGCCTTCTGCGTCTGTGGACCGGAGGTCTGCTCGTTGTAGACCAGCGCGCGGACCTTCCTGCCGGTGAACAGTGCGAGGGTCTCCTGGAGGACCCGTGGGGAGACGTCGTCGCCCTCCTCGATGGCCTCGCTGTACTGCGCGGGCGTCCGGTTGACCAGGCCGCTCGCCTCGATCATGTACAGCGGCACGGGCTCGGTGATGGCCACCGCCGTACCGCCGTACTCCTTCTTGATCCTCGCCTCCTGGGCCTCCAGCGGTGTGAGCCTCGCCTTGAAGGCGGTCGCCCTCTTCCTGAAGGCGGCGGCGTCGGCGGGGTCGGCCTGCCCGAGGGCGGCGGCCACCCGGTCGGCGATCCTGGCGACGGTGGGGAAGTCGTACCAGACGTGCTCGTTGAGCTCGCCGCCCCGGGGAGCCGTCCTGCCGGACACCTTCACGGCGTTGATCACCTCGGCGGAGTCGTTGTGGCCGCTGTTGAGCATCCGGTCGACGAAGTCGTCGTAGCCGCCGCCGTTCTCGACGACGACCTTCGCCTTGGACAGTGCCAGCTGGTTCTGCACGTCGGCCTCGTAGCTGTGCGGGTCCTGGTCGGGGTCGCTGATGACCGAGGTGACGTCGACCCGTGAGCCGCCTATCCGCCGCACGATGTCGCCGTAGACGTTCGTCGAGGCGACCACCGCGACCTTGGCGGAGCCGGCCGGTTCCGCCGCGCCGCCGCTCCGGGAGTCCGAGGAGCCGCCGCAGCCGGTGAGCAGGGCCAGACAGACGCCGGTCAGCAGCGCCGGACGCCAGGACGGGGACAGGGGCATGGGTCCTCCATGACGGGTGCACGGGAGTGCGGGGCGGACGTCACGCTAGATGAAGATGAATGTCAAGAGCGCGTTCTGGCCGAAGTCATGTGAAAACCATTGCCAAGTGTTGGTGATGCCCGGACGGCCGGTCCGCCTGGACTGCCTGTCTGGGCGCCTGGACTGCCCGCCTGGGCTGCCTGTCTGGACTTGCTGGACTAGGAGTCCAGCTCCTGGACGTGTAGTCTAAGTTTCGGTCGAAGGAAAGGAGGTGCCTCATGGCGGGCGAACAGGCCCTGGAAGCCGAGCGCGACGCGATCCTCGCCGCGCTCGCGCCGCTGGTCGACGGGATCGCCGCGACCTTCGGCCCGGTGTGCGAGGCGGTGCTGCACGACTACCGGCGCCCGGAGCGGTCGGTGGTCGCCGTGGCCGGGTCGGTGACCGGGCGGACCGTGGGCGGCGCGATGAGCGAGATCGGCATGCGTGTGCTCGCCCGCGGCGACGAGGCGGCCGACGAGCTCAACTACGTCACCCGCACCCGCGAGGGGACGCTGCTGAAGTCCTCCACGATGGTGCTCCGGGACTCCATGGGGTCCGTGTTCGGCGCTCTGTGCCTCAACGTGGACGTCACCGCCGTGGACCGGGTCCACCGCCTGCTCGGCGCGTTCGCCGGACTCGACGGCGACCCGGCCGAGCCGCCGACCACCACCTTCGGCAACGACATCGACTCGGTCGTCGACGCCCTCGTCGACGCCCACCGGCACAAGAGCTGGGCGGAGCTCGACCGTGCGGAGCGCCTCGCGCTGTTCCGCGGTCTCGACGCGCGCGGCGTCTTCGCCGTACGGCGCGCGATCGAGCAGGTCGCCGCCCGGCTCGGCATCTCCCGCGCGTCCGCCTACAGCTACCTCGCGCAGGCCCGGGCCGCGACCGACACGACTTCCCACGGAGGACACGCGTGACGACCACCACCCCACCGGTGACCCTCGACGACGTCCGCGGCGCCGCCGCCCGGCTCCGGGGCGTCGCGCACCGCACCCCGGTGCTGCGCTCCCGCACCCTGGACGCGCTCGTCGGCGCCGAGGTGTTCCTCAAGTGCGAGAACTTCCAGCGCGTGGGCGCCTTCAAGTTCCGCGGCGCCTACCACGCGGCCTCCCGGCTCGACCCCGGCCGTCTGGCCCGGGGCATCGCCGCCTACTCCTCCGGCAACCACGCCCAGGCCGTCGCCCTGGCCGCCCGCGAACTCGGCACCACCGCGGTCATCGTCATGCCCGAGGACGCCCCGCCGTCCAAACGGGCGGCCACCGAGGAGTACGGCGCCGAGATCATCACGTACGACCGCTACAGCGGTGACCGCGTCGCGATCGCCGAGGCACTCGCCGCCGAGCGCGGGCTGACGCTCATCCCGCCCTACGAGCACCCGCACGTCATCGCGGGCCAGGGCACCGTCGCCCTCGAACTGCTCGAAGAGGTCGGCGAGTTGGACGCTTTGATCGCGCCCGTCGGCGGCGGCGGACTGATCGCCGGCAGCGCCACTGCGGCCAAGGGCCTGTACACCGGGATCCGGGTGATCGGCGTCGAACCGGAGGCCGGGGACGACACCAAGCGCTCCCTGGAGGCAGGCCGCCGCGTCAGCATCCCCGTCCCGCACACCATCGCCGACGGCCAGGCGCTGCACACCCCGGGAGAACTGACCTTCTCCCTGAACCGGCGGCTGCTCGACGGGATCGTCCTGGTCGGCGACGACGAGATCCGGGAGGCGATGCGGTTCGCCTTCGAACGCCTGAAGATCGTCGTCGAGCCGAGCGGCGCCACCCCACTGGCCGCGCTGCTCACCGGCCGCACCGGCCCCCTCCCGCGCCGGGTCGGCGTGATCGTCTCCGGCGGAAACATCGACGCCGGGCGCTTCACACGGCTCTGCGGGCCCGGCACCCCCTGAATGGCGCCCCCGGCCGGGCGGGCGGACCATGGAGGGGTGGGGCGGGGCTACCGCCGTGCCACTCGGGGCAGACGGAGACCGGCCCCGGGTCGCGCGCAGCGCGGCCGGAAGGGAGGAGAGCGTCATGCTGGAGATCAAGACGCTCGACAAGCCCGACGAGCGGCGCGACTTCCCCCGCGGGCACCTCGAAGCCGTCCACATGAGCGGACTGGACTTCGCCGTGGCCACCTTCGAACCGGGCTGGCGCTGGTCCGAGTCGGTGAAGCCGATCGCGGGGACCGACAGCTGCCAGGTCCACCACAACGGCTACGTCGTCCAGGGACGCCTGCGCATCCGCATGGACGACGGTGCCGAGCAGGAAGTCGGACCCGGCGACGTCTTCGTGTGCCCACCGGGCCACGACGCCTGGGTCGTCGGCGAAGAGCCCGTCATCGCCTACGACTTCGCCGGGCAGATGGCGCAGGAGTACGCGAAGGCGGACTAGGACCGGGTACCGTCCTCGTCGCTCACACCGGCAGCAGTCGGCCGACCAGCGCGCCGAGCTGCCGAGCCGTGCGGCACTCGTACATCTCGACCAGCTCGGCGTAGGCCGGCACGACGGAGTCGCCCGTGCCCCAGCGGGAACGCTGCTCGGGGTCCAACCAGTAGACGGCGGGCCTGTTCGGCCAGCCGGCGCAGGGCCGGCAGGTTCGGGTCCGCCCCGTTGGTGCGGGCGTCGCCCAGGACGAACACGGTGGTGCGGGGCCCCACGGCGCCGCCGTACCGCTCCGTGAACTCCGCCAGGGCGACGCCGTAGTCGCTGCTGCCGTGCCAGCCGGTCAGCGTCGCCTGCGACCGGATGCGGGCGCCGAGGCCCTCCGGGTCGGCGGCGCCGCGCACCAGCAACCCGGTCACTCGTCGATCCGGTTGACGAACGCGAACACCCGCACCTTGCTGAGCTGGTCGTGGAGTGCCTGCACCAGCAGCATCGTGAAGTCCGAGAACCCGGACACCGAGCCGGACACGTCCACGCCGCCCGCGTCGAACACCGACCGTTGGCCCGAGGTGTGCAGCAGCGTCGCGGCCAGCGCCTCACGCAGCAGCTCGCGGTCCGCGAACCCCAGCGCCTCCAGGGCCCGCGCCGCGTCCACCGTCTCCCCGGTGCCGACACGCACGCCGTGCGAGCGCAGCGCGCCGACTAAGCCGGTCAGCCGGGCCGCGACATCCTCGGCGGTGTTCACACCGCGTCCAGGTGGAGTCCGGCCGCAGACTTTCAGGACGTCGTCCTGGTGCTTGAGGAGCACGCCCAGGGTGTCGCGTACGGCGGTCTCGTCGAGCGTCTCGGCGCCGAGGGCCAGCAGCGTGCGCGCCCAGTCGATCGTCTCGGCCACCGACGGCGCCTTCCGCAGGCCCATCGCGCGCAGCGCGCCGATCACCCGCACCACGGACGCGGCCAGCGCGGCGTCGATCCCGGGCACCTTCAGCCGTACGATCCGCCGCTCCAGCTCCTCGTCGGGGAAGTCGAGTGCAGGAACAGGCAGCGGCGGCACGCGCCGGCCGGCGAGTTTGAGCGGCAGCACCGCGTCCTGCGCGACGGTCAGCGTCTCCAGCAGGTTGTACTGCTGGAAGACGAACCCGATCCGCCCTCGCCGGAACCTCGTCAGCTCCGCCTCGCCGCCGCCCGTCAGCTCCGTGCCGCCGACCCGCACGATCCCGCTGTCGGGCCGGTCCAGCCCGGCCGCGCACTGCAGCAGCGTGGACTTGCCCGAGCCCGGCGGACCCATCACCGCCGTGAAGGTGCCGCATCCCAGGACGAGTGTCACGCCGTCCAGGGCGGTCACGGCGCTGTCGGCGGTCCCGTAGGTCCTGCTGACCTTGACCAGCCAGAGCGCCTCGGGGGCGGGGCCAGGGTCGGGGGTACGTCGTGGCCCGGTGCGCAGCATCGTCATCACCTTCTCGTGCGGCACGCCCTGTGCCTCACCGACGACGCGGAGACGACGGCCGCACCACAGGGGGCGCAGAACCCGTCATGCGGGGTGTCCTCAGCACCACCGGTGATCCTGCGCCTGCCCGGTTCCGCGCACGGTACGGCCGGCCACCGGCCGCCCTCCGGCCGCTACGCGGTGGCCGCCCCGCTCTCGTGACCGCTCACCAGCACCACCTCCAGGGTGCGCGGACCGTGCACCCCCTCGACCCGGTCCAGCTCGATGTCGCTGGTCGCCGACGGACCGGAGATCCAGGTCAACGGGCGGGCGGGGTCCAGGCGTTCGAGCGCCTGCGGGACGGACGCGACGACCTGCGCGGGGACGCGGACGACGCAGATGTGGTGGTCGGGGACGAGCGTGACACGGCGGCGGCCCTGGTCCGGCGAACCGTCCAGCACGATCGTGCCGGTCTCGGCGACCGCCACCGCGCACGCCGTCACCACGCTGTCGACGCGGTCCAGCTCGTGCGGGGTGCTCTCGGCCCGGTCCGGCACCCGCTCCACGCCGGCCTCCGCGAGCCAGCCCGGGTCCAGGCCGGGCGGGACGACGACCGTCCTGGCGTCGCGCGCCGCGAGCAGGCCGGCGATCACCGAGGCGAGTCCCTCGGTCGTGCACCGGTGCACGACCGCCCGGTAGTCCGCCAGGTTCTCGGCGAGCAGATCGACGGTCTCCTCTACGGTCCGCTCGCCGTGCTCCCGGAGATAGTCGCGGGGCACGGCCCGCTCGTACGGGGTGCCGTCGTCTCGGGGCACGTCCGCCAGCGCGCGCCGCACCCGGCCGAGGATCCGTTCCCTGCTGCTCACTTGCCGCCGTCCTTTCCGCCGCGCGTGCGCTGCCACCAGTCCCGGAACGGCTCCGCCGGCACCGGAGGCAGGTCCCGGCTCCCGCTCCACGCCCGGCCGGGACCCGGCAGCGTGCGCGGATGGAAACGGCGGGTACGGGACGCCAGCCGCTGGCCGGTGCGCAGGGCGCCCGGGTGCGTGAACGCCCAGCGCGCCGCGCGCATCGCCGCCCGCTCGGCGGCGTGCCCCTTCGCGGGCCGCAGGACGACCTTGTTGCCCGCTTGAGTGACCTGCCCGCCCTCCACGACCCGTTCCCGCAGGTGCACCAGGACCTCAGGGATGTCGATGGCGACCGGGCAGACCTCGTAGCAGGCCCCGCACAGCGACGAGGCGTACGGCAGCGAGGCGTCGATCTCGCTGGCCGTACCCCGCAGTTGGGGGCTGAGGATGGCGCCGATCGGGCCCGGGTAGACCGAGCCGTAGGCGTGGCCGCCGGCCCGCTCGTACACCGGGCAGACATTCAGGCAGGCCGAGCAGCGGATGCAGCGCAGCGCCTGGCGGCCGACCTCGTCGGCGAGGGTGTCGGTGCGGCCGTTGTCCAGCAGCACCAGGTGGAAGGTGCGCGGCCCGTCGGCCGTCGCAAAGTCCGTCGTGCCCGTCCACATGGACGTGTACGGGTTCATGCGCTCGGCCGTGGAGGAGCGGGGGAGGGTCTGCAGGAACACCTCCAGATCCCGCCAGGTCGGCACGGTCTTCTCGATGCCGACGACCGAGATCAGCGTCTCCGGGAGGGTGAGGCACATGCGGCCGTTGCCCTCGGACTCCACGACCACCAGCGTGCCGGTCTCGGCGACCATGAAGTTGGCGCCGGAGATGCCGACCTTGGCGCGCAGGAACTTCTCCCTCAGATGCAGCCGGGCGGCCTCGGCGAGCTCGGCGGGCTTGTCCGTCAGCCCGTCCGGCGCCGGGCGGCCCCACTGGCCCATCTCGCGGGCGAAGATGTCACGGATCTCGCCGCGGTTGCGGTGGATCGCCGGGACCAGGATGTGGGAGGGCCGGTCCTTGCCCAACTGCACGATCAGCTCGGCCAGATCCGTCTCGTAGGCGCGGATGCCCTCCGCTTCGAGGGCCTCGTTGAGCCCGATCTCCTGTGTCGCCATCGACTTGACCTTGACGACCTCGGTCTCGCCGGTCGCCTTCACCAGGTCCGCCACGATCCGGTTGGCCTCGTCGGCGTCGGCCGCCCAGTGGACCGTGCCGCCCGCCGCCGTGACCGACTCCTCCAACTGCACGAGGTAGCGGTCGAGATGGCGCAGCGTGTGGTCCTTGATGCGCTTGCCCGCCTCGCGCAGGGCCGCCCAGTCGGACACCTCGGCGACCGCCTTGGCCCGCTTGGCGCGGATGGTGTGCGTGGCGTGCCGGAGGTTGCCGCGCAGGGTCGCGTCGTGCACGGCCTCGTGCGCGGCCTTCGGAAACGCCGGCATCCCGACGAAGGTCCCACTCATACGGCCGGCTCCTCCTTGGTGCTCGCCAGGATCTCCGCGATGTGCACCGGCCGCATGCCGGTCCGCAGCCGGGCCATCGTGCCACCGATGTGCATCAGGCAGGAGTTGTCGGCCGCGCACAGCACCTCGGCGCCCGTGGACTCGGCGTTGCGCACCTTGTCGGTGCCCATCGCCGCGGAGACGTCGGAGTTCTTCACCGAGAAGGTGCCGCCGAAGCCGCAGCACTCCTGCGCCCCCGGCAGCTCCACCAGCTCCAGCCCCTCCACGGCCCGCAGCAGCCGCCGCGGCCGGTCGCCCAGGCCCAGCCCGCGCAGCCCGTGACAGGTCGGGTGGTACGTCACCTTGTGCGGGTAGTAGGCCCCGACGTCCGTCACGCCCAGCACATCCACCAGGAACTCGGTGAGCTCGTACGTCTTCGGCACCACCGGCGCCAGCGTGGCCGCGAGCGTGTCGCCCCGGCCCTCGGCCCGGGCCCGCTCGCCCATGCGCGGATACAGCTCCCGCACCATCGCCCCGCACGACCCGGACGGCGTCACGATCGCCTCGTACGCCCCGAAGACCTCGGAGAAGTGCCGGGCCAGCGGCTCGGCCTCGTGCCGGTAGCCGGTGTTGTAGTGCGCCTGTCCGCAGCAGGTCTGTGCCATCGGGAAGTCGACGTCGACGCCCAGCCTGGTCAGCAGCCTCACCACGGCGCGCCCGGTGTCCGGATAGAGCGTGTCGTTGACACAGGTCAGGAACAGGGCGACACGCATCGCGGCTCCTTGTGGTCGATCTTCGGATGAGAAGCGTAGTCAGGGGCCGGGGGCCCGGGACAGACCCCGTCAGTCCCCCGCGAGCCGGGCCTGCGCGGCCCGCCAGCGCTCCGTGCCGCCGCGCGGCTCGTACCGCGTGAGCGGCTGGGTCCGGGTGAGCAGCCCCCGCATCCCCGGCAGGTCGCCGACCAGGCCGTGCGCCCGGGCCTGCACGAGGACGTTGCCCAGGGCGGCCGCCTCCGTCGGGCCCGCCACCACCGGCAGTCCGCAGGCGTCGGCGGTGAGCTGGCACAGCAGCGCGTTGCGGGTGCCGCCTCCGACGACGTGCACCACGTCGACGGGATGGTCCGCGAGCCGCTGCGCGTCCTCGATCGCCCTGCGGTGGGCGAGGGCCAGCGAATCGAGGATGCAGCGGGTGGTCTCGGCGGGCGTGACGGGCACCGGCTGTTCCGAGGCCCGGCAGGCCTCGGCGATCCGCTCCGGCATCCGGCCCGGCGCCAGGAACGCCGAGTCGCCCGCGTCGACGACCGACCTGAGCGTCGGCACCTTGGCCGCCTCCAGCAGCAGCGCTCCCAGGTCCGGCTCGCCCCAGGCCCTGACGCACTCCTGGAGCAGCCACAGGCCCATGATGTTGCGCAGGTAGCGGACCGTGCCGTCCAGGCCCAGCTCGTTGGTGAAGTTGGCGGCCCGGCTCTGCTCGGTGAGCACCGGCGCGGTCAGCTCCAGACCGGCCAGCGACCACGTGCCGGTGCAGATGTACGCGAACCGCTCCCCGGTCGCCGGGACGGCGGCCACCGCCGACGCCGTGTCGTGGGAACCGACCGTCGTCAACGGCACCGGACCGGTCAGCCCCGTCTCCTCCAGGACGTCCGGCCGCAGCACGCCCGCCGGATCACCGGGCTGTCGCAGCGGCGCGAACAGCCCGAGTTCGATGCCGAGCCGCTCCGCGACGTCGTACGACCACCGCCGGGTGCGCGGGTCGATCAGCTGGGTGGTCGAGGCATTGGTCAGCTCCGTGCCCTGCTCGCCCGTCAGCCAGTACGCCAGCAGGTCCGGGATCAGCAACAGCCGCCGGGCCTGGGCGAGTTGGGCGGTGGAGCGGGCGGCGGTCAGCTGGTACAGCGTGTTGAAGGGCGCGTACTGCAGCCCGGTCGCCGCGTACAGCTCGTCGGCGGGCACGGTCGCCCACACCTTCTCGGCGACGCCCTCGGTGCGGCCGTCGCGGTAGTGCACGGGGTTGCCGAGCAGCGCGCCGTCGGCGTCCAGCAGGCCGTAGTCGACGGCCCAGCTGTCGATGCCGACGGAGTCGAGCCGTCCGGACAGGGCCCCGGCAGCCTTCAGCCCGTCCAGCACGCCCGCGTACAGCGCGAGGATGTCCCAGCGCAGCCCCTCGGGCGTGCGCACGGGCCGGTTGGGAAAGCGGTGGACCTCGGTCAGCTCCAGGCTGTCGGGGTCGACGCGGCCGACCATGACGCGCCCGCTGGACGCGCCGAGGTCGACCGCGGCGTACGACTTCACGGACGTCACCGCCGTCACCGCAGGAACGCGGCGGCGACGCCGGCGTCGACCGGGACGTGCAGCCCGGTGGTGTGCGTCAGCTCACCGCCGGTCAGCGCGAACACGGCGTTCGCGACGTGCTCCGGCAGCACCTCCCGCTTCAGCAGCGTCCGCTGCGCGTAGAACTCGCCCAGCTTCTCCTCGGGCACCCCGTACACGGCCGCCCGCTGCGCCCCCCAGCCGCCGGCGAAGATCCCGGAGCCGCGCACCACGCCGTCCGGGTTGACGCCGTTCACCCGGATCCCGTGCTCGCCCAGCTCGGCCGCCAGCAGCCGCACCTGGTGCGCCTGGTCGGCCTTGGTGGCGGAGTAGGCGATGTTGTTAGGCCCGGCGAAGACGGCGTTCTTGGAGGCGATGTAGACGATGTCGCCGCCGAGCCCCTGCGCGGTCATCACCCGGGCCGCCTCGCGCGAGACGAGGAAGGAACCGCGGGCCATGATGTCGTGCTGGAGGTCCCAGTCCTTCGCGGTCGTCTCCAGCAGCGGCTTGGAGATGGAGATCCCCGCGTTGTTCACGACCAGGTCGACACCGCCGAAGGCCAGCACCGCGGCCTTGAACGCCTCGGCGATCCGCTCCTCGGACGTCACGTCCACGGTCACGGCGACGGCCTTGTCGGGCCCGCCCAGTTCCTCGGCGACCGCGGCGGCGTTCTCCCCGTTCAGGTCGGCGACCACGACACAGGCGCCCTCGGCCGCCAGCCGGCGCGCGATCGCCTTCCCGATGCCGCTGCCCGCGCCCGTGACGAGCGCGACACGGGTGGCCAGCGGCTTCGGCTTCGGCATCCGCTGCAGCTTGGCCTCCTCCAGCGCCCAGTACTCGATACGGAACTTCTCCGACTCCTCGATCGGCGCGTACGTGGAGACCGCCTCGGCGCCCCGCATCACGTTGATCGCGTTGACGTAGAACTCGCCGGCGACCCGGGCGGTCTGCTTGTCCTTGCCGAAGGAGAACATGCCGACACCCGGCACGAGCACGATCGCCGGGTCGGCCCCGCGCATCGCGGGGGAGTCGGGCCCGGCGTGCCGCTCGTAGTAGGCGGCGTACTCCTCGCGGTAGGCGGCGTGCAGTTCCTTCAGCCGGGCGACCGCCTCGTCCAACGGGGCCGTCGGCGGCAGGTCCAGGACCAGCGGCCGGACCTTGGTCCGCAGGAAGTGGTCCGGGCACGACGTCCCCAGCGCGGCCAGCCGCGGGTGCTCGGCCCGGGCCAGGAAGTCCAGGACGACGTCGGCGTCGGTGAAGTGCCCGACCTGCGGCTTGTCCTGCGAGGCCACCGCCCGCACATACGGAGCCAGCGCCGCCGCCCGCTCCCGCCGCTCGGCCTCGGGCAGCGCGTCGTACCCGTCGATCACCGGCCCGAAGGGCTCGGTCCTCCCCCGCTCGGCGAGGAACTTCTCGGCGGTCCGGATGATGTGCAGCGAGTTCCGCTCGCACTCCACCGACGTGTCCCCCCACGCCGTGATCCCGTGCCCGCCCAGGATGCACCCGATGGCCTGCGGGTTGGCCTCCTTCACGGCCGCGATGTCCAGCCCCAGCTGGAAACCGGGCCGCCGCCACGGCACCCACACCACCGAGTCGCCGAAGCACTCGGCGGTCAGCTTCTCCCCGTCGGCGGCGCACGCGAGCGCGATCCCGGAATCCGGGTGCAGATGGTCCACGTGCCGGGCGTCGACGAGCCCGTGCATCGCGGTGTCGATGGAGGGCGCGGCGCCTCCCTTGCCGTGCAGGCAGTAGTCGAAGGCGGCGACCATCTCGTCCTCGCGCTCGACCCCCGGGTACACGCCCTTGAGCGCCCGCAGCCGGTCCAGCCGCAGCACGGCCAGCCCCGCCTCGGTGAGCGTCCCGAGGTCCCCGCCGGACCCCTTGACCCACATCAGCTCGACGTCGCCGCCGGTGACGGGGTCGGTGTCGACCCCCTTCGCGGAGGCGTTGCCCCCGGCGTAGTTGGTGTTCCGGGGATCGGCGCCGAGCCGGTGAGAGCGAGCCAGAAGGGCGTCGGCTTCGGGATGGGGTGCCATGAGTACCAGTTCCTTTTCAGAAGAGAGTGCGTACATGAGGGGCGGGGGCCGTATCGAGGTGCGGTTCCACCGGGTGGGCGCGATCAGCCCGGGACGGCCCGCAGGCCGCCGGAACAAGGCCCGGCAGACGCTTACGCGCCCCATCCGGCCTGCCGGCCACCGACCCGCTCGGCAACGATCTTCTCGGCCCACCCGGACCGGGCGTACGCGGCCAGGGGATCGGGGTCCAGCCCCATCTCCTCGCGCACCTGCGCCAGCAGGGGCCGCACATCGGTGCTGTACGCGTCCATCAGCACGGCGTTGGCCCCGAGCACATCCCCCGCGGCCTGCGCCGCGGCCAACGCGTCCCCGTCGACCAGCAGCGCCTTCGCCGTCGCCTCCTGCACGTTCATCACCGACCGGATGATCGCCGGGATCTTCGCCTCGATGTTGTGGCACTGGTCCAGCATGAACGCCACCTCGGACGTGAACCCGCCCCCGCGCACCACCTCGTACATGATCCGGAACAGCTGGAACGGGTCGGCCGCGCCCACCATCAGGTCGTCGTCCGCGTAGAACCGCGAGTTGAAGTCGAACCCGCCGAGCTTGCCCTCGCGCAGCAGCGTCGCCACGATGAACTCGATGTTCGTGCCCGGGGCGTGGTGCCCCGTGTCCACGACGACCTGGGCCTTCGGCCCGAGCTTCAGACAGTGGGCATAGGCCGTGCCCCAGTCCGGGACGTCGGTCGCGTAGAAGGCGGGCTCGAAGAACTTGTACTCCAGCAGCATCCGCTGCCCCTCACCGAGCCGCTCGTACACCTCCGCGAGCCCCTCGGCGAGCCGGTCCTGCCGGGCCCGGATGTCGTCCTGCCCGGGATAGTTCGTCCCGTCGGCGAACCAGAGTTTCAGATCCCTGGACCCGGTCGCGTCCATGATGTCGACGCACTCCAGCAGATGATCCACGGCCTTCCGGCGTACGGAGGCCTCGGGATGGCAGATGCTGCCGAGCTTGTAGTCGTCGTCCTGGAAGGTGTTGGAGTTGATCGCGCCCAGCTTCACGCCGCGGTCCTCGGCGTGCTTGGCCAGCGCGGCGTAGTCGTCGACCCTGTCCCAGGGGATGTGCAGGGCGACCGTCGGGGCCACCCCGGTGACCGCGTGCACCTGCGCCGCGTCGTCCAGCT
Source organism: Streptomyces bullii (assembly GCF_042657145.1). Taxonomy (NCBI): domain Bacteria; kingdom Bacillati; phylum Actinomycetota; class Actinomycetes; order Kitasatosporales; family Streptomycetaceae; genus Streptomyces; species Streptomyces bullii. Next base: position 35,397 of record NZ_JBHSNY010000013.1, read on the forward strand.
TCTCCTGCGGCGTGCGGGGCACGCCCTGCTGCGCGAACACCTTGAAGCGGGTGCCCGAGTTCCCGTACGCCCACGACGGCGTCTCGACGGCCTGGGTCTTGAGAGCGGCCTTCGCCGCGGCGAGCTCGGTCACTTCAGGCTCCTGTGACATCGGGTCGTGAGACCACTGAGTGAAACGATTCAGAAGGGGAAGCTATGGGCCTCCGGAAGGGGTGTCAACCCCTCTCGCGCGGCACGTTTTCCGTGACCAGGGTGTGACCTTCGACTATCGAAATCTTTTCGACCCGGACCCATTGACGTGACATACGAAGCGCGCCTAACGTCCCGGCAACCCAGTTGAAACCTTTCACGACGCCGAGAGGGCCGTCCCGCCGGCGTCGTCGAGGAGCCCCCATGACCCACCCGTCCACCACGGGTCCGGCCCCGGTCCTGGCGCTCAGGGACGTCTCCAAGTCCTTCGGCGCGGTCCGCGCCCTGCGGGACGTCTCCCTGGAGCTGTTCCCCGGGGAGGTGCATGCCCTCGCCGGTGAGAACGGAGCCGGCAAGTCGACCCTGATCAAGACGCTCGCCGGAGTGCACCGGCCGGACGCCGGGCAGGTCCTGCTCGACGGTGAGCCGGTCGTCTTCCACGGCCCCGGTGACGCCCGCGACGCCGGCATCGCCGTCATCTACCAGGAGCCCACGCTCTTCCCCGACCTGTCGATCGCCGAGAACATCTTCATGGGCCGCCAGCCCAGGCGCGCCCTCGGCCGCATCGACCACAAGGCCACGCACGACGCGACCCTCGCCCTGATGCGGCGCCTCGGCGTCGAACTCGACCCCGACCGCCCCGCCCGCGGCCTGTCCATCGCCGACCAGCAGATCGTCGAGATCGCCAAGGCCCTCTCCTTCGACGCCCGCGTCCTGATCATGGACGAGCCGACCGCCGCCCTCACCGGCAGCGAGGTCGCCCGCCTCTTCGGCGTCGTGCGCACCCTGCGCGAACAGGGCGCCGCCGTGCTGTTCATCTCCCACCGGCTGGAGGAGATCTTCGAGATCTGCCGACGGGTCACCACCCTGCGCGACGGCGCCTGGATCGCCAGCGAACCGCTGGACGGCATGACCGAGGACGACCTGGTGCGCCGCATGGTCGGCCGCGACCTCGACGAGCTCTACCCCAAGCAGGACGTGAAGCCGGGCGAGGTCGCCCTGAGCGTGCGCCGGCTGACCCGGGAGGGCGTCTTCACCGACGTCTCCTTCGACGTGCGGCGCGGCGAGATCGTCGGCCTCGCCGGACTCGTCGGCGCCGGACGCACCGAGGTCGCCCGTGCCGTCTTCGGCATCGACCGCTGGGACGCCGGCGAGGTCTCCGTCGACGGCAGGCCGCTCGTCAACGGCGCCCCGTCCACCGCGATGGCCGCCGGACTCGCCCTCGTCCCCGAGGACCGGCGCGCCCAGGGCCTGGTGATGGACATGTCCATCGAGCGGAACATCGGCCTCACCGGGCTCCGTACGACGGTGAAGGCCGGGCTCGTGGACCGCCGCGCCGAGCGCAGCCGCTCCCTGGACTGGGCGGTCAAGCTCCAGGTGAAGTACGCCCGGATCGCCGACGCCGTCTCCACGCTCTCCGGCGGCAACCAGCAGAAGGTCGTCCTCGCCAAGTGGCTCGCCACCCGCCCCCAGGTGCTGATCGTCGACGAGCCGACCCGCGGCATCGACGTCGGCACCAAGGCCGAGGTGCACCGCCTGCTGTCCGAGCTGGCCGCCGACGGCGTGGCCGTCCTGATGATCTCCTCCGACCTGCCCGAGATCCTCGGCATGGCCGACCGCGTCCTGGTGATGCACGAGGGCCGGCTCACCGCCGAGATCCCCCGATCCCAAGCCACCGAGGAAACGGTGATGGCCGCAGCCACGGGGAGGGCCGCCGCATGACCGCCACAGGAAGGGCTGCCCGTATGGCCCCGTTCTCCACCGGGAGCGCCGCATGACGGTGACCGCTCCCGACCAAGCCCCCGTCGCCGAGGCGCCCAAGTCCAGTGGCACCCGGCTCGTCGACCGCGTCTTCAAGATGCGCGAACTCGCCATCGGCGTCGTCTTCCTGGTGATGATCGCCGTCACCCAGGCCGGCAACAGCGAGTTCCTCTCCGAGCAGGGCATCAAGGACCTGCTGCTGAACGCCACCATCCTGGTCCTGGTCGCCACCGGCCAGTCCCTGGTCGTCATCACCCGCAACGTCGACCTGTCGGTCGGCTCCACGCTCGGCATCAGCGCCTTCGCCGCGGGGACGTACCTCCAGGGCGGCGGCAACGCCGTCGTGGCGGTGCTCCTCGCCGTCCTCATGGGCGTCGGCTTCGGACTGCTCAACGGCCTGCTCGTCAGCCTCGGCCAGGTGCCCGCGCTCGTCGTCACCCTGGGCACGCTCTACATCATCCGCGGCATCGACTCGATCTGGGTAGGCTCCCGCCAGATCACCGCGGCCGACCTCCCCGGTGGCTTCGTCGACTTCGGCTCCGGCGGCATCTCGGCCGTGCCCTACCTGGCGCTGATCGCCCTCGCCGTCCTCGTGGCGACCGCCTACTACCTCAAGCACTTCGGCAGCGGACGCGAGCTGTACGCGCTCGGCTCCAACCCGGAGGCCGCCCGGCTCGCCGGCATCCCGGTGCGCAAGCGGATCCTGGCCGCGTACACCTTCTGCGGGGCGCTCGCCGGACTCGCGGGCGCCATGTACCTGGCCCGGTTCGGCAACGTCGACTCCGGCACCGGCACCGGCTACGAACTGACCGTCGTCAGCGCGGTCGTGGTCGGCGGCGTCGTCTTCACCGGCGGCTCCGGCAGCGTCTACGGCGCGGCCCTCGGCGCGCTGCTGCTGACCTCCATCAACAGCGTGCTGCCCGCCCTCGGCGTCAGCTCCGTGTGGGTGCTGGCCATCAACGGCATCCTGCTCATCCTCGCCATCGCGGTCGACCGGATCGTCGCGCTGCGCGTGGCGTCCGCCCTGAAGAAGAGGAACGCCCGCCATGCCTGAGTCCCTCACGCGCGCGATCCGCTGGGACACGGTGGTCGGCGCCCTCCTGATCGTCGTCCTGCTGTCCTCCTTCGGCTTCGTCGACGGCTTCGGCAACGCGCTCAACCTGTCGTTCCTGATCGGCAACACCCTGCCGATCGCGCTGATCGCCCTGCCGATGACACTGCTCGTCGTCTCCGGCGAGATCGACCTGTCGGTCGCCTCCACGGCGGGCCTGTCGGGCGCGGTGATGGGCGCCCTGTGGAACCAGGGTATGGCGATCGAGACGATCATCCCGATCTGCCTGCTGCTCGGCGTGGTCTGCGGGCTCGTCAACGGCCTGCTGGTGACCAGGCTCGGGCTGCCGTCCCTGGCCGTCACCATCGGCACCCTCGCCGCCTACCGCGGCATCGCGCAGATCGTGCTCGGCTCCGACGCGGTCACCGACTTCCCCGCGCAGTACCTCAACTTCGCGGCCGGACGCATCGGCGACACGTTCGTCCCGTACGCCTTCCTGCCGTTCCTGGTGCTGCTCGCCATCGCCGTGGTCACGCTGCACGCCACCCCGTTCGGCCGGTCGCTGTTCGCCATCGGGGCCAGCGAGGAGGCCGCCCGGTTCGCCGGCATCCGCGTCAGGCGTCACAAGCTGATCCTTTTCACGGTGACCGGCCTGATGGCCTCCCTCACCGGCGTCTTCTGGGCCCTGCACTACGCCAGCGCCCGCTACGACAACGCCACCGGCCTCGAACTGTCCGTCGTCGCCGCGGTGCTGCTCGGCGGCATCGACTTCGACGGCGGCAAGGGCACGATCGGCGGCGCGATCGCGGGTGTCTTCCTGCTCGGCGCGCTGCAGAACGTGATGAGTCTGGTCAACGTCTCCGCCCAGTCGCAGATCGTCGTCACCGGCGTCCTGCTCGTCGTCTCCGTGCTCGGCCCCCGGGTCGCACGCCAGATCTCCGTCGCGAGGGCCGGGCGTCGAGCCGCCTCAGCGCCGGTGTCCAAGGCACCCACGCCCACCTCCTGACCCCTCAGCCCACCCTCGTAAAGGAACCACCGCCATGCGCAAGTCATCGCTCCGCCGCACCTGCGCGGCCCTCGCCGCCGTCACTTCCCTCGCCCTGGCCGCCACCGCGTGCGGCGGCACCACCAAGAAGGACGTGCACAGCGAGGGCGGCTCGGCCGCCGCGGCCGGCAAGGCCGACCCGAACGCCGAGCTGAAGAAGGGCCTGACCGTCGGCTTCCTGCCCAAGCAGGTCAACAACCCCTACTTCACCTCCGCCGACAAGGGCGGCGAGAAGGCCCTGAAGGAGCTGGGCTCCAGCTACAAGGAGGTCGGCCCGTCCAGCGCCACCGACACCTCAGGCCAGGTCTCCTACGTCAACACCCTCACCCAGCAGCAGGTCGACGCGATGGCCGTCTCCGCGCAGGACCCGGGCGCCCTGTGCACCGCGCTGAAGCAGGCCATGAAGAACGGCATCAAGGTCGTCACCTACGACTCGGACACCAAGCCCGACTGCCGCAACGCCTTCGTCTCGCAGGCCAGCGCCGAGGACCTGGGCCGTACCGAGGTGCAGCTGCTCGCCAAGCAGATCGGCTACAAGGGCGAGATCGCGATCCTGTCCGCCGCGCAGACCGCGACGAACCAGAACACCTGGATCGAGTTCATGAAGGACGAACTCAACAAGCCCGAGTACAAGAACATGAAGCTGGTCAAGGTCGCGTACGGCAACGACGACGCCCAGCAGTCCTTCCAGCAGACCCAGGGACTGCTCCAGGAGTACCCGAACCTGAAGGGGATCATCTCCCCGACCACCGTCGGCATCAAGGCCGCCGCCCAGTACCTGTCCGGCTCCAAGTACAAGGGCAAGGTCAAGCTGACCGGCCTCGGCACCCCCAACGACATGCGCAAGTACGTCAAGAACGGCACCGTCGAGGCGTTCGAGCTGTGGGACCCGGCCAAGCTCGGCGAGCTGGCCGCCCGCACCGCCGTCGCCCTGGCCTCCGGGCAGATCACCGGCAAGGAGGGCGAGACCTTCAAGGCCGGCGCCATGGGCGAGTACACCATCGGCAAGGACGGCGTGATCAGCCTCGGCAAGCCGACCGTGTTCGACGCCAAGAACATCGACCAGTTCAACTTCTGACACCTGGAGGGTCGTTGATGCAGCGCGTGTGCTTCCTGCTCAAGGTCAGGGCGGACCGCCTCGACGAGTACCGCGAGCGGCACGCCGACGTGTGGCCCGAGATGCGCGAGGCGCTGTCGGCCACCGGCTGGCACAACTACTCGCTCTTCCTGCGCGAGGACGGCCTGCTCGTCGGCTACCTGGAGACCGAGGACTTCGAGGCCGCCCTGGCCGGTATGGAAGCCACCGACGTCAACGCCCGCTGGCAGGCGGAGATGGCGCCGTTCTTCGAGTCGCTGGACGGCGCCCGGCCCGACGAGGCCATGAAACCGCTCACCGAGGTGTTCCACCTCGACTGCCCCCCGTGCCTGATCTCCCTCCGCCCGATCTCGCCCGACAAAGGAGTCCCCCCGAGATGAGACGACGTACGCTGCTGGCCGGAGCCGTCCTCAGCGCCGTGGCCGGCCCAGCCCTCGGCAGCGGCACCGCCCGGGCCGCCGACCCCGGCCCGTCCGTCACGCGGACCGGCACCACCACGCTCGACAGCCAGGCCATCTTCTTCGTGTCGTACGACGGCCTGGTCAACAACAACGCGTTCCAGAAGAACGGCCTGCTGACCTACAAGGGCTACCAGTACGCCGCCTGGTACACCGCCGACCGCAACGCCGTCGTCGGCCGCCGCGCCCTCGGCGCGAGCACCTGGCAGACCGTGAAGGTCGGCCACACGCTCCGCTACAACGACTCCCACAACGTCATCTCCATGGGTGTCTCCAAAGCGGACGGCCGCCTCCACCTCAACATGGACTCGCACAGCGACGGCTTCACCTACGTCAAGTCGGTCGCCGGACTCATGGACAACCCCGCCGGGCTGAGCTGGACCACGAGCCGCTTCGGCGCACCCCAGTCGACGCTCGACGGGCTGACGCTCACCACCCAGTTCACCTACCCGCAGTTCGTCTCGACGCCCGAGGGCCGGCTCCAGCTCAGCTACCGGGTCGGCGTCTCCGGCAACGGCCGCAACGCGCTCGTGGAGTACGACGGCACGCAGTGGACCGCGCTGGGGGAGTGGACGTCCTCCACCGGCACGTACACCAGCGAGCACGGCTCCTCCACGGCCCGCAACATGTACCTGCACGGCATCGACTACGACCGCAACGGACGGCTGCACTCGTTCTTCACCTGGCGCGAGCAGAACAGTGCCGTGATGTGCTCCAGCGGCGGCATCACCAACCACGACACCGGTTACGTCTACTCTGACGACCGGGGCCGCACCTGGCGCAACACCGCGGGCACCGTCGTCGGCGTCACCGGCGGCTCGGACCGGGTCTCCGTCACCGACGGCGGCCTGGTGGTGGACCCGCTCAACCCGGACCACTCCCTGATGAACCAGGAGAGCCAGTTCACCGACTCCGCCGGCCGACCGCACGCGATCATCTCCTACGTCCCCGGCCGCTTCGGCCAGTGCACCACGAACTACGTCGCCGACCGCACCGCCAACGGCCGCGCCTTCCACGTCCGCAGGAACAGCTCCGGCGGTTGGCAGAAGACCGAGATCCCGGTCCCGCTGAACTCCAGCCAGCGCACCAAGCTGATCCTGGACAGGTACGACAACGCGTACGCGATCTTCCCGTTCGGCCGGATCGCCGGCGCCTCGGCGGCCTCCGGGTACACCGACTGGAAGCTGCTGTTCGACGGCAGTGGCCTCAACGCCTTCGGGGAGGTCGTCATCGACGAGACGCGGGTCGCGCAGGACGGGGTGCTGTCCTTCATGTACCAGGAAAAGTCCAGCGGCACGACACCGTCGGCGCTGCGCGTCGTCGACTTCCGGCTGCCCGCCTGACCTCGATGGCACCGAAGCCGTACAGAGGCGGCATGACGGTAATGTGAAGGCCTTCCGGCCGCTCCTCGTCCCGTTGCATCCGTCCCCTTGGAGGTCCCTGCCCGATGGCCCAGTCGGTGGGAATCAAGGACGTCGCCCGCGTCGCCGGAGTCTCCGTCGGCACGGTCTCGAACGTGATCAACCGTCCGGACACGGTCGCCGCCGAGACCCGGGCGCGGGTGCTGTCCGCCATAGACCGGCTCGGCTACGTCCGCAGCGAGTCCGCGCGCCAACTGCGCGCGGGCCGCAGCCGGATCATGGGGCTGCTCGTCCTCGACATGGGCAACCCCTTCTTCGTCGACGTGGCGCGCGGCGCCGAGCGCGCCGCCCGGGAGGCCGGGCTCGGCGTGATGGTCTGCAACAGCGCCCAGAACCCGAGCGAGGAGGCCGAGTACCTGTCGCTCTTCGCCGAGCAGCGGGTGCGCGGCGTGCTGCTGACCCCGTCGGACGCGAGCGGCCGCAACATCGCCTCCTTCCGACGCCACGGCATCCCCTTCGTCCTCGTCGACCGGGTCGCTGAGGGCACCACCGAGTGCTCGGTCTCCGTCGACGACGTGGCCGGCGGCGCCCTGGCCGTACGCCACCTCGTCGACGCCGGGCACCGCTCCATCGCGTACGTCAGCGGCCCGCCCGGCCTCAACCAGGTAAGGGACCGCCGTACCGGCGCCCTGAACGCGCTCGCCGAGGCGGGGCTGGGCCCCGACGCACTGCGCGAGCTGCCCACCGAGCGGCTCGACGTCGCCGCAGGCCGGGACGCCGGTGCCCGCCTGCTCGGCCTGTCCGAGCGTCCCACCGCCGTGTTCTGCGCCAATGACCTGCTCGCCCTCGGCGTACTGCAGGCCATGTACGCGGCCGGCGTCGGCGTGCCCGACGATCTGGCGATCGTCGGCTACGACGACATCGAGTTCGCCGCCGCGGCGGCCGTCCCGCTGACTTCGGTGCGGCAGCCCGCCGTCACCATGGGCGCCCTGGCCGCCGAGCTGCTCCTGGAGGAGACGGAACAGGAGGGCGCGGCGAGGCGACACGAGCACAGACGGGTCGTCCTGCAGCCCGAGCTGGTGGTGCGCCGCTCCAGCCTGTCCGCCCGCTGATCCGCCGTTCAGTACGATTTCATGATCCTGGGGGTCGGCCGGCGGACGATCGTGTGCTGAACTGGGACACGGTCCGAAAACCGTCCGTCCCGGGAGCCCCGTTGACCTCCAGCTACCGCCAGCCCGGTGTCGTCCTCACCGACCGCCGCTTCACCGTGCCCCTCGACCACGACGACCCGCGCGGCGAGACGATCGAGCTGTACGCCCGCGAGGTCGTCGCGAGCGACAACGCGGACCGGGACCTGCCGTGGCTGCTGTACCTGCAGGGCGGTCCCGGCTTCGGCGCGAACCGTTTCGTCGGCAAGCAGGCCTGGCTCGGCCGCGCCCTGAAGGAGTACCGCGTCCTCCTCCTCGACCAGCGCGGCACCGGCCACTCCACCCCCGCCAACCGCCAGACCCTCCCGCTGCGCGGCGGCCCCGCCGAACAGGCCGACTACCTCACGCACTTCCGCGCCGACTCCATCGTCCGCGACTGCGAGGCCATCCGCCCCGCGATCACCGGCGGCGCGCCCTGGACCGTCCTCGGCCAGAGCTTCGGCGGCTTCTGCACGGTGACGTATCTGTCCACCGCCCCCGAGGGCGTGGACACCGCCGTGATCACCGGCGGGCTGCCGTCCCTGGACGCCCACGCCGACGACGTCTACCGGGCCGCCTACCCGCGCGTCGAGCGCAAGGTCGCCGCGCATTATGACCGCTACCCGCAGGACGTCGACCGCGCCCGCCGCGTCGCGGACCACCTGCTGACGCACGACGTGGTCCTGCCCAACGGCTACCGGCTCACCGTCGAGGCCTTCCAGTCCCTCGGCATCCTCCTCGGCGGCGGCGAGGGCAGCCACCGGCTGCACTACCTCCTGGAGGACGCCTTCGTCCGCACCCCGCGGGGCTTGGCGCTGTCCGACGCGTTCCAGGAGCAGGTCCAGGGCCTGCTGTCGTACGCGAGCCATCCGCTGTACGCCCTCGTCCACGAGGCGTGCTACGGCCAGGACGCCCGGCCCACCGCCTGGTCCGCCGAACGGGTGCGCGCCGAGTTCCCGCAGTTCGACGCCGCCAAGGCCCTCGCCGGCGACGAACCGCTGCTGTTCACCGGCGAGTCCGTCCACCCCTGGACATTCGACTGCGACCCGGCCCTGCGCCCGCTGCGCGACACGGCCGGCCTGCTCGCCGCACGCACCGACTGGACGCCGCTGTACGACCCCGCCCGCCTCGCCGCCAACGAGGTGCCGGTCGCGGCCGCCGTCTACCACGACGACATGTACGTCGACACCGCGCACTCGCTGCGGACGGCGCGGGCCATCCGGGGACTGCGCACCTGGGTCACCGACGAGTTCGAACACGACGGCGTCCGGGCCGGCGGCCCCCGCGTCCTGGACCGGCTGCTGGCCCTGGCCCGAAACGAGGTGTGACGCGGCGGGCGGCGGCCTAGTCTTCGACCATGACCGAGCCGACGATCACGCCACTGCAGCCCATGCCCGACGACTGGCAACGCGCCCTGGCGGTCGTCGCCCACCCCGACGACCTCGAGTACGGCTGCTCCGCGGCGATCGCGGCCTGGACCGGCGCGGGCCGCGAGATCGCCTACGTGCTGGCGACCCGGGGCGAGGCGGGCATCGACACGCTCGAGCCCGCGCGGTGCGGCCCGCTGCGGGAACGGGAACAGCGGGCGAGCGCGGCCGTGGTGGGCGTGTCGGTGGTGGAGTTCCTCGACCACGAGGACGGCGTCATCGAGTACGGCACCGCCCTGCGCCGCGACATCGCCGCCGCCGTCCGCCGCCACCGGCCCGAGCTGGTGATCACCCTCAACCACCGGGACACCTGGGGCGGCGTCGCCTGGAACACCCCGGACCACGTGGCCGTCGGCCGGGCCACGCTCGACGCGGCGGCCGACGCCGGCAACCGGTGGATCTTCCCGGACCTCGCCGAGCAGGGCCTGGAGCCGTGGAACGGGGTGCGCTGGGTCGCGGTCGCCGGGTCCAGCACACCCACGCACGCCGTGGACGCCACCGCGGGCCTGGAGCGCGCGGTGCGCTCGCTGCTCGAACACCGCACGTACATCGAGGCGTTGACCGACGAGGACCCGGAGACGTACGTCCGGGGCTTCCTGACCCGGCACGCCGAGGCCACGGGGGAGCGGTTCGGGGGCAGGCCGGCCGTGGCGTTCAAGCTGTTCAGCAGATGAGCGCGTGCGGCGAATGAAGGACAACGGACTCATGACGGGGGAACGCATGACGGGCACGCAAGCCCTGGCCGACCGGTTCGAGGAGCACCGCGGCCAGCTGAAGGCCGTGGCGTATCGGATGCTCGGCTCACTGGCCGAGGCGGACGACGCCGTCCAGGAGGCCTGGCTGCGGCTGAGCCGTACGGACGCGGGCGAGATCCAGAACCTCGGCGGCTGGCTGACCACTGTCACCGGACGGATCTGCCTGGACCTGCTGCGCTCGCGCTCCGCGCGTCGCGAGGAGCCGATGGGTGAGGACCTCACCACCTTCGTCCCGGACCCGGTTCTGCGGCCGTTGCCCCAGGACGACCCGGAAGAGCAGGCGATGCGGGCCGACTCGGTGGGGCTGGCCATGCTGGTGGTGCTGGAGGCCCTGGACCCCGCCGAGCGGCTCGCGTTCGTGCTGCACGACATGTTCGCCGTGCCGTTCGACGACATCGCGCCGATCGTGGAGCGCACCTCGGCCGCGACCCGGCAGCTGGCCAGCCGGGCCCGGCGCCGGGTGCGCGGCGCCGCCCCGGCGGCCGATCCGGACCTCGGCCGGCAGAAGCAGGTGCTCGACGCCTTCCTGGCCGCCTCACGCGCCGGCGACTTCGAGGCGCTGCTCGCGGTCCTGCACCCGGACGTGGTGCTGCGTGCCGACTCGGGCGTCCTGGTCCGGGGCGTGGCGGCGTCCAGAGCGCTCCAAGGGGCGAAGCGGGTGGCCGAACAGGCGCTCATGTTCGCCCGGTTCATGGAAGTGGAGGCGCGGCTGGTCCTGGTCAACGGCGCGGTCGGGGTCGTCAACGCCCCCCAGGGGCGGCCGCTGTCGGTCATGGGCGTCACGATCGCCGACGGCCGGATCACCGGCATGTACATCCTGGCCGACCCGGAGCGGCTGGAGCGGCTGGACCTGCCGGACGTCGCCGGGTGAGTCAGGCGGCGCTGAGTGAGAGCCCCCTCGAGCCCGGAGACCCGTCGGTGAGTTCCCGGTCCGTATCCTGAACGTCATGCGAGATCAACCGGCCGACCGGGCGGACCTGCGGGGCGACTGCGCGCGGTGCTTCGGACTGTGCTGCGTCGCCTTGCCCTTCGCCGCCTCGGCCGACTTCGCGCTCGACAAGGACGCCGGGACGCCGTGCCCGAACCTCCAGGACGACCACCGCTGCGGCATCCACGCGAAGCTGAGGCCGAAAGGGTTCACCGGCTGCACGGTCTACGACTGCTTCGGCGCCGGGCAGAAGGTCTCGCAGGTCACCTTCGGCGGACGGGACTGGCGCACGGGTGGGCGTGAGCACGCCCGCCGCATGTTCGACGTGTTCCCGGTCGTACGGCAGTTGCACGAGCTGCTGTGGTACCTGACCGAGGCACTGACCCTGCCCGCGGCCCGCCCCGTGCACGCCGGGCTGCGCCGGGCGCTGGACCGTACCGAGCGGCTCACCCGGGGGACCCCCGGGGATCTGGCCGCGCTGGACGTCGCGGCGCACCGGCAGGAGGTCAACGCCCTGCTGCTGAGGGCCAGCGAGCTGGCCCGAGCCGGGGTGCGCGGCCGCCGGAAGGACCGCCGGGGCGCCGACCTGATCGGGGCCCGCCTCAAGGGTGCCGACCTCAGGGGCGTCAGCCTGCGCGGCGCCTGCCTCATCGCGGCGGACCTCACCGGCGCCGATCTGCGGGGCGCCGACCTGATCGGGGCCGACCTGCGGGACACCGACCTCACGGACGCGGACCTGACCGGCGCGCTCTTCCTGACCCAGCCTCAGCTGAACGCGGCCCGGGGGAGCGCGGGCACCCGGCTGTCCGCGTCAGTCACGCGGCCCGCGCACTGGACGGCGCGGGGCTGACGGGGCGTCGTCGTCCGGGCGTGCGGGCGCCCCGCCCGCCGTGGCCCGCGCTGCCGCCGTGTCCTCGTGAGGGACGGTGGCCGGGACGGGGCGGTGTTCCAGCCACAGCCGCAGTCCCTCCGGCATCAGCGTCAACCGCTCGGTCACCCGAAGCCGGTAGCCCGGATCGGGCCGCAACGCATAGCGGCGCAGCAGCAGGCCGAGCACCAGCGTGGCCTCGTGCAGGGCGAACTGCCGCCCGATGCACGCCCGCGCACCGGTTCCGAACGGTTTGAAGGCGTGCGGCGGACGGGACCGTACGGCCTTGGCGTCGAAGCGGTCCGGGGCGAAGCGTTCGGCGTCCGCGCCCCACACCCGGGGATCGCGGTGCACCATCGGCGTCAGCACCAGCGCCCACGCGCCCCGCCGCATCGGGTGCTCCCCGGCCAGCACCGTGTCCTCGCGCGCCTCCCGGGCGAAGGCGGGCGCCGTCGGCCACAGCCGCAGCGCCTCGTCCAGGACCCGGCGCACGTACCGCAGCCTTGCGACCTGCTCGTACGCGGGCTCCGCCACGCCGCCCCACACACGGTCCACCTCCGCGCGGGCGCGGGCCGCGACGTCCGGGTGGCGCGAGAGGTAGTGCAGCGCGAAGGAGAGCGCGCCCGAGGTGGTCTCGTGCCCGGCGACCAGGAAGGTGACGACCTGCCGGCGGACGTTCTCGGGCGACAGCCGCTCACCGGTCTCGGGATGCGCCGTGTCGAGCATCCGGTCGAGCAGGTCGCCCTCTCCGGGCCCGGCGGCGCGGCGCGCCCGGATCAGGTCGTCGACGGTGCGGTTGAGGTACGCGATGTCGGCCGTGTTGCGGCGGCTCGCGCGGCGCAGCAGCAGCGGGGCCAGCGGCGAGGGCACGGAGTTGAGGCGCTGCGCGTAAGTGAGCGTTCCGACCATCGCCGTCACGAACGGATGCGGCCGGGAGCGCTCGAAGGACTGGAAGTCGTGCCCGAAGCCGGTGCGCGCGATCGTCTCCAGCGTCAGCTTCGTCATGTCCCCGGGTACGTCCACGGCCCGGCCGGCCGCCCGTTCGCGGTCCCAGTGCTCCATGAGCCGCCCGGCCACCGCCAGCATCATCCGGTGGTAGCCCGCCATGGCGTCCCGGCTGAAGCCCGGCGCCAGCACGTCGTGCGCGAGCTGCCAGCTGGGTTCGTGGTTGTACGCCGTGAACAGCCCGTCCCCGGCGACCGGCCGCAGGTTGGCGACGCCGAGCCCGACGTGCTTGGCGAAGCGCGACTCGTCCGCGAGGTCGGCCACGAGATCGGCGCCCCACACGAACACGAACTCCTTGCCGAAGGCCCTGCGCCGGAAGATGGGCCCGAGTTGCCGGGCGTGCCGCAGGGAGTCCTGCAGGGGCGTGCGCCGGTCGGCGCCGAGCACATCGCCCAGCAGCGGCAGCCGGTGCGGCGGATGAGGTATGCGGTGCAGTGCGGGCCAGCCCTGCTCCGCCCCGCGGAATCCCTTCGGCAGCCCGGTCCCGGTCGTCGTCTCCGCCATGACGCGATCTCCCTCGATCCAGCGGCATGTGATGGCCCCAGCGCCTGTTGCACATGGGTTCAATAACGCGGCCTCAGTCTTGTCCCGTTGTTGAACCGGCGTCAAGTAAAGTGCGGGCATGGCTGCGAACCAGGGCGAGCGCACCCGCCGCCGGCTCAGCACCGCCGAGCGGCGCGAGCAGTTGCTGTCGGTCGGGGCGCGGCTGTTCTCGGAGAACCCGTACGACGACGTGTGGATCGAGCAGGTCGCCGAGATCGCGGGCGTGTCGCGTGGGCTCCTGTACCACTACTTCCCGACCAAGCGGGACTTCTTCGCGGCGGTCGTCGAGCGCGAGAGCGAGCGGATGCTGCGCATGACGGCGGCCGTGCCCGGGGTGCCGGTGCGTGAACAGCTCACCGCCGGTCTCGACACGTACTTGGAGTACGTCCGGGCCCACGCCCACGGCTACCGCGCCTTCCACCGCGCCGACGCGGCGGGGGACCAGGCCGTGCGCCGGGTGTACCGGCGGGCCCTGGCCGCGCAGGAGCGGCAGATCCTGGCGGCCCTGGCCGCCGACCCCGAGTTCGGCCCGGTCGTCGAGGAACGTCCCGACGTGCGGCTGGCCGTGCGCGGCTGGCTGGCGTTCACCACCGCCGTCTGCCTGGAGTGGCTGCGCGGGGCCGAGTTGGGCCGTGAGCAGGTGCGCGATCTGTGCGCCCGCGCCCTGCTGGGCGTCCTGACGCCCTGAACGTCACGTGAGGATCGCCCGGGCTGGTTGGCGCTCACTCGGATCTCCGATAGGTTAGGCAAGGCTCTCTCCGCGGTCACCGCGGAGGACCACGCGACGGCCAGGACCGAACGGGCCCGTTCGGCCGCGGCGGGCGCGGCGGTCCTGCTGTGGCTGTCGTCACCCATCACAAACCTCCTTACGCGCGAGGAGTTCATCGGCGCGCACACCGTGACCGAGAACGGCCGGGTGCTGCTCGACGTGCCCGAGGACAGCGCGCTGCTCGCGGCCGCGATCTGCGCGCCGCGGGGGGAGCCGTCCGCCGTGCTGGAGTTCGCCGACGTCGCGCCCGTCCCGGTACGCAACCGGGTCCGCGCCAGGCTGTGGCTCGCGGGCTGGTTCGCCCCCGAGGACGGCAAACTGGCCTTGCGGCCCACACGCGTGGTGCTGCGTCAGCCCTCCGGGGCCGTCGTCGTCGACCGCGACGAGTTCGCCGCCGCCGCGCCCGACCCGCTGGCCACGGCCGAGGCACGGCTGCTGACCCATCTCGCCGACTGCCACCCGGACGCGGTGGAGCGGCTCACCCGGCTCGTCGACCCCGACAGCCTGCACGGCGCGCTCCGTATCCAGCCGCTCGCCGTCGACCGGCACGGACTGACGCTGCGCATCGAACGCGCCCGCGCCCACGGCGACGTACGGCTGCCCTTCCACGCGCCCGCCGACACCGTCACGCAGCTCACGGAACGCATGCACGTCCTGCTCGGGCAGGCGAGCGCCGCCTCCTGTCCCCGGGCCCTACAGCGGCAGCGCGCAGACGGCGACCGGTGAGGCGAACGGCTCGCCCGCCCGCCGCAGTTCACCGCTTCCCGGGTCCACCCGGAACACGGTCACGGTGCCGGACTTCTGGTTCGACGCGAACAGCAGCGTCCCGTCCGGAGAGAAGGCGATCTGCCGGGGGAAGTCACCGCCCACAGGCACGGTGTCCAGCAGGCTGAGCCGGGCGCCGTCCGCCTCGATCGCGTAGCGCGTGAGGCTGTTGTGGCCCCGGTTGGCGAGATAGGCGAACCGGCCGTTCGCGGTCACCAGGATCTGCGCCGGGTAGCTGGTGCCCGGCCCGGTGCCCGTGGACTGCGCCTCTTCGACGGTCAGACGGCCGGATGCCGGGTCGTAGGCGCAGACGGCGACCGTGTTGTCGACCTCGTTGGCCAGGTAGGCGTACCGGCCGCCGGGGTGGAAGGTGAGGTGCCGCGGACCGGCGCCGGGCCGTGTGTGCGCCTGCGCGACCTCGGTGAGCGTGCCGGCCCGCTCGTCCAGCCGGTACGTGTAGACGGTGTCGGTTCCCAGGTCGACCGCGAGGACGTGCCCCTGGTCCGGGCTGGTGACGAACTGGTGGGCGTGCGGGCCGTCCTGACCCGGACCCGGCGCCGGGCTCGCGTGCGTCACCAGGTCGGTGCGCTCACCGAGCGCTCCCGAGGCGTCGATCGGGTGCACGGCCACGCTGCCCGAGGTGTAGTTGGCGCTGAGCAGCCAGCGCCCGCCCGGATGCACCGACAGATGGCAGGGGCCCCCGCCGCCGGAGCTCCGGCTGCTGAGGACCTCGCGGTCGGAGAGACGGACGGCGGTCACCGCGCCGTCGTCGCGTTCACCGACCGCGTACAGCGTCCGGCCGTCGGGATGGACCGCCAGGTACGACGGGTCGTCGACCCCGGTGAGAGTGCCGGTGCCGGTGATCCGGCCCGTCGTGGGGTCGTAGGTGGCCAGGCCGATGCCCTTGCCGCCGCCCTCCACGGACGTGTGGGTGCCGAGGTAGAGGGGGCGAGGGCCCGACGGCCTGCGGGCCTCGCCGGACGGGCTCGCGCTCGGCTCGGTGTGTGCCTGGGGCGACGAGGCGGACGGAGCGGTCGCGGTCGGCGGTGCCGGGCCGTTGCCGCACGCGGGGAGGGCCGCCCCGGCGGCCGTTCCCGCCAGGGCGCCGACGAATCGCCGCCTGCTCCAGTCACTCCTGGCCAAAGTCCGCACCTCGCGTCGTCGGTCGTCACAGTCGTGACGCCACCCTGACCCGGATGCCCCGCCAGGTGCAACAACGGCACTGAGCGTCGCCTCAGCCCCCGAACTCTCGCCGGCCTCTCCCTCCCCGGCCGTCCTACCAGTCCCCGTCCTCCACCGGCGCCCCGGGCGCGTCCTTGAGGGGCCGCACCTGGTGCGGCGAGGGCGCCTGCCAGGGCTCGTGGTCGTCCCCGAGCCAGTCGCCGACGGGCTTCACCGCCTGGAGCGTGACCGTCGGGGCGAGGTCGTACGCGTCCTGGTCGTAGTAGTCGAACCAGGGCAGACCCGCGCGGGTGTACGCGGCCCGGTCCACCGGCGACGGCGCAGGCGCCTCGCCCGTGATGCGGCGCCACTGCGGCGGTGTCACCAGGTGCACGAAGACCCGCCCCGCGGGCCGCTCCGCCCAGTCCGTGAGCGGCCGGTCGTCCCGGTAGACCTCCTGCCGCATCGACCCGCCGACGCCCAGCCCCATCGCCGCCGAGGCCCGGGGCCGGCCCGGCGGAGCGGCGGCGGGTGCCGGGACCGCGCCCGGCGCGGGCGGCGCCGCCATCGGCAGCGCGGCACCGTAACCGCCGGGCGGCGGCAGCGCCCGGGCCCGCTCCGCACGCCGCCGCTCCTCCTCGCGCCACCCAGCCAGTTCCCGGTCGTTCAGCGGGAAGGACTGCAGTTGTACGCCGCCCCAGACCTCCTCGCCCGTGACCTGGCCCTCGACGGTCGCGCCCAGGCCGAGCGGCACCGCGACGAACTGGCGTACGGTGCCCGTCCCGGAGTTGATGCCGTCCAGCCAGGGCTGGCGGGGCAGCACGACGTAGTTCTGCGGGTCCCGGGACAGCCGGTCGCTCCACGGCCGGCCCGACACGGCGCACACCTTGCCCACGCCGACCTGGAGCGCGGCGGGCTCGATCGTGCCGGAGAAGCTCAGCCACATCGCCTCGCGCAGATACACCGGCAGCATCACGCCGCCCCGGGCCCGCCACGCCTCGGGCACCGTGTCCGGGTGGTCGGCGACCCGCCGGACCGGGAACTCGCCGAGGCCCGGCGGCAGCGGATGGGTGCCGCTCTCGGGCAGCCGCAGCGTACGGATGAACCGCACCGCCACTCCGCCCGGCAGCCGCAGTGTGTTGCCGTCGATCCGCACGGCGGTGTCGGCCATGGGCCACTCCTCGCATCCGGCGCCGGCCCGGTACCGGCGCTCTCCGGCATTCCGCGCCGGCCCCGGACCGACGCGTTCTTCGCCAGTCAGTGCCGATCCGTTCCGGCGCTTGGCGGCGTGCGGTGGGGATCCGTTCGGCGCTTGCCAGCTCGGTGCCGATCCGTCCCGGTGCTCTCCGGCGTCCGCAGCCCGTTCCGGCGCTTGCCGACGTCCGGCCCGTCCCGGCGCTCCCTAGTGAGAACGCCCGCCGATGCCCGCGCGGTTCCGCCACAGCCGATCCTGGACGCCCAGGCGCTCGCGCAGCCGGTTGAGGCCCGACAGCCGTTCGCGCTGCTCGCGCGTGTGGCGGTCCAGTTCCTCCAGCAGCCGGTGCGAACGGTGCTCGGTGTCGAGCTCGTCCAGGATGCGGTTGACCTCCGTCAGGACCGCGCCGTGCAGCTGCCACCGACGGGCGTCGCGCTGCACCTCCTCCAGCAGCAGCTGGGCCAGCTTGTCGCGGGTGGCCGCGGCCTGCCGCAGTTCGGCGGCGAGCCGTTCCTCGGCCGACTCGGCGTTCGCGCTCACGCTGGTGGTGACCAGCACCGCGAAGCTCACCACGGCGTTGGCGATCTCGGACAGCAGTTGCTCGATCGTCGCGCCGGTCTCCGACTCGAACAGCGGCTCCGGCTCCCGTTCCTTCGCGAGGTCCGTCAGGGTCCGTGCGAGCACCCGCAGGACGACCGTGCAGATCTCCAGAGTGTCCAGGCCGGTGCGCAGCACCACCCGGTGCAGCAGGCCCTCCCGCACCCGCGGGTTCAGCCGCAGACTGTCCTCGGCCTGCCGGAGCGCCGCGTCCACCTCGACGATGTCGTGGTCGAGGCGCCGCGCCTCGTGCAACTGCGCCGCCGCGCGGTCCACGGGCAGGCGGCCCGCCGCCTCCTCACCCATCCGCAGCATCAACTGCCGCAGGCGACGCGCCAGCCCCTCGATCGACTCGCCCGCCTCCTCCACCCACACCGGCGGAGCCAGCAGCAGATTGCAGCCGAGCCCGACGACCGCTCCGATCAGCGTCTCCACGATCCGGGCCCAGGCCGTGTCGCCGTGGGTGGTGACCCCGAGGACCAGCATCGCGCTGATCGCCACCTCGGGGACGTACTCGTCGACGCGGACCAGGTGTCCCACGGCCAGCGAGGCGAGGATCAGCAGCGCCAGGCTCCACCAGGTCAGACCGACCAGCAGGCTGAAGGCGATGGCGACGAGGACCCCCGCGACCACCGCGTTCACCCGGCGGATGCCGTTGGTGAGCGTGGCGTAGAGGGTGACCTGGACGACCAGCAGCGCGGTCAGGGGTGCGGTGAGCGGTGCGACCTCCGGGCTCAGCCGCAGGGCGATGACATAGGCGATCGTCGCCGCCGTGGCCGAACGGAACGCCTGGACGACCACAGGGTCCCGGCGCCGCTTCACGAACCTGACGGCGGGAGCCGTCCACTCACGTACCTGTTGCATCCTCTGGGCCGTTCCCTTTCACCAGGCGCATCGAACGTCCTCGTGAAGGACGGTAATCGGCCGAGGGAGCAACGGCAGCATTCGGCCAGGGGAAACAAGGCGGGTTCTCACACAATCCGCGCGACAGGGGGCCGTCTCGGCGCCGGGCGGGGTTGCGGCCCATGCGGCACGACGGTCTTCGGAACCGGCCTCACCAGGCGGTTCGGCACCGCAGGGGGCGGCACGGCGACAGTCCGAAGGCCTCGCCGCACACCGGGGCGAGTGGCAGCGGCGTGCGCATCAGGACAAGGTCCAGCAACCGGGTCGCGGCCTCACCACAGCGATCCGGCCAACGGCGCGACCGCCGACTGCTGGCGGTTGATCGCTGGCCGCCGACCGCTGAAGGGAGTGATCACTCGCCGCCAGCCGCCGACGGCTGATCGCCGGCCGCTGACCGTCAACGGCCGAGCCGTACCGGCGGACCGGTCCCTCCGCTCGCAGCGCGTGCCCCGCGGAACCGACGCCGTCCGGCAGTGGTGCCGGTACGCGCACGCGTGGCGGCCCGCACTGTGGCTACGTCGTCGACCCGTGGGCGGAGGGGCCAGGCTGCCGATCCGCAGCGGGCCCCGGCCGGGGCGAGTGGTCGTCAGGCGGACACCTTGTCGAGGAAGGCGGAGAGATTCCCCGTGGTGCGGGCGATCTGTTCCTTCAGGGTCAGGCTCTCCTCGAAGCGGGCCCCGGTCTCCGGGATCTTCTTGCCGCGGACGTAGAGGGAGCAGGCGAGGTCGGTGCACATGTACGCGCCGACCGAGTTGCCCTCCCGGCCGGCCGGGCCCGCCTTGCGCGCGGTCATCAGGGAGACGCCGCCCCTAGGGTGGGTCGTCAGACACAGGGAGCACATGCTGCGGTGCAGGAAGCCTCGCTGGGCCGGCTGGAAGCGCAGCGCCACTCCGACGAGCCGTCCCGCGTGTTCGGTGACGAGATAACTGCGGTCCGGGGCTCCTGGATCCCGCCAGCCGAGGAAGTCGAGGTCCTCCCAGGGGCGTTCACCGAGATCGCGCGGGACGGCCAGGCGCTTGGCCTCTCCCTTCGAGCAGTTGATGAACGAGGCGCGGATGTCCTGCTCGGTGAGGGATCTCATGGGGCGTCTCCGGGTCTTGAATTCCGAAACCTAGGGGGTCTAGGTTTCGTGGGCAGGGTAGACAGCCCGGACGAGGGGGAGCCAGTGGATTTTCGCGCTGTCGGGTCACGGCGGGCCCGGGCGGCATTGCGTCATGTGGCGGCACGCTCGGCGGGGCCACCGCTCGGCAGCGGGGCACGCGTCACCCTCAACTTCCATCCGGACCGGCTGGTGGGCGGGGTGCCGATTCTCACGGCGCTGGCGCAGGACGGCGCGTACCACTCGCAGTTCGTCACGGGCACCAGCAACGGCGGCCTCACCGCGTCACCGGGCGGCGACCGCTGGCGCTGGGAGAGCCGGATCTTCGGCGGGGCGTACGACGACGGGCCGCCGCACGAGCGGCCCGTGTACGGTGCGTTGAACTTCCGCCGTCAAGTGGTCGGCGCCGCACCACGTTTCGGCTCCTCGCACTTCCGGCTCACCGGGGAGACGCTCGCCCGCACCACGTTCTGCTATCCCGACAGCGCGGCCGAACCCGCCGACTTCGGCGTCGCGACCGGCATGTCCCTGGTCGAGTTGGCCGAGGCGGACGATCAGGACCCCCTGAACGACTACATCGAGGCCCAAGTGCACGGCGGTGTCGAGCTGGCCCGGGACGTGGAGGCGCTGGTGCTGGACGCCTGCTACCGCGGCACACCCGTCGAGGCCGAGGCCCGGCGCCTGCCGTGCCCCGTCGAGTGGCATCCCGGCTACCGGCTCACGGTGGCCGGACTGCGCCGTCACGCGGACTACCGGGGCCGGGAGTACGTCGAACTGGGCGCCCGCATCGCTCCCGACGGCCGTGTGGACCCGCGGGTCATCGGCGACGCCGCCCGTACCGGACTGTACGCGCTGCAGGACCTGAAGATGGTCTGGCACACCCTCGCCCGCTTCGGGGCTCCGGAGGGAGCGGGCACCGCCGCCTCCGCGACCATCGTCTCTTTGTGAGCGCGGCGCCGGCCTCGACGCCGTCCTGGACATCCGCCCCACCCGCCCGCGCCGTGACGGTCCCGCCATAGACCGGCCGGTGACGGCGCGTCAGCTCCTCGCGTACCACGTCGAGTTGCAGGAGCGCCCGAGCGGCGCCCAGCCGGCCGCGCTCGCCGCCGCCGACCCCTGCCCGCCCGAACGCGCGGCCCTCACCGCCCTCACCGACGACGACCCCCGCACCCTCGTGGAGATCCTGGAGGACCACCCCGCCCTGCGCGGCGCCCCGGACTGGCCGACGCTCCTGGACCTCCTCACCCCGTTGCGGCCCCGCCACTACTCCATCTCGTCCTCGCCCGCCGTCGACCCCGGCCACGCGGACCTCATGGTCTCCCTGCTGGAGGCCCCCGCCCGGTCCGGCAGGGGCCGGTACCGCGGCACCGGGTCCGGCCACCTCGCCGCCGTCGAGCCCGGCGACACGGTGCACGCCCGTGTCCAGCCGTGCCGGGAGGCCTTCCGCATCGAGACCTCCCGCGCCTCCGACGTCTTGGAGGGCTTCGACGGGTCCGACGGCACGGACGGCACCGAGGGCTCCGCACCGGTCGTCATGGTCGCGGCCGGCACCGGCCTCGCCCCGTTCCGCGGCGCGATCGCCGACCGTACGGCGGCCCTCGCCGCGGGCGCCGAACTCGCTCCCGCCCTCTGCTACTTCGGCTGTGACGCCCCCGACGCCGACTTCCTGCACGCCGAGGAACTGCGCGCCGCCGAGGCCGCCGGAGCCGTCTCGCTCCGCCCCGCCTTCAGCGCCGCCCCCGAGGGCGGGGTGCGGTTCGCGCAGCACCGCATCGCCGCCGAGGCCGACGAGGTGTAAGGCCTGCTGAACGCCGGAGCCCGGGTGTACGACTGCGGCGACGGTACCCGCATGGCACCCGGCGTGCGGGAGGCGTTCCGTACGCTGTACCGCAAGCATGTGCCGGACGTGAGTGAGGCGGACGCCGAGCGGTGGCTCCGCGGCCGGCTGACGAGAAGGGGAGGGGTGGGCGCACGGTGGTGGACTCCTGGGAACGGGCCCGGCACGCCCTGACGGCGGCGGGCCTGCCGCCCGACCGGCTCGCCCGCCTGCGCCCCCTCACCGGCGGCACCTACAACACCGTCGAGGAGCTGCGCCTCACCGACGGCACCCGCTACGTGCTGAAGATCCCGCCGACGGCCGCCACACCCGGCCTGCGCTACGAGCGGCAACTCCTCATCTCCGAGGCGGAGTTCTACCGCGCGGCGGCGCGGGCCGATGTGCCGGCACCACGCGTGCTGGCCTCCGACACGGCGTTCCTGCTGATGACGGCCTGCCCCGGCGACCCCTGGGACGGCTCGCTCACGAACACCGAACGGTGCGCCCTCCGGGCCGAGTTGGGCCGTCAGACGGCCCGCCTCCACGACCTGACCGGCCCCGGTTTCGGCTACCCCTCCGGGGCCCTCGGCCCGCTCGCCCCCGACTGGCGGACGGCGTTCAGCACGATGTTCCAGGCCGTCCTGGACGACGCCCGGCAGTACCGGCCCGCGCTGCCCCGTCCCCTGGACGCCATCGCCCACACCGCCCGCGCCGCGTACGACGCCCTCGACGAGGTCGCCACGCCGCGCCTGGTCCACTTCGACCTGTGGCCGGGCAACATCCTGGTCGACCGCTCGCGGGGGGAGGCCCGCATCGGAGGTCTCATCGACGGGGAGCGCATGTTCTGGGGCGACCCCCTCGCCGAGTTCGTCTCCCTCGCGCTGCTGGACGACATCAGACGGGACGAGACGTTCCTGGCGGGCTACCGGCAGGCCGGCGGCCGGGCCCGTTTCGCCCCGGCGGCCTGCCTGCGCCTCGCGCTGTACCGCGCCTACCTCTACCTGATCATGCTCACCGAGACGGTCCCGCGGGCGGTCGGGGAGGACCATGAGCGCTGGGTACGGGACGCCGTCGCGCCCGAACTCGTCTCGGCCCTGGACGAGATCGACGATCTTGCCCGAGCCCGCTGAGGTTTCGCAGGTCATCGCGGAGGTACTCGCGTGGCGCCCGGACACCGGAGGACGGGCGACACGAAGGGAGTACGCCGTGACCGACCACCGCATCGACGCACCGGGCGAGAACGGCGCCCCCATCCCGCGGGACCTGCCGGACCAGCAGGCCACCGAGGGGGAGGACCCCTGGGAGGTCGCTCCCGGCCAGGCCGCCGGGGACACCGGCCGGCGGGACGGGTCCACGGAGGCGCAGTCGGCGCAGCCGACGGGCTCGCAGTCCACGCAATCGCAGCCCGCGGAAGCCACGGATTCCCAGGAGACCCAGGGACCCCGGGAAAGCGAAGAGCCGCGGGAAGCCGAAGAGTCCCGGGAAACCGGGCAATCCGTCCCGGACACCGACGTCCCCGACACCGACGAGGCGGGGACGGGCCGGGAGGGGGCACCGTACTCGGGCAGCGTCCACCCCGAGCAGCCGGTGCCGGACGAGCCCTCCGGCTGACCACCCCTCCATCCCCCTGAGCACCCGCCCGCAGGGCCCGGCCCGGCCGGGCCCTGCGGGCGGCGTCGGCGCGTCGGCCCGCCGTCCGGGTCAGCCCACCTTCCGTCCCCGCAGCGGCTCCGTCCGCGCCCCGGCGCCCTCCTGCACTCCCTGGAGGAACTCCTCCAGCACCTCCGTCGCCGTACGCTGCGGCCGCCAGCCGAGCTCCGCACGCGCGCGTGTGCAGTCCATGAGCGGAAGCCGCAGCACCGCGTCGAAGAGGTGCGGGGAGGCGGGCAGCAGGTGCAGGCCCCAGGCGGCGGCGATCGCCGAGCGGGCCGCGGTACGGGGCAGCTTCACCGGGCGGGCCCCCAGCATCTCGCCGAGCAGTTCCGCGTCGACCGGCGGCTCGGCCGCCAGGTTGAAGGCGCCCCGGACGTCGGAGCGCACCGCGAGCCGGTACGCGTTCGCCGCGTCGTCGGTGTGCAGCGCCTGCACCCGCAGCCCCGGGATGTCCGGGAGGAAGGGCAGCAGGTCGGGGCGCATCAGCGGCCCCGGCAGGAAGCGGCCCCCGAAGATACGGCGCTGCTCGCTCGCCGACTGGCGCTTGAACAGGAAAGCGGGCCGCATCCTCACCACGCGGATCTCGGCGTGCTCCCGCTCGAACGTGTCCAGGGCACGCTCCAGATAGGCCTTCTCCCGGCAGTAGGCGGCATCCGGCCAGCCGTGCGTCGGCCACGACTCGTCCACGGCGTGGTCCTTCGGCCCCGGCGAGTACGCGCCGACCGAGGAGGCGTGCACCAGTGCCGGCACCCCGGCCGCCGCGACCGCCTCGAAGACCCGCATGCTGCCGAGCACGTTCGTGCTCCAAGTCACCGCCGGGTCGTGCGTCGGCTGGAACGCCCAGGCCAGATGGATCACCGCGTCCGCGCCCGAGAACTGCTCGACGAGGTCGGTCTCCTCGGTGGCCAGGTCGACCGCGGACCACTCGGTCCCGGGCGGCGACCACTCGGGGATCCGCCGGGCCAGCCCCAGCACGGAGCCGACCTCCGGATCCTCGGAGAGGACATGTACGACGCTGGTGCCGACGTTCCCGGTGGCGCCCGTGACGACGATCCTCATGCCCGTTCGGCTGCTCACCTTGCGCTCCTCTCGGGGGTTGGCTCGCAGAGCTGACCGAGTACCCGGGCTGGGGGATCGCACCCGGAGCCGGGACGGCCCCTGGGCCGCACGGCCCAGGGCCTGTGATGATCCCCGGATGAGCGAGATCATCCTGAAGGACGCGGACTGGAGGACACGGCGTGGAGGACACGGACCGGAAAAATCTGGGCCGCGGGAGGACCCGCCCGGGAGAAGGCAAAAGCCCCGACCGGACGGGGGAATCGCGGTCGGGGCGGCTAGGTGGTGGGTACGGATGGCGGTCGCCTCTCGGCGAAAGGCTCCACAGGGCTTCAGCCGAACGATCGTCCCTGTGGGCAAAAGGTGAGGCCCCGGGGACACTGTCCCATCCGTACCCACGGCTTGTTCAACGGGCAACCACCTGTCGGTGTTCCGCGCTTCGGCCGCCCCGCGGGTGATGCTCGTCACGTGCCCCGGGCATCCGGTACGGCCTCGGCCCACAGGTTCTCGGCCTGCAGCAGCAGCGTGCCCAGGACGGCCGTCGGCGCGGCGCCCTGCCCGGCGTGCTCACGCAGTTCCTCCTGAAGGTGCCGGTGCAGCTCCCGCCTGGCCTCCTCGGCCCTGTCGTCCTCGGGGGTTCCCGCGCCGTCGTCGAGGAGGCGGCGGGCCTCCGCCTGACAGGCGTCGCCGATCAGCTCCAGCAGGCGGGCGTACGAGCCGAGGGCCCGGCCGTCGGGCGGGGCGGGCGTCCGGTTCTCGTCGGCGGCCACCGTCAGCGTCCGGATCAGCGCCGTGACATGGCCGGTGAGGCGGCCGAACCGCTCGTCCTCGTCCGCCGGGGGCAGGGCCGCCCGCGGCGCGCGGTGCAACGCGCGCAGCGGGCCGGAGGTCAGCCGCAGACTCTCCCGGCTCCAGCGGCGGGCGGCGCGCAGCGCGTCCAGGCGGCGCTCCAGCCGCGCCGAGGCGCTGAGCCAGCCGGCCGTGCTGCGCGCGTCCCACGCGTTCTCCCGCAGGTCTGCGGCGACGGTGTGCAGCACGTCGCCCGCCTCCCGGGGCAGCGCGGCCAGGTTCTCGCGCACGTCCCGCAGATGGATCGGCGGCAGGACCAGCGCGTTCACCGCGACGCCGATGACCGCGCCGAGCGCCGCCTGCCCCACGCGGTGCCCGACGGCGGACGCGCTGACGGTGCCCGAGGCCAGTGTGAACAGGGCGGTGGTGGCCGCGTAGATGCCCTGGTCGCCGAAGCGGTGCCAGTTCGCCAGCAGCATCAGCACCGGTATCGACAGGGCGAGCGCGCCCGTCGTGTCACCGGTGAGCGCCTGCGCCGCCGACGCCAGCAGTGTCCCGACGCAGATCGCCGCGAACTGCCGCGCCCCCTGCACCAGCGAGCTGTAGACGGTGGCCTGCACCAGGACCAGCGCCACCCAGGGCGCCATCAGCGCCAGCGGGTCGCCGAGCCAGACGCCCGCCACCAGCCAGGCCAGCAGCGCCGCCCCCGCGGCCTTCAGCGACTGCACGACCAGGTCGCGCTCCCGCCCCGGCTCCCGCACGGCGGCCCGGGTGGCCCGCTGTACGGCCCGCGCCTCGCGCCGTACGGCCTCCACCGCCCGCGCCGCCCGGGCCGTCGGCCCGGCAGCGTCCGTCTGTCCTCGTACACCGTCCGTCACACCCGTCATGCGCTGCGGGTATCCCCCTGACCGGGGGTTTCACGCGGGTGTGACCAGCCACGCGGGCCGGAGCCGCCGGCCGGGCGTTGTCCCTGCCCGGCCCGGAATGTCACGCCAAGGGGCTGTCCGCCAGCGAGGCGAGGAGGTGGGCGGGATCGTCGTAGATCGCGTCCGCGCCGGCCCGCTCCAGGTCGGTGCGCGGGATGCCGCCGCACAGGACGCCCACGCAGCGCACCCCGGCCCTGCTGCCCGCGCGCATGTCCCACACGGTGTCACCGACGAACACCGCCCGCTCGGCGGGCACACCGGCCAGTTCCAGTGCGTGCTCGACGGGCTCGGGCGCGGGCTTGCCCTCGTCGACGTCGTCGGCACTGGCGGTGGCGGTGATGGCGTCGTCGGCGTCGATCGCCCGGCGCAGCGCGCTCAGCTCCGCGCCGCCCGCCGAGGTGGCCAGCACGACCCGCCGACCGGCGCGGTGCAGGTGCCGCAGCAGGTCCCCGGCGGCGGGCAGCGCGGGCAGGCGGTCGAAGTACTGGCCGTACAGCGCCTTGTGGGCGGCGCTCAGCTCGGCGTCCTGGTCCTTGTCCCGGTCGTCGCCGAGCAGGTGGGCGATCAGGTCGGTGGAGGCGAGGCCCACGGCGCGGTGGACGGCGTGCATCGGCACCCGGTGTCCGGCCTGCCGGAACGCCTCCCACCACGCCGTCACATGCAGGTGGTTGGTGTCGACCAGAGTGCCGTCGACGTCGAACACGGCCGCCCGTTCCATGCGTGGGGTCCTTCCTGTCGGTGCCCCCCGGGTACCACGTCAGCGGTCCGCCACTCGAGACGGCACCCGCTGCTCCCGCGTCCAGGCCAGCAGTTCCTCCAGCGTCCAGGTGGTGACGACCCGCTCGGGCGGCACGTCGCACTCCTCCGCCCGCGCGCACCCGTTGATCTGCCAGTCCAGCTGGCCCGGCGCGTGCGCGTCCGTGTCGATCGAGAACAGCACGCCCGCGTCCACCGCCCGGCGCAGCAGGCGGCGCGGCGGGTCCAGCCGCTCGGGCCGGCTGTTGATCTCCAGGGCCGTGCCGGTCTCGGCGCACGCCGCGAACACCTCGTCCGCGTCGAACTCCGACTCGGGCCGCCCCCGCCCGCTCACCAGCCGCCCCGTGCAGTGCCCGAGCACGTCGGAGTGCGGGTCGCGGACCGCGGCCACCATGCGGCGGGTCATCGACCGGGCGTCCATGCGCAGCTTGGAGTGCACGGACACCACCACGACGTCGAGCCGCTCCAGCAGCTCCGGCTCCTGGTCGAGGGAGCCGTCCTCGAGGATGTCGCACTCGATGCCGGTCAACAGCCGGAACGGCGCCCACGTCTCGTTCAGCTCCGCCACCACCTCCAGCTGCTGCCGCAGCCGGTCGGCGGACAGACCACGCGCCACGGTCAGCCGCGGCGAGTGGTCGGTCAGCACCGTCCACTCGTGGCCGAGGCGCGCCGCGGCCCGGCCCATCTCCTCGATCGGGCTGCCGCCGTCCGACCAGTCGGAGTGCACGTGGCAGTCGCCGCGCAGCAGCGCCCGCAGCCGTTCCCCGCCGCGCACCGCGGGCTGCTCCCCGGCCTCCTCCTCCAGCTTCCGAAGATACCCGGGCACCTCTCCGGCCAGGGCCTCCCGCACCACCTGCGCGGTCTTCGGGCCGACCCCCCGGAGCGTCTCCAGGGACCCGCCCGCCGCCCGCTCGCTCACCTCGTCCGCACCGAGCTCCGTGAGCACCCGCGCCGCGGTGCGGAAGGCGCGTACGCGGTACGTGGGCGCCAGGGACCGCTCCAGCAGGAAGGCGATCCGGTCCAGGGCCTCGACGGGATCCATCGTCACCTCCTGGCTCCCAGAGTTCCCCAGCGCCGCCCGGGCCGCACGACGGGCGATCGGTTTGTCCGGTATCCGGCCGGGTACCTCGATGCGTCGTCCCCGCCGCGCCGAGGAGGAGGCCCGTCATGCCCGAACCCATCGCAGCCCGCACCAAGGTCGCCGTGATCACCGGTGCCGACTCCGGCATCGGCAAGGCCACCGCCGTACGCCTGGCCCGGGCGGGCATGGACATCGGCATCACCTATCACAGCGACCTCAAGGGCGCGGAGGAGACGGCGGAGGAGGTCCGGACACACGGACAGCGGGCCGAGGTGGTCCACATGGACCTCACCCGGCTGCCCGAGGCCGCGAACGCCGTCGACCAGCTGTGCGACCGCCTCGGCCGCGTCGACGTGCTGGTCAACAACGCGGGCACGGGCACCATGACGCCCTTCCTGGACCTGAAGCTCGACGATGTCCGCGAGGTCCTCGACGTCGACCTGGTCGGCCCGTTCCTGTGCGGGCAGAGGGCGGCCCGGCACATGATCCGGCAGGGTGAGGGCGGCCGGATCGTCAACGTCACCTCCGTCCACGAGCACCAGCCGCGCGTCGGCGCCGCCCCGTACTGCGCGGCCAAGGGCGGCCTCGGTCTGCTGACGCAGGTCATGGCGCTGGAACTCGCCGAGCACGGGATCAGCGTCAACGCGGTGGCGCCCGGTGAGATCTCCACACCCATGACCGGCCAGGAGGACACCGATCCGCACACCGAGAGCCGCCCCGGCGTGCCCCTGGGGCGGCCCGGCGACGCCAGGGAGGTCGCCGCCGTCATCGCTTTCCTGGCGAGCGCGGACGCCTCCTACGTCACCGGTGCGTCCTGGAGCGTGGACGGCGGCATGCTCCGGATGGGACCGCAGGCCGGATCGCACCTGACGAGCGACGACTGGCGGCGTCCCTGAGCGGGCCGCCGTGCGCCTGCGCACCAGCTCCTGCGACCAGCCGGGGTTCCGCCGCGTCCGCCACGGGCGCGGCTTCCGCTACCTCGACCTGGACGGGGAGCGGCTCACCGATCCCGAGCACCTCGCCCGGATCAGGGCCCTGACCATCCCGCCCGCCTGGCGCGACGTGTGGATCTGCCGGTGGCCCAACGGCCATCTGCAGGCCGTCGGCACCGACGACGCCGGGCGCCGCCAGTACCTCTACCACGAGGAGTTCCGCGCCCAGCAGGAGCAGGCCAAACACGAGCACGTCCGGCAGGTCGCGCGGACCCTGCCGGAGCTGCGCGCGAAGGTGGCCCTCGACCTGGCCGGGCGGGGTCTGAGCCGGTCCCGGGTCACCGCCTGCGCCGTACGCCTGCTCGACTTGGGGTTCTTCCGGATCGGCAGCGACCGGCACACGCGGGACAACGAGACGTACGGCCTGACGACGATGCTGCGCGAGCACGTCACCTGCGGCCGCGGCGAGATCGCGTTCAGCTACCCCGCCAAAGGCGGCACCGAAATCGTCCGGGCCCTCGTGGACGAGCAGGTGCACGCCGTCGTCCGGGCCCTGCTGCGGCGCCGGCGCGGCGGGGAGCGGCTGTTCCGCTTCTGGGAGCGGGGCGCCTGGAGCGACCTGCACGGCGACGATCTGAACGAGGCGTTGCGCCGCCTGTCCGGCACGGACATCACCGCCAAGGACTTCCGCACCTGGCACGCGACCGTCCTCGCCGCGGTCGCCCTCGCCGTCACGGCCAAGGACGGCCGGGCCACCCCGGCGGCCCGGCGACGCCAGATCAGCCGGGCGGTCCGCGAGGTCAGCCACTACCTCGGGAACACGCCCGCCGTCTGCCGCTCCTCCTACATCGACCCGCGCGTCTTCGAACTGTTCGAGCAGGGGCAGACCGTCGCGTCCGCGCTGACCCGGCTGGGCGAGCACGGGGACTTCGGACGCCCGGCCACGCAGGGCGCCGTGGAGGCGGCGGTACTGGAACTCCTCGGCGGCTGACCCGTGCGGCCCGCCGGGTACGAGCCCGGACACCCCTGGACGCCGCGCTACCGCCGGTCCGGTTCTACGCTCTATGCATGACCGAAATCGCCAGCCCGCACATCTCCCACCCACGGATCATGGTGCTCGGGGTCCAGCCGGGCACACCGCCGTTCCGGATCGTCGAGATCGACGGTCAGGTGGTCGGCGAGGCGAAGACCGTCACCGACGTCCTCCAGGCCGCCGCCGCGTTCGGTATCACGGTCCATGACCTGGACGACCCGGAGGTGGTCCGCTGGGTGGGCGGAGACAAGTTCACCTGGACCGTGCACTGATCACCCGGAGGACGCCCGGCGGAGTCGACCGCGGCCCCGGCGGGCCCGTCGGAAGGTGGCCCGGAACGCCACGGGCGCGGCGGGCCCGTGCCGGTTGCGTCGTGGAGCGGCCAGGGCGGCGGACACACCGGCCAGGGCCCGTGGGCAGGCCCGGCCGGTACCAGCAGGGCGTGCGGCTCAGGAGTCCGCCGCCGCCCGGGGTGCCGTCTTGCGCGCGTGCACCGCGCGGCTCAGCCGTCGCCCCAGCAGCAGGTAACCGACCAGCGCTCCCGCGGTGTTGAGGATGACGTCGTCGATGTCGAAGGCGCGCCCGGTGATGAGCGAGCCCTGGGCGAACTCCACCATCAGCATGACGACGGCGGTCAGCAGCAGCACGCGCAGGATCCCGCGCGTGCGCGGCGCGAGGACCGGCACCAGCACCCCGAACGGGATGCCGAGGAGGAGGTTGCCGCCGATCTGCCGGACGGCGTCCCGCAGTTCGGGCTGGTCCAGATAGGCCCGCAAGGAGCGGCCCGGACGCAGGTTGGTGTGCGTCAGCGCCTCCGAGGCGGGGGAGGGCTCCAGGGTCAGCCGTGCCAGTACCACCGCGAACACGACCATGAACGTGAACGCGCACAGCATCGCCAGCAGACGGATCGGCAGCGGCAGCGGACGCCGTTCGCGCCCGGACCTGCCGGTACGGGGACGTGAGGCTGTACGGGCCATGAGGTCCTCGTCCTCCAGTCTTCAACTTCCCTGCGTCACCAGCCGGTTACCCCTTTCCGCGCCGACGATGCCGCCGCCGGGCCGGGTCAGTTCCCGTACGAGACCTTCACCTCCTTGAAGCCGAGGGACCGCAGCAGGCCCTGGAGCATCTCGGTGGTGTTCGCCTCGGCACGGGCGGTCAGCCCGCTCTCCTCGGCCGCGTCGCCGATGTGCCGTACGGCGAGTTTCTGCACGGCCTGCTCGCTGTTGGGGTTGTCCGAGAAGAGGTCGCCGATGCGGTCGAGCAGACCGCGCTGCTTGGAGACCGCGTAGGAGCGTTGGGGGTCGAGGGCCGGCTTGCCCAGTTGCGCGTGGGGCAGCCGGAGCGTGGCGGACGTACGGTCGTCGTCGACCTTGACGTCGTTCTTCCCTACCTTCCCCAGGTCCACGTAGGCGTCCACGGTGCCCGCGCCGACGTAGAGGGTGCGGCTGCCGCGGATCGCGTCGGGCAGGTACTTGGCGTCCTTCTCCAGGTCCACGACGATCTGGAAGGTGCCGGAGGCGGCGTCGTAGCGGCTGATGTCCTGGATGGACTCCAGGAGTGCGGGGCCCGAGCGGTCCCTGGTCTCGGTTCCGAAGAGGTCCTTCAGACCGGGAAGCACGCTCAGCGCCATCCCGGCCAACAGCACGGCCGGCACGAGCACGACCGCGCTCACCACCTTCACCCAGGTGGGTACGCGCCTCGGTGTGCGTGTGACGGGAGTCGTCATGGCGGCGGCCCTCCTTCCTACCGTCTGAATGCCCGCCATCCCCCGGGCCAGACCGCCCGGCGCGTGTTTCCCGCGAACTCAGTGTGTTCTGGCCGGAGCTGTCGTACACCGCGCAGGTGCAGGAGCCGGAAAGCCTGACCAGGCGGCGCCACCCGGCAGCCTTGTCCGCCGGGCGACTCAGACCGGGCCGGACGTGGCCTCGGGCAGGGTCATGGCCGCGTCCAGCGTCGGCTGCGGGGGCAGCAGGCGTGCCAGGCCGGTGATGCGCAGGACGCGCAGGGTCAGCGGGTGGGTGCAGACGAGCAGTACCCGGCCGTGCCGTTCGAGCACCCGGCTGCGGGCCCGGTAGAGCAGCCGCAGGCCGGAGCAGTCGAAGAACTCGACCCGCGTGAGGTCGATCACGACCCGGGCCTCGGGTCGGGCCGTCGCCCGGTCCAGGTGCGGGGCGATCTCGGCGGCCGCGGCGATGTCGATCTCACCGCGGAACTCCAGCACCGTGTGCCCCCGGTCCTGGCGGATGCGCAGGTGCCGGGAGAGCGGTGCAGGTTCCTGCCGCACGACGACATCGCCTCCAGCCTGCTCCGTGCGTGGGGGAGGGGAGCGACCCACAACCGGTCCCCGTCCTGCAAGTTACCCTTGGCCGACTGCATTTGAGCATGTTCGAATGACATATGTCTTTGAATTGCGACCGAGTTCCGGCCACGTTTGCGCGGGTGCGTACGCGGGCGTGTAGCGGGGCGTGCGTGCGGGGGTGCGGGAGTGCGTCCGAAGCTCTTCTGCGATCCCCCCGGTGGGGCCGCCCCCGTGAATACGAAGGCCCGCGGGGCTACGACAGCGCGTGCCAGGCCTTGGCGAGCGCCTGACGGAACTGCTCGGTCTGGTGGGCCGTGAGGTCACGCACCATCCGCTCCTCCAGCTCGCGCACGGGCCCGGCGTGCAGCGCCAGCAGCTCGCGCCCGGCGTCGGTCAGCAGGATCAGCAGTTCACGGCGGTTGCGCGGATTGCGCTCCCGGCGGACCAGCCCGCGGCTGTCCAGCGACCGTACGAGGTCGGCGATGGACTGGGCGGTGACGAACGAGTCCCTGGCCAGCTGGGCCGCCGACAAGCCGTCGTGCCGCTCCAGGACGGTCAGCGCCGTGTACTGAAGTGCGGTGATCCCCGACGGTCTGACCAGCTCGTCCAGATGTGAGCGCACGACGAGTTCCACCTGCTTGACCATGTAGAGCAGGGAAGGGGGCGCCTTGGTCGCCTGGGTGCCGAGCATGGGTTCAGCCTAGAGCATTGACAGGAAACCTGTCTGTAATGAGACTGCGAATCAGACAGGAATCCTGTTTGTTGAAATCTTGGCGACGACGCTGAGGAGTGGCGATGACCACCTTCGAGAGGGAACCCGGACAGCTGTTCGTCGGGGGGCAGTGGCGCGGGGCCGCCGACGGCGCGCGGACCGAGGTGGTCGACCCGTCCCGGGGCACGGTCGTCACCACCGTCGCGGAGGCCGGCCCCGCCGATGTCGACGCGGCCGTGCGTGCCGCCCGGGACGCCTTCGAGGACGGCGCCTGGTCCGGTCTGAGCGGCCGGGAGCGGGGCCGGGTGCTCCACAGCGTCGCCCAGCTGATCCGGGAGAACGCGGACGAGATCGCCGAGCTGGAGAGCCTGGACGTCGGCAAGCCGATCACCCTGTGCGGTGCCGTGGACGTGACAAACGCGGCCAACGACTACGAGTACTTCGCCGCCCTCGCCTACGGCCTGGACGGCGCCACGCGTGACACCCCCATGAACGCCCTCGCCTACACCCGCCGCGAGCCGCTCGGCGTGGTCGCCGCGATCACTCCCTTCAACTTCCCGCTGATCCTGGCCGGTTCCAAGCTCGGCCCGGCGCTCGCGGCCGGCAACACGGTCGTCCACAAGCCCGCCGACGAGACCCCGCTCAGCGCCCTCTACATGGCCCGGCTGCTCCAGGAGGCCGGCGTACCGGACGGCGTGGTCAACGTCGTCACCGGCACCGGCCCGGTGGCCGGCGAGGCGCTGCTGCGCCACCGGGGCGTCGACAAGGTCGCCTTCACCGGCTCCACCGCCACCGGACGGCACGTCGCGAGCGTCGCGGGGGAGGCGCTCAAGCCCGTCACCATGGAGCTCGGCGGCAACGCCGCCCACATCGTGTTCGAGGACGCCGACCTGGAGAAGGCGGTCGGCGCGGTCATCAAGGGCTTCGTCTTCAACACCGGCCAGTTCTGCATGGGCGGCCCGCGCCTGCTGGTGGCCCGCTCGGTGTACCCGACCCTGCTCGGCATCCTCGCCGAGGCCGTGCCCGGCGTACCCGTCGGCGACCCGCGCGACCCGAAGACCGTGGTCGGGCCGATGGCGGCGGAGAAGCACCTGAAGAAGGTCGAGGAGTACGTCGCCCTCGCCCGCAAGGAGGGCGCCCGGGTCCTGTGCGGCGGCGAACGGCTCGACCTGAACGGCGGCTACTACTACCGGCCCACCGTCATCGCCGACCTGGCGAACGACTCGCGGGTCGTGCAGGAGGAGATCTTCGGCCCGGTCCTGACCGTGCAGCCCTTCGACACCGAGGACGAGGCGGTCGAACTCGCCAACTCCACGCCCTACGGGCTGGCGTCGGGCGTCCAGACGTCCAACCTGGCGCGCGCCCACCGGATCGCCGACCGGCTCCAGGCCGGCATCGTCTGGGTCAACGACTGGGCGATGCTCGATCCCGCGGTTCCCTTCGGCGGCGTCAAGGACTCCGGCCACGGCCGCGAGTACGGGCCCGAGGCCCTCGCCGGTTACACCAAGGTCAAGTCCGTCGTCGTCTCGCTCGACTGAGCACTCGCCTGCCCTGCCAAGGAGTTGTCCGTACGATGCCCACCACCACCCGTGCCGCCGTCGTCGAGTCCGGCGGCGCGCCCTTCACCCTCTCCGACGTCGTCCTCGACGAGCCCGGCCCGCACGAGGCGCTGGTCCGGATGGTCGCGACCGGCCTGTGCCACACCGACCTCGGGGTGGCGAGCGGCGGACTGCCGTTCCCGTTGCCCGGGGTCCTCGGCCACGAGGGCGCGGGCGTCGTCGAGGCCGTCGGCCCGGCCGTCACCGGCGTTCTGCCCGGCGACCACGTCCTGCTGTCCTTCACCTCCTGCGGCTCCTGCCGCAACTGCCGTGGCGGGCACCCGGCGTACTGCGCGACGTGGTTGCCGCTGAACCTGATCGGCGGCCGTCGCGCCGACGGCACCAGCACCATCAGCCGGGGCGGCGAGCCTCTCGGCGGCCACTTCTTCGGCCAGTCGTCCTTCGCCGAGCGGGCGATCGCGGACGAGCGCAGCCTGGTCAGGATCGATCCGGACGTACCGCTGGAATCCGTCGCCCCGCTGGGCTGCGGTGTGCAGACCGGGGTCGGCGCCGTCTGGAATGTGCTGAAGCCGGTCACCGGGAGCACGGTCGTCGTCCTCGGCGCGGGCGCCGTCGGCCTGTCCGCCGTGATGGCCGCCGCCCTCACCCCGGCCACCACCGTCGTCGCCGTCGACCGGGTCGCCGAACGCCTGTCGCTGGCCCGCGAGTTGGGTGCCACTCACACCGTCGACACGAGCGGGACCGACCTCGCCGGGGCGCTCGCCGAGATCACCGGCGGCCAGGGCGCCGACGGCGTCGTGGAGACCACGGGCCACGTCGGCGTGCTGCGCCAGGGCGTCGACGCGCTCGCCGCCCGCGGCACCCTGGTCGTCGTCGGCGCCCCGCCCTTCGGCACCGAGGTTGCCCTGGACGTCAACGGGCTGCTCGGCGGCAAGCGGATCGTCGGGCTGACGCTCGGCGACAGCGAGACGCAGACCACGATCCCGTCCCTGGCCCGGCTGGTGAAGGACGGGCGGCTTCCGCTGCACCGCCTGATCAGCACCTACCCGTTCGCGGACATCGACCAGGCGGTGCGGGACATGAGCACGGGCAAGGCGATCAAGCCCGTGCTCACGTTCTGAGTTCCGCTCAGTCGACGACCAGCATCAGCTTCCCGGTAGTGCGGCCGGTGTCGCCCAGCGCGTGCGCCTCGGCGGCATCGGCCAGCGGGAAGGTCCGTGCGACCTCGGCGCGCAGCCTGCCCTCCTCGATGAGCCGGGCGATCGCCTCCATACCGGTGCGGTCGGCGTCGACCAGCATGCGCACCGCCCGGACACCGAGGCGCTCGGCCTCCCGCGGGAAGTCGTCGGACCCCACCGGCAGGATCGACACCACCACCCCGCCCGGGCGCAGCACCCGCAGCGAGCGCACGGCGTAGTCGCCGCCGACCGTGTCCAGTACGACGTCGACGTCCTTCACGGCCTCGGCGAAGTCCGTCTCCCGGTAGTCGACCGGCTCGTCCACGCCGATGCTCCGCAGGAAGCCGTGCTTGCCGGCGCTCGCGGTGCCGATGACGTACGCGCCCCGTGCCTTGGCGATCTGCACGGCCACGTGCCCGACCCCGCCGGCCGCCGCGTGGATCAGGACGCGCTGTCCCGGCCGGACGTCCGCGTGCTCGGTGAGGGCCTGCCACGCGGTGAGCGAGACCAGCGGCAGCGCGCCCGCCTGCGTGTGGTCGATCCCGGCCGGCTTGTGGGTGAAGGCGCGCGCCGGGCCGGTGACGTACTCGGCGTGCGAGCCGTGCCCGAACGGGTAGGGCAGCATGCCGAACACCTCGTCACCCGGCGCGAACCGGGCGACGCCGATGCCGACCGCCTCCACCACGCCGGAGACGTCCCAGCCGAGCACGAACGGCGGCTCGCCGAGGAAGCCGCCGTTCGCGCGGTGCTTCCAGTCGGTCGGGTTGACCCCGGCGGCGCGCACCCGCACGAGCACCTCGTTGGGCCGCGCCGCGGGGCGCTCCACCTCCACTTCCCTGAGGACCTCGGGACCGCCGAGGACGTCCTGGCTGATGGCTCGCATCGTGTTCTGACCGCTCATGGTGGAACAGCCTGCCGGGAAGCCTCGCGCCCTGGGAAGTGGCATGATTGCCACCCTCCGATAGGATCGTGCCATGCGGCGTGAGCGAGTGGTGGTCCTGGCCCTCGACGGGGTGTACCCGTTCGAGCTCGGCATCCCCAGCCGGATCCTCGGCGCCGCCGACGGCCGGTACGAGGTGCTGACCTGCACCGTGGATGGCCAACCCGTGCGCACCGAGGCGGACTTCACCGTCACCGCCGAACACGGCCCGGCGATCCTCGCCACCGCCGACACCGTGGTGATCGCGCCCGTCGCACCGTCCCACCTGCCCGACGAGCTGCCGGACGAGGTCGCCGATGCCCTCGCGCTGATCCGCCCGGAAGCCCGCATCGTCTCCATCTGCACCGGCGCCTTCGTGCTCGCCGCGGCCGGGCTCCTGGACGGACGCAGGGCGACCACGCACTGGCAGCTCGCCGGACTGTTCCGGCGCAGGTACCCGCACGTCCGACTCGACCCGGACGTCCTCTTCGTCGACGACGGCCGCATCCTGACCTCCGCCGGAGCCGCCTCCGGCGTCGACGTCTGCCTCCACCTCGTCCGCGAGGACCACGGCAGTCATCTGGCCAACACCGTCGCCCGTCGCTGCGTGGTCCCGCCGTTCCGGGACGGCGGCCAGGCCCAGTACATCGAACAGCCGGTCCCCGAGCAGGGCGCCGCCAGTACCGCCGCCACCCGCGCCTGGGCCCTGGAGCGCCTCGGCGAGCCGCTCACCCTGGCCGACCTCGCCGCTCACGCCCGGATGAGCCTGCGCACCTTCGCCCGCCGTTTCCAGGGCGAAGTGGGTGTGAGTCCCGGCCGCTGGCTGATCCAGCAGCGCGTCGCCCGTGCCCGACACCTGCTGGAGACCAGCGATCTGACGGTGGATCAGATCGCCGGGCACGTCGGCTTCGCCACCGGAGCCTCGCTGCGCCAGCACCTGCACGCGGCGATCGGCGTCTCGCCGCAGGCCTACCGCCGTACGTTCCAGACCGCCCGCTGACCGCCGACAGTCACCGGCTGTTCAACCGAACTGCCGTCCAAAGATAGTTGTCGTGCTGTCACCTGCTGGAACCAAACGGCCCCAGGTGGCAGCGAACCCCGTCTGCCAGGTCAGGGACATGCCATCAGAGGGGTGTTTCCAGACCTTTGCCCAGGCCAGGGTTATCGGGCAGACCACGCGCGGCGTGCTGCCCGGCGGCCGCAGCGGCGTGACGATGAGCTCCCGGGCGACCTTTGCTGTCCGGTCCGCCCGGCCGGGCCGGCCGGCGTCGAACTGGTCGTCGAAGAGGAACGCCAACGAGAACCAGTTCATCAGGACGACCATGTCGTCCGCCGACGCGTGCGGATACGTACGGGCGGGGGCCTGCGGGAGGTCCCAGGACCTGTACTCCTCTACTCCTCGAACCCGGCCCTGCTGCGCACCAGGCCGATGTCCCACAGCCGGCGCAGATGCCGCGCCCGGGCGTACTCAAGATGCCCGCTGACGGGCGTGTCGAAGGGCAGGTCGAACCGGACGCCCTGAGGCATGCGCTTCTTTTCGGGAGACAGAAACGCTAAGCCCCCACCCCTGCGAGCGAAGAGTCCAGATGACCGCCCGACACTCGAACTCGGCTTCCTGGCAGGGAAGTTGAACCGAGAAGCGGTACCAGGCCGCCCGGGGCGTGAATGAGCCATTCCGTGGCCCGGCCGTGTGATCTCCGTTACTGCTGAAACCTTTTGAGCTGTGTGCACTTCGTCGCCTCCCGCACCGTCGGCCGACTGATCCGGCCCGGCCGGGATATCCGCTAGGTACAGGGCCGCGAGACACGACCGTCCCGCGCCCCATACCCCTGCGGAGGAGAGATGGCACTGGTGAATGCGGGCGTCGTGGTGCTCGACTGCGCCGAGCCCGAGAAGCTCGCGATGTTCTACAAGGAGCTGCTGGAGGCGGAGGAGACCGACGCGACCGCGAACCGCGTCGAGATCAAGGGCGCCGACGGCTTCCGGCTGGCACTGCGCCGCGACATGAACGCGACCCCGCCGAGCTGGCCGCGCCCCGAGAACTCCCTCCAGGCGCACCTGGAGTTCGTCGTCGACGACCTGGACGCGGCGGAACGCCGGGTCGTCGGCCTCGGCGGCCGTCCGATGGAGACCAACCACGCCCCCGGCCCCCTGGAGGAGCGCGGCTACGCCGACCCGGCGGGCCACTCCTTCGTCCTGCGCCGCACCCCACCGACGGCCCCCAAGCAGGGCTGAGACACCGCGGCGCCCGGTGCCGCACCCGGCCCTACGTGGTCCTGCCCCCCGTCGGCACGCGTCCTGCCCCGTCGGCACCGCGACCGGGCCTTCGCGGGTCCTGCTCCTCCGGGCCCGGGCCCTGCCTGGCGGGGGCTGTCCCTGCGTGAGCCCGTGGTCTCTGCCCGCCACTGCCCCCCAGCGCACCACTGCCGGCCTCATGCGGCCGTCCCGTCGGCGGTTACCTGAAAGACCGTCGGCCTCATACGACCGCCTGCGGCCGGAAGGACCGTCGGGCCCACACGCCCACCGGCGGGCCCGGAAGGACCGTGGTCCTTCCGGGCCCGCCGGCGGTGTTCGGTGCGCGGCCGGGTCAGTCCCGGCCGCCCTTCTCGCTGGCCGGCCACGTGCCCGTCGAGCGTTCGATGGCCTTGGCGCCCGCGCGGTCCACGGCGCTGCGCACCACCGCGAAGATGGCGCCCTGGATCGCGGCGGCCAGCAGGATCTCGCCCCAGCCGCGGTCGCGGTCCAGCGCGTCCGGCGCGTCGTCCTCGTGCCGGATCACCTGCCACGTCTTGCGGAAGGCGAGACCGGCCAGCCAACCGCCCGACCAGCCCAGCACGAACCCGACGGGCTGGTAGGCGAGGGGCAGCTTCTTCTTCTTGGCCACGTGGATCTCCTTGGTGAGTGGGTGAGCAAGGGTGAATGGGGGTGAGTGAGCGGGGACGGTGGCGGTCAGGGGCGGCCCTGCGCCGGGACCCGTTCGCCGTCGCGTACCGGCCCCGGCGGCGTCCCGTTCCCGAACGGCCGGCCGCCCAGCTCCTCACGGTGATGGGGCGTCAGCCATCCGGACAGATCGGGGCCCAGGGGCACGATCCGCGTCGGATTGATACCGGTGTGCACCTGGTAGTAGTGCCGCTTGATGTGGTCGAAGTCGACGGTGTCCCCGAACCCGGGCGTCTGGTACAGGTCGCGCGCGTACGCCCACAGCACCTCGTTCTCCGTCAGCTTCCACCGGTTGCACTTGAAGTGGCCGTGGTACACCGCGTCGAACCGCACCAGCGTGGTGAACAGCCGGATGTCCGCCTCGGTGATCGTGTCGCCGACGAGGTACCGCTGCCGCCGGAGTCGCTCCGCCAGCAGCTCCAGCCGCCGGAACACGGCCGCGCACGCGGTCTCGTACTCCTCTTGGCCGGTGGCGAAACCCGCCCGGTAGACGCCGTTGTTGACGTCCTCGTAGACCTCCGCCGTCACCGCGTCGATCTCGTCGCGCCGCTCCCGCGGATACAGGTCGGGCGCTCCTTCCCGGTGCAGGTCCGACCACTCGGTGGCGAAGTCGAGAGTGATCTGCTGGTAGTCGTTGGTGACCAGCTTCCCGCTGGGCACGTCCACGATCGCCGGCACGCTGACCCCGCCCGGATAGCCGGTCTCCCGTTTGTCGTACGCCTCGCCGAGGTAGCGGATGCCGAGCACCGGGTCGCGGCCGTCCGGGTCCAGGGTGAAGCGCCAACTGCTATCGTCCTGGACCGGGTCGGCGACGGCGAGGGACACGGCGTCCTCCAGGCCGAGCAGCCGACGGGAGATCACCGCCCGGCTCGCCCAGGGGCAGGCGCGGCTGACCACGAGCCGGTAGCGGCCGGCCCCGACCGGCCAGCCGTCGCGGCCGTCCGCGGTGACCCGGTCCGTGAAATGCGCCTTGGACCGCTTGAACGCCCTCCTGCCGTAGGCGGTGTTGCCTGCCTCCTCCTCGTCGCGGCTCATGGTGTGGTCCTCCTTGCGTACGAATCGTGCTGGTGACGGTGTTCCCCGGGTTCCCCGATTTCCGTCCACGGCACGGTGTGGGCTAGGCCGACCGGGGCATCCGGCTCAGATGAGCGGAACACGGTTGGATCGGAGGACACGCGTCACCGTGCTGGTGGCGCTCGCAGCGAACCTGGTGATCGCGGTCGCCAAGGCAGTCGGAGGCCTCGCCGCGGGATCACCCGCCCTGCTGTCGGAGGCG
Source organism: Streptomyces bullii (assembly GCF_042657145.1). Taxonomy (NCBI): domain Bacteria; kingdom Bacillati; phylum Actinomycetota; class Actinomycetes; order Kitasatosporales; family Streptomycetaceae; genus Streptomyces; species Streptomyces bullii. Next base: position 76,485 of record NZ_JBHSNY010000013.1, read on the forward strand.
GCACACTCCGTCGCCGACAGCCTGAACGAGATCTTCCTGCTCGCCGCGCTGCGGCGCAGCCGCCGCCCCGCCGACCGGCGCCATCCGTTCGGTTACGGCAAGGAGCGGTTCTTCTGGTCCCTCCTCGCGGCCGTCGGCATCTTCGTGATGGGCGGCTGCTTCTCCTTCTTCCAGGGCTTCCAGGCCCTCACCCAGGGCACCGAGGAGAAGCTCAGCGGCTACGTGGCCGGTCTGATCGTGCTCGGGGTCGCCCTCGTCGCCGAGGGAGCCTCCCTGTTGCGGGCCCTGTACCAGGCGCACCTGCAGGGCGGCACGGGCGACGGGCTGCGCGATCCGGCGCTGCGCACGGTCGTCGCCGAGGACGGCACCGCGGTGCTCGGCGTGACCCTGGCCATCGTGGGCATGGCGCTGCACATGGTGACCGGGCAGGTGGTGTGGGAGGCCGCCGCCTCGCTCGCCATCGGCGCCCTGCTGGTGTACGTCGCCTACCGGCTGGGCCGTGACGCGCGCGACCAGCTGATCGGGGAGGCCGCCGACCCGGAGGCGAGCGGACGGATCCGCGCCCTGCTGGAGGCGCAGCCGGAGATCGACAGCGTGGAGGCGCTGTTCACGATGAAGACCGGCCTGGACTCCGCCCTGGTGGCCGCCCGCGTCGACCTGGCGCCCGGACTGGACAGCGAGCGGGTCGAGGAGGTCGCCGTCCGCATCAAGCGGTCCCTCGCCCGTACGGTCCCCGAGGCGGATCAGATCTTCCTCGACGTGACCGACCGGCTGGCGGAGGAGGCACGAGAAAGCCCCGCCGCGACGGGGGAGCGCGGCGGGGCCTGACGCACGGATGCCCGGCGGGCGGCGCTTCATGCCTCGCGGAGAACGGAATTCTCCGGAGGGTGCGTGTCCGGACGGCTCAGTCCCTGTCGCCCGGCTCCAGGACGAACACCGGGATCTCGCGGTCCGTCTTCTCCTGGTAGTCGGCGTAGGGCGGATAGGCCGCGACGGCCCGTTCCCACCACTCGGCCTTCTCGGCGCCCGTGACCTCACGGGCCGTCATGTCCCGCTTCACGGTGCCGCCCTGGAGTTCGACGTGCGGATCGGCCTTCAGGTTGAAGTACCAGACCGGGTGCCTGGGCGCCCCGCCCAGGGAGGCCACCGCGGCGTAGCGTCCCTCGTGCTCGACCCGCATCAGGGGCGTCTTGCGCAGCTTGCCGCTCCTCGCGCCCCGGCTGGTCAGCACGACGACCGGCCTGCCCTGCATGGTCGTCCCCCGAGTGCCGCCGGAACCCTCGTACAACTCCACCTGCCGGCGCACCCATCCTGTCGGACTGGGTTCGTACTCGCCCTCAAGAGGCATGGCATCCGTCCCATCGTCGGCTCGTACGCCTGACTGGCTCTCCCGTGCAACACCCGCACGTCCGGGATTCATCCGCCCCGGACTCCGCCCTTGCCGGCACGGTCCCACGGGCCGCCCGGGGCCGCGGGCGCCTCCCGCGCGCGCCCTCATCCGGTCCGGTGGTCCGTCGGCTGCCTCGTGTGCGGGCGTGCATGCGGTGCGGTGGCCCGTCGGCCGCCTCATGCCCGAGCCCGCCCGGTTCGGTGGTCCCTCGGCCGTCTCACGAGGGCGCCAGGGCCATCCGTGCGGCCAGCACCACCATCACGCCGCTCGCCACCAGCGCCGTGACCAGCCGCCCCAGGCGGCCGGTCAGCGCCCGGCCCAGCAGGGCACCGCTACCGGCCAGCAGCAGCTGCCAGCTCGCCGACGCGGCGAACGCCGCCACCACGAACACCCCCTGCTCGACGGGCCCCGCCGCATCCGCGCCCCGGGACCCGAGCACGAGCGCCGCGAAGTACAGCACCGTGGTGGGGTTGAGGAGGGTGATCCCGAGCAGTCCCAGAAACGCCCGGCCAGGGCTCGGGGGAGGCGGGGCGGACCGGGTGGCGAGCAGGTGGCTGCGGTACTGCCGTACGGCGGTCACGGCACCCAGGACGGCCAGGGCGACCAGCACCAGCACACTCGCCCAGCGCAGCGGTCCCAGGACCGGCCGCAGCGCACCGGCCAGGGCGGAACCGCCGAGCGTGGCCGCGAGGGCGTACAGCCCGTCGGCGGTGGCGACACCGAGGGCGGCGCTCATCCCCGTACGCAGGTTCGTCCGCGCGGTGAGGGAGACGAGGTAGGTTCCGACGGCGCCGACGGGCACGGCGATGCCGTAGCCCGCGAGCAGCCCCGCGACGAGGGCGGCCGTCATGACGGCGAGGGCGTCGCCCCTCCGGGACACGGCCGCTGCCGTGACCGCGCCGAACGGACGGCGGCGGACGGCGGCAGGAGGACAGCGATCGTCGGCATGGCTGGATCCTGGCTCCCAGGGCGTCGTACGGGCAACCGGTTTTCGCGTGGCCCACGGACGGGCAGGCCAGATTGCTCTCGCCGCCGAACTGGCCGAACTTCGTGTACGCCCCATAGGTGCCCAAGGCATCTAATGAAGATCGGCACGACGCACCCTTCGTCTGCGAGGTCTTCCCATGACGGACACGACCGCACCCGTGGCCTTCCCGCAGGACCGGACCTGCCCCTACCACCCGCCCGCCGCCTACGGCCCGCTGCGCGCCACCCGGCCCCTGGCCCGAGTCACCCTCTTCGACGGCCGTGAGGTCTGGCTGGTCACCGGGCACGCCGTGGCCCGCGACCTGCTGGCCGACCCGCGCCTGTCGTCCAACCGCGAGCACCCCGGCTTCCCCATGCCCACGGCGCGCTTCGCCGCGATCCGCGCCCGCAGGGCCGCGCTGCTCGGCGTCGACGACCCCGAGCACCGCGACCAACGGCGCACGGTCGCGGGCGACTTCACTTACAAACGCGCCGTCGCGCTCCGGCCCCGCATCCAGGAGATCGTGGACGAGCGGCTCGACACGATGATCGCGCAGGGGCCGCCCGCGGATCTGGTGAGCGACTTCGCGCTGCCCGTGCCGTCGATGGTGATCTGCGCCCTGCTCGGCGTGCCCTACGCCGACCACGACTTCTTCGAGGCACAGTCCCGCCGGCTGTTGCGCGGCCCGGCGGCCGCCGACGTGGAGGACGCCCGCGACCGACTGGAGGCGTACTTCGGCGCGTTGATCGACCGCAAGCGGAAGGCCCCCGGCACCGGTCTCCTCGACGACCTCGTCCGACGGCACCCGCAGGGCGGCGCCGTCGACCGCGAGCAGCTCGTCGCCCTGGCGACCATCCTGCTGGTCGCGGGCCACGAGACCACCGCCAACATGATCTCGCTGGGCACGTACACCCTCCTCCAGAACCCCGACCGGCTGGCCGAGTTGCGCGCCGACCCGTCGCTGGTCCCCGGCGCGGTCGAGGAGTTGATACGGATGCTGTCGATCGCCGACGGGATGCTGCGCGTCGCCGTCGAGGACATCGAGGTGGCCGGGACGACGATCCGCGCCGGCGACGGCGTCGTCTTCTCGACCTCCGTCATCAACCGGGACGAGACCGTCTACCCAGAGCCGGACACCCTCGACTGGCACCGCCCGGCCCGACACCACGTCGCCTTCGGCTTCGGCATCCACCAGTGCCTCGGCCAGAACCTCGCCCGCGCTGAGCTGGACATTGCCTTGCGTACCCTCTTCGACCGCCTGCCCGGGCTGCGCCTGGCCGCCCCGGCCGACGAGATCCCCTTCAAGCCGGGCGACACGATCCAGGGGATGCTCGAACTCCCCGTGACCTGGTAAGCGGCTGACCGCACATGCGCATCGAGATCGACAGGGATGTCTGCATCGGCGCGGGCCAGTGCGCCCTGACCGCACCCGAGGTGTTCACCCAGGACGACGACGGCTACAGCACCCTCCTGCCCGGCCGCGAGGACGGCCACGGCAGCCCCCTGCTCCGGGAGGCGGCCCGCGCCTGTCCCGTCAGCGCCATCACCGTGTCGGAGACGGCGAGCTGACAGCGGCAGCCGCACGCCGACGGGGCCGAGCCGGAGCACCTGCCATGAGCGCCCGCCCGTGCTCGGCGCGCCCCGCAGCAGGCTCGTGCCGCCTCCCGCGCCTCCCGCGCGGGCTCCGCCCTCCGCGTGATGTCCGCGGAGACCACGGCACCCTCCGCCGGCAGGTGCAGCATGCCCGGCCGGCTCGTCGGCATCCCCCCTCGGCCACCAGGGAGACGAGGTACTCCCGACCGGCACGGCCTGATGACCCGGCGCGAGACCGTCGTCGACGACGTACCCATCCACAAGGCGCACCGCCGCACCCTCGGGCCGCGACCGGAGGCCGAGTCGCGGGCGCACCCGTCCGCTTCGGCGAACCCCTGGCCGTTCACTAGGGTTTGCGGGTGACCGAACAGGCCGAGAACCCCTTCCTCTACGTCGTCGTCTGCGCCGCCGGCATCGCCGCGGACGTCAGCAAACTGATCACCGCCGCGCAGGAGCGGAACTGGCAGGTCGGCGTCATCGCGACACCGGTCGCCATGAACGGTTTCTTCGACACCGCCGCAGTCGAGGCGCAGACCGGCCGCCCCATCCGTTCCGCCTGGCGCACGCCGGGGGAACCGCGCCCCTTCCCGGCGCCCGACGCCGTGATCGTGGCGCCCGCCACCTTCAACACCCTGAACAAGTGGGCGGCCGGCATCGCCGACACCCTGGCCCTCGGCACCCTGTGCGAGGCCGCGGGCCTCGGTGTGCCCGTCGCCGTCCTGCCGTGCGTGGCCGACGCGCTGGCCGCCCACCCCGCCTACCGGGACAGCCTGGCGCGGCTGCGCGCGATGGGCGTGCGCTTCGCGGAACCGTACGCCGGAGAGGCCGGGGAGGGCGGCGGCCGGCCTGAGTTCGGCTGGGAACGGGCGCTGGACCTGATCGAGCCGGCCTGAGCCACGAGCGCGGCACGCGCGCAATTCGAGCGCGCAATGGGCGGGGCAACGCCGTCGGTGCGTCGGTGCGTCGGTGCGTCAATGCGGTCCGTGCGGGGCGAACTCCGTGCCGCACGGGCCCGCGCCCTCGCTCTCCTGCAACGGCACCCGTTCCCCGCTCATCGTCAGCGTGCGGTAGTAGGCCCCGATGCGCTCGGCCGAACGCCCCACGTAGTGGCCGATGAAGGAGCGACGGAACCGGTCGGCGGTGTGGTTGGGCTGCGATCCGTGCACCAGGCTGCCGTTGAAGAACAGCACGTCACCCGGCGCCATGTCGACCGGCACCGCGCTCAGCCAGGGCGGCGGCGGCACGTACTCCCGAGCGAAGGACAGCTCGGCGTCCGCCTCCTCCGGGCAGAACAGGTCCATACGGTGCGTGCCGGGCACCAACTCCAGCCCGCCGTTGTCCCGGTCGATGACGTCGCAGGCGATCCACGCGGCCACGCACGTGCCCGGCTCCACCCGCAGGTAGAAGTTGTCCTGGTGCAGCGCCTGACCCCGGGCGCCCGGCGGCTTGAAGTAGAACATGCTCTGCGCCGCCAGCACCTCCTCGCCGAGCAGCACCTCCAGTACCGAGCGCAGCCGCGCGTCCAGCAGCACGCTCCGCGCCAGGTCGTTGATCTCGTGCGGATGCATCACCCTCGGACAGGCGCGCAGCGGATCGGTGGACGCGCGGGGCTCGAAGTGCCCGGGCACCGGCCCGGCCGCGCGCAGTGCCGCGAACTCGGCGCACAGCCGCTCGATCTCCTCGGCCCCGAACAGCCCTCGTACGACGGTGAAGCCGTCCTCCCGGTAGTGCCCAAGCCCGTCCTCGGCCAGGATGGGACCGCCGGCGCCGCCGATGCCCGTGACTGTCATGCGCGCACTCCTCGCATCAGGTGTCCTCGGCCCACCACGCTAGGCCGCCGAGTCGCTCCAGGGAGATGCCCGTGCGTGCTGACCGATTGCCCAGGACCGCTGCGGGCAGCGGGACTGCGGGGCGGGGCGGCGCTCGTGGTGCGGAGGGCGCTCCCGCCCCGGACTCCACGGGCTTCGCCGGCCCCGCTTCCCTCGGCGACCCCGCCCCGCCGCCGGGCCTGGTCGTCGTCGGCCGCTTCGAGCAGCCTGCGGGCTATCGGGTCAACCGGCCGCGCGGCGCCGACAGTTGGCTGTTCACCTGGACGACCGGTGGCCACGGTCGGCTGCGTCAGGGCGGGGTCGAGGTGCGGGCGGCCGCCGGGGACCTCGTGGTGCTCGCCCCGGGCGTGCCGCACCGGTACGGGACCGAACCCGGCACCGGGCACTGGCAGTTCTGGTGGGCGCACTGCCAGGCCCGGCCGGCCTGGCCGTCCTGGCTGCGGCCGTACGAGGCCGGGGACGGGACGTATGTCGTCACACCCACTCCGGCCGGACTGCACACGCGCGTGGCGGCGGCGTTCGGCCGGATGCTGGCCGACGCCCGCTGGACCGGCACCGACGCCCCGCCCGCCGCCGCATCCCCGGACGGGCAGATCGCCGTGGCGCACGGCAGCGCGGCCCGGGAACTGGCCCTGTGCTCCCTGGAGGAGGTCGTGCTGCTCACGACCACGACCGCGCGGAGCCCGGCGCCCTCTCCCGGCCACGACGCCCGCATCCGCCGCGCCCGGGCGCTGATCGACGCCGACCCGGGCGCACCGCACACCGTGCGCTCCCTCGCCGAGGGCGTCGCCCTGTCCCCGTCCCGCTTCGCGCACCTGTTCACCCAGCAGCTCGGCCAGTCGCCGATGCGGGCGCTGCGCGAGGCGCGGCTGCGTCACGCCGCCCGCCTGCTGGAGAGCACCGACCTGCCCGTGGAACGCGTCGCCGCCGCGTCCGGCTTCGCCAGTCCCTTCCACTTCAGCCGGCTCTTCCGCGCCCGCTACGGGATGCCGCCCGGGGCATACCGGACGGGAGGTCTCCGGCCGAGCATGGGACGCGCTATTGGTTGCGGGGGAGTCCCCGGTCGATGACACCACGCGTAGCGGGGCCGGGTGAGCTGGTCCAAGGGCGGTCGTTCAATGGTTTTCGGGTGCGGAACACCGTGTGACGAATACGCCCCGCAAATGCCGTTTCCTTAGCGGGGATTCCCTGCCGAGCGTGTTTGACACTTTGTCAAAGAGGCTTTCCGGTGTTCCCAATGCACGAAAGCGCGAGATCCCTTGTTAGGCTCGCTGAGCTGTGCAAAGGTGTGCCTCGTCGGCGTGCAGGTAATACGTCTCCTTCCGTATGCGCGAGGCCACCCCCGGTACGTGCCCAACGGTGCGCGGCTCCAAAAGAGCTGCCGTGGCGGATGTTCGGGACGCCGAACCCTGCACGGACGGATCCCCGCCGCACCCTCGGCGGATCGCATACCCCTTGGTATGGACTTTACCCCGCACGTCCCTGAGAGGAATGCCGTGAAAGACGCAGGCCTGTCGAATTCCTCGGATTCGGCCCGCCGGTTCCCCGCGACGGACGAGCAACTGAGCAGCGAGCTCAGGAAGTGGACGGGGGCGACGCCCGCCCTCCAACCCGTCGGTGAACTGCTGGACCGGCACTGGGAGGCGGCCTTGGCCTACGCCCGGTTGTGCACCGACGGCCCGCGGTCCGCCGGAATGCTCACCACTGCGGCCTTCACACGGCTCTTCGGCGAAACCCTGCGGCAGAACGGACCCACCGCCGCGTGGCGGCCCCACCTCCTGCTCACCGTGCGCCGTATCGCCGCCGAGTGGGACACCGACAACAGACGCGACATGCTCCATCCCGATCTGCGGTCCGGGACCGCTGAGCACGACCGCCTCGCCGCCCGCCTGCTGCCGTCACCGCATCGGCGTCTGCTGTCCGGCGCCTTCCAGCGGCTTCCCCAGTCCGCCCGCTGCCTGCTGTGGCACGCCGAGGTCGAGGCCGAGTCGCTCGCCGTCCCCGCCGGCCTGCTGGGCCTCGACGAGGACGGCGCCCGCGTCGAACTGGGCCGGGCGCGCGACCGGTTGCGCGAGGAGTGCCTGCAACTCCACCGCGAACTCGCCCCCGACCAGGATTGCCGTCGCTATCTGCGCCTGCTGGACGTCACCTATCGGCGCGGCGGCGTCGACCTCGACCCCGATCTGCGGACGCACCTGGAGGGATGCAACCACTGCCGGTACGGCGCGGACCAACTCGACCAGTTCAACAGGGGACTCGGTATCGCCCTGGCCGAGGGCGTACTCGGCTGGGGCGCACGGGACTACGTGGTGAGCCGGGTGAGCGGCACGGCCGGCACCGACATCGACACCGCCACCGACATCGACACCGCCCGGGCGGCACGTTGCGGCGGAGTGGTCGGGGAGTCGTTCCCGGAAGGCGGGGGCGTGGCGCATGCGCGCCCGGAGGACATCGCCGCGGAGGTGTTCCCGGATCCGGCCGGCCGCCCGCGGGGAGCGACCGGTGAGATGTCCCCCGGTCCTGTCGGTCATCCCGTGGAAGTGACCGGTGACGTGTTCCCGCATCCCGTCGGCCCGCCGCCGGTACGCCCGGAGGGCATCGCCGCCGAGGTGTTCCCCGCCCCCGCCAGCCGCCCGGCCGGACTGCCCGCCGAGGTGTTCCCCGACCCGGCCGGCCGCCCCGCAGGAGTGGTCGGTGAGGCATTCACCGACCCCGTCGGCCACCCCGGGACACTTCCCGGTGAGGCGTTCACCGTCCCCGCCACAGTTACCCCTGCGCCGCCCACCCCTGCTGCCACCGCCGACACCCCCTCCGCGCGGCGCGCCCCCACCGCACCACGCGCCACACCCCCCGTCCCCCGTACCGCTCCGCGCGCCAAGCCTCGTACCGCCCCCCGCTCAGGACCCACCACCCCCCGCCGGGAATCAACCACTGCCGCCGGTCCCGAATCGACTGACGTTCGCTCCGGTTCCCGAGCCACCACCCGCGGCGGCTCCAGCCGTTCCGCTCGGAAGGAGGCCCGTCGCGCCGCCCGGCGCCGCAATCTCACGGTGGGCATCCTCACCGTCAGCGGTCTGGTCGTCCTGCCGCTGGCCTTCTGGGCGACCGGCGGCTCCGGTGACGGGACGACCCCGGTCGGCGAGGGACTGCCCGTCGGGACACCCGACTCCGGCACGAGTCCGTCGGCCGACGACCCCTCCTGGGTCGGCACGGGCAACGCGGCGGAGGGCGCGCTGCTGGGGCGGGTGCACAACGTCTCCTCCGACCTGTGCGTCGGCATCGCCGGGGGCAAGGCGGTCCCGGGCGCGGAGACCGAGCTCACCGACTGCTCCTCGGCCACCGCACAGCAGTGGACGTACGAGACCGACGGGCTGCTGCGCAGCGTCGCGGACCCCGGCCTGTGTCTGGACTCCCGTCTCGGTTACTCGGTGCGGCTGGCCCCGTGCGCCGGCGCGTCGGAGCCGGACGCCAAGAACGTCCGCTACGACTTCACCCTCCAGGGCGCCCTGGTGCCCCGCTGGGACCAGGACCTCGCCCTGGCCCCCGCCGCCACGGACGGATCCGGTGCCCTGGTCGTGAAGACCCGCGTGGACGACGACACCCAGCGCTGGGTGATCGACACCTCCAAGCCCGATCCCCAGATGGAGTCGGTGCGCTGGGGAGCGGACGCCGGTTCCCCGGGTCCCGCCCCGTCCCCGACGCCGGAGCGGACCGCCGAGCCGTCGAGGGCGCCCGGGTCCGGTGAGGACGGCCGCCGCTGAGCCGCCGGGCTTCGTCAGCCTCCGACGACCTGGAGCGACAGCCACAGCGCCACCACGGCCGGGACCAGCGCGGCCGGCACGGCGAGCAGGCCGAGCCGGGTGAACTCCCCGAGGCCGATCCGGTGCCCGTCCCGCTGTGCGATCCGCCGCCACAGCAGCGTCGCCAGCGACCCGGCGTACGTCAGGTTGGGGCCGATGTTCACGCCGATCAGCACGGCGAGGACGGCACCGGGCCCGGCCCCCGCGGTCAGCGGCAGCAGCACCAGCACGGCGGGCAGGTTGTTGATCAGGTTCGCGAGGACGGCGGCCAGCGCGGCCACGCCCAGCAGCGCGGTCAGGCCGGTCCCGTCGGGCAGCACCCGGTGCAGCGCGCCGGCGAGCCCGTTGTCGACGACCGCCCGTACGACGACGCCGAGCGCCAGCACGAACGCCAGGAAGGCGGGGGCGGCGGCCCGCACCACCGTCAGCGCGGTGGCCCGCCGCCGCAGCAGCGCACGGCCGGCGAGCACCAGCGCCCCCGCCAGGGCAGCCCAGGCCGGTGAGACGCCGACGGCCGAGGCCACGACGAACCCCGCCAGTGTGCAGCCCACCGTCACCAGCGCGAACAGCGGCAGCCCGGGGGCCGGGGCGGCCTCGGGCGAGTGGACGGGTGCCGTCAGGTCCGCGTCGAAGAACCGGCGGAACACCAGGTACTCGGCCCCGATCGCCACCAGCCACGGCAGCGCCATCAGCGCGGCGAACCGTGTGAAGCTCAGCCCGCTCGCCGCGAACGCCAGCAGGTTGGTGAGGTTGGAGACCGGCAGCAGCAGTGAGGCCGTGTTCGACAGGTGGGCGCACGCGTACAGGTGCGGACCGGCCCGGACGCCCGATCGGGAGGCGGTGGCGAGCACCACCGGCGTCAGCAGCACGACCGTGGCGTCCAGGCTCAGGACGGCCGTGATCGCCGAGGCCAGCGCGAAGACCGCGGTCAGCAGCCGCTCCGGACGCCCGGCCGCCCACCGGGCCATCCACGCCCCGCACGCCGAGAACAGCCCCTCGACGTCGCAGAAGTGGGCGAGCACCAGCACCGCCGCGAGGAAGCCGACCACCGGCCCGAGCCGCTCGGCCTCCTCACGCGCGTGCTCCAGCGAGATCGCCCCGGTCGCGATCGCCACCCCGGCGGCCGGAAGGGCCAGCACGGCCTCAGGCAGGCCGCGCGGGCGCAGGACGGCCCAGGCGAGGACGGCGATGAGCAGCGCCACGGACAGGACTTGGTCGAGTGGGCTGTTCAGGGTGGGTCCTCCGAAGCGCGATCATGCATGCCCGCTCATGGAACCAGGTGTTGGTAAGAACTCGGCCAGGACGGCGGGCCCTGTGATGTCAGGGCCCGCTGCCGGGGCTCAGCACCGTGACGAACACCGAGGACGCGTTGCCGCCGACGGGCACCTCACCGGCCGTACGCCTCACCTTCAGCGGCCGCCGCTCGTCCGGCGGGGTCACCAGCAGGGCCGCCGGAGTGGCGGTGCGGGCACCGCTGACCTCGGGAACAAGAGCAGGGAAGCGTTCAGCTCTCGTCGAGCAGGCCCAGCTCGGCCCAGATCGTCTTGCCCTCGGCCGTGTGCCGGCTGCCCCAGCGCTGGGTGAGCTGGGCGACCAGCAGCAGACCGCGGCCGCCCTCGTCCCAGGTCTTGGCGCGGCGCAGGTGCGGAGCGGTGGGACTGGTGTCGGACACCTCGCAGATCAGCGTCGCCGCGTCGTGGATCAGCCGTAGCCGGATGGGCGGGGCGCCGTACCGGATCGCGTTGGTGACCAGCTCGCTCACCACCAGCTCGGCGGTGAACGTGGCCTCCGGCAGCGCCCAGCCGACGAGCTGCTCGACGACCTGCTTGCGGATCGGGGCGACGAGCGACGGGTCGGCGGGAATCTCCCACGTCGCGACCTGGGAGGCGGGCAGACCACGGGTGCGGGCCAGCAGCAGGGCCACGTCGTCGGCGGCGCCGCCCGCGGGGAGCAGTGCGTGCAGGACGCGGTCGCAGGTCTCCTCCAGCGAGTCGGCGCCGGCCGACAGGGCGGAGCAGAGCAGGCCGTGCCCGGCGTCGACGTCCCGCTCACGGCTCTCGATCAGCCCGTCGGTGTAGAACGACAGCACGCTGCCCTCACGCAGCTCGACCTCCCGGCTCTCGAACGGCAGGCCGCCCAGGCCCAGCGGGGGACCGGAGGGCAGATCGAGCTGGCGGGCCGGGCCGCCCGGCGGGATCAGGACGGGCGACGGATGCCCGGCCCGGGCGAGCGTGCAGCACCGCGAGATGGGGTCGTACACCGCGTACAGGCAGGTCGCCCCGACCTCTCCCGTACTGCCGTCGCCGCCGGACTCCTCGGAGAGCCGGACGACCAGGTCGTCGAGGTGGGTGAGCAACTCGTCGGGGGTCAGGTCGATGTCGGCGAGGGTGCGTACGGCGGTGCGCAGCCGGCCCATGGTGGCCGAGGCCTGGATGCCGTGCCCGACGACGTCGCCGACGACCATGGCGACCCGCATCCCGGACAGCGGTATGACGTCGAACCAGTCACCGCCCACCCCGGCCCGCGCGGCGGGCAAGTAGCGGGAGGCGGCCTCCACCGCCGCCGTGCGGGGCAGGGACCGGGGCAGCAGGCTGCGCTGCAGGGCGACGGTCGTCTCACGCTCGCGGGAGTAGCGCCGGGCGTTGTCGATGCAGACGGCGGCCCGCGCGGTGACGTCCTCGGCGAGCAGCACGTCGTCGTGGGTGAAGCCGTCGGGGTTGCGGAACCGGGTGAAGACGGCGACGCCGAGGGTCGTGCCGCGCGCCTGGAGCGGCACGGACATCGTGGAGTGGACACCGTACTCCTGGACCCGGCGGTAACGCGTCTCGTCCCAGGCGAGCCACTGCTCCAGGTCACCGGACGACACCGAGGCCATGATGGTGTGGCCCGCGACCAGCGAGTCGGCCTGGGGTGAGGAGGCCGGGTAGACGTCGACCTGGCCCGGTTTGACCACGGCCTCGGGACTGCCCGCGTTGACCGACTGGTGCGCGGCGCGGCGCAGAGCGACCGGGGCGGTGAGCGGGCCGCTGGGCTCACCGCCGTACTCCTGCGGATCGAGCAGGTCGACGCTGACGAAGTCGGCGAGCGCGGGCACGCACACGTCCGCCAGCTCCTGGGCCGTCCGCGTCACGTCGAGGGTGGTGCCGATGCGCACGCTGGCTTCGTTGACCAGTTGCAGCCGTTCACGGGCCTGGTACTGCTCGGTGAAGTCGTGGGCGGTCACGCACACGCCGCGCACCCGGCCGGCCTCGTCGGTGAGCGGCGCGATCCGGGCCAGCCAGGCGTGCGCGCGGTTCTCGCCGCCGGCCTTCATGTACGTCTGCATGTCGTGCCGCCGGCCCGTGGCCAGCACGTGCCGGATGTGCCGTTCCAGCTCCGCGTGCTGGGGCCGGCCGCCGACCTCGGTGGGCTTCAGCCCCCGTACCCGCGCGGCCGGCAGCCCGAGGAGGTCCTCCATGGCGTCGTTGACGGCGCGCAGCCGCAACCGCTCGTCGAAGATCATGGTCGCGCACGGCGACTGCGTCACGGCCGCCCGGACCAGCGGGTCGTCCAGCGGGTCGGGACCAGCGTCCCCCAGCGGGGTCACGGCGAGCCAGTCCCCGGTACCGCCGTCCGCCGGATCCCTGCGGTGGGCGAGCACCCAGACCGACACGGTGTGGCCGTCGCGGTGCCGCAGCGCGAGCGTGCCGCTCCAGCGGGCGTCGACCGGGGCGGGCGCGGGGTGCCGGTCGTCGTCGGCCAGGAGGTCGGCGGCCGGGCGGCCCACGACCTCGGCGGCCGTATGGCCCAGCAGACGGCGGGCGCCCTCGCTCCACTCGGTGAGCATGCCACCGGCGTCGATGACGGCCCGGGCCGCCGCGGCATCGTCGAACGGATGGTCCGGGCTCATCGTCGCCACTCCATTGCGCACACTCTCGGTGAACAGCCGCGCCACTCGGGTGTCCCACCCTAGTGTGCCGGAGCCCCGAGCGAGCCGCTGCCCCCGTGCGGGCAGAGCCTGGCGGCTCACCGTGCCGACACGCTCCGCTGCCCGCGCTGCATGTTCGGGTCTTTCCTGTGTCGCGCCTGGGGCTGGGTCGCGGGGGGTGAGGGCTGCTTGCGCGCCGAAGGTGGGCTCGTGCCCGCGCCCGGTGGACCGGTCACCGGGGGAGAGGGACGCTTGCGGGCCGCACGGTGGGGCTCCTGTTCTCGCGCCGCACACCCGGGCCGTTCCCGCGCCCGCGCCTGGATGGCCGCCTGGGCGATGGACGTTCCCGCACTGCACGCCCGGGCCGCTGCCGCGCAGGCGATCAGCGCTCGCGCCCGGCGGGTGGGGCGCCCGGGGCGTAGGCATTCCCGCGCCTTACGGCGCGGCTCCCGTGCCCGTGCCTGGATGGCCGCCTGGGCGATGGGCGTTCCCGCACTGCACGCCCGGGCCGCTCCCGTGCTGACACCCGGCGCCCGCGCCCGGCGGATCGGCCGCCCACGCCGAGGGACGTTCCCGCGCCGTCGGCATCCCGCGCCCAGGAGAGTGGGGACCTCCGAGATGAAAGGCATCCCCGCGCCGCATAGCCAGGCGGCTCCCGTGCCCGCGCCCGGATGGCCGCCCGGGCCGATGGCCGCGCCCGCACCTCACGCCAGGCCCGCACCCCGCGCCGGGCCGACACCCTACGCGGGCCCGCACCCCGACGCCGGGCCCGCGCCCCCCGCACCCCACGCCAGGCCCGCACCCCGCGCCGGGCCGACACCCTACGCGGGCCCGCACCCCACGCCGGGCCCAGACCCCGCACCCCGCCGGGCCCGCACCCCACGCCGGGCCCAGACCCCGACGCCGGGCCCAGACCCCGACGCCGGGTCCACACCCCACGCCGGGCCAAACACCCGCACCCCACACCCGGCCCGCGCCCACGCTGGCCCGCGGAGCCCGGCCCCGCAGTCCCCGCAGCCCCAGCCCCCGCCCATGCGGATCGGCGCCCGCCCGCGGCGAAGACCCCCGCACCCTTGACGACCCCGCCTGACACACCGACAGAATCTGTTTGTTCGCGGTCAGTTCTGAGTACTTCTGGGCCCTAATGAGGGAGAGCCGTCAATGTCGGTCACTCGCAGATCGGTTCTGCTCGCTTCCGCGGCCGCGCCCGCGGCCGGAGCGCTTCTGGGCGCTCCGGCGGCGTGGTCCGCCGAGGAAGCGCGCGGCACATCCGGTCGCCGCACCGTCGCCCTGCGCGACGGCTGGCGCTTCGCGCTCGTCAACCCGGGCGGCATCACCGACCCGACCGGCGCGTACGCCGGCGCCGCCGCCCCTGGCCACGACGACTCGGCATGGCGTGAGGTCGCCGTCCCGCACGACTGGAGCATCGAGCAGACCCCCACCACCGAGCACGGCACGACCAGCGGCACCGGCTTCCTGCCCGGCGGCCTCGGCTGGTACCGCATCGCCTTCACCCTGCCGTCGGCCCTCGCGGGCAAGCGGATCTCCGTGGAGTTCGACGGCGTCTACATGGACGCGTACGTCTACTGCAACGGCAAGGAGGTCGGCCGCCACCCCTACGGCTACACCGGCTTCGCCCTCGACCTGACCGACCTGCTGTACACCGACGGCAGCACGCAGAACGTCCTCGCCGTCAAGGTCCAGAACCGGCTCCCCAGCAGCCGCTGGTACTCAGGCAGCGGCATCTACCGCGAGGCCCGCCTGGTGGTCACCGAGCCGGTGCACGTGGCGCGCTGGGGCACGTACGTCACGACCCCGGAGGTCACCGCGGAGCGGGCCGTCGTCCGGGTCGCGACGTCCGTGGTGAACGCCTCGGGCACGGGCACGGACGTGGAGGTGCTCTCCCGGATCACCGACCCGAAGGGCCGTACGGTCGCCCGTACCTCCTCCACGGTCGCCGTCACCGACGAGACGGTCTCCACCCACGAACTGTCCGTCGCCCGGCCCCGGTTGTGGGACTTCGGTGCCCCGCATCGCTACACCCTGCACACCGAACTGCGTGTCGGCGGCCGCACCACCGACACCTACCGCACGGTCTTCGGCTTCCGCACCTTCCGCTTCGACCCCGACGAGGGCTTCCACCTCAACGGCACCCATCACAAGATCAAGGGCGTCGACCTGCACCACGACCTCGGCGCGCTCGGCGCCGCCGTCAGCATCGACGCGATCCGCCGCCAGATGGTGATCATGCAGTCGATGGGCGTCAACGCCCTGCGCACCTCCCACAACCCGCCCGCGCCCGAGGTGATCCAGGTCTGCGAGGAACTGGGCGTCATCATGCTGGTGGAGGCCTTCGACTGCTGGCGCACCGGAAAGAACCGCTACGACTACGGCCGGTTCTTCGACGAGTGGGGCGAGAAGGACGCCACCGAGATGGTGCTCGCGGCCCGCAACTCGCCCGCCGTGCTGATGTGGTCCATCGGCAACGAGGTCCCCGACTCCACCTCCACCGCCGGCCTGGCCATGGCCGACCGGATCATCGACGCGATCAAGGCCGCCGACCCCACCCGCCCGATCGTCATCGGCTCCGACAAGTACCGCCGCCTGCCCGCCAGAGGCTCCGCCGCCGACCTGATGCTGGCCAAGCTGGACGGCCTCGGCCTGAACTACAACACCGCCAAGTCGGTGGACGCCCTGCACGCCACCTACCCGCACCTCTTCCTCTTCGAGTCGGAGTCCTCCTCGGAGACCTCCACACGCGGCACCTACCAGGAGCCCGAACACCTCAACACCGGCGAGAACCACACCCCGGGCAAGCGGGCGACCTCCTCGTACGACAACAACCTCGCCTCCTGGACCATGAGCGGCGAGTACGGCCACAAGAAGGACCGGGACCGCAAGTGGTTCACCGGGCAGTTCCTCTGGTCGGGCATCGACTACATCGGCGAGCCGACGCCGTACGACGTCTTCCCGGTGAAGGCGTCCTTCTTCGGCGCGGTCGACACCGCGGGCTTCCCGAAGGACATGTACTACCTCTTCCAGAGCCAGTGGACCAGCAAACCGATGGTCCACCTGCTGCCGATGACCTGGAACCACGCCGAGGGCGACACGGTCGAGGTCTGGGCGTACTCCAACGTCGACACCGTGGAGTTGTTCCTCAACGGCAGGTCGCTGGGCGTACGGCGCTTCGACACCAAGAAGACCGTCGACGGCCGGGAGTACCTCGAGACGACCGAGGCGACCGGCGACGACAAGACCTTCACCGACGGGCCCTACCCGGGCAGTTACACCAGCCCGAACGGCAGCGCGGGCAAACTCCATCTGACGTGGCGGGTGCCGTTCGAACCTGGTGAGCTGAAGGCGGTGGCCCGGCAGGACGGCAGGGCCGTCGCCACCGACGTGCTGCGCACCGCCGGCGCCCCGTACGCGATACGGCTCACCCCAGATCGCACGTCCCTTGCCGCCGACGGGCGTTCCCTGGTGTTCGTCACCGCCGAGGTGGTCGACCGGCGCGGTGTGGTGGTGCCGGACGCCGAGCACCTGATCTCCTTCGACGTGGCGGGCGGTTCGCTCGCCGGGCTCGACAACGGCCGGCAGGAGAGCGCCGAGCGCTACCAGGCGAGCACCCGCACCGCCTTCCACGGCAAGGCCCTCGCCATCGTCCGGTCCGGGACGAAGACGGGCACCGTGAAGGTCACCGCGCGTGCCGAGGGGCTGCGGGCGGGCACGGCGACCGTGCGCGCCACCCCGGCCGCCGACCGGGCCACCACCCCGCCGCCCGTCTTCACGCCCGACCACCCGGCGCCCCTCACCTACCCCCACGCGGACGCGAGCTTCTCCGGTCGCCCGGACACCCTGCCCGCCGCCATGCTCGACGGCGACCCGGACACCGGCTGGTCCAACGGCTTCTTCAAGCAGGCCACGGCCCTGCTGCCGGCCTTCGACGGCGCCCGCACCCAGGACTGGGTCTCCGTCGACTACGGGCGCACACGCGGCTTCGACCGGGTGGACGTCTCCTTCACCGTGGACGCCACCCACACCCTGCCCGCGCAGGTCGACGCCGAGGTGTGGGACGGCCGGGCCTGGCGGCGGGTGAAGAACGCCCGGACCGACTGGGCCACCGCCTCCGACGCGCCGACCGTCATCACCTTCGACGCCGTCCGCGGCTCCCGGATCCGGCTCACCCTGACGAGCCGGTATCCCGACGAGGCCCGTGGCGCGATGCGCGTCAGCCGTCTGGAGGCGCCCGCCGCCTGACCTGTGAGGGAGGGCGGTCCGGACGGGACACGGCGAACCCGTCCCGTCCGGACCGTTGACGGAGTGTCACACCGGCCACAAGCATGGTCTGCACCCGCATCTGGGAGCGCTCCCACAACTGAGCGCCACCCGCACCTCCCCGACGAGGAGCCCAGACGTGAAACGACGCAGAACCGCTCTGCTGTCCCTGACCGCCCTCCTGGCCACGGCACTCGCCGCGCTGCCCGCCGCCCCGGCCGGGGCCGACGAGACCGAGCAGGTCCGCAACGGCGGCTTCGACACCACCACCGAGCCCTGGTGGACGACCGGCAACCTCACGGCGGGCCTGTCCGACGGCCGCCTCTGCGCCGACGTCCCCGGCGGCACCGCCAACCGCTGGGACGCCGCCGTCGGTCAGAACGACATCGCCCTCGTGAAGGGGGAGTCGTACCGCTTCTCCTTCAGCGCGACCGGCTCGCCCGCCGGGCACGTGGTGCGCGCGATCGTCGGCCTGTCCGTCGCGCCGTACGACACCTACTACGAGGTGACGCCGCAGCTCAGCGTCTCCGGCGACCGGTACTCCTACACGTTCACCTCGCCCGTCGACACCGCCCGGGGCCAGGTCGGCTTCCAGCTCGGCGGCAGCGCGGACCCGTGGCGGTTCTGCATGGACGACGTGTCGCTGCTCGGCGGAGTGCCGCCCGAGCAGTACGAGCCCGACACCGGGCCCCGGGTCCGCGTCAATCAGGTCGCCTACCTGCCCGCCGGGCCGAAGAACGCCACCCTGGTCACCGACGCCACGGCGAGACTGCCCTGGCAGCTGAAGGACGCCGGCGGGGCGGTCGTCGCGCGCGGCTCGACCGTGCCGCGCGGGGTGGACGTCTCCTCCGGGCAGAACGTCCACTCCATCGACTTCGGCGCCTACCGCACACGCGGCACGGGCTTCACGCTGGTCGCCGACGGACAGACCAGCCGCCCGTTCGACATCGACGCGAGCGCCTACCAGCGGCTGCGCCTCGACGCGGCGAAGTACTACTACACGCAGCGCAGCGGCACCCCGATCCGCGACGACCTGCGCCCCGGCTACGGCCGCCCGGCCGGTCACCTCGGCGTGGCCCCCAACCAGGGCGACAAGGACGTGCCGTGCCGGCCGGGCGTGTGCGACTACACGCTCGACGTCACCGGCGGCTGGTACGACGCCGGGGACCACGGCAAGTACGTCGTCAACGGCGGCATCTCCACCTGGGAGCTGCTCAGCACCTACGAGCGCGCCCTGCACACCCGCACCGGACAGGCGGACAGGCTCGGCGACGGCACCCTGAACATCCCCGAGAGCGGCAACAAGGTCCCGGACCTCCTCGACGAGGCCCGCTGGGAGCTGGAGTTCCTGCTGAGGATGCAGGTGCCCGAGGGCGAGCCGCTGGCCGGCATGGCACACCACAAGATCCACGACGAGCAGTGGACCGGGCTGCCGCTGATGCCGCACGACGACCCGCAAAAGCGCGAGCTGCACCCGCCGACCACGGCCGCCACGCTCAACCTCGCGGCGACGGCCGCGCAGGCGGCCCGCCTGTACAAGCCGTATGACAAGGCGTTCGCGGCGAAGACGCTGGCCGCCGCGCGCACGGCCTGGGCGGCGGCCCTGGCCCACCCCGAGGTGTACGCGGACCCGAACGACGGCATCGGCGGCGGCGCCTACCCCGACACCACGGTCACCGACGAGTTCTACTGGGCGGCGGCCGAGCTGTACCTCACCACGCGGGAGAAGGAGTTCGAGCGGTACGTCGCCAACTCCCCGGTGCACACCGCCGACATCTTCGGCCCGCTCGGCTTCGACTGGGCGCGCACGGCCGCCGCGGGCCGCCTCGACCTGGCGCTCGTGCCGAGCGGGCTGCCCGGCCGGGACAAGGTCCGCGCGTCCGTCGTCAAGGGCGCCGACCGCTACCTGGCCACCCTGAAGGCCCACCCGTACGGCCTGCCGTACGCCCCCGACGGCAACGTTTACGACTGGGGCTCCAGCCATCAGGTCCTCAACAACGCGGTCGTCCTGGCCACCGCGTACGACATCACCGGCGCCACGAAGTACCGGGACGGAGCGCTGCAGACCATGGACTACATCCTGGGACGCAACGCGCTGAACATCTCGTACGTCACCGGCTACGGCGAGGTCAACGCCCACAACCAGCACAGCCGCTGGTACGCCCGCCAGCTCGACCCGAAGCAGCCCAACCCGCCGGCCGGCACGCTCGCCGGAGGGCCCAACTCCAGCATTCAGGACCCACTGGCGCAGGAGAAACTGCGGGGCTGCGTCGGCCAGTTCTGCTACATCGACGACATCCGGTCCTGGTCGACGAACGAGCACACGATCAACTGGAACGCCGCCCTGACCCGCATGGCCGCCTTCGTGGCGGACCAGGTCTAGGGGGCTGTCGTCCGGATCACGCCGCAGACGCGGGGCCGGTGATCGCGCCGTGTGCCGGGGGCGTCCTGCCGGGGCAACCGTCCGACAGGACACCCCCGGCACGCGCGCGTAGCCTGGTCCGCATGGCGACGGTGCTGGTCAGCGGGGTCGAGGTCGCTTACGACCGGGTGGGTCAGGGGCCGCCGCTGGTGTTCGCGCACGGCGCCGCCCTGGACGCGCGCATGTGGCGGCCGCAGCTCGCCCTGGCCGACGAGTTCACGGTCGTCGCCTGGGACGAACCCGGCGCCGGCCGCTCCCACGACGTGCCCCCCGGCTTCTCCCTCGCCGACTACGCCCGCTGCCTGGCCGCGGTGATCGAGGACCTGCGCCTCGGCCCGGCCCAGGTGGCCGGCCTGTCCTGGGGTGGCACCGTCGTGCTGGAGCTGTACCGGAGCCGCCCGGACCTGGTCCGAACGCTGCTCCTGGCCGACACCTACGCCGGCTGGAAGGGCTCGCTGCCGCCCGAGGAGGTGCGGGCCCGCGTCGAGGGCACGCAGCGGATGCTCGCCGTGCCGGCCGAGCAGTTCCAGCCGACCGTTCCGGGCCTGTTCGCCGGTGCACCGCGCGCCGAGCTGCTCCGCCTGCTGTCGGTGATGGCGGCCGACACCCGCCCGCAGACCATGCGGACCCAGCTCTTCCTCATGGCCGCGGCCGACCAGCGCGACCTGCTGCCGGAGATCTCCGTACCGACGCTGCTCCTGTGGGGCGAGCGCGACGCGCGCTCCCCTCTGGACGTCGCCCACCGTTTCCGGGAGGCGATCCCGGGGGCCACGCTGGTGGTGATCCGCGGTGCCGGGCACGTCAGCAACCTGGAGGCCCCGGAGGCGTTCAACCGGGCCGTCCGGGAGTTCTGCCGGGCGCACGCGTGACCGGCTCGACCGCCGTACGGTCCGCCGGCAGCCGGGCTGCGCCCCCGTGGAGACCTGGTCCGCGCGGTAGGGGCCGTACGCCCGCACCGGGTTGACCGACGCCACCGCCGCGAGCAGCGCCAGCACCCCGAAGACGAGGAAGAAGAAGCCGCCCGCCTTCGCCAGGTACACCGGCATGAACGGCGTGCCGACCACGTTGCGTTCGGTCCGGTGCGGGCCCGCGAACTGGGTGTGCTTGTGGTGCACGACCAATACCAGGTGGGCACCACCAGCGCCGCCATGATGCCGGGGACCACCAGCACGTGCAGCGAGTAGAAGTGGGCCACGACGTCGTCCCCCGGGTACTCGCCGCTGAACAGGAACATCGACAGGTACGTCCCCACGACCGGCACCGACAGCAGCGCCCCGTCGACGAACCGCAGGCCCGTGCCCGACAGCAGGTCGTCCGGCAGCGAGTAGCCGAACAGGCCCTCGAGCAGGCACAGCAGGAGCCAGCCGAACACCCAGTTCACCTCGCGGGGCTTGCGGAACGAGCCCGCGTTTCGGGGCCGGGGACACGGGTCCGGCTCCCGGTGTCGGTCTCGGTCTCGGTCTGGGACATGGCTGGGCCTCCCAGTGCGCGGTCACCACGGGAGGCGTGGCGGGGCCGGAATGTGACATCGTGCGGCCCGGATGTGACGCACATCTCAGCGGTTCCGGGGGTGTGGAGGCCCTTCGGTACCGTCGCGAGACGCTGCTGACCAGGGGGTATTTACGAGTAAGTACCCGAGCGGTACCGTGAGGCCATGCCAGCTCTCAACGTGGAGTTCAGCGACCGCGAGCTAGAGGACCTCCGGCAGATCGCCAAGGAGCGCGGTACGTCCATGAAGGCGCTCGTGCGGGAGGCCGCCGCGGCCGACATAGCCCGCCACCGGGCGCTGCAGGAGGGCGCGGAGGCCTTCCGTCGGTTCTTCGCGTCCCACGCCGACGAGTTCGCGGCCGCCTTCCCCGACGACGAAACGCCCGCCAAGGGCGAGGGCCGGGCCGCCTGACCGATGGCACCCGTCCTCCATATCGACGTGCCCTGGCTGCTCCAGCGCCACGAAGAGGTCCTGCCGGACCAGCCCACGATCAACGACTTCTCGGCGCTGGTCGCCGCCGTCGCCCGCCATCGCGTCGACCCGCCGCGCCTCGGCGTGGACTCCGACGCGGCCTGGCGGGCCGCCGCGCTGCTGCACACCCTCGCCGTGCTCAGGCCGCTTCCGTCGGCGAACGCCCGCTTCGCCTGTGCGACCGCCGTGGCGTACATGTTCGTCAGCGACGTCGGCATCGACCCGCCCTACGGCGCCCTCGTGGACCTCGCCCGCGATCTGATGTCCGGTACGACGGATGTCTACGGCGCGGCGGACCGGCTGCGGTCCTGGCAGATCTGAGTTCCGCCGCCGCGCGTGCGTCCCGCCGCCCCCAGGCGTACCGCTCCCGCCCCGGGGCCGCCGGCCGAGGGCGGGAGGAACGGGGCCGGCGGCCCTTCGCGCAGGAGAGCCGCCGTCCTGCGCGTGGCCTCCGAGAAGGGCCACGCCCAGTGCACTACGCCGGGGCGTGCGCCGGGAGCGTGCGCGGAGCACCGGGTGTGTGCGTGTGATTCACACGGGGCGCATAAAATGTCGAAAGCCCATGCGAGCGGCGCCGGTCGACCGTGTTTCTGACTTTTCGTCAATGGTGCGGATGTTGCTCGACTGCCTTGTTGGCCGTGTGCGGGTTGTGCGAGAGTGAATCACCCGTGCGGGGGGTAACGGCCGGGTGTCGCAAGCGCGTTGCTGAACCGGTTCCCATTCGCCGTCGGCGAATTCCTGCTCCCCGCGCCCGCCGAAAGAGGTCCGCACCGACCGGACTTGTATTCGGGGACAGAACTTCCGTGTGTCACGTGCGCGTGGGAAGGAAGACATCTCAGTGCCCACCCCCCACCCCCCTCGTCCTCCGTATCCGCCGCCCGGCGGGGATCCGGGGGAATCGGACGAATCCCTCGCCGCCCGGCTGAGAGGCAGTCCGCAGAGCGAGGCCGCCGCTCATTCCGTCGCGCTGCTGATGTCGCGGCACTGGCAGCCGGTGCACGACTACGCGGTCATCTGCCTCGCCTCGTCGGCGCAGGTCGCGGCCATGGTCACCTCGACCGCCTTCCACCGGACCCTCAACCGCCTCGCCTTCGGCGAGTCGGGCGTCGCGCTGCGTCCGGCGCTCCTGGTGACCGTGCGGGACACGGTCCGGGAGTGGTCCGCGGACGACCGAATAGCCGCTGTTCTCCCGCAGTTGCAGAAACCCGCCGGCGGTCGGGGCATGCGCGCGGCGAAGTCGATGACGCCCGAAAACCGGGCCCTGGCACAGCGGTCATTCCAGGCACTTCCCGCGGCCGCGCGCTGTCTGCTCTGGCACGTCGAGGTGGAGGCCGAGCCTTTAACCGTCCCGGCCGGTCTGCTGGGCACCGATGCCGACACCGCGTCGGCCATCCTCGAACAGGCGCGTGAGAAATTCCGTGAGGGTTGTGTACATGCCCATCGCGAGCTTGCCCCGAGCAAGGATTGCCGCCTCTACAACCGCCTCCTTGACGTCCCGATCCGCCGGGGCGGCGCGCTGCTGCCGGACGTCCAGCAGCATCTGGTGGAGTGCGGCTACTGCCGGAACGCCGCCGAACAACTGAGCCATTTCGAGAGCGGGCTGGGCATGCTGATCGCCGAAGCGGTGCTCGGCTGGGGCGCCCGCCGCTATCTCGACTCCCGTCCGGACCGTGCCTCGCGCGCCACGCGCGCCGGCCGTCGCGGCGCGCGCCGCAGGAGCGGGCCGGTCGGCGCCGAGCGGCCGCGGCTGCTATCCCGCGTGCCGGTGCCCGGCCGCCGGACGCCGGGCGGCGTGCGCGTCCCCAAGGCGCTGCGGTCCTCCCGCGCGCTGCTGTCGGGCGTCGGGGCCGTCTCGGCGGGGGTGCTCGCCACCGTGCTCGTCATCGGGACGTCCTCGCAGGGCGGCGGGGGAGCGGACCCCACGGGCTCGACCAGTGCCGTCGGCGGCAACGGCGCCGTACCGCCGGGCGCGACCGCGCCCGGCACGGCCGGGCTTCCCACGGCACCGGCACAGACCCGGCTGCGCAACGTGGCCGCCGACCTGTGCCTCGACGTCCGGGGCACGGCGGCGGAGGGCGCGGGGGCGAGGCTGGCGGTGTGCTCGTCGGCGTGGACCCAGCAGTGGACGTACGAGGAGGACGGGCTGCTGCGCAGCGTGGCCGATCCCGGCCTGTGCCTGGACTCCCACAAGGACGCGGGTGTCGTGATCCTCGGCACGTGCGCCGCCGCGGACGACGAACGCGGCGACGACGTGCGCTACGACATCACCGTGCAGGGCGAGTTGCTGCCCCGCTGGGACGAGCGCCTCGCCCTCACTCCCGCCTCCGGCGACCCGGACGCCGACATCGTCGTCAAGGTCCGCGACCGCTCCACCACCCAGAACTGGCGCACGGAGCCGGCACCGACGGCCTCCGGCGCACTCTCCATAGCGGGCACGGACACACCGGCCGCCCGACCGGCGGAACTGCCCGACCTCTAGGGCCGCGCACGACGCGGCGTGCGGCCACCGGGGCCTGACGGAAGGCCGGGGCGGGCGACGCGGCGCCGCCTGCCCCGGCCAGGGCGGTTGCGTTTACCTGCTCAGGCCCGGGCTGTTGCGCCCGCCTGCCCCGGCCAGACCGCCCTACGGCGCGGTCAGGCCCGCTGGTCCACCAGGTCGGCGCGGGTGAGCGTCGCCGGGGTGGCGTGTCCTGAGAGGGCCAGGGTCAGGTCGAGTTCGGCCAGCAGGCAGCGGATCACGTGTTCCACGCCCGCCTGGCCGTCAAGTCCGAGGCCGTAGACGTACGGGCGTCCGACGAGGACCGCGCGTGCGCCCAGGGCGAGGGCCTTGAAGACGTCGTCGCCGGTGCGGATGCCGCTGTCGAACAAGACGGTGAGCCGGTCGCCGACGGCGTCCACGACCCCGGGCAGCGCGTCGGCGGCAGCCACCGCACCGGCCACCTGACGGCCGCCGTGGTTGGACACCACGACACCGTCCATGCCCGCGTCGGCGGCCAGGCGGGCGTCATCGGGGTGCACAACGCCCTTGAGGACGATGGGGCCGTCCCAGTTCTCCCGCAGGAACGCCAGGTCCGGCCAGGTCTTCGCGGGGTCCGCGAACATGCCGACGAAGTGCGTCACGGCCGCGTTCAGGTCCTCGTGCACCGGCTTGGCCAGCCCCGCCCGGAACGCCGGGTCGGAGAAGTAGTTGGCGGTCCCCACACCGTGCAGGAACGGCAGGTACGCCTGGTCGAGATCGCGCGGCCGCCAGGACAGCAGCGGAGTGTCCAGCGTGACGACGAGGACGCCGTACCCCGCGGCCTTCGCCCGGGTCAGGAAGCTCCGGGCGACCTCGCGGTCCTTGGGCCAGTACAGCTGGAACCAGCGCTCGGCGTCACCCATCGCCGCGGCGACCTGCTCCATCGGCGTGCTGGACGCCGACGACAGCACATACGGCACGCCCTGCGCGGCGGCGGCCCGGGAGGCCGCGGACTCGGCGTCCGGATGCATGATCGACAGCACCCCGACCGGCGCCAGCGCCACAGGGGCGGGCAGGACACGGCCCAGCACCTCCACCGACAGGTCGCGCTCGTGCACGTCCCGCAGCATGCGCGGCACGATGCGGCGGCGCTCCAGTGCCGCCCGGTTGGCGCGGGCCGTGCTGCCGTCGCCCGCGCCGCCCGCCACGTAGCCCACCGGACCGGGGCCGAGCCGTCGCTCGGTCAGCTCCTCCAGGCGGGTCAGATCGGTGGGCAGCCGTGGAACGGCCCCCGTCATCCCGTCGAGATAGATCTCGTACTGGAAGTCCGCCCAGTGCTTTCCCATCGCTTCGCTCCGCCCCTCGCCGTTGAGAACGCGCCTACGCGCCGACCATACCGACGGGTAGGCGGAGCGGGGGATCAGGCTGCCGTCGCCGACGCGTGCAGAACCAGGGCCAGTTGACGCGGCTCGGAGAACATCGGCCAGTGACCGGTGTCCAGCTTCACCAGCTCCCAGCGGTCGCTTGCGAGCAGCTCGGCCGCGGCGCCGCACGGCTCCTCACCGTCGAGGAGACACTTGACGTAGGTGCCCGGCAGTTCCCCGAGCGGACGGGCCATGACGGCCGGTTCGGTCAGCGTGGCCCCCGGATGAGGAGTCGCTCCGGCCACGATCCGGGCGATCTCGTCGTCCGTCAGTCCCTGGCCCGCGTAGTCGTCCGCTGCCTGGGGCGGCCAGTGGCCGCCGTGCTCCTCGACCGCCCGCCGCACGTGCTCGCTGGGCCAGCCCGACAGGAACGACTCCCCGTCGACGGCCACATCGGCGTCCACCAGCACCACACGCCGCAGCCGCCCGCCGATCCGCTCGGCGGCCTGGCCGACCGGGATGCCGGCGTAGCTGTGCCCGACGAGCACCACGTCCCGCAGCTCGCGTCGCTCCACCTCCTCCACGACGTCCCGCACATGCGTCTGCTGGCCGGCCGGCACGTCTCTCTTCTCGGCGAGCCCGGACAGCGTCAGCGCATGGACGTCGTGCCCGGCGGCGCGCAGTTCGGCCGCCACCTCGTCCCACGCCCACGCCCCGAGCCAAGTCCCCGCCACCAGTACGAAGTCGGTCATGCGGGCAACCTGGCCGAGCCCTCTGACAACGCCCCCAGGGACAGAAGGGCCGGCCGGAAGGGGAGGCTGCGTCGAGGGCGGGGCGCGCGTGGTGGCGTGACGTACGGAGGGTCGGTCGCCGTCGCGGGGATGTGCGGCGGCAGGAGGAGGCCGCCCTGACGGGCGTCCGCCGACGTCATGCCGGCACGACCGGGCGGACCAGGCGGCGGTTCGTCCACCTTCCGGGGCAGGGAGGTACGGATCATCCACCGGTCGGCCGGTCGTCGTCCTGCGGGGTGTCCGGCTCGGCCTCGGCGTCCGGTCCCTGCGCCCGGACCCGCTGGACGTGTTCGAGGGAGTCCCGCAGTTCGGTGAGCCAGTCGTCGGTGTGGCGCTGCACCAGGCGTACGCACCAGGCCAGCGCGTCGCTGCGGCTGCGGGCCACGCCGCCGGCGACCAGGGTGTCGAGGACCTGGCGCTCGGGTTGGCGCAGCCGGGTCATGACGGGGGCGGCCACGTGGGTGAACAGGGCGCGCTGCCCGCCGCACTCCACGCCCCAGGACACCTTGCGCCGGAACCGGTGCTCGGCCTCCCGGGCCACCGCGATCCGTGCCTCCCGGGTGCGTTCCCGGAACTCCTGGACGCGGCCCTGGACGGCCGCCTCCCGTTCGGCGGCCGAGGCGTCCTCGGCCAGCCGGGGCCCGGCGATGCGGCCGATGACGGTGATCTCCTCGCGGTCCACCGTGAGCTCGGGCGGCTCCTCGAAGAGGTCGTCGGGAAGGCGGCCGGCGAACCAGCCGCGCAGTTTCTCTCGCTGTTCGCTCGTAATCATGTAATGACGATTACTCGGCCCCGAGCATGAACGCAAGGGGTCCGGAAGCGGTCGATGACGAGCGGAACCGGAATGTTTCAGGCCTATTAAGGAGCAGAGGGAATTCGGCCAGGTGTCCGCATCGTGCGGTCGGCGGTGGCTCAGTTCCGGGGTTTCCGTGTGCGGCTTCCGTGACTTCTCGCCACTGATTCAATACGGAACGTTACTGAAACCGGTGGGGTCGATGTGAGTTTCGGCGGCGGACTCGGCAGACTCGCGCTCGCCGGCCCGGCACCGACCGAGCACGGACCGGTATCTGTCGAAACGAGCGGAAGGATGCACACAATGCGGAACACCGCGCGCTGGGCCACGACCCTCGGCCTCACGGCCGCCGCCGTCTGCGCACCCCTGGCGGGGACCGCGCTAGCTGCCCCGGGAAGTGCCCCCTCCGCGCTCTACGCACCGTCGGCCCTGGTGCTCACCGTGGGCCACGGCGAGAGCGCGGCCACCGCCACTCCGGAACGCGCGGTCACCCTGACCTGTGCCCCCAGGCCGGCCGGCACCCACCCGGCCGCCGCTTCGGCGTGTGCCGAGCTGAGCAGCGTCAGCGGCGAGTTCGACGCCCTGTCGGCCCGTGCCGACGTGCTGTGCACCAAGCAGTACGACCCGGTGGTCGTCACCGTCGACGGCGTGTGGCAGGGGCAGCGCGTCTCCTACGAGCGCACCTTCGCCAACGAGTGCGTGAAGAACGCCCACAGCTGGAGCGTCTTCACCTTCTAGGGACCGGGATCGTATGGCTCCCGTGAACGTGAAGCGGCCCGTAACTGGGGAGTGCGAGGCGCTGATGCGGGAACCGGCGGTCTCGTGCGAGGGGGCCGGCGGGCGGAGTGGGGCCGCCCGCCGGCCTCTGGGCCACGCCGCGCCACCCGGGCGCGGCCGGTCAGGACCTGTCGCGGTGGCTGGTGTCGCACCACGGGTAGCGACGGCTGCGGCGGCAGGTGCACAACGCCACCCGGAAGCGGTCGGAGCGGACGGTGGTGCCGTCCTCCAGCTCCACTTCCACCGGGCCTTCCACCAGCAGGGGCCCCTTGCGCCGGACGGTGATGCGCCGCGGGGTGTCAGACGGGGAGTTCGGCACGGACGACCACCAGCTCTTCCTCGTTGTCGGCGGCGGACAGCAGCCCCCGCTCCCGCAGCCAGCGCTCCCTGCCGCGCAGGACGGGACCGAACGCGATCCGCTGCCGGCGGGTCACCGCGGCCTTCAGACCGGCCGCGCGCAGCCGCTCGAGTGTGAGCCCGGTGTCGCTGAGCGCGGACTGGACGAGCAGCAGGACGCCGCCGGGCCGCAGCAGGGCGGGTGCCTCCCGGCAGATCCGGTCCAGGACCAGCCGCCCGTCAGCGCCCGCGTCCCAGGATCGGGCCGCGCCCCGCGGGCGCCCCCCGGTGTCCGGCGCGGGAACGTACGGGGGATTGGCCAGGATCAGGTCGAAGGACCGCCCCCGCACGGGATCGAAGAGGTTCCCGTGCCGGATGCGCAGCGGCAGACCGGCCCGCAGGGCATTGAGGCGGGCGGCCCACACCGCGCGCCGTGACACGTCGACCGCGGTCACGTGCGCTCCGCGCCGCGCGGCCTCCAGTGCCAGGGCGCCGGTCCCGGTGCCGACGTCAAGAACCTCCGCTCCCGGGGGGAGCGATTCCTCGGACAGGGCACCGGCCAGCAGCTCGGTGTCCTCCTGTGGGGCGTACACGCCCGGTGGTACCAGCGGATTCACGGCACCCAGGTACCCCGGCTCTCATGAGGTATGAGTGGTGGCGGCGACCGGTGAGGTGCGCAGCGACGAACGGCCCGCCCGCCAGTCGGCGAGGAGCCGGGCGGCGAAGCGGTCCTCCACGAACACGGTGGCGTCGACGCCGAAGGCCACGTCCGGCGCGAGGTGCGGCTCCCGCTCCAGCAGACCACCGATGACGTCGTGGCGCACGACCTGCTCGTGCACCGCGTCGGCCTCCACGTGCTCGTCGTAGAAGTGCTCGGCGGCGGGCCCCGCCCCGGTGCGGCGCATCGCCTCGGCGAGCCGCCGTGACCCGGGCGAGGAGGTGATCTCCACCGTCGCGAAGTGGCCCACGAGGGCGCCGCGCAGTGCCCGGTGCAGGCCGAACAGGGACATGAGGTTCACGGTGACCAGTGCCTCCGCGGACGCCGCGTCCAGGTAGTGGCCGTACGTGGTGTCCAGGCCCAGGTCCGTCATCAGGTCGGCGAACAGCTGGGCGTGCACGCGGTCCGGGCGGCCGCCGCCGTACTCGTCGAATTCCACCGCGGCCATCGCCGCCTTGGCGCGGCCCCACAGCCGGGGCAGCACCCAGGCGTGCGGGTCGGCCTCCTTCAGGTGGTACAGGGAGCGCTGGGCCGCGTACTCGCGCAGGTGCCACAGCTCGCCCTCGTCGCGCAGGAAGTGGGTGACGCCGGTGCCCTCCACGGGCTCCACCAGCAGCTCGGCGAGCGCGTCGGGCACGCTGTCGTGGACCCGGGCGTCCGCGCGCAGGGCGGACAGGAAGTGATGTTCCAGCGCGGCCCGGACCCTCAGCAGGTCCGGGTCCCACTCGCGCTCCGCGGCCACCCCCGCGAAACCGCGGTAGTGCAGCTCGTAACAGAGGTACAGGGCCAGCTGGACGTCGTCGCCGTACACGGACGCGGCGGCGACCTGCGCGGGGCCGGGCAGCGGTCCGGTGCCCAGCAGGTACTCCTCGACGGCGGCGGACAGGGGACCGCGCGGCTCCGGCAGTCTTGGTTCTTCGGGCTCGTGCTCCATGCGCTCCGGGTACCCGGGCGGGCCCGGGCCAGCCACCCGGGCCTCGCGCCGGACGTCTGCCGTGTGCGGCCGCGCCGCCGGTCAGTCGCGGTGCGACTCCTCCTGGGCCCGCGGGTTCGGTGTGATGGCCTCACCGGCCTCGCCCCGGCGGCGCCGCTGCTCCTCGGAGTCCCGCGTGCGCTTCTCGGCCTCCTCGACCTCGCGCAGCACTTCCTCGACGGCCGTCCTGGGCTCCTTGTGGGCGTCCTCGGACACGGTGTCCTCCTCCTTCGTACGGTCGGTCGGTACGGTCGGGCTGGGTTCGGTGCGTGTCGTCCTCAGCTGGTGGCGGTCGCGACGCGCAGCGGCACGGGATCGGGCGGTGCCGCCTCCTCGTTCAGGCGGCTGATCCGCGCCCACCAGGACGGGCCGTCCTCGATGTGGCGCAACAGGATCCCCTCGCGGATCGCCCAGGGGCAGATCGTGACCGCCTTCAGCCCGGTCAGCTTCATCGCCGTGTGCGCGACGACCGCGCCGGCCAGGCTCTGCGCGGCCCGCGGCGCGGAGATGCCGGGCAGGCGGGCGCGTTCGGCGGCGGGCAGCGCGGCCAGCCTGCCGATCGCCTCCCGCAGTTCCTCGCGGTGCAACTCCCGTTCCACGAACGGGCCGTGGCGCCCGGGCGCGGCCCCGCACAGCCGTCCCAGCTGCTGGAAGGTGCGGGAAGTGGCGACCGCCGTGCGCGGCCCCTCCCAGCGGATCCGGGCGGCGACGTCCCGCATCTGGTGGCGGACCTTGCGGCGCAGGGCCCGCAGCTGCTCGGGCGACGGCGGGTCCTGGCCCCCGTCGAAGAACTCGTGGGTGAGCCGTCCCGCGCCCAGCGGCAGCGAGGCCACGAAATCGGGCATCCGGCCCCGTCCGAAGGCGACCTCCAGGGAGCCGCCACCGATGTCCAGCAGGGCGAGCGGCCCCGAGCGCCAGCCCATCCAGCGCCGGGCCCCGAGGAACGTCAGCTCGGCCTCGACCTCGCCCGGCAGCGTGCACAGCTCGACGCCCGTACGGGCCCGGACGGTCCGCAGGACCTCCTGCCGGTTCGGCGCGTTCCGCACCACGGCGGTGGCGAAAGCCAGCGGATCGGCCGCGCCCCACCGGGCCGCGGTCGCTCTCGCCTCGGCGACGGCGTCGACGAGCGGCCCGATGGCCGGCTCCGGCACCGGGCCGCCCGGCCCGACCTGTTCCGACAGTCGCAGCCGCCACTTGGCGGTGTGCACCGGCAGCGGTACCCCGCCCTCCGCGTCCGCCACCACCAGCCTGACCGTCTTCGAGCCCACATCCACCACGCTGATTCGCATGCGCGGTGGGTACCCATTTACGCGCCGGACCAACGGCGGGACGTCCGGCGGTGGGCGAAGACGCGCCAGGTTCACATTCCTTGACCGGCATATAACCAACACGGCATATTGAGTTCATGGCCGACGCCTCGCTGTGGACCGCCCTCGCCGACCCGCACCGCCGGGCCATCGTCGCGCTGCTCCGGGAGCGGCCGCGACCCGTCGGGGAGATCGTGACGGCGTGCGGCCTGAGCCAGCCCAGCACGTCCAAGCACCTGCGCGTGCTCCGGCAGGCCGGTCTGGTGCGCGTACGACAGGACGCGCAGCGCCGCGTCTACGCCCTGGATCCCGCGCCGATGGCCGAACTGGACGCCTGGCTGGCCCCGTACCGCAAGCTCTGGAACGAGAGCCTCGACGCGCTGGGCCGCCGCCTCGACGCGGCGTCGCCACCCCCTGAGCCTGAGCCCGAGCCCCCCGCACCGAAGGACTGATCCACCATGGCCGCCGAGCTCACCGGCACGTATCTGACCCTGGACGACGGCCGCCCGGCCGTCCGTTTCCGCCGCGTCTACGACCACCCGATCGACCGCGTCTGGCACTTCGTGACCGACCCGGACGAGCTGGGCCACTGGTTCCCCTCGCGCGCCGAGATCGACCTGCGCCCCGGCGGCACGGTCACCTTCAGCGGCGACCCGAACCTGGAGGACTCCACGGGGCGGGTCATCGCCGTCGACCCGCCCCGGCACCTGTCCTTCCACTGGGACGGCGACGAAGTGCACTTCGATCTCGAGGAG
Source organism: Streptomyces bullii (assembly GCF_042657145.1). Taxonomy (NCBI): domain Bacteria; kingdom Bacillati; phylum Actinomycetota; class Actinomycetes; order Kitasatosporales; family Streptomycetaceae; genus Streptomyces; species Streptomyces bullii. The sequence continues at coordinate 108,900 of NZ_JBHSNY010000013.1, forward strand.
GTCGACGAGCGCCGCACCCGCTTCACGCTCACCAACGTGCTCGGCGCCGCGGACACCGCCGCCCGCAACAGCGCCGGCTGGCAGGTGTGCCTGGCCGCGCTCGACGCCAAGGCGCAAGGCCAGCGTGTCGAGGGGCCGCACGCCGGGGCCCAGGCGTCCTGGAAGGTGCTCTACGACGCGTACGTCGCGGCCGGCGTGCCCTCGGGCGCACCGGTGCCCGGACAGGACTGACCCGTCAGGCCATCTGCCGCCGCACCAGCTCGTGCAGCCGGCCGCCCGTGTCGGCGAGCAGCTGGGCGGGCGGACCCTGCTGGACGACCTTGCCGTCCTCCATGACGACGACCCGGTCGGCGTCCAGCACGGTCGACAGCCGGTGCGCGATGACGACGCGCGTGGCGTTGAGGGCCTTGGTGCTCTCGATCACCGTGCGCTGCGTCTCGTTGTCCAGGGCGCTGGTCGCCTCGTCGAAGAACAGGATGCGGGGGCGGCGGATCAGCGCCTGGGCGATCATCAGCCGCTGCCGCTGGCCGCCGGAGATCGCGCCGCTGCCCGAGACGATGGTGTGCAGGCCCATCGGCATCCGCTTGATGTCCTCCGCGAGCCCGGCCAGCTCGGCCGCCGCCATCGCCTCTTCCGGCGTGTACGGCTCGGTGCCGCAGATGACGTCCAGGATCGAGCCGGTGAACGGCTGTGCGTGCTGGAGGACGACACCGCACTGACGGCGCACCGCCGACTGGTCCAGGGCCGCCAGGTCCTGCCCGTCGTACAGGACACTGCCCGACAGCGGGCGGTCGAAGCCGATGAGCAGCCTGAGCAGCGTCGACTTGCCGCAGCCGCTCGGGCCGACGATCGCCACGAACTCGCCCGGCCGCACCTCGAACGACACGTCGTCCAGGACCAGCGGACCGTCGTCCGAGTAACGGAAGGAGAGCCGCCGCGCCTCGATCGCCCCCGACAGCGGCCCCGGCCGGGTGCTCCCGGTGCGCACCTCGGGCGTCGCGTCCAGCACCGGCTTGATCTCCTCGAACAGCGGCAGCGCGGCCACCGCCGAGACGAAGGCGCCCGTGAGCTGGGTGACGGAGGTCAGCACCATCGTCACCGAGGTGTTGAAGGTGAGGAACGCCGCCGCCGACATCGACCCGCGCGCCGGACCGGCCAGCAGCATGAACATCAGCAGCGTGCACACCGGCAGGTAGACCGCGCCCAGCACCGTCGTCAGGTTCTTGATGCGGCCCACCTTCTGCTGCAGCTCACGGCTGCGCGCGAACTGGGACGCCCATGCGGCGTACGCGTAGTTCTCGGCCGCCGCCACCCGCAGCTTCGGCAGGCCGCGCAACGTCTGGAACGCCTGGTTGTTCAGCTTGTTGGTGAGCACCACCAGCCGCCGCTGCCAGCGCACCTGCCACAGTCCCAGCCCGAGGAACACCGCGGCGATGACGACCAGCATGCCGATCGCGGCCAGCGCCATCGGCACGCTGAACCACAGCAGCAGACCCAGGTTCATCGCGCCCACCGTGACCGACTGGGCGACCGTGGGCCCGGCGCCCGCCAGCAGCCGGCGGATCGCGCTGATGCCCATCGCCGCGCTCGCCAGCTCGCCGGTGGAACGCTCGGTGAAGAACGTGGTGGGCAGCCTCAGCAGCCGGTCCCACACGGCCGGCTGGAGCGTGGCCTCGATCCGGCCCTCCAGACGCAGCAGCGTCAGGTTCTGCAGCAGCATGAACGCCGCCGCCACCACACTGCTGAGGATCACCGCCAGACAGACCTGCACGATCAGACCGGTCTGCGCCTTCGGCACGAACTCGCCGAGCACCTTGCCGGTGGCGATCGGCACCAGCGCCCCGATCGCCACCGTCACCAGGCCGCTGACCAGCAGGCTGACGACATCGCCGCGCGTGCCGCGCAGGCAGAACCTCAGCAGCCGCAGCGGGCTGAGCCGCCGGTCGGGCAGCGGCCGGTAGAACATCACCGCACGCGGCTCGAACTCCTCGGCGTTGGCCTTCTCGATCGGCGTCTCACGGCCGGTGGACGGGTGGACCGCCACGTAGCCGCCACGCCGCCACAGCAGCGCGACGGGCGCACCGGACAGGGCGCGGTGTCCCACCAGTGGGCCGACGTCGTCCCGCCACCAGCGGCCGTCGAGGCGTACGGCCCGGGTACGCACCCGGGAGGCCAGCGCGATCCGCTCCACCGGGTCGAGCCGGTCACCGCCGGTGCCGGACTGCGCGGGCTCGGCCAGCGTGATCCCGGCCGCCCGGGCGACCAGCTTGCACGCCGCGTACGTCGCGTCGGCGTCGGCCGCCGTGGTGCGCTGCCCGGACCGCTTGCCGATGGACGCCAGGAGGGTCCGGTCGGCCTGGGCGCGCACGGCCTCGCCGGCCTTGATGCCCTCCGCCGTGCGGCTCTCGTGGGTGCGCTCCAGTTGCTCGATCCAGCGGTCCAGCGTGGTCAGCAGCCGGTACTGCTGGTCGACCATGGACTGCCACAGCGCCGGATCCATCAGCAGGTCGGCCGCGGCTTCCGCGCCGTACAGCGAGCCGTACTGCACGCTGCCGGGCGGCACCTGCATCCAGAACACGTCGTCGTCGGTGACCTCCTCCGCCCGCTCCGCCATCGGCGCCTGGAACAGGATCGACAGACTGCGGCCCACGCCGAGCGCGAGGGCGTACTCCAGCGGGCTCGTCGTCGGCGGGACGTACTGGGGGTTGCCGTACTCGTCGTACGACCAGGTCTGCGTGCTCGCGGGCTGGTACAGCTCGCGCAGTCCGATGCGGTGGACCACGCAGTCCCTGAGCGGACGCGCGACCAGGGTGTGCTGGGGTCCGGACGCCGGGCCGAGCAGCAGTGAGCCCGCCTCCAGGCGGCCGAGGTGGTGCCACTGCCCCTGCTGCTCGGCGTCCACCGCGAACAGGTCCACGGCGCCGGCCGCGACGAGCCACAGCACCTGCGGGCCCTCAAGGTCCAGGCGGCTGAACCCGGCGCAGTCGATCCGGGTACCGAGCGATCCGAACGCGCCGAGCACGTAGTCGTCGCCTTGCACGGTCGTCATCTCACCGCTCCCTGACCAGCGCCGCGTACGCGCCGCCGCGCGCCACCAGCTCCTCGTGCCGCCCGCGCTCCACGATCGTGCCGTGCTGCAGGACGACGATCTCGTCGCTGTCGCGCACCGTGCTCAGCCGGTGCGCGATCACCACACACGCGCAGCCCCGCTTGCGCAGGTTGTCCATGACGACCAGCTCGGTCTCCGCGTCCAGGGCGCTGGTCACCTCGTCCAGGACGAGGATGCTCGGCCGGCGCACCAGCGCCCGCGCGATCTCCAGGCGCTGGCGCTGCCCGCCCGAGAAGTTGCGGCCGTCCTGCTCGACCCTGCTGTGGATGCCTCCCGGCCGGCGCATGATCACGTCGTACAGCGCGGCGTCCCTGAGGGCCTCCACCACGGCGTCGTCCGGGATCGACGGGTCCCACAGCGCCACGTTGTCGCGGACCGTGCCCTCGAAGAGGAACACCTCCTGGTCGACGAAGGAGACGGAGGCGGCCAGCGCCCCGCGCGGGATGTCCTCGATGCGCTGCCCATCGATGCGGATGACGCCCTCCCACGGCGTGTACAGGCCCGAGATCAGCCGGGACACCGTGGACTTGCCGCTGCCCGAGCCGCCCACCAGCGCGACCTGCTGACCCGGCCCGACGGACAGGTCGAAACCGCTGAGCAGGGGCTTGTCGAGCGGGTTGTAGCCGAAGGTGAGGTTCTGCAGCTCCACGTGCCCGGCCAGGCGGCGCGTCGAATCGCCGGAGCCCGGTCGGCCGTAGAGCGGGTCGGCCTGGAAGTTCTCCACGTCCTTCAGCCGGGCCACGTCGGCGGCGAAGTCCTGGATGCGGCCCGCGACGCCGTTCAGCCGGGTCAGCGGCGCGGTGAAACGGGTGACCAGCGCCTGGAACGCCACCAGCAGGCCCACCGAGATGTGGCCCTCCACCGCGCGCATGCCGCCGATCCACAGGATCAGCGCGCTGTTGAGGGTGGCCAGCGTCGGCGCGACCACACCGAGCCAGGCGCTCGGCACCCCCAGCCGCTGCTGCTCCTCCAGTGTGGTGGCGTGCTGCCCGGCCCACTTGCGGAAGTAGCCGTCCTCACCGCCGGTCGCCTTCATCGTCTCGATCAGCTGAAGGCCGGTGTAGGAGGTGTTGGTGAGCCGGGCCGTGTCGGCGCGCAGCTTCGCCGTGCGCGTGGCCCGCAGCCGGATGACGACCCGCATCGCCACGATGTTCAGCAGCGCCACGCCGATGCCGACGAAGGTCAGCTGCGGGTCGTACGTGTAGAGCAGCACCGCGTACAGGACGACGACCACCGCGTCGACGCCCGCCGCCGCCAGGTCGCGGGCCAGCGTCTCGGCCACGGCGTCGTTGGACTGCAGGCGTTGCACCAGGTCGGCCGGGCTGCGCTGGGAGAAGAACGTCACCGGCAGCCGCAGCAGATGGCGCAGGAAGCGGGCGCTGGACAGCGTCGAGGAGATGATGCGGCCGCGCAGCAGGTTGGCCTGCTGGAGCCAGGTGAGCACGACCGTGAGCAGCACGCACGCCGCCATCGACGCGAACAGCGTGCCCAGCAGTGAGGTCTTGTTCCCGATCAGGAACTCGTCGATGTAGGTACGGCTCAGCGCGGGCACCGCCGCGCCGACCGCGACCAGCAGCAGACTCGCCAGGACGGCGGCGGGCATGGTGCCCGCGGTGCCGCGCAGCCGGGCGGGCATGGCGCCGAGGACACCCGGCTTGCGGCCGCCCCGGGTGAAGTCCTCGCCGGGCTCCATGACGAGGACGACGCCGGTGAAGCTGCCGTCGAAGTCCTCCAAGGGCACGAAACGGCGGCCCTTGCCCGGGTCGTTGATGTAGACGCCCCGGCGGCCGAAGCGGCGGCCCATGCCGTCGTAGACGACGTAGTGGTTGAACTCCCAGAACAGGATGGCCGGTGCCTTCACCTCGGCGAGGGCGGCCAGGTCCATCTGCATGCCCTTGGCGGTCAGGCCGTAACTGCGCGCCGCCTTCAGCAGGTTGCTGGCGCGCGAGCCGTCGCGGGAGACGCCGCAGGCGATGCGCAGCTCCTCCAGCGGGACGTGCCGGCCGTAGTGGCCGAGCACCATCGCCAGGGAGGCGGCGCCGCACTCCACGGCCTCCATCTGCAGCACGGTGGGCGTACGGACCGTCGTCGCCCGCGCCTTGGGCACCTTGCGTTTCGGCGGGGCGGCACGGCGCCTGCCCCGAGTCTCCTGTGCGGTGGTCACGGCAGCAGCCAATCGACGGGATGCTGGTCGGCCAGCCGGATCGAGCCCGTGGCCAGGGTCATGGAGGTCAGCTTGTACGGCGGTCCGTCCGCGGACGACCACTCGTAGCCGCTCTTGGTGGCGGAGGACCGGTCGAGCCTGACGGTGACGGCCACCGGCCTGCCCTTCTTGGTGAACTGCTCGCCCAGCTGGCTGTCCCCGAGGAACGCGCCGATCTGCTGGGCGGACTGGGCGGAACGGTCCACCGACTTCACATGGCCGCGCAGCACGCCGTACTCCTGGCTGGGCACCGACTGCACCGTCAGGTCGACGGAGGCGTGGTCGGGGATGGAGGCGGCGTTCTCGGCGGGGACGTACACCGTCGCGTACAGGGGATCCTCGGCGCGGGCGACCTTCTCCACGGCGGCGACGTTCGCGCCGGTCTGGATGATCTGCCCGACGCTGGCGGCGAGCGCGGACACCCGGCCCGCGTCCAGCGAGCGGACGACGGTCTCGCCCTTCGCGGTACGGACCTTCAGGACGGGGGAGCCGGCGGGCAGCCGCTCGCCCTGCTCGGCGAGGACCTCGGTGACCTGGCCGGCGACGGGGCTCTGCAGGACGTAACTTCCCTGCCCGTGCGTGAGGATGGCGGGCGCGCTGACCGTGGAGGCCACCGAGCCGGTCACCGCCCACAGCGAGGCGGCCGCCATCGCGACCACCGTCACCGACAGCACGAGCCAGCCCTGCGGGCGGGCGAAACGCACCGGGAGGTCGAGCTCCTCCGGTGACTGGAGCTTGGCGAGGGCCTGTTGGCGGAACTGCAAGGAACTTCCCTCACCCGTAGAAGAGAGTGTTGCTGCACGGGAGAATCCCGGAACCGCCGGCTGCGGCTCCGGGACTCAGTGGCGCGAAGGCGCGATCAGAGACCGGCGACCAGGTTGGTGACCGGGGCCGTGTTCAGGCCGGTGGTGCCCTCGACGGTGCCGACGACGGTGCCGACGATGCCGGAAACCGGGGCGATGCTGTCCACCGCGCCAGTAACGGTGTTCACGGCGTTCACGGACAGGCCACCGGAAACGGCGTCGAGCTCGGCGTCGGCGATCTCGACGGTCTCAACCTGGGGGGTGGAGTTCATGATGGAACTTCCCTTCGTATGGGTATTTCACAAGGGGGGAGCGGCCCCCTCTGGGGACAGATGGACGGCCGCGACCGCGGGTGCCGGGCGCCCGTCTCCGGAAGCCCTGGGGCGGCCCCCGCGGTGCGATGGATCAAAGCACGGTGCGGGTCCGAGCTTCCAATCAACCACCTGTCCCACCAGGGCACTTGCCTCCCACGGGCCTCGAACCGTGCAGGTGTGCGCACACCTCGGTGGCGAGTCCTTCACATGCGTCACGGCATCGGCTCACGCGGCCTGTTGAACCCCTGACAGCGAATCCGGCACTCCCTCACCAAAGGCGTGCCCGATGTCGTGGGCGGCGCCGTCCATGCCCTCTCCCGTGACCGGGTTGAGCATTCGATGTGCAGATTCGCTGAAGCCAGGCATCGTTTCAGTGATCGCGACAGATCGTTCACGATCGATTGCGGAGCGTGTCAGCCCAGCAGCGCGTACACCGCGCTCGCGCGTGCAGCCAGGAGCCCCGTCCGTTCGTCCGTCATGTCGATGTCGGCGAACGCCATGCGCCGGCCCAGCTTGGTCAGCACCGCTTCGATCAGGACATCCGAACCGGTCACCGCGCGCTGGAACGACGTCGACTGCTGAACGGTCGTCATGGGCCCGTAGGAGCCCCGCGCCGCCGACACGGCGATCACGGCCGCGGTGTCGGCGGCGGCCATCAGCGCCTGCCCCGACAGCGCGCCGCCCTCCCGTGCCAGCCGCTGTGACCAGGCAAGACGCAGAGTCGCGCGGTCGTCGCCGACCGCCTCGACCGACAGTCCGAGGTCGAGCACCCAGGGGGCGAAGCCCGCGGAGAGGATCTTGTCGGCTTCGGCGGTGGTCATCGTCATATGGGGGATTGTTCCCGCGAATCCCTCGGCCGATACGGGAGTTGGCCGATTCGCTGTCGCGACGCCCGTACCCGGAAACGGAATTGAACGCCCCGAACGGTCCGTGCGTACCCACTGCCATCCAGGCGCCCCGACGGCAGCCGAACGGCGGCCCACAGACTCCGGTCCCTCAGGAGGATGAGAAGTTTGAGTCACAAGCGAATTCCGAAGCGCAAGGCCGCGATAGCGGCGGGCGGCGTGGTGGCGCTCGGCGCGGCCGCGATCCTGCTCCCCAACGCCAACGCGTCACAGGACGGCGCGTCGGCAGGTGCCGCGGCCGCGCCGAAGACCCTCAAGGCGGCCGACGCCTCGGATCTCGCCTCGCAGCTCGCCGGGCTCCTCGGCGACGCGTTCGCCGGGTCCTACTACGACTCCGACAGCCGGCAGCTCGTCGTCAACGTGGTCAACGGCGACGACAACAACGTGGTCGTGCAGGCGAAGAAGGCGGGCGCACAGGTCCGCGAGGTCGACAACAGCATGGCCGAGCTGGAGGCCGGTGCGCAGACCCTCAAGGCGAAGGCGACCATCCCCGGCACCTCGTGGGCGGTCGACCCGCGCACCAACAAGATCCTGGTGACCGCCGACAGCACCGTCACCGGCGCCAAGTGGGACAGACTGGAGTCCACCGTGCGGAGCCTCGGCTCCGGCATGGCGACCATCAAGAAGTCCCAGGGCACTTTCAAGACGTTCGCCTCGGGCGGTGACGCCATCTTCGCCGGCGGCTCCCGCTGCTCGCTCGGCTTCAACGTCACGGCCGGCGACGGCTCTCCCGCCTTCCTGACCGCGGGGCACTGCGCCCTCGCGGGCGACCAGTGGTCGGACGCCGAGGGCGGCCAGCCGGTCGCCACGATCGACCAGGCCGTCTTCCCCGGCGACGGCGACTTCGCGCTCGCCAAGTACGACGACCCGGCGACCGCGGCCCCGAGCGAAGTCAACCTCGGCGACCAGACCGTCCAGATCACCGAGGCCGCCGAGGCGACGGTCGGCCAGCAGGTCATCCGGATGGGCAGCACGACGGGGCAGGACGCCGGCACGGTCCTCGGCCTCGACGCCACCGTGAACTACCCGGAGGGCACCGTCACCGGCCTCATCCAGACCGACGTCTGTGCCGAGCCCGGCGACAGCGGCGGTTCCCTGTTCACCCAGGACGGCCTCGCGATCGGCCTGACCTCGGGCGGCAGCGGTGACTGCACGGTCGGCGGCGAGACGTTCTTCCAGCCGGTCACCACCGCCCTGGAGGCGGTCGGCGCCACGCTCGGCGACGGCGGCGCGGCGGGCGGCGGCGAGGAAGCCGGCGCCGGCGACCAGGGCATCGGCAACGGCCAGGGCGCGGAGAACGGCCAGGGTGCCGAGAACGGCCAGGGCGTCGGCAACGGCCAGGGCGTCGGCAACGGCCAGGGCGTCGGCAACGGCCAGGGCGTTGGCAACGGCCAGGGCGTCGGCAACGGTGAAGAGGCCGGTGCCGGGGACGGCGTCGGCGAGGAGGCCGGAGCAGGCGCGGACGACGGCACCGGCGCGGGCGCGGACGACGACTCCGCTCTGACCCAGACCCGCTGACCCGACGGGTTCCCCCCACCCCGTCTCCCCCCACGGCGCCCACCGGCCCCGGTTCCGCTTCTGTTCCGGCGGAGCCGGGGCCCGACCCCGGGCGCACCCAGTCACCGTCCGGCCTCACCCGCGGTTCCGGTCGGCGGTGGACCGGGTCGGTCCTCCGGCGGGAGGACCGACCCGTCGCGCGTGACAGTTCCGTTCCGTCTCTGTCCGCGCCGACCGTGATCAGCGACCCGGCAGGTGCTGTGCACCACTGTCCGGCCGTGCCCTGAGCAGCAGCAGGGCGGTGTCGTCGAGGCGTTCCTCCCCGTCCGTGTCGGGCCGGTTGTGGTGGATGAGGCTGTCGGCGAGTTCGTCCAGCGGCCGGTCCCCGGTCTCGGCCAGCCGTCGGCTCAGGGCGGCGACGGCGTCCTCGAAGTCGACGCCCGGCGCCTCGACCAGCCCGTCCGTGTAGAGGACCAGCAGACATCCCGGGCCGAGATCCACCTCGGTCGTCGGATACGTGGCCGAGGCGTCGATGCCGAGCAGCGGACCGCCCGCGAGGTCCAGCACCCGCACCCGCCCGTCCGGCTTGCGCAGCAGGGGCGGCGGATGCCCCGCCCGGGACATCACGGCCCGTCCGTGCGCGGGGTCGAGCCGCAGGTACAGGCAGCTGGCGAACAGGTCGGACCCCAGGTCGAGCAGCAGCCGGTTGGTGCTGCGCATGACCTCCTCGGGCGCCTGCCCGACCGCCGTGTACGCGCGGACAGCGGTACGCACCTGCCCCATCAGCCCGGCCGCCGTCACGTTGTGCCCCTGCACGTCCCCGATCACCGCGGCCGCCTGCCCCTGGGCCGACACCAGGTCGTAGAAGTCGCCGCCGATGTCCATGCCCTGGGTGGCCGGCAGGTAGCGGGCCGCCGCCTCGATGCCCGGCAGTTGCGGCAGCGAGTGCGGCAGCAGCGCCTCCTGAAGGCCGTGCGCGAGCCGGAGCTTGGTGTCGTACAGCAGCGCCCGCTCCAGCGCCTGCGCGATCAGCCCGGCCAGACTGGTCAGCACCGCCCGCTCCTCCGTCGGGAAGGGATGCGGCTCGGCATAGGCCAGCACACAGGTGCCCACCGGCCGCCCGGAGGCGATCAGCGGCAGGCAGGCCCAGGCCGCGTAACCGTCCCGGTCGGCCTGCCGCGTCGGATACAGGTACTCCAGCCGCTCGCGCGACTCGAAGAACGCGGGCACCCCGGTGCGCAGCACCTGCGTCCACGGGGCCCGCTCCGTCAGCGGCATCCGGTCGAACCGCTCCACCATCCGCGGGTCGGGATAGCCGCGATGCCCGAGCACGCGCAGCCGGCCCGTCTGTGACCCGAGCACGACCAGGCCCTGGCTGCCCACGGCCGGGGCGACCTCGTCCGCGACCAGCTGCACCACGTCCTGCACCCCCACCGCCTCCGTCAGCGCCCCGGCCAGGCTCAGCACCTGGGAGATGGTGACCAGCCGGGACGGCGCGCCGCCGGGCGCCGCAGCGGTGCGGTTCATCTCCGACACCGCCCGCGCCCTGTTGATGCGGACGGTCAGTCCGGTCGTACTCGGATACAGGCGGAACGACAGCCAGTCGCCGGGCGGGCGCAGCGCCACGAACGAGGTGGTGTGCTGGCTGAACAGCGCGGCGCGGTAGCGGTCCTCGTACACGGGGTCGTTCAGCCAGGGCACCGACGCCCACAGCTGCGTGCCGAGCAGCCGGCTGACCGGAACGCCCAGGAGCTCCGCCACCGCCGAGTTGGCGAAGCCGACCCGGCCGTGCAGATCGAGCGAGCACAGCCCGTACGGCAGCCGCCCCACCATGCGGGCCGACTCGACCGTGCCGAGCGTGCCGGCCACCCCGCCGACCAGCGGTCCGCCGATCAGATCCGGTTCGGGATGCGGCGGAAGACTGTGTTCCGCCGCGCGCTCCAGCCGCACGGCCAGCCGGTCGCAGGCCGCGGTCAGGTGCTCCCGCTCCCGGTCCGACAGCTCCGGCGGATGCGAACCCGGCCAGGTCACGAAAACGGCGCCGTACACGGTCGTGCTGGTCGCCACCGGCAGCGCGGCCAGCGCGAACGGGTACGGCAGCACCACGGCGATGCGCGGGTAGCGGCGCGCCATCTCCTGTTCGCCGCCCACCCAGACCAACCGCCTCTCGCGCACCGCGTCGGCCACCGGGATCGGCGCGTTCAGCCCGACCCGCTCCCACGGCGCGGCGAAGGCCCGGGGCAGTCCCGCCATCACCGCCATCTGCAGCACCGGCTGGTCCGGCGCCAGCAGATAGACCGCGCCGGAGTGGGCGTGCACCTCGTCCATCATCGAGGCCAGCGCCAGGGACAGCAGGGGACGTCCGACCGGCACCCTGGCGGCCGCCGGTGCCTGCGGAGACGACTGCCCGTCGGACACGGCGACCACCTCCTCGCGCACGGCCGGGCGACGTGTCCCAGGGTCAAATCTCCCCCCTGTCGGCTCGTCGCGCACGGCGAGCCGCACAGGAGTCCGCCCGGGACCGCCCGGTCGTGGGTCCACGGGGCACCCACGCCACGGTGAAGGGACCGCGCGTACCCCCTTCGCCCCGACCCATGCCGCCGCAGTCGATGCGCGCCACGGTGCACGGGCGCCGCGTATGCGCCCCCGCGCACCCTGATGGCCGGTTCTTCGTGTCCGCCGACGGTCACGATCGCGAACAATGGGGCACGCGCTCAACACGATGAAGTCCTACGGCGAGCTGAGGGGGTGGCGGTGATCCGGGTGCTGCTGGTGCACGACGAGAGTCTGGTCCGCTCGGTGCTGGCGGAGTGGCTGCGGCGGGAACCCGACCTGGTGGTGGACGACACGCCGTGGCGCGGCGCACCGGGCCGGGTGCGTTCCGAGCGGCCGGACGTCTGCGCGGTGGACCTGGAGTCCTCGGAGTCGTACGGCATCCCGCCCCTGGCTGAGCTGTGCCCGTGCGGGCCGGGTGCCGTGCGCCCGAGACTGCTCGTGCTCGCCGGCGCCAACCGGCCGGGCCTGCTCAGACGGGCGGTGGAGGCGGGGGCGCTGGGTTATGTGGACAAGGAGGGCTCACCGGAGAACCTGGTGCGCGGCATCCGCCGCGTCGCCGAGGGGGAACGTTTCATCAACGACTCACTGGGCTTTGCGTTCCTCAAGGCCGCGGAGATGCCGCTGACCCGCCGCGAGCTGAGCGTGTTATCCCTCGCCGCCGAGGGAGCGTCCATCGCGGAGATCGCCGGGAGCCTGCATCTGTCCCACGGGACCGTGCGCAACTACATGGCGGCCATCACCCGCAAGACCGGCGCCCGCAACCGCATCGACGCCATCCGCATCTCGCAGGGGCAGGGCTGGCTGTGACCGCGCCGGCAGGGGTACGAACGTCCAGCCGCCGACGAGATCCCGGTACGGGGCCGAGGACCGCATCAGCTCGTCATGGGTCCCGTACGCCGTCTCCCCGCCGTCCATCACCAGGACGTGGTCCGCGCGGCGGGCCGAGCTGATGCGGTGGGCCACGACCACCAGGGTCCCGCCGGGCCGGGCCGCGAAGGCCCGCTCCGCGCGCGCCTCCGTCTCCGGATCCAGATGGCAGGTCGCCTCGTCGAGCAGGGCGAGCGGGGCGGGCGAGAGATAGGCCCGGGCCAGCGCGATCAGCTGCCGCTCGCCGGCCGACAGGGCTGCCGGGTCCACCGGGGCGTCGGGTCCGCCGAGCCTGTCCAGCAGGGGCGCGAGCCCGACCGCCTCGGCCGCGGCGAGCACCTCCCGCACGGCCAGCGGGCCCGGCCGCAGGTGCCCGAGGTTCTCGGCGAGGGTGCCGCTGAAGACGTACGCCTCCTGCGGGATGAGTACGCGCAGGGCGGCGGCCGCGGGGCCGGGCACCGGGTGTCCGCCGATCCGGATCGCGCCGCGCGCGGGCGCGAGCAGCCCGGCGACGAGCGCCGCGAGCGTGGACTTGCCGACGCCGCTCGGCCCGACGACGGCCAGGTGGCCGCCGGAGGGGACCTCCAGGTCGAGGTCCTGGACCACGGGGGCGCCGGCGGGGCCGTAGGCGAAGGTGACGCGGGAGAGGGAGAGGGCGGGGGCAGTGGTGGAGCGTGGCGGGGGCGGCTCGGGGGACGGCGGAGCGGCGGACCGCGTGGGGACGCTGGGGGCGCGCGCGGAGGCGTCATCCGGCTCCGGCGTGTCGGGCACCAGGCGGTGCAGGACCACCGCCAGGCGGGAACCGCTGACGCCGACGCCGTGGACCAGGTTGCGCAGGGCGGGCAGGAGGGACTGGGTGACGTAGGCGAGGGCACCGACCAGGGCACCCGGGGTGACTCCGTGGGCGAGGAGCCAGGGAGCGGCGGCCGGCAGCAGCACGATCGGCAGCTGCCCGCCGAGCGCCAGGGACGCCACCCGCAGCACACCCCAGCGGGCGAGCGAGCGCGCCGCCCGCAGCTCGGCCTCGACGCGGCGGCCGGTTCCGTCGGCGATCCGCGTCTCGGCACCGGCCGCGGTGATGTCCCGCAGCCCCGGGCAGACGCCGCCCAGGTGCCCGGCGAGGGCCTCGTCCGCGACGAGGAACGCCTCCTGCCGGCGGGCCAGCGGCCGCAGGGTCGACGCGAACAGGACCGTCCCGGCGGCGAGCGGTGGCCCGACGACCAGCAGCAGCGGCGGGGCGAGCGACATCAGGCCGGCGAGCGCGCCGACGGCGGTGAAGACGAAGGAGCGGGACACCATCACCAGCCCGGCGAAGGTGTCGCGGGCGATCTCCACCTGCTGGGTCAGACCGGACAGCGCCCCCGCGTCACCCGTGCGCACCCCGCGGGCGACCACATGCGTGACGAGCCGGTCCCTGAACGGTTCCACGAGCGCGGCGACCGCCGCGTACACCCGCGCGGTGCCGTACGCGCCGACGAGGACACCGGCACCGGCCACGGCCAGCCAGGCGAGCCCGGTGCCCGGCTCTCCGCGCAGGAACCCGTCGTCCACGGCTCGGGCCGGCGCGTACCCGAGGAGAAAGGTCTGCCCGGTCTCCAGCACCGACCAGCCGCCCAGCCGCAGCAGAACCCGCCACCGCTCCCGCAGGAAGCGCAGGCCGCGGGGGCCGACCGCGCCGCTCATGGCCGGGCTCCCTCCGGGGAGGCCGGGTCCGCGGAAGCCCACGAGTCCGGCGCGGAACCGGGACCGGTCGACGCCGACGGGGCCGGCCCGGCCGCCCTGGAGGCCGTTTCCTCCCCGAACACCGCCCGGTACTCCGCCGTCCCCCACAGCTCCTCGTGCCGGCCCAGGGCCCGCACCCGTCCTCCGTCCAGCCAGGCGACGGCGTCCGCGCGGGCGGCCGTGGCGGCGCGGTGGGCGACCAGCAGCCGGGTGCCGTGCGGGCCGTCACCATCGCCGTCGCCGAGCAGGGCCCGGGTGATGTGGTGTTCGGTCACCGTGTCGAGGCTGGAGAGGGCGTCGTCGAGGATCAGCAGACGACCGCCGTGGGCGAACGCGCGTGCCAGGCCGAGCCGTTGGGCCTCGCCGCCGGAGCGCGGGGCGTCGGCGACAGGGGTGGCGTAGCCGTCGGGCAGGCGGCGCACGAAGTCGTCCGCACGGGCCGTACGGGCCGCTTCCCGGACGCGGGCGGGGGACGGGCACAGCAGGCCGAGGCCGATCGTCTCCTCGACCGTGGTTCCCAGCAGGGCGGGGCGGGCGAAGGCGTAGGCGACGGAGTGCCGCAGCTCCTCGTGGGTGAGGTCGCGCAGCGGCACCCCGTCGAGCAGGACCTCGCCCGCGTCCGGGTCGGCCAGCCGCCCGGCGAGTGCGGCGAGCAGGGACTTGCCCGCGCCGGACCGGCCGACCACCGCCAGGGTCGTCCCGCCGGGAACGACGAGGTCCACGCCGTCGAGCACCGTGCGTCCGCCGCGCCGGGCGGTCACGCCGCGCAGCTCCAGCAGGCCGGGGCCCGTCGGCAGCCGGCGGGCGCCGTACGCGGTCACGGGCTCGGCGAAGACCTCGCCGAGCCGGGCGGCCGCCGCCCTGGCCCGGGCCAGACCCGCCAGGTGCCCGACCAGCACGCCGACTCCGGTCGCGAGGACCGCGTACCGCGAGGCCGCGAGCACCTCGCCCACCGACAGCCGGTGCCGGGTGAGCAGGACACCGGCGACGGCGACGACACCGAGCTGGAGCAGCGGCGCCACGGCGACGGCCTGTCCGGCGGCCCGCCCCTGCACCCGCCACATCCGGTGGCCCGCGCCGGACAGCTCGGGCAGCGGCCGCAGGATCCGCCGTGTCTCCCGGTCCGCCGTACCCGCCGCACGCACGGTGCGGAACCCGTCGACGGTCTCCGCCAGCGCGGCGGCGATCCGCCCCTGGACGCGCTGGTAGTGCGCCGCGCAGTCGGCGGTGTCGCGGGCGACGGTGCGCAGCAGCAGGGTCAGCACGGGCGCTCCGGTGAGGAAGACGGCCGCGAGCCGCCAGTCCACGAGGGCGAGGGCGACCACTCCGCCGACCGGGCCGGCGAGCCCGGCCGGCAGCGCCGCCCGGGCCGCGGGGGTCGTCCCGGCCTGGGCGGCCGTGCCGACCAGGCGCGCGACGAGGTCACCGGAGCCGAAGCGCTCCGCGGCCCGGGGGCCGACGCCCAGGACGTGCCGGGTCAGGCGGCGGCGCAGCCACGCGGTGGTGCGGGCGTCCACGGTGCCGGTGAGGACGGTCTGGGCCGCGTCGAGGCCGGCGAGCAGCAGCACGAGTCCGGCGCAGTACAGCACCCAGCGGTTCGCCGGGGCGTGCGCCAGCAGAAGGTCCAGGGTGCGGCCCAGCAAGGCGGGCAGCAGCAGGCCGGCGCCCGTCGCGGTGATGCTCACCAGGCACAGGGCCGCACAATGGGGCCCGCTGTGCCGGGTGGCCGCACGCAGCAGCGCGCGGGCGTGTCCGGGCGCCGGGTCGGTGTCGGGCGGCGTCGTCATGCGGCCCCTTCGCGTCCGGGTTCGGGCGGCGTGCACGGACCCCGGGCGGCCCCTGTCGAGGGAGCGGGCCGCCCGGAGCCTGGTCGCGCTGTGCGTCAGAGACAGAGCAGGACGCTGGCCGCGCTGATGCAGGACAGCAGGCTCACCGTGCTGTTGCCGCCGCCGTCCGTCCGCTCCTCGGACTCCAGGGTCTGCAGGTCGAGAAGTGCCATGGTGTTCCCTTCCTTTGGGTGTCCGTCCGTCCCTGTCCATCCGTGGGGACGGGGTGGTGTCACGGCTCCGCGCGGACGCGAAGCACGTGGGTGGTGTCACGCTCCGCCGGGAGGCGAAGCGCGTGGGGTGGTGTCACGACTCCGTCAGGTCGCGGAGCCGCGTCTTCAGGGCCGCTGTCGCGGCGGGGGGAGGAACGGCAGGTGGGCGCCGGACGCGGGGTCGAGCGCCGCGCCGAGTGCCAGCAGGCACCCTGCCGTGCCGGTGGCGAGGTCCATGGACAGCCGCATCATCTGGTGGCCCGGGAAGGCCAGCTGTCCCTCGTACGCCATCGCGAACCAGCCGAGTCCGGCGATCTGTCCGGCCAGCCGCTCGGCGTCGGCGCCCGGCGTGGTCGTGCGGCTGAGGTGCAGGATCATGCCGGCCCGGCCCTGGAAGAGCCCGGGCTGCGCGTAGAACCGGGAGGTCGCGGCGGTCAGGATCCCGGCGCGGGCCGCCTCGAACTCCCCGCCGGGGTCCGGGGCGTGCGCGAGGTGGTCGTCGAGGACCAGGCCGAGTCCGACGCTGCCGTCGCCGAGGTAGGGCAGGGTCCGCCAGCCCTCGTCGACCTCCACCGCACCGTTCTCGCGCGTCACGCAGCACGCCAGGTCCCGGCGCAGTGCCACGCCGGCCGCCTCCAGCAGCTCCGGCTCGCCGGTCCGCTCGTACTGCCGCAGCAGGAACAGCGCGGGCCCGCTCGCGCCCCGCAGCAGCCCGGCACGGCGCCGGGACGAGGGCGAGGGCGAAGACGAAAACGGGGCCGGGGGCGGCTCGGCGAGCCGCCGGAGGAGGATCCGCGCGGCCTCGGCGGCCCGGTGCCGCAGTTCCCTCTCGCCGGTCGTGTCCGCCAGGTGTCCCAGGACCAGGCCCAGTCCGGCCAGTCCGCCGTGCAGGTCGGAGGAGAGGCGCTGCCACCGCTCCGCGAGGATGCCCTCCAGCAGGTCCAGTGCCCGCTGCCGGTGCCCGAGCCGCTCGAGGACGTACGCCACGCCCGCCAGACCGTCGTACAGACCGAGCGGCGTTCCGGCCGGGGCCGGTCCGGTGCGGGCCAGCAGCCAGCGCTCGCCCTCCTCGTACCGCTCGGCGCCGGCCGCGTCCAGCGCGTACAGCACACCGGCCGCGCCGTGCGCGAGGCCGAGGCCGCCGCCGTCGGAGAACTGGGCGATGTCGCCGGGGAAGAGCCGGTCGGCGCGCTCCGGGGTGGCCGAGGCGAGGATCGCCTTGACCATCGAGTCGCGGCTGTAGGGCCAGTCTCCGGGCTCCACCAGCGAGGAGGGCACGGCCGTGGCACGGCCGGACACCTCCCGCGTGATCTCCGCGACCGCCTCGTCCAGGAAGGCGCGCGGCACGTCCGGGAACTGCTCCGCGATCACCTCCGCCAGATGGGCCGCCTTGCCGCGGTCCACCACGAACAGCGTGGTGACGGGCAGGAACAGCGCGAGCCTCAGACAGGCCAGCGCGTACCGGTCGACGTCGGCGCCCCGGCGGTCCGGCGGGGCGAAGAAGCCGGGGTGGGCGACGACCTGGCGGCCCCGCTCCTCGGCCGGGGCCCCCGCCTCGAAGTCGATCAGGAAGACCGACTCCTCGTCGGGGGCGACCATGATGTTGAAGACGTGCAGGTCGTTGAAGACGATGCCGCGCGCGTGCACGGCCGCCACCGCCTCCTCCACCTTGCGGTGCACGCGCAGCGCCCACCGCGTGTAGGCGGCCACCGCGTCCGGATCGGGGTCCGGGGCGAGCAGCGGGTGCCGCTCGGCGAAGAAGGAGTTCAGCGGGCGGCCCTCGACGAAGTCCATGACCAGGAAGCGGTGCCCGCCGAGCTCGAACCAGTCGCGCACCTCCGGCACCACACCCGTGCCCGCCACCCGCTCCAGCGCGGCCTTCTCCCGCTGAAGACGCGCGATCGCGTCCGCGCCGTCGGCGGCCAGGCCCGCGTGCGGCCGGCCCTCCTTCAGGACGACCTTGCGCCCCGTGCGGGTGTCGGTGCCCGCGTACACGCCGCCGCCGTTGGAGAAGTGCAGCGCCTTCTCGATGCGGTACGGCAGCTCGCCCACCGTCGTGGTGTTGCGCGCCTGAAGATGCGGCCGGAGGAACTCCGGCAGCGTCACCCACTCCGGGACCTGGAACGACGGGGTGCGCCGGTCCGGCACCAGCCGGCCCTCGCCGTCCCGCACCGCGGGCACCAGCGAGCCCCGCTCGTCGACCACGAACGAACGCGCGAAGGCGCCGTAGCGGACGTACAGCGGACCGTCGTGCCAGCGCAGATCGGTGAGGATGTACGGCCCCTCGAAGCCCTCCAGCAGCGCGCCCAGCTCGCGCAGCACCCGGTGCAGCTGTTCCTCGCCGTCCGGGTAGACGGTGACGAACTTGCCGCTGCCCTCGCGCGGCGCGTACTTGGTGTTGCGCAGGTGCAGCAGGTGCGGGCCGGGCACGAACTTGAACGGGATGCGGCGCGGGACGCAGTAGTCCCACACGGCGGCCGCGATGGCGTCCGCGTTCGCGCGGGTGGCCGAGGCGTGGATCTTCCAGCCCTGGGCCGGACCCGGCCGAGGGTCGCCGTCCGGGCCGAGCGGCGTCAGCGTGAGCCAGTCGCCGATCCGCGCCGCGTCCCAGCCCGCGGGCACCGGCCGGCGCGCCGTCTCGAACAGCGGTGCCGCCTCCTGCCCCTCACCGGAGAGCCGGTCCGGCGTGTCGTAGAAGTGCCGGTCGGCGAGCGCGTACACCTCGTACCGCTTGTCCATGCGTCCCCCTCCGTGACGGCACCGAGCCTTCCAGCCGCCGACGGGCCCGGACAGTCACGCCTGTCACGTCCTCCCCGTGCGGAACGCATGCGTCAAGACATGTTCGGTGCGTTTCGAGCGGACGCGCTCCCGTGCTTCCACGGAACGCGCACAGGGGCTGCGCAGGTGTCTCATAAGCGCTGTAATGGCCAACGTGGTCAATGAGGGCGCCGAAGGACGCGGAACGCGCACACTGCGTGCCGAAGGTGCCCTCAGAGCGATCGCAGCCGATCAGGACTCACCCGAGCGGGTACGCCGCGTCCTCGAACAGGCGCTCGTCTTCGCCGGGGCGGCGTTCGTCGCCGTGTACGCGCCCGGTGACGGCGGCGAGCTGCTGTGCCTGGTGGAGTCGGTCGGCGTGCCCAGGACGCTGTACGGGGTGCGCGACAGCTACCCCGTCGCGGGACGCTCCCCGGCGGCCGAGGCGCACCGCTCGGGGCGGCCCGGGTGGCTCGGCCCGCGGGAACTCGCCGCGCACGCCCACGCGCGCCGGGCACCGTCGGGGGACTTCCACCTCGCCGCGCTGCCCGTGCGCGGGGACGGAGGCGGGAGCCTGCTGGCGGTGAGCGAGCGCCCGGAGGGCTTCGACACCGACGACCGCAAGTGCCTGGAGCTCATCGCCGAGGCCGTCGCCTTCCCGGTCCCGGCCGTCACCGCCGAGGGCGCGGAACTCCCGCCCAGCGCCTTCAGCCTCGCCATGGACACCGGCCGCGTCCGGGTCGGCGACGACATCCTGGAGTTGTTCGGCCTGGACCCGGCCGAGTTCGACGGCCGGGTCGAGACCCTGCTGGGGCTGACCGTGCCGGAGGACCTGCCGGCGCTGATGTCCGTGGTGGAGGCCGACCACATGTCCATCGGCGACCGCGAGCTGGAGTTCCGGGTGCTCCGGCCCGCCGGCCCGCCGAAGTGGCTCCGGCTCAGCGGCCGCATGCTGCCCGGCGGCGAGGGCCGGCCCGCCCGTCTGGTGGGCACGGTCGTCGACGCCTCCAAGCTGCGCCCGGACATCACCGACGTGGCCCGCGTGCAGCGCCTGGCCGCCGCGCTCGCCACCGCCGTCACCGTCCGCGACGTCGGCAAGGCCGTGGTCGCCGCCCTGCGCAGACCGCTGCGCGCCGACCGGATCGCGCTCGCCGAGCTGGAGAGCGACCGGCTCGTCGTCACCGTCCTCGACCCGCCCGAACCGGAGTCCTGGCCCGAGCTGTGGCGCACCGAGTGGCGCACCGAGTGGCCCGACGCGCCCGTGCGCGCCATGCCCACCCTCGCCGCCGCCCTGCGCGAGGGACGCGCCCGGATCTGGCCCGCGGGAACCCCCCTGGAACCCGCCCTCGCCGACGTCGGCCGCGGCGGCATCGCCGTCCTGCCGCTGCCCGCCGGCAACCGCATGGCCGGCATCTGCCTCCTCGGCTGGGACACCCCGCACGACTTCGGCCCCGACGAACGCGCCCTGCTCACCGCCTCCGCCGGCCTCGCCGGGCAGGCTCTCATGCGTGCCCGGGCCTTCGACGCCGAGCACGAACTGGTCGGCATGCTCCAGCGCCAGCTGCTGCCGCGCCGCCTGCCCCGGCTGCCGGGCGCGGTCGCTGTCGCCCGCTACCTGCCCAGCACCGCGGGCCTGGAGCTCGGCGGCGACTGGTACGACGTCATCCCGCTGCCCGAGAACCACGTCGCGCTCGTCATCGGCGACGTGCAGGGCCACAGCGCGGGCGCCGCCACCCTCATGGGCCAGATGCGCACCGCGCTGCGCGCCTACGCCGTGGAAGGACATCCGCCGGACGTGGTGGTCTCCCACGCCAACCGGCTGCTCACGGACATGGAGACCGACCTCTTCGCCACCTG
Organism: Streptomyces bullii; assembly: GCF_042657145.1. Lineage (NCBI taxonomy): Bacteria > Bacillati > Actinomycetota > Actinomycetes > Kitasatosporales > Streptomycetaceae > Streptomyces > Streptomyces bullii. The sequence goes on from NZ_JBHSNY010000013.1 coordinate 129,528, forward strand.
CGCCTACGTCGACGTCGACCTGGAGGAGGGCTCCGCCTGGTGCGTGCGCGCCGGGCACCTGCCGCCCCTGCTGCGTCACCCGGACGGCGGTACGGAGATCGCCGAGACCGAGGGCGGACCGCCGCTCGGCGTGGTGCGGCAGGCGGACTTCCCGATGAGCCCGCTGCGGCTGCGGCCCGGCACGGTCGTCGTCCTGACCACGGACGGCCTCGTCGAGTCCGCCGGTACCGACATCGACGAGGGCGTGGACCGCCTCGTCCGGCACCTGTCCGCCTCCGACCCCGCCCACCTCGGACTCGTCGCCGACAGCCTGCTCGGCAACGCCCCGCGCAGCGACGACGTCGCCCTGCTCCTCATGCGCTACGACGGCATGGAACTGCGCCCGCTGCGGGAGAGCTGGACGGTGTGGCGGGTGCCGCAGGCGGTCGGGCACGCGCGCCGCTTCACCCGCCGCACGCTGCGCTCCTGGGGCGTCACCGAGGGGATCGACCCGGTCCTCCTGGTCGTCTCCGAACTCGTCACCAACGCGCTGGTGCACACCGACGGACAGGTCCGCCTCGACCTCACCCTCGTCAACGACCGGATGCGCGTCGCGGTCGCCGACGCCTCGCCCCGCTCGCCGGTCAAGCCGACCAGCATCGGCTGGGAGGCCACCGGAGGCCGTGGCATCCTCCTCGTCGAGGCGGTGTCCACGGCCTGGGGCACGGTGCCGGCCAGCGGCGGCAAACACGTGTGGGCCGAGCTGGCGGTGCGGCGCTGAGAGCCCGGCTCGGCCGGGCGCCTTCAGCGGTGCCTCGCACAGCCGGGCGTCTTCACCGGTTCCTCGCTCAGTCGAGCTTCTTCAGCAGTTCCTCGGCGAGCGGCGCGGAGGACGCCGGGTTCTGGCCGGTGACCAGGTTGCGGTCCACGACCACGTGCGGAGCCCACGGCTCACCGGCGCGGACGGAGACGCCCGCCTCGGTGAGACGGTCCTGCAGCAGCCACTTCGCCTGGCCGGCGAGGCCGCCCTGGGTCTCCTCGGCGTTGGTGAACGCGGCCACCTCGTAGTCCGCGAAGGCGTTGCTCCCGTCCTCCCGCACGGCGGCCAGCAGCGCGGCCGGGCCGTGGCAGACCACACCGAGCGGCTTGCCCGACTCCAGGGCGAGGACGAGCAGCCGACCGGAGTCGGCGTTCACGGCGAGGTCCTCCATCGGGCCGTGGCCGCCGGGGTAGAAGACCGCCGCGTAGTCGTCCAGGCGCACGTCCTCCAGACGGACCGGCTGCCGGAGCTCGGCGAAGGAGTCCAGCGCCTTCGCGATCCGGTCGGCGTTCTCCTGCCCGCCGTTCATCTCGGGGGCCAGCGAGGCCCGGTCGACGGTGGGCACGACACCGCCGGGCGTGGCCACGACGACCTCGTGACCGGCCGCCTTGAACGCCTCGTAGGGAGCGACGGCCTCCTCGGCCCAGAACCCGGTGGGGTGCTGCGTGCCGTCCGCCAGGGTCCAGTGGTCGGCGCCGGTGACGACGAAGAGGATCTTCGACATGGTGGTGCTTCTCCTTGCCTCGAGCGATGCCTCGACGGTAGGGCCTCACCCCCTCGCGTTTCCAATGTCAAAGCCTATGGCTGCCATAGGGATGTTCATGGATCGCTTGTCCTAGGCTCAGGTCCTGTGAGCCACAGCGACCCGCCCGTGTCCCCCGCGCAGCCCGACCTGAACCTGCTGCGCACGTTCCTGGCCGTGTACCGGTCCGGGTCCTTCACGGCCGCCGCGCAGCTGCTGGGACTGTCCCAGCCGACCGTCACCACGCAGATCCGCTCGCTGGAGCGGCAGATGGCCCGCGAGCTGTTCGAGCGGCTGCCGCGCGGGGTGGCTCCCACGGCCGTCGCCGACGAGCTCGCCACGCGGATCGCCGCCCCGCTCGACGCGCTCGCCGCCGCCACCGGGCACGGCACGCCCGCCCGGACCCGGCCGGCACCCGTCCACCTGGCCGGGCCCGCCGAGCTGCTGTCCACCCGGGCGCTGCCCGCGCTGGCCCCGCTAGTGACGCGGGGGGTGCGGCTGCGCGTCAGCATGGGGCTGACGGACCCGCTGCTCGACGAACTGCGCGCGGGCCGTCACGACCTCGTGATCGCCACGACCCGGCCACGCGGCCGCGCGCTGTCCGCGACACCGCTGACGGACGAGGAGTTCGTCCTGGTTGCCGCGCCCGTCTGGGCCGGCCGCGTCCGGGACCGCCTGACCGCCGACGGACCCGGTGCGCTGCACGACGTGCCGCTGATCTCCTACGCCGAGGACCTGCCGATCGTCCGCCGCTACTGGCGGCACGTCTTCGGCAGACGCCTGAACTGCCGGGCCGCCGTCTCCGCGCCCGACCTCAGGGCCGTCCTCGCCCTCGTCACGGCCGGTGCCGGATTCAGCGTGCTGCCCCGCTACCTGTGCGCCGGCGAACTGGCCTCCGGCGCCCTCGTCCTCCTCGACGAACCCGCGGACGCGCCCATCAACACCGGCTTCCTGGTGCAGCGGCCGGGCACCTCCGACAACCCGCACGTCGCCCTCGTACGCGACCGCCTGCTGGAAGCGGCCCGCGCCTGGTGATCCGGACGCGCCCACGGGTACCCGGAGCCCGCATCCGAGAGAACACGCGGAGATCCGCGGGAGCCCGGGAGCAACCCTGCGGGCACCGTGGGACCCAGAGGAAGACCGAGGAAAGAGAGCACGTCATGGCTCAGCACGTCCGCGACATCATGACCAGCGACCCGGTGACCGTCGAGCCGCAGACTTCCGTCGCCCAGGTGGCCCGCATCATGCGCGACGAGGACCTCGGAGCCGTCCTGGTGACGGACGGCGACGAGCTGCGCGGCCTGGTCACCGACCGCGACCTGGTGGTCCGGTCCCTGTGCGAGGGCGGCGACCCGGAGCAGACCACCGTGGCCGGCGCCTGCAGCGACGACCTGGTGACCGTCACGCCCGACGAGGACCTGGACCACGCGGTGGAGCTCATGCGCGAGCACTCCGTACGCCGCATCCCGGTCGTCGACCACGGGCACCCGGTCGGCATCGTCTCCCTCGGCGACCTGGCCATGGAACGCGATCCCGAGTCGGCACTGGGTGACATCAGCGCGGCCCGGCCCAACACCTGACAGCGGCACCCGGTCCCGCACACCTGCCCCGCCGGGCGGTGTGCGGGACCGCCGCGTCGTACGGCCCGCACCGGAGCCCCAGGACCGCACGACGCGGCGGTCCTGGGACTCCGGAGGAAAGGACCGCCGCGTCGCGCGGTCCGCACCGGAGCCGCGGAGCCGGCCGGGCGAGCTCGGTGGTGCTCGCCGGGCCAACTCGTTCCGCCGGTCCTGCCGTTGCCGCACCGACGGTGTGACCGGGGCTTTTCCCCGAGCCGGAGCCTGTTGAACGGCCCCGCCCCGCAGGTTTGTCCGGGTCGGCGCCGGGGACTCGAACGAGCAGCGGATGCAGAAGGAAGATGATGAGTCGTGACCTCACAGACGAGTGAGAAGCCCGTCGCCCGCCGACCCGAGACAGGCTGGGCGAGGGCCCGCCGGCTGCGCGGCAAGGACGCGCTGCGGACCTGCCTGCCCGCCGTGGAGGACCGCGGTGCCCCCGGCACGCCCCTCCCGGGACCGGACGGGAACATCGTCAGAGGCGAGGACTGACGGCCGACGGCCGCGACAACCCGCCGTAATCAACAAGTAAACAGGCGTTGTTCCGTTCCGCCGTAGTGCGGCTAAGGTGAGGCAGATGAAGGCTCTCGTGCTCGCCGGCGGCGCCGGAACACGGCTCAGGCCGATCACCCACACATCGGCCAAACAACTCGTGCCCGTCGCCAACAAGGCGGTGCTCTTCTACGGGCTGGAGTCACTCGCCGAAGCGGGGATCACCGACGTCGGCATGATCGTCGGCGACACCGCGGCCGAGATCGAGGAGGCGGTCGGCGACGGCTCCGAGTTCGGCCTGAAGGTCACCTACATCCCCCAGGACAAACCCCTGGGGCTGGCGCACGCGGTGCTGATCGCCCGGGACTACCTCGGCGACGACGACTTCGTGATGTACCTGGGCGACAACTTCATCGTCGGCGGCATCACCGGCCTCGTCGAGGAGTTCCGCCGCAACCGGCCCGACGCCCAGATCCTGCTGACCCGCGTGGCCGACCCGCGCGCCTTCGGGGTCGCCGAACTCGACGCGTCCGGGCAGGTGATCGGCCTGGAGGAGAAACCCGACCGGCCCAAGAGCGACCTCGCCCTGGTCGGGGTCTACCTGTTCACGCCCGTCATCCACGAGGCGGTGCGCGCCATCGAGCCCTCCTGGCGCGGCGAACTGGAGATCACCCACGCCATCCAGCACCTGATAGACACCCGCGCAGACGTGCGCTCCACGGTCATCCAGGGCTACTGGAAGGACACCGGGAACGTCGGCGACATGCTGGAGGTCAACCGCACGGTTCTCGAAGGCCTCCCACGCCGTATCGACGGTGACGTGGACGACGCCTCCGAGACCATCGGCCGGGTCGTCGTCGAGGCGGGCGCCCGGGTCGTCAACTCACGCATCGTCGGTCCCGTCGTCATCGGGTCGGGAACCGTCGTCGACAACTCCTACGTCGGGCCCTTCACCTCCATCGCGGAGAACTGCCGGATCACCGACAGTGAGCTGGAATTCTCCATCGTGCTGCGGGACTCCTCCATCCTCGGCGTCGGCCGGATCGAGGCCTCGCTGATCGGCCGGCACGTCGAGGTGACGCCGGCACCCAGCGTCCCCAGCGCCCACCGATTCGTCCTCGGAGACCACAGCAAGGTGCAGATCCATTCATGAACCTCCTCGTCACCGGCGCCGCCGGGTTCATCGGCTCCCGCTACGTCCGCATGCTGCTCGACTCCGACGCGCCCGACGCGCCGCGGATCACCGTGCTGGACAAGCTCACCTACGCGGGCACCCTCGACAACCTCGAACTCGGCCATGAGCGGCTGGAGTTCGTACAGGGCGACATCTGCGACGCCGCCCTCGTCGACAAGCTCATGGCCGACGCCGACCAGGTGGTGCACCTCGCCGCCGAGTCCCATGTGGACCGCTCCATCGAGGGCGCCGCCGACTTCGTCCGCACCAACGTCCTCGGCACTCAGACGCTGCTCGACGGCGCCCTGCGCCACGGCGTGCGGACCTTCGTGCACGTCTCCACCGACGAGGTCTACGGCTCCATCGCGTCCGGTTCCTGGCCCGAGACCCACCCGCTGAGCCCCAACTCGCCCTACTCCGCCTCCAAGGCCTCCTCCGACCTGCTCGCCCTGGCCTACCACCGCACCCACGGCCTGGACGTGCGGGTCACCAGATGTTCCAACAACTACGGACCGCACCAGTTCCCCGAGAAGGTCATCCCGCTGTTCGTCACCAACCTCCTCGACGGCAGGAAGGTCCCCCTGTACGGGGAGGGCCTCAACGTCCGCGACTGGCTGCACGTCGAGGACCACTGCCTCGGCATCGACCTCGTACGCACCAAGGGCCGCCCCGGCGAGGTCTACAACATCGGCGGCGGCACCGAGTTGAGCAACAAGGAACTGACCGCCCTGCTCCTCGAGGCGTGCGGGGCGACCTGGGACATGGTCGAGCACGTCGAGGACCGCAAGGGCCACGACCTGCGCTACTCCGTCGACTGGAGCAAGGCCCGCGACGAACTCGGCTACCACCCCCGCCACGACTTCGCCACGGGTCTCGCCCGGACCGTCGCCTGGTACCGCGACAACCGCGCCTGGTGGGAACCGCTGAAGCGGCGCGTCGCCGAGGAGCGCGCATGAGGTGGCTGGTCACCGGCGCGGGCGGCATGCTCGGCCGGGACGTCGTCGACGAACTGAACCGGCGCGGCGAGCACGTGACCGGCCTCGACCGCGCCGCCCTGGACATCACCCGGTCCGAGACGCTCGATGCGGCCCTGCGCGAGCACCGCCCCGACCTCGTCGTCAACTGCGCCGCGTACACCGCCGTCGACGACGCCGAGACCGACGAGGCACGCGCGCTGCGCGTCAACGGCGACGGGACGCGCCTGCTCGCCCGCGCCTGCGCCGTACACGGTGCCCGCCTGGTGCACGTCTCCACCGACTACGTCTTCCCCGGCGATGCCCACACGCCCTACCCGGAGGACCACCCGCCCGCCCCGCGCACCGCGTACGGCCGCACCAAGCTCGCCGGAGAGCTGGCCGTGCGCGAGGAACTGCCCGAGTCCAGCGTGATCGTGAGAACCGCTTGGCTCTACGGGGTGCACGGCAGTAACTTCGTCCGCACGATGATCGGCCTCGAAGCCCGCCGTGACACCGTCGACGTCGTCGACGACCAGCGGGGGCAGCCGACCTGGAGCGCGGACGTCGCCGAGCGGATCGCCGACCTCGGCCCCCGCGTCGGACCCGACGTGCACGGCGTCTTCCACGCCACCAGCTCCGGCGAGGCCACCTGGTACGACCTGGCCCGGGAGGTGTTCCGCCTGATCGGCGCCGACCCGGAGCGGGTGCGGCCCACCACCAGCGCGGCCTTTCCCAGGCCCGCGCCGCGCCCCGCCTACAGCGCCCTCGCGCACGAGAGGTGGCAGGAGACCGGCCTGCCCCCGCTGCGCCACTGGCGCGCCGCCCTGGACGAAGCACTGCCCCGCATCCGCAAGGAGTCCCCTTCGTGAAACGCCACGAGTTCCTCCGGGAACTGCACAAGGTCAGCGCCAACCGCAACTACCTGGAGATCGGTGTCAACGACGGCCGCAGCCTGCGGCTGTCCCGCGTGCCCAGCATCGCGATCGACCCCGCCTTCAAGGTGGTCTCGGAGCTGAAGTGCGACGTCCACCTGGTGAAGGCCACCAGTGACGACTTCTTCGCCCGTGACAACCCCCTCCAGCACCTCAAGGGCGGCCGTCACCCCCTGCGCAACCTGCGCCGGGGCCGCAGCCCCTTCGGCTACTGGCGCCGCACCACGCTCGACCTGTCGTTCATCGACGGCATGCACCTGTTCGAGTACGCGCTGCGCGACTTCATGAACGTCGAGAAGCACTCCGACTGGGCCAGCGTGATCGTCTTCGACGACATGCTGCCGCGCACTGTCGACGAGGCTGCCCGCGACCGGCACACCAACGCCTGGACCGGCGACGTCTACAAGATCATCGAAGTTCTGCACCGGTACCGCCCCGACCTGGTGGCCGTCCAGGTCGACACGCAGCCCACCGGCCAGCTGGTGGTCTTCGGCGCCGACCCGAAGAACACCGTGCTGCACGACAAGTACGACGAGATCATCGCCGAGTACGAGGTGCCCGACCCGCAGAAGGTGCCCGAGGCGATCCTGGAGCGGGCGGGGGCCGTGCCGCCGGAGGCGCTGCTGCAGGCCGGGTTCTGGCGTGCGCTCATCCAGGCCCGCAACCGGGGCCTGCCCCGTTCCGTGGGCTGGGAGCCGCTGCGCCGCGCCCTGGAACAGGTCGGCGTCAGCCGCTGAGCCCGCGCGCTGCGGCAGGACATCGCCGTCCTGCCGCAGCGCGGTGCCGTCAGCCGGCGGACCGCCCGCCGCGCAGCTCCTCGTAGTACGCGCGGCAGGCCTCGTACGACGGCAGCAGACCCGTCCGCTCGGCCTCGGCCAGTGACGGCGCCTGCTCGTCCTTCGGGGACAGCACCGGCGTGATGCCCTCGGGCCACTCGATGCCGAGGGCCGGGTCCAGCGGGTGGATGCCGTGCTCGCGTTCGGGCGCGTAGCCCGTCGAGCACAGGTACGCCACCGTCGCGTCGTCGGTCAGCGCCATGAACGCGTGTCCGAGGCCCTCGGCGAGGAACACCGCGTGCCGGGTGTCCTCGTCGAGCCGTACCGCTTCCCACCGTCCGTAGGTGGGGGAGCCCACCCGGATGTCGATCACCACGTCGAGGACCGCGCCGCGCAGGCACGTGACGTACTTGGCCTGGCCGGGCGGCACGTCGGCGAAGTGCACGCCGCGCAGTACGCCCCGGCGCGAGACGGAGCAGTTCGCCTGCGCGAGCTGAAGGTCGTAGCCGAGGGCCTCGCGGAACTCGGTACCGCGGTACCACTCGTGGAAGCTGCCCCGGTCGTCCGGGAAGACCTTGGGCTCCAGCACCCAGGCGCCTTCGATTCCCAGGGGTCGCATTGCCTTACCGTCCTTTGGAGTTGACGCCGGACATCACTTTTCCACGGGCGGCGCCGAGCACGCGCCGTGCCCTGCGCACCAGCCGCCGTACGACACCCGGCTGCGGCACCGGCACCACCCGCAGCCCGCCGGGCACACCGCGCAGCGCGAACGGCAGCACCGCGAAGCGCGGTTCGGCGGCGTCCGGGGCGAGGCACAGCGCGGGCCGCCAGGTCCCGCGGGCCCGGGCGGAGGGCAGCCTGGCCACGAGGAGCGCGCCCGGTCCCTCCGGGGCGGGGGAGAGGGTGCCGGACACGTGCGCCGACCTGCCGGCCGACGTGAGCCTGAGCCGTACCTCGGTGTCGCCGGGGACGTACAGCGGCAACAGGGCCGTGAGGCGGTCGCCGGAGACGGTGACGTCCGAGCGCCTCACGCGGCCCATGCCGAGACGCTTGCCGTCGGCCGAGGCGTCCAGGGAGAGATTGCCGTGCGGCTCCGTCCAGTACGGCAGGACCGCGCGGCCGTCGACGACCCCGGCGGGCGGGGTGGGGCGGCTCGCGCGCGGGGCCGGGCCCAGGCGGCACTCCTTGGTCCAGCCGCCCAGCTTGACCCGGACCACGGCGTCCCAGACACCGCCTTCCGGCAGGGCGGCCGGATCGACGGTGGCCGTCGCCCGCAGCACCAGCCGGACCTGCTCGCCGTCGTCGACGGCAACCGTCTCGCGGGTGAACTCGACCGGCTGGAAGTACTGGGCTGCGCTGGCGCGTTCGCGCAGCAGCAGGTCCGCGGTGGCCTGGCCGAAGCGGGCGGCGGTCTCCGCGCCCACCCAGGCGACCGCCTCGGAGACGTCCTTCGGGGTGTCCTCCAGGGGGGTGCGGGCAGCGTCGGCGGGGAACGTCATCGGCTCACCGGCGGAGGCGTACTCGGCGGTGAAGCCGATCCGCAGCGTGCCGCCGTCCCATTCCACGGTGCGGGGGGCCGCCTGGGGCGCGACACCGGCCTCCCACTCGGCGAAGGACACGACGTCGTCGTAGCGGTCGGCGGCGGTCAGCGCGGCGACGACCTGCTGCGTCGGCTGCAGCCCCGCCGCGACGCCCGGTCCGAACCGCTCGACGACGACCTTGTGGATCTCCGTGAACAGTTCCCTGCGGTAGTCGTCCGGCAGCGCCAGCAGCCGCCGTCCGCGCAGCCGCTCGGCCATCTCCACGCGCAGCCAGCGGCGGAACAGTTTGTCGCGCAGCGGACCCGGCTCGGTGTAGCGCTCGACGACGTCGAGGGCCTCGCGCAGGTTGGTGAAGTAGCCGACGGGGTCGAAGCGCTGGAAGCCGGCGTTGGAGGCGTCGTCGCGCCTGATGTGGTAGTAGCAGACGTAGTCGCTGAGCACGGAGATGTTGTCCGCGCGCAGGAACGCCTCCGTGACGAACACGTGATCCTCCAGGCGCCGTCTGCCCTCGGGGAAGCGCAGGCCGATGCGGTCGAGGAACGCGCGGCGGAACATCTTGTGCGGGGTGAGGCTGTCGATCAGCGGCGCGTTGTCGACGGTGGCGCGTGGGTGGTTGCGGCGGAACAGCTCCACCGGCACCCCGCGGTTCTTGCCGGCCATCTTGCCGATGACGACGTCGGCGTCGTTGGCGACGCCGTAGTCGTACATCCGCTCCAGGGCTTCGTCGCCGAGGTAGTCGTCGTTGTCGACGAACATGACGTACTCGCCGCGGGCGGCCTCGATGCCGACGTTGCGGGGCTTGCCCGACCAGCCCGAGTTCTCCTGGTGGATGACCCGCATCCGGGGGTCTTCTGCGGCGAGCGCGTCGAGCCGGGCCGGGGTCTCGTCGGTGGAACCGTCGTCGACGAAGATCGCCTCGTACTCGTCGGGCGGCAGGGACTGCCGCTGCAACGAGGAGATGCAGTCCTCGATGTACGTCCCCGGGTTGTAGACCGGGATGATGACGCTGACCTTGACCGGCATCGGAATTCCGGGCCCCTTCGGGTCGCTTGCCGTTGACGTGCGGGTTTGGTGCGTGTTGCCTGATGCTAACCCTGCACGCGGTCCCGCCTCACCTTTCCATCGCTCCCCGAGACCGTGCCGTGATCATCGCCGACCGGGTCCCGGGCCGCGCAACTGCCCCCCGTCCGCGCCGCGTTGGGCGCCGGGCCAGTCGGCGACGTCGACGCCGTAGGCCCGCGCGAGGGCGTCGTCCAGGCCGTGATCGTAACCCTGGCCCACGGTGCGCAGCCGCCACAGGGGGCCGCGCCGGTACAGCTCGACGAGGAGCAGTGTGCGCTCGGTCGTGGCGGCGTCCAGCGTCGCCTGGGCCAGCGGCGCGGAGCTGGTGCCCGGTCCGGAGGCGATGTGGATCGCGCCGATGTCGCCGAAGGTGGCCGCGCCGTCGACGGCGGCCGCGACGACGACCTTGCGGGCCGCGGGCGGCAGCGCGGTGAGGTCGACGCCGACGGTCTGCTCGGTCGGCCCGTCGCTGTGCAGCCGCACCGTCCCGGCCGGGTTCTCCGGCGCGCCGTAGAACACGAAGTCCTCGTCGCACGCGACCTGTTCGTCGTCGTCCACGACGAACGCGACGACGTCGATCCCGCACGAGGTCTGCTGGGCCCATGACGCGGTGACGGTCCATCGCGGCGCCGGGGCCGGGCCGTTGGGCCGGAGCAGGTCGACGACGCCGCCGCGCGGCAGGACGTGCAAGGGCGCCGCCCGCACCTGCGGTGCGGCAGCGGGGCGACGGCCGGGGCGTCCAGCCAGGCGGCGCCGTACGTGGGGACCTGCAGCGCGGTGATCCGCTTCATCCGGCGGTCCCGTTCGCCCCGTCGAGGAGGACGACGTCGGTCACGCTCGCGGAGAGGTTGATGGCCGCGGCGCCACCGAGTTCGACGATCCGTGAGCGGACGCCCACGGCATGCCGATTCGTCCGCATGAGTGCGGGACGGTCGCCACCCTCTAGGCTGATTCCGTGCGTCTGCTCCTGATGTCCGACACCCACTTGCCGAAGCGGGCCAGGGAACTGCCCGCCCCGCTGCTGGCCGAACTCCCGCACGCGGACGTCGTCCTGCACGCCGGGGACTGGGTCGACACGGCCACTCTCGACCTGCTGGAGAGCCGCAGCCGCCGGCTGGTGGCCGTGTACGGCAACAACGACGGACCGCAGCTGCGTGCCCGGCTGCCCGAGGTGGCGTACACCGAACTCGGCGGCCTGCGTTTCGGCGTCGTGCACGAGACGGGCCCCGCGCAGGGCCGCGAGGCGCGCTGCGCCGCCCGCTTCCCCGATCTGGACGTGCTGGTCTTCGGGCACAGCCACATCCCCTGGGACACCACCGCCCCCACCGGTCTGCGCCTGCTCAACCCGGGCTCTCCGACCGACCGCCGCCGTCAGCCGTACTGCACGTACATGACCGTCACGGTCGCCGACGGCCGCCTCGGCGACGTGGAACTGCACCGGCTGCCGCCGCGCCGGTGACCGACGCGGTTCCGTTGCCGTACGGGGAGCGTGATCACAAAGGGCCGGGCCGCTTCATGTCGGTGGAAGCGGCCCGGGCGCTGCGAGAGTGCGCTGTCACGGACCTCCTTCCCACGCTCGGAGGTGTCGCTGAGGACATGCATGCCTCATCCGATGAGGCGCCACCTACCCACCGCAGGGCGGCTCACACCCCCTGACGGCATCCGGCTCACGTTTCCTGGCCGGGGCCCCGCTCGCGGGGCGGATGGACGGCCCCCTGCGTCGCGGTGAGCGGGGCACCGCTGCCGCCCCAGCGCAGCGCGACGATCTCGGCGGCGACCGACACGGCCACCTCCTCGGGCGTACGGGCGCCGAGGTCGAGCCCGACCGGAGAGCGCAGCCGGGACAGCTCGCGCTCGCCGAGCCCGGCCTCCACCAGGCGTTCCACACGCTCGGCGTGGGTCCGGCGGCTGCCCATCGCCCCGATGTACGCGGCCGGCCGGCGCAGCGCCTCCTGCAGCAGCGGCACGTCGAACTTCGGGTCGTGGGTGAGGACGCAGATCACGGTCCGCTCGTCGGTGCCCGTCCCGCGCAGGTAGCTGTGCGGCCACTCGGCTACCACCTCGACGCTCTCCGGGAAGCGGCGGGGCGTGGCGAACACCGGGCGGGCGTCGCAGACGGTGACCCGGTAGCCGAGGAAGTCGCCGATGCGGGCCACGGCCGCCGCGTAGTCGATCGCGCCGAAGACCAGCATGCGCGGCGGCGGCGCGAACGACCGCAGGAAGACGCCGACCGAGTCCTCGCGGCGCTGACCGCGCGGCCCGTAGTGCCGCAGCACCGTGGCGCCGAGCGCCAGCTCGCCGCGCGCGTCCGCGGTGACGGCCGCGTCCAGGCCGGTGGCGCCCAGCGTGCCGGCGGCCCGGTCCGGCCAGACGGCGAGCGTGGCGCCGCGCGGTGCCGGGCCGCCGGTCACCGTGGCCACCGTGACCGGCTCGCCCGCCAGCACCGACGCGGCGACGGCCCCGAAGGACGGGTCCAGCTCCGGCGTCACCGGACGCACCAGCACGGTGATCTCGCCGCCGCAGGTCAGCCCGGCCGCGAAGGCGTCCTCGTCGCTGTAGCCGAACGTCTCCAGCCGCGCCTGGCCGCTCGCCACGGCCTCCTTCGCCAGCTCGAACACGGCGCCCTCGACACACCCCCCGGACACACTGCCCACCACCTCGTCGTCCGGGCCGACGGCCATCGCCGCGCCCGGGTCGCGCGGCGCGCTGCGGCTGACGTCGACGACGGTCGCCAGGCCGAACGGCAGCCGGGCCGCGTACCAGCGGCCGAGCACCGGGAGGATGTCACGCACGATCCGCTCCTTCCGCCGCGCGGGCACGCCTGCCGGGTACCCCGCCGGGCGCCGGCACCTGGCAGCCGCCCGTCGCGCGTAAATCCGTTGTGATCGTCCCCGCCGGTCTGGTGCACTGCACGGGACGACGTCGTCGAGTCCCGAGGAGCACAGATGCGCGCACCGTTCATGTCCCCCCAGGAAGGAACGGCCCACTCTCCGAAGGACATGACACGTCGTGCACGTACTCAACCTCGGGATCCTCGCGCATGTCGACGCCGGTAAGACCAGCCTGACCGAGCGGCTGCTGCACTCGGTCGGCGTCATCGACGAGGTCGGCAGCGTCGACGACGGGAACACCCGTACCGACACCCTCGCGCTGGAGCGGCAGCGCGGCATCACCATCAAGTCCGCCGTCGTCTCCTTCCCCCTCGACGACGTGACGGTCAACCTCATCGACACCCCCGGCCACCCGGACTTCATCGCCGAGGTGGAGCGCGTGCTCGGCGTCCTCGACGGCGCCGTGCTCGTCGTCTCCGCGGTCGAGGGCGTGCAGGCGCAGACACGGGTGCTGCTGCGGACGCTGCAGCGGCTGCGCATCCCGACCCTGCTCTTCGTCAACAAGATCGACCGGCGTGGCGCGCGGACCGAGGAGGTGCTGCGGGCGGTCTCGGCGCGCCTCACACCGGCGGTCGTGCCGATGGGCACGGCCACCGGCCCCGGCACCCGCGCGGCCCGTTTCGTCCCCGGCCTGGACCCGGCCGCCGCCGTCGACGTCCTCACCGGGCACGACGACGACCTGCTCGCCGCGTACGTCGAGGACACCGTCACGGACACCCGTCTGCGCGCCGCGCTCCGCGCACAGACCCGGCAGGCCCTGATCCACCCGGTGTATCTCGGCTCGGCCATCACGGGCGCGGGGGTGGCCGCCCTGCTGTCCGGCATCAGGGACCTGCTGCCTCCGGCGGGCGGTGACCCGGACGGGCCGGTCTCCGGCACCGTCTTCAAGGTCGAACGCGGGCCGGCGGGGGAGAAGATCGCGTACGCGCGGATGTTCTCCGGCACGCTGCGCGTCCGCGACCGTATTCCCTTCGGACCGGACCGCGAGGACGGCCGGATCACGGCCGTCAGCGTCTTCGACCGCGGTACCGACGCCCGTGCCGAGGCCGTGCCGGCGGGCCGGATCGCCAAGCTGTGGGGCCTCGCGGACATCAGGATCGGCGACGCACTCGGCGAACCCCGCAAAGCGCACGAGCCCTTCTTCGCGCCGCCCACCCTGGAGACGGTCGTCGTCCCCGGCCCGGGCGTGCCGAAGCCGGCGCTCCACCTCGCGCTCACCCAGCTGGCCGAACAGGACCCCCTGATCGGTCTGCGCCACGACGAGGCACGGCAGGAGACGTCCGTGTCCCTGTACGGCGAGGTGCAGAAGGAGGTCATTCAGGCCACCCTCGCCGACGAGTACGGCCTGGACGTCACCTTCCGCGAGACGACGCCCCTGTGCATCGAGCGTCCGGTGGGCACGGGAGCGGCCGTGGAGTTCAACCAGAAGGACCCGAACCCGTTCCTCGCGACCGTCGGCCTGCGCGTCGACCCCGCCCCGGTCGGCTCGGGCGTGCGCTTCCGGCTGGAGGTGGAGCTGGGATCCATGCCGTACGCCTTCTTCAAGGCCGTCGAGGACACCGTGCGCGAGACCCTCGGGCAGGGCCTGAGCGGCTGGCAGGTCGCCGACTGCACGGTCACCATGACCCACAGCGGCTACTCACCCCGCCAGAGCCACGCCCACCAGGGCTTCGACAAGAGCATGTCGAGCACCGGCGCCGACTTCCGCGGCCTGACCCCACTGGTCCTGATCGAGGCGCTGCGCCGGGCCGGCACCCGGGTGCACGAGCCGATGCACCGGTTCCGCGTCGAGGCCCCGGCGGACACGGCGGGTGCCCTGCTGCCGGCGCTGGCCGGGCTCGGGGCCGTGCCGCGGAGCACCGAGACGCGGGGCGACACCTGCGTTCTGGAGGGCATGGTGCCGGCCGCGCGGGTCCACGCGGTGGAGCAACGGCTGCCCGGACTGACCCGGGGCGAGGGAGTGTGGGAGAGCTCCTTCGACCACTACGCGCCCGTCACGCACGGCAGCGTCCCCCGGCGGCCACGCACCGACCACAACCCGCTGAACAGGAAGGAGTACCTGCTGAACGTGACGCGCAGAGTGGGGGGCCGAGGTGGCCGAGACTGAACTTACTCCGGGGTCAGAGGTGTTGACGGTGTCCTGATATCGCCGGACTGTAGTGGACATGCCGAATATACGTACGCGGCTGTCTGGTGTCCTGGTCGTCCTCTGCGGATTCCTGACGGCGGGGGGCGGGTCGCCCGCCACCGCCGCCACGCTGCCCGGCTCCCTCTGGTTCGACGAGACCCCGATCACGGTGCGCGACGGCCGCTTCACCGACGCCCACGGTCGCGAGATCGTGCTGCGCGGATACAACGTCTCCGGCGAGACCAAGCTGGAGGAGAACGGTGGCCTGCCCTTCGCCTCGGTCGCCGACGCGAGGAAGTCCGCGCGGGCCCTGCGCGCCCTCGGCGGCGGCAACACGGTCCGCTTCCTGCTGTCCTGGGCCCACGCCGAGCCCGTACGCGGCCAGGTGGACACGGCCTACCTGGCCGCCGCCACCGACCAGATGCGCGCGTTCCTCGACGCGGGCGTCCGCGTCTACCCCGACTTCCACCAGGACCTCTACTCCCGCCACCTCTTCGACGCCGACAGCTGGTACACCGGCGACGGTGCCCCCAAGTGGGCGGTGGACGCCGGGAATTATCCCGACGAGGCCTGCGGCATCTGCTTCTTCTGGGGCCAGAACATCACCCAGAACGAGGCCGTGAAGCGGGCGTCGTACGACTTCTGGCACAACGCCCACGGAGTGCAGGACGCCTTCCTCGCCACCGCCGAGCAGACGATGGCGTACATCCGGCGGCATCTGACCGCCGCGCAGTTCACGAGCGTCGTCGGCTTCGACCCCTACAACGAACCGCACGCCGGAACGTACGATCCCGGCCAGACCAGCCGCGCCTGGGAACGGGACGTGCTGTGGCCCTTCTACGAGAGGTTCCGGGCGCGCATGGACGCCGCCGGCTGGCGGGACAAGCCCGCCTTCGTCGAGCCCAACCTCTTCTGGAACGCCAACCTCGACTTCCAGAAACAGCAGGGCGGCCTGCTGGACGCCGGCACGCTGGGGCCGCGCTACCTGTTCAACACCCATTTCTACGACCAGAAGGCCATCTCCGGGATCTTCATGCCCGGCAAGGCGGGGGACGGCCAGTACGCGGGCGACTTCGGCACGGTCCGCGACCGGGCGGCGGCCGCCCGGACGCCCGCCGTGGTCAGCGAGTTCGGCCATCCGCTGGCGGGCGCCGTCTCCGACAAGGCGCCGACCGTCCTCAAGGCCATGTACCAGGCGCTGGACTCCCGCCTCGAAGGGGCCGCTTGGTGGTCCGATCCGGCGTCCTCCGGTCCGGTGCTGTCCGGCACGCAGTGGCAGTGGGACATCTACCACGGACGCCACCACGAGCTGATGAACGGCAACCCCGACAAGGTGCTCACCGCCGGCGACGCCTGGAACGACGAGGACCTGTCGGCCGTACGCCTCGACGACTCGGGGAATCCCGCACTGCGTCAGGACGCCCGGCTCCTGGACCGCCTCTACCCGAGCGCCACGGCCGGGACGACGCTCGCCTTCACCTACGAGGACCGCTCCCGCGACGGCTCGACGACCCTGACCTGGAACCCGGTGCCCAGTTCACTGCCGAACCTGCGCAAGCTCGTGGGCTCCGGCCAGTACGGGCTGCTGCTGTGGCGCTCGGACGGCGGCGACGCGCCCACCGAACTGCACCTGCCGGCGTCCTTCCCGGCCTCGTCGACCACCGTCGTCTCCGACCTGGGCGCCGTGCACGCCCCGCCGCCGTACACGGCACGGACGCCGATCGGCGTGGCCGCGGAACCGGGCGGTGCGGGGAGCCGCCGCCTGCTGCTCACCGCGCCCGACTCGGGCGTGGCGCACTTCGCGCTGGTGACCAACGGGGCGGCGGCTCCTCCGGCGGAGCTGATGGACGCGGCCCGCGCCGAACTGTCGGCGTGGGCCGCGAAGGAGGCCGACTAGGGATCAGCGGGTGGACGGTCCGGTCCAGCCGGCCTCCACGTGACCCAGACGCACGCGCTGGGGGTGGTCGCCGACCGGCACGGACACGGTCTTCTTCCCGGTGGCGAAGTCGATGGCCGTGACCTGGTCGGTGCCGCTCTCGGAGACGACGCAGCTCCTGCCGTCGCCGCTGACCGTGGCCCAGTAGGGCTTGGAGGTGGTGACGAGCGGGCCCTCCTTCAGGGTCGCGCGGTCGACGACCGTGGCGTAGTCGTCCATCGTGCCCGCCACGCACAGTTTGCCGCCGTCCGGGCTCATCGAAATGCCGTGGTGGCGCGAGTCGTTGACCCAGGTGGTGCGGTCCTCGCTGGTCGCCGGGTTCTTCGGGAGCGTCTTGGTCCGGGTGATCTTGTCGGTGGCGACGTCGTACTCGAAGAAGCCGTTGAAGAACGACACCTGGAAGTACAGCTTGGACTCGTCGGGCGAGAAGGCGGCGGGCCGGACGGCGTCGGAGTGGTCGCCCAGGCCGATCGCGTCCAGGCGCTCGCGCATGTCGATCACCTTGACCTGCCGGTACGTCCTGGCGTCGACGACGGTGATGCGCCGGTCGCCCTTCGTCCAGTCCAGCCACGGGGCGTCGAGCGCGGTGTTCACGTCGCCGATGGACATGTTCCAGATGTACGCGCCGTCCTTGGTGAAGATGTTCTCGTGCGGCTTGTCGCCCGTGGCGAAGGAGCCGAGCTGCTTGCCGGTGGTGATGTCCAGGACGTGCACGGTGTTGGCGGTCGAGGCGGAGACGGCGACCCGGGTGCCGTCGGGGGAGACCGCCATGTGGTCGGAGCGGTAACCGGACACGGGGAAGCGCCAGTTGATCCGCCCGGTGGCGAGGTCGATCGCGACGACGTCGGCGAAGCTCGGCCGGGAGACCACCACCGACCTCCCGTCCGGCGTGGAGTACATGTCGTCGACGAACTGGTCGTGGCCCTCGCCGACGCTGTTGCGGATGGCCATGAAGTAGGCCCAGCGGACGGGGTTCGCGTGGATCTCGGCCAGCCGCTCCTCCTTGTCGGGGACGACGTTGATCCGGCCGAGCTTCGCGAAGTCGCCCGAGGAGCGGATGACGTCGGCGGTGCCGTCCCAGTTGTTGCCCACGAACAGCACCTCGCGCAGGCCGGCGGGGGAGTCCGGTGCGGCCGTGGCGGCGGTCGCGGGGGCGGTCACGGTCAGGGCGAGGGCGGCGGCTACGGAGCACAGGTGCCTGGTGGTGAAGGCAGGCATGACTGCTCCCTCCTCTGGAGTGGGCGGTGTCGTGACTAGGACATGCCAAAAGTGGAGCCGAGAAACTGAATAGGGATGCTTTCAGAATCAACTTACTGCAAAGTAAGGAAGGGTGGGCCTTCTGCACAAGACTGCGTACACGACAAAATTGACCTTCATCGAAGGAAGGGAGGGCGGGTGCCGGGCAGACTCAAGGCGCCGACCGGCCGCTACGCCGGGAAGACCGCGGAGGAACGGCAGGCCGAACGCCGTCGGCGGTTCCTCGACGCCGCGCTCCGGATGTTCGGCGACAGCCCCGGCTACCGCTCCACCACGGTCGCGGCGCTCAGCGAGGCCGCCGGGCTGTCGACGCGCCAGTTCTACGAGGAGTTCCGCACCCTTGAGGACGTCCTGGCCGCACTGCACCTGCAGGTCAACGACTGGGCCGAGGAAGCGGTGCTGAAGGCGGCGGCCGACGCGGCCGACCTGCCGCTCGTCGAACGCGCCGCCGCGATCTTCCACGCGTACGCCGGGAACGTCACCGCCGACCCGCGCAGGATCCGCATCACCTTCGTCGAGATCATCGGCGTCAGCCCGCGCCTGGAGCAGCAGCGCCTCCAGCGCCGCGCCCGCTGGATCGACCTCATCGTCGCCGAGGCCCAGGCGGCCGCCGAGCGCGGGGAGGCGGCGGCGCGTGACTACCGTCTCGCCGCGACGGGCTTCATCGGCAGCGTCAACGGCCTGCTCCACGACTGGAGCGCGGGCTGGGTGGCCGCGACGCTGGACGAGGTCGTGGAGGAACTGGTCCGGCAACTGCTCGGGATCCTGCGGCCGCCGGGGTGGAGCCCGGACCCGACCACCTGACCGTGCGCCCGGACGGGCCGGGCGGCACCGGTGGCACTCAGCCCTCGTCAGATGATCCACTCCCGGGCTGGTGGCCCACGCCCAGCCGCACGGCATCGCTCCGCGCGGCCGCTCCCCGGTGGTGCTCCACCTCAGCGCCCTTCACGGCCCGGCCTCGGCCCGGCCTCGGCCTACCGAGGCCGGCCGTGAGGGCCCGCCTCCCTACTCGTCCCAGGCCTGGATCAGGGTCTGTTCGGCGATCTTGCCGCCCCGCAGCGAGAGCATCGACTCGGAGAGCACCCGCACCCCGTCCGTGTACAGGCAGGACTCCGTGTAGGCGGCCCGATCGCCCTGGACGACGCACTGCTCCAGCTTGTGCGTCATGTCCCGGCTGTAGACGTCCTCCAGCATCCGGGCGATCTCGTCCCGGCCGCGCAGGACCTTGGGGTGGCTGGGCTGGCTGGTGTGGTCGACGATGCGGAACTCCGCGTCGTCCGTGTAGAGGGAGAGAAGGATCTCCGGGTTCTCGCCTTCCACCGCGCGGCGCAGGGTCTCGGTGTCGAAGGCGGGGTCTGCCGCGGTTGCCATGGTGACCTCCTACGGGGGCGCGGCCCGACGAGGAGCGGGCCGCTGCGGGCCTCTCCTTCCGAGGCTCCTCCGGCCCGGCGGGCTCGGCAAGCGCAGCCGGAGCGCCGCGGCGGTCAGTCGTCCGCGCCGAGGAACTGGGTCGCCGCCAATTCCGCGTAGAGCGGGTCGGCGGTCACGAGTTCGCGGTGGCTGCCGACGGCCCGGACCCGGCCCGCGTCCATCACCACGATCCGGTCGGCCATCGTCACCGTGGACAGCCGGTGCGCCACGACCAGGACCGTGGTCGTACGGGCCACGTCGGCGACGGTGTCGCGCAGGGCCGCCTCGTTCACCGCGTCCAGCTGCGAGGTGGCCTCGTCCAGCAGCAGCAGCCGGGGGCGGCGCAGCAGGGCGCGGGCGATGGCGACGCGCTGCCGTTCACCTCCGGAGAGCTTGGTGCCGCGGTGCCCGACGAGCGTGTCGAGGCCGTCCGGCAGCCGGGCGACCAGATCGTCCAGCCGAGTCGTCTTCAGCACGCGCGCGAGGGCGTCGTCGTCCGCCTCCGGGTTGCCCAGCAGCAGGTTCTCCCGCAGCGACCCCGACAGGACCGGAGCGTCCTGCTCTACGTAGCCGATGGCGGCCCGGAGCCGGGGCAGATCCCAGTCGGCCAGGTCACGGCCGTCGAGCGTGATCGTGCCCGAGTCGGGCTCGTAGAACCGTTCGATGAGGGAGAAGACGGTGGTCTTGCCCGCGCCGGACGGGCCGACGAACGCCGTCATGCCGCGCGCGGGCACCGCGAACGTCACCCCGTGGTGGACGTACGGCAGGTCGTCGGCGTACCGGAAGCGCACCTCCTCGAAGGCGACCGCGGCGGGTTCGACGCCGGCCGAGGGCAGCGCGGCGGGCGGCGCGGCCGGTTCCGCGGGCAGGAGCAGGGCCTCCTGGATACGGGCGAGGGCGGCCGAGCCCGTCTGGTACTGCGTGATCGCGCCGACTACCTGCTGTATCGGGGACATCAGGTAGAAGACGAACAGCAGGAACGCGACCAGTGTGCCGATGTCGATGGCCCCGGTCGCCACCCGCGCGCCGCCCACCGCGAGCACCGTGATGAAGGCGACCTGCATCGCCAGCCCCGCCGTGTTGCCCGCCGCCGCCGACCACTTGGCGGCGCGCACGCTCTGCCGCCACGACTCCTGCGCGGCCTCGTGCAGCGTCCGCTCCTCCCGGTGCTCGGCGCCGGACGCCTTCACGGTGCGCAGCGCGCCGAGAATCCGCTCCAGCGAGGCACCCATCACACCGACCGCGTCCTGCGCCTGCCTGCTCGCCCGGTTGATGCGCGGCACGATCACGCCGAGGACCGTCCCCGCGCCCAGCACCACGGCCAGCGTGACAGCGAGCAGCACCGGGTCCACCAGGCCCATCATCGCCACCGTGGCGGCGAGCGTGAGACCGCCCGTGCCCAGCCCGACGAGCGAGTCCGTGGTGACCTCCCTTAGCAGGGTCGTGTCGGAGGTGATGCGGGCCATCAGGTCGCCGGGCTCGGTGCGGTCGACGGCGGTGATCCGCAGCCGCAGCAGATACGACGACAGGGCGCGCCGCGCCCCCAGCACCACCGACTCCGCGGTGCGCCGCAGCACGTACGAACCCAGAGCGCCCACCGCCGCGTTGGCGATGACCAGGGCCGACATCGCCAGCAGCGCGCCGGTGATGGCCCGGTCGTGCGCGAGGTCGTCGATGAGGTCGCGGGCCACCAGCGGCAGCATCAGCCCGGTCGCCCCCGTCACCAGCGAGAGCACGGCTCCCGCGATCAGGGACCGGCGGTGGGGCCGTACGTATCCGAGGAGCAGCCGCCAGGCGGGCCGGCCGGTGTCCGTCGCTGCGATGCTCACGTCTCTCCTTCGGGGCGGGCGGAGCCCCCAGGCTATGTCGGCGGCAGCGGGCGGGGCCCGCGAATAACGCGCCCGGCGACGGCCGCCTGGCGGGTACGCCGCAAGGGGCCGGCACCGCGCCCGGACCGGCGTGATCGGGGCCCGTCACCGATCACTCGCGCGTAGGGTCGAGGAGACGGACACCGGCGGACGAAGGAGTCAGCACCATGGCGCAGCAGGTACGGGGTGTGATCGCACCGGGGAAGGACGAGCCGGTGCGGACCGAGACGATCGTGGTGCCCGACCCGGGCCCGGGCGAGGCCGTCGTGCGCGTCCAGGCCTGCGGGGTGTGCCACACCGATCTGCACTACAAGCAGGGCGGCATCAGCGACGACTTCCCCTTCCTGCTGGGCCACGAGGCCGCGGGCGTGGTGGAGTCGGTGGGCGACGGGGTCACCGAGGTCGCGCCCGGTGACTTCGTGATCCTCAACTGGCGTGCGGTGTGCGGGAAGTGCCGCGCCTGCCTGCGTGGCCGCCCCTGGTACTGCTTCGACACCCACAACGCCGAACAGCGGATGACCCTCACCGACGGCACCGAGCTCTCCCCGGCCCTGGGCATCGGGGCCTTCGCGGAGAAGACGCTGGTGGCGGCCGGGCAGTGCACCAAGGTCGATCCCGCCGTCTCCCCGCAGGCCGCCGGACTGCTCGGCTGCGGTGTGATGGCCGGCATCGGAGCCGCCATCAACACCGGGAACGTCGGCCGGGGCGACTCGGTCGCGGTCATCGGCTGCGGCGGTGTCGGTGACGCGGCCATCGCCGGATCGCACCTGGCCGGAGCGGCGCGGATCATCGCCGTCGACATCGACGACCGCAAGCTGGCCACCGCCCGCGCGATGGGCGCCACCCACACCGTCAACTCCCGCGAGACCGACCCGGTCGAGGCGATCCGCGAACTGACCGGTGGCTTCGGCGCCGACGTCGTCATCGAGGCCGTCGGCCGCCCCGAGACCTACCAGCAGGCCTTCTACGCCCGCGACCTGGCGGGCACGGTCGTCCTCGTCGGTGTGCCCACTCCCGAGATGAAGCTCGAACTGCCGCTCCTGGACGTCTTCGGCCGCGGCGGCGCGCTGAAGTCGTCCTGGTACGGCGACTGCCTGCCCTCCCGGGACTTCCCGATGCTGGTGGATCTGCATCTGCAGGGGCGTCTTGACCTGGAGGCGTTCGTGACGGAGACCATCGCGCTGGACGAGGTGGACAAGGCGTTCGAGCGGATGCACCACGGCGACGTGCTGCGCTCGGTGGTGGTGCTGTGATGACCGCCCGGATCGAACGCCTGGTCACCTCCGGACAGTTCACACTCGACGGCGGCACCTGGGACGTCGACAACAACGTGTGGCTCGTCGGCGACGACCACGAGGTGATCGTCATCGACGCCGCCCACGACGCCAACGCCATCGCCGAGGCGGTCGGTGACCGTCGCCTGACCGCGATCGTGTGCACCCACGCCCACAACGACCACATCGACGCCGCGCCCGCCCTGGCCGAGCGCACCGGCGCGACCGTCTGGCTGCACCACGACGACCTGCCGCTGTGGAAGCAGACCCATGCCGACCGGGAGCCCGACGCGTGGCTGGTCGACGGCCAGGTGATCGAGGCCGCCGGAGCCGACCTGAGGGTGCTGCACACACCGGGCCACGCACCGGGCGCGGTCTGCCTGTACGACCCGGGCCTGGCGACCGTCTTCACCGGCGACACCCTCTTCCAGGGCGGGCCCGGCGCCACCGGACGCTCCTACTCCCACTTCCCGACCATCATCGACTCGATCCGCGACCGGCTGCTCACCCTCCCACCCGAGACCGACGTCCTCACCGGCCACGGCGACCCCACCACCATCGGTGCCGAGGCGCCGCACCTCCAGGAGTGGATCGACCGGGGGCATTGACGGATGCCCACCGGAAAAGACGACAGAAGATGTCCGGCTTGCCCGCCACCCTGAAAGCGGACCCAGGCAATCAAGGGAGGCCGGACATGCCGGAACAGCCGCTGAAGGGCAAGGTCGCACTGGTCGCCGGAGCGACCCGGGGAGCCGGACGCGGCATCGCCGAACTCGGAGCGGCCGGTGCGACGGTCTACGTCACCGGCCGCACCACCCGCGCCCGGCGCTCCGCGTACGACCGCCCGGAGACCATCGAGGACACCGCCGACCTCGTCACCGAGGCCGGCGGACACGGCGTCGCCGTCCCCACCGACCACCTCGACCCGGCGCGGGTGCGCACCCTCGTTAACCGGATCACCGACGAGCAGGGCCGCCTCGACGTCCTCGTCAACGACATCTGGGGCGGTGAGACGCTCTTCGAGTGGGACACCCCGGTCTGGGAGCACGACCTCGACAACGGCCTCCGCCTGCTGCGGCTGGCGGTCGAGACGCACGCCATCACCAGCCACCACGCCCTGCCCCTGCTGCTGCGCACCCCAGGCGGCCTGGTCGTCGAGGTCACCGACGGCACCGCCGACTACAACCGCGACCGTTACCGCAACTCCTTCTTCTACGACCTGGCCAAGGCGTCCGTGCTGCGCATGGCCTTCGCGCTCGGCCACGAACTCGGCCCGCGCGGCGCCACCGCCGTCGCCCTGACTCCCGGCTGGCTGCGCTCGGAGATCATGCTCGACCACTTCGGGGTACGGGAGGAGAACTGGCGCGACGCCCTGGACCGCGTGCCGCACTTCGCCATCTCGGAGACCCCGCGCTACGTGGGCCGCGCCGTCGCCGCGCTGGCCGCCGACCCGGACGTGGCCCGCTTCAACGGGCAGTCCCTCTCCAGCGGCGGCCTGGCCCAGGTGTACGGCTTCACCGACCTCGACGGCAGCCGCCCCGACGCCTGGCGCTACCTCGTCGAGGTCCAGGACGCGGGCAAGCCGGCCGACACGACCGGGTACCGGTGAGCCACGCGGACGGACGGCCGGCACGGCCGTCGCGGGTGGCCTCGGCCTGCTGACCGGCGCCCGCCACGTCCGCCCGCGGGCGGGGCGTCGGCCTCGGCCGCACGCAGGGCCGGCGGGGGCGGTCCTGGCACCCGCATCGGGAGCGGTCCTGGCACCCGCCGGGCTGCTCGTACCGCTGATCGCTCGACGCCGCCGCGTCGGGCCTGATCGGCGAGCCGCCCCGGGGCGCGCGCCACGCTCGGTCGGCGCGGGGCCCTGCTGGCAGCCGCCTTCCGCCGGGTTCCTTCCCCCAGTGCCCACCCGCCGCGCGCTCCCTGGCCGCCACCCGGCACCGGTCCACCGGAACCGGTACACCCAGCCCCTGTCCACCCGGCCCCTGGCGACCACACCCCGCGACCGTGCGCGGCGAGTGCCCCGAACGCGGGAATGTCACCGTTTCGTCGCGACCCGGCCCGGCCCTACAACCGATGCCCCCGCACACCGGTCTAGCTCGCGGAAGAACACACCGCACACGCAGGGGAAGGCCGACCATGGGGGACATTCGCAGACGGGGCGCCGTCGCACTCGGGATCACCGGGCTGGTGGCACCGCTCACGCTCGCGCTCGGCGCCGCGCCGGCGCAGGCCGCGAGCTGCACCACGCAGACCGGCCCGTACCAGAAGCAGGTGGAGAAGTTCCTCGGCCGCCCGGTCGACGGCAAGCAGTCCGCCGCCGACTGCAAGGCCATCCAGGCGTTCCAGACCAAGCACGGCATTACGCCGAACATCGGCTACGCGGGTCCGGTCACCTGGGGCGTGATGGACCTGATGAACAAGCAGAAGGCCGTCGGCGACAAGCCCAACAAGGACGGCAAGTGCCCGGTGAACAAGGGCCGCATCGCCTGCGTGAACCTCACCCTCCAGCTGAGCTGGATCCAGGACGGCGAGAAGCTGGTCTACGGCCCGGTGCCGGTGCGCACGGGCCGCGACGGGTACGAGACCCGCACCGGCCTGAAGAAGATCTACTGGCGCAACATCGACCACGTCTCGTCCATCTACGACGTGCCGATGCCCTACGCCCAGTTCTTCGACGGCGGCCAGGCCTTCCACTCGGTCGGTGTCAGCATGTGGAACCCGCCCGGCTCGCACGGCTGCGTCAACATGACCAAGACCCACGCCAAGAAGTACTGGTCGCTGCTGAAGAAGGGCGACGACGTCTTCGTCTACGGCCGCAAGCCGGGCACCTGACGGCGGTCAGGCACCCGGCCGCGGCCGGCACCGGAGTGTCAGGCCTCCGGCGCGTCTCCGAAGTCCGGGATCTCCAGCCGTACCCCGCCCTGCCGCGCGGACTCGTGGGCGACGATGCCCGGCAGGGTGTAGCGGGCCGCCACCCACGCGTTCACCGACGGCAGAGTGCGGGTGTTGACCGCGGTCACGAAGTCGTCCACCAGGAAGTGGTGGCTGCCCTCGTGGCCGTTGTGCAGGTGGTCGAACTCCCGCGGCAGGCGCGCGCGGTCGTGCACCGGCGCCGAGCCCGAGGTGAAGGCGGCCCGCAGCTCCGGCGCGATGTGCTGGAGCGAGGGGTCGTCGGGCGACATGGTGGGCTTGGGCTCCAGCAGTTCGCTGATGTCCTCCACCCCGTTCTTGTCCTGCCACAGGGCGACGGTGGCGAGCTGCTCCATGCTCGCCTCCGTCCCGAAGAAGCGGAAGCGTGACTCCCGTATGTGTGAGGGGTAGCCGACCCGCCGGAACTCGTTCGTACGGAACGACCCGCCGCCCGCCACCTCGAACAGCGCGGTGGCGTTGGAGACGTCGTTGTCGAACTGGCTGACCGACCTGTCGAAGACGCCGTCGCCCCGGTCGTCGACCACACCGATCGCGGAGACGCTCACCGCGTGCGTCTGCCAGGCGCCCAGCACTCCGCCCACCGCGTGCGTCGGGTACAGCAGGGGCGGATAGCTGGCGGTGGCCTTCCAGTTCTCGCCGCCGCTGTACTGGTACGCCTCGTAGAACCCCAGGTCCATGTCGTGGACGTAGTCGCCCTCGGCGTAGAACAGCCGCCCGAAGGCGCCCTTGGCGATCTGGTTGCGGGCGTGCACCGTCGCCGGGTTGTACTGGCTGGTCTCGCCCATCATGTACGTCAGCCCGGTCGCCTTGACCGCGTCGATGATGGCCGCGATCTCCTCGGTGGTGATCGCCATGGGGACCGCGGAGTACACGTGTTTGCCCGCGTTCAGCCCCTGGAGCACCAGCGGACCGTGCGTCCAGCGCTGGGTGAAGATCGCGACCGCGTCGACGGCCTTCGACTCCAGCATCGCCTCGTAGGAGGGGAAGACGCCGGCCAGCCCCTGGGCGGCGGCGAGCTGCTCGGCCCTTTCGGGCAGCAGGTCGGTGACGTAGACGTCGCTGACGCCGGGGTGGGCCTGGAACAACGTGGCGAACTGGCCGGAGAACTGGCCGGCGCCGACGATGCCGAGCGAGAACGTCATGAAATGCGTGCCCTTCACTGGGAGAGAATCAGGTTGATCTGGTCGTTGGTCTGGTCGAGACTGCTCACGGGCTTGCCGTTGCCGTAGATGTCCTGCATGGCGGGCTTCATCAGCGCCGTCACGTCGGCCGCGTAGTTGGTGATCGGGTACGTGAAGGTGGTGAAGTCCTTCTTGTCGGCGACCGGCCGGGTGAACGCCGTGACGTCGATGCCCTTCTTCTCGTAGGCCGCGATGGCGGCGTCGGTGCCGGCCGGCGTGGCGGGGAAGACGATCCCGTAACGTCCCACGATCCGCTGGCACTTGTCCGACGACAGGTACTTCACCCACTTGACGGCGCCCTGCTTGTTGCGGGCGTTCCTGGTGATGGAGTCGGCGAGGCCGTTCATCATCGTGGCCCGCTTGCCGGTGGGGCCGACGGGGGTGAAGGCCGTGCCGACCTTCAGGCCCTTGGACCCGTAGTACGTCGAGATCATCCAGGCGCCGTCGAAGGCCATCGCGGCCCGGCCGGAGGCGAGTTGGGCGTTGGCCGGGTTGGCTCCCTCGCTGTAGTCCGACAGCGGCGCCATGTACCCCTTCTTCGCCAGTCCGAAGTACCAGTCGATCGTGGACTGGAAGGTTTTGTCGTCATACCGGTACTCGGTGCCCCACCGCTTCTTGTCGGTGTAGTTCCAGCCGACCGACGAGGTGAAGGGGCTCCACTGCGTCTGCCCGTCACCGGAGCCCTCGCCGCCGCTGGCCAGGCCGTACACCTTGACGTTGTTCTTGTCGAAGCCGGGTTCGTCGCCGCGCCTGCCGTTCGCGTCGACGGTGAGGTGGGCGATCGCCTTCTCGAAGCTGCCGCCGTCCTTGGGGTTCCAGTCGAGGCTGTTGAGCTCCTCGCCGGTCAGCCCCGCCTGGTCGGTCATCTTCTTGTTGTAGAAGAGCGCGACCGTGTCCCAGTCCTTGGGGGCGCCGTAGCGGTGGCCGTCCTGGGCGATCCAGCTGTCGGCGAGTCCCGCCTGGTAGTCGGACGGCTCGATGCCGAGGCCGTCCAGCGGCTCCAGCACCTTCAGGTCGGCGAACTGGCCGAACTTCTGGATGTGGTCCGTGAATACGTCCGGCTGGGTGCCCGCGATGAAGCCGGCGGTCAGCTTGGTCCAGTAGTCGTTCCAGCCCAGCTGGGTGATCCTGACCTTCAGGCCGGGGTTCTCCTTCTCGAAGCCCTTCGCGCAGGCCTGGTAGGCGGGGAGCTGGTTGGCGTCCCACAGCCAGTAGGACACCGTGTCGGCGGACGCGGCGGTACCGCCGCCCTGCGCGCACCCGGTCAGGGACAGCGCCAGCGCACCCGTCATCGCCACCACCGTACGAATTCGCATGACGTTCCCTCACTTGATCCCGGTGAAGCTGATGGAGCCGACGATGCGGCGTGCGAAGCAGCCGAAGAGCACGAGCATCGGGAGTGCGGCGATCAGCGTCGCCGCCATCAGACCGGACCAGTCGTAGCCGGTCTGCGGGGTCTGCGCCCGGAAGATCGCCAGGGCCACGGTCAGCACCCGTGAGCTGTCGCTGTAGGAGACCATCAGCGGCCAGAAGTAGTCGTTCCAGGCGGTGATGTACGTCAGCACGCCCAGGGTGAGGACCGGGGTGGACGCCATCGGCAGCATCACCCGGAAGAAGACCCGGATCTTCCCCGCGCCGTCGAGCAGCGCGGCCTCCTCGACCTCACGGGGGACGTTCATGAAGAACTGCCGCAGGAAGAACACCGCGAACGGCGTCATGAACATCGTCGGCAGCGCGATCCCCAGCAGGCTGTCCACCAGGCCCAGTTCCTTGATGAGCACGAAGTTCGGCAGCAGCGTGAAGATGGAGGGCACCATCAGGCCGGCCAGGAACAGCGCGAACACCTTGTCCCGGCCGCGCCACCGCAGTCGTGCGAAGGCGTACGCGGCCATCGCGGAGAAGAAGACCTGGCAGACGGTGATCAGCGTCGAGACGGCCACCGAGTTGAGCAGGTAGCGCCAGAAGCGCAGTCCGCCGCCCGCGCCGCCCTGGGCGATGGCCTCCTCGGTGGACTGCAGACCGAGGGCCCGTTCGAAGCCTCCGAGTGTCCAGTCCACCGGCAGGGGATCGCCTGGGTGCGCGGCGAGCGCGGTGTTGGTGGACAGGGCCGTCCTGAGGATCCAGTAGAACGGCAGCAGCGTCATGAGGACGATCGCGCCCATCACGGTCCAGGCGGCGATCCGGCCGGCGGACGGCCTGCGCCGCACGCGCGCGGGCGTTGTCGTGGTGGTGGCAACGGCAGCCATGCCGGTACTCCCTTCCGTCAGCCGAGGTCGGTCCGGCCGGCCCGGGTGAGCCGGTACTGGAGGATGGTGATCGCGGTCAGCACGACGAGCAGGGCGACCGACATCGCGGAGGCGTAGCCGAACTGGAAACGGCCGAAGGCGGCGCCGTAGATGTAGTACTGGAGCACGTTGGTGGCGTTGGCCGGACCGCCCGCGGTGGTGACGGCGACCGTGTCGAACACCTGGAACGAACCGATCACCGTCATGATCAGGACGACGGCCAGCACCGGGCGCAGCAACGGCAGCGTGATCCGCCAGAACATCCGCCACTCGCTCGCGCCGTCCACCTTGGCCGCCTCGTACACGTCGTGGGGAATGGCCTGGAGGCCGGCGAACAGCAGCAGCGCGGTATAGCCGACGTGCCGCCAGACGTTGATCAGCGCGATGGTCGGGATCGCCCAGTGCTCGTCGGCGAGGAACGGGATGTGGTCGAAGCCCAGGGCGCCGAGGATCTGGTTGCCGATGCCGAGCTGGGTGTCGAGGATCCAAAGGAAGACGACACCCGCGACGACGTTCGACATCAGGTACGGCGTGAGCACGATCCCGCGCAGGAGCGCCGACTGCGACAGCCGCTGGAGCAGGACGGCGATGGCGAGCGCGGCGACCGTCTGCACCCCGATGTTGATCACCACGTACTCGACGGTGACGCCCAGGGAGTTCCAGAAGATGGGGTCGTTGACCATGCGGACGTAGTTGTCCAGGCCCACCCACTCGGCCGGGGTCAACAGGTTGTAGCGGGTGAAGCTCAGATAGATGCCGCGCAGCGTCGGCCAGAGCAGGAACACCAGGAAGCCCAGCATCGCCGGGGCCACGAACAGCGCCGCGAGTCGCCCGTCCCCCCGGTTCTCCCGGGCCGTCGCCCCACGGGTCCTCGGTGCGGTCAGGCTGCCCTCCGTGCCGCTGAGCGGCAGACTCGGTGGAGGGCTGCTGGAGGCGATGGTCATCGAAGACTCCCTCGTCTGCGGCGGCTCGTCCTGGTGGCCACTTACTTTTGGCGCGGAATAATCTCTGCGTCAAGGGGTGTGCGGATATCTTTTGTCTGGCGGTAGGCCCGCCGTAGAGTGGCCTTGTTAGTTCTGGGATGGAAAAAACTGGGGGGTCCGACATCCATGACTGCAGGTGCTGCCAGCTGGCTGCCGCTGAGTCCCGGCGAACGCGCGGTGGCGATCGAGGTGCTCGTCCACGGACCGTTGTCGCGCGCCGAGCTGGCGCGGCGGCTGGACCTGTCGGCGGGCAGCCTGACCCGTCTGACCAAGCCGCTGATCGAATCGGGCCTGCTGGTCGAGGTACCCGACAACGGCGGTACGGTCGCCGCGCGCCAGGGCCGCCCCTCCCAGCCCCTGGACGTCGTCGCCGACTCGCGCTCCTTCCTCGGGTACAAGATCACCGAGGACATGGTCTACGGCGTCGTCACCACCCTCCGCAGCGACATCGTCGCCCGCCACGACCGGCCGCTCACCACCCACGATCCCGCCGAAGTCGCCGCGCTGCTGGGCGAGATGACCGCCGAACTGGTCCGCGACCACCCGCGTGTCGCCGGCATCGGGATCGGCGTGGGCGGCCTCGTCGAGGACCGTGCCGTGGTCGGCGAGTCCCCGTTCCTGCGCTGGCGGGACGTCCCGCTCGCCCGCCTCGTCGAGGAGCGCACCGGACTGCCGGTGGTCGTCGAGAACGACGTCGCCGCCCTCGTCGAGGCCGAGACCTGGTTCGGCGCCGGCCGCGGCCTGGACCGCTTCGTCGTCCTCACCATCGGCGCCGGCATCGGCTACGGCTTGGTCCTCGGCGGCAAGCGGGTGCCCTGCGCCGAGGAGGACCGCGGCTTCGGCCG
The DNA here is from genome assembly GCF_042657145.1 of Streptomyces bullii. Classification (NCBI taxonomy): domain Bacteria; kingdom Bacillati; phylum Actinomycetota; class Actinomycetes; order Kitasatosporales; family Streptomycetaceae; genus Streptomyces; species Streptomyces bullii. Next base: position 160,610 of record NZ_JBHSNY010000013.1, read on the forward strand.
GCACTGGATCCTCGACCCCAACGGCCCGCTCACGCCCGACGGTCAGCGCGGCAGCGCCGTCTCGCTGCTGACCATCCCCAACATCCGCTACCAGATCCAGGCTGCCACCGGCCGCGCCCTCGACTACGAGGAGATCCTCGCGCTCGCCGCCGCCGGGGACCCCATGCCCGCTCGCGTCATCGACGAGGCCGCGCGCGCCCTGGGCACCCTGGTGGCCCAGATCGCCAACTTCGCCATGCCGCAGAAGATCCTGCTGGCCGGGGAGGGGGTCGGCCTGATGGACGTGGCCGGCGAGACGGTCGAGGAAACCATCCGGGTCAACCGCCATCCACTGGCGGCGCCGGTCGATCTGGAGACCAAAGTGTCCGACTTTCACGACTGGGCGCGGGGCGCGGCGGTCCTGGCCATCCAGGTGCTGGTCCTGGGGGCGGCCGATGCGTGAACCGGCCCGCATTCCCTGCCAGATGGACGTGAGCAGCAACACGGTCCGAAATGTCCACTTAGCTCATGATTACTCACATCGTCTTCACGCCGGGGGCCGTAAGATTCACACCATGTCCACCACTGTTGAACCCTCCTCCGAGCGATCGGCTGCCGAGGTCAACGAGGAGATCCGGGCCCTGTGGCTCCGGTCGGGCGGGACACTGAGCACCGAGCAGCGCGAGGAGTACCAGCGGCTCGTCCTGGAGTGGGCCGCCGCCCTTCCGCAGCCGGTGCAGGCCGCCTGAGCCCCTCGTAGCCCGGCCGACGCATCACCCCACCGTCCCGGGGCACCCCCGATCCAATGGGTGCCCTTCTCGCACTGGCCTCGGCTCTCTGTTACGGCGTCGTCGATTTCGCCGGTGGCCTGCTCTCCCGGCGCGTCCACCACACGGCCGTCACCTTCCTCGGCCAGCTCGGCGGGCTCCTGCTCGCCTGCGCGGCGGCGCTCCTGTTCCCGGCGGAGGCCGTCCGCACGTCCGACCTGCTGTGGGGCGCGCTGTCGGGCGTCGGCAGCGGCACCGCCATGCGCTTCCTCAACCGCGGACTGAGCCGCGGTGCGATGAGCGTGGTCGTGCCGGTGAGCGCCGTCACCGGCGTCGCGCTGTCCGTGCTGTGCGGGGTGGCCGTCCTCGGCGACCGCCCCGGCGGACTGGCCTGGGCCGGCATCGCCGTGACAGGACCCGCGCTGTGGCTGGTCTCCCGGAGTGACGCGGGCCCTGGTGACGGACGTCTCGGCAGTGGCGGTGACGAAGATGGCAGTGGCGGTGACGGAGATGGCGGTGGTGGACGTCTCAGTGACGGAGGTCTCTCCGGCGCGCCGCCGGGCCGGAGCACGGCGGACGGTCTGCTCGCCAGTGTGGGCGTCGCCGTCCAGTACTTGGCCCTCGGTCAGGCCGGTGCCGCGAGCGGGCTGTGGCCGGTGGCCGTGGGCCGGATCGCCGCCGTCCTCCTCATGCTGCCGGACGCCGTCCGCCACCCGCGGCGCCTGAGACTGCCGCCCGTACGGTGCGCCCAGGCGCTCCTGGTGGGCGCGGGCGCCGCCCTCGGCCTCGTGCTGTACCTGCTCGCCGCGCAGCAGCAGATGCTGGCCGTCGCCGTCGTCCTGGCCTCCCTCTACCCGGCCCTTCCCGTCGTGCTGGGCCTCGCCCTGCTGCACGAGCGGATCACCCGGGGACAGGCCGCGGGACTGCTGGCTGCCGGCCTCGCGACCGTGCTGCTGACCCTGGGCTGAGGCGGCGGCCCGCCGGCTCAGCCCCAAGTCGCCGAGTAGTGCTGGCGATAGGCCTTGCGGTCCTGCTCCGCCCTGATCCACCGCGTGGCCACCAGAGCGACGAGGCTGCCCGCGATGACCAGCAGACCCGGCCCGATGTTGCGTGGGTCGGCGAGCCTCGACAGCACCGTGGACGGATCCGTGCCGCCCACCGGCGCCGATGAGCCGGGCCCGGCGGCGCCCGGAGCGGCGGCGCCCTGATCGGCCGACGGGGCCGGGGAGGGTGCGGCGCTCGTACCGTCACCGCCGCGCGGCGCGGACACGATCAGCTTCATGCCGAGCTCGGTCAGCGCCTTCGTCACCGGCTGGAAGAACGTCGTCCCGCCCGTCGCGCAGTCCCCGCTGCCGCCCGACGTCACACCGAGCGCGATGCCCTCGGAGAACAACGGGCCGCCGCTGTCGCCGGGTTCGGCGCACACGTTCGTCTCGACGAGCCCGCTCACGGTGCCCTCGGGGTAGTTCACCGTCGCGTTGAGCGCGGTCACCTGCCCGTCGCGCAGCCCGGTGGTGCTGCCGCTGCGGAACACCCGTTGCCCCACGGTCGGGTCCGCCACGCCCGTGATACGGACGCCCTTGCCGTCGCCGACCGCGACGACGTCGGCGCCCGCGCCCGCCCGGCCGCTGTCGTACTTCACCAGGGAGTAGTCGTCGCCCGGGAAGCTGCGCTCGACCGTCGTACCGACCTGCTGCCGGGCCCGGTTGTCGGCGAACCAGACGGAGCCGTCGGGCCCGCAGTGCCCGGCCGTGAGGATGAAGTCGCTCCGCCCGTCGGTCACGTTGAACCCCGCCGAACAGCGCCCGGCCGTCGACAGGATGGGCTGCGCCCCGTTCAGGCGGGTTGTGAAGGTGCCCTTCGTACGCTCCATGCGGACGAAGCCGCCGATGCCGTCCGCCACCTCGGTCAGCCGCGCCCAGTCGGCGGCGGAGACGGTGATGTCACCCCGTACCACCACCTCGTTGGCCCGGTAGTCCATGGCCCATGCCGTCCCGGCCACCCGGGGCGCCGAACGCAGCGTCACCGTCGCCGACTTGAGGTCGCGCATGCTGTGGCGCACCATCTTCGCCTGCGCGCCCGCCTCGCGGACCTCGGCGGCGGCTTTCTCGTCGGTGACCGCCACGACCGGCCGCCCGTCGTCGTCGACCCAGCTGCCCGCCGTACGGGAGGTGCCGAGCCGTGCCACGAGGTCGGCGCCGGTGCCGCCGTCGGCCCGGGCGGAGGTGTAGGGGACGGCGGACACCTCGGGAGGAGGCTCGCTCGCCACCGCGCGGGTGACCATCGCTCCTCCGAGAAGGAGCCCGCCGACCGCCGCCAGCCGCGTCACTCGCCGGACGACCCGTCGTCGTGCGTGCCTCATGCAAGACTCCTGAACTTCACCGGCGCGGCGACACCGCCGCGGGGCCCTCCCTGAGTTGAGCACCGTCCTTCCATACGGGACCGGACGTGCCGGTGTTCACCTGGCGGGTGATCCGCTGCCCGGTGGCCCCGGCGTCAACCGGCCACGCACGCCGACGGGTCGGCGCCCGGCAGGGGAGCGGCGAGCAGGGAGCGACTGCGTGCGTCACCCCACACGGACGCCGGGTCCACATAGGGCCGCAGCAGCGCGGTGAGCGCCGGGTCGCCACGGCCGTTCAGCTCGTCGGAGGCGATCTTGCGGGCGATCCCGGCGAGGAAGTCGGCGAGCTGCACCCGCGGGTCCAGCCGCGAGTGCACCAGCCGCAGCCCGCCGAGGCCGATGCCGTCGCGCCGGGCCGTCTCCTCGATCCACGCGATGCGCTCCGGCGTCAGCATGTTCTGCCGGTCGTGCACCAGACGCACACGGCGTCCCGTGGCGCTCCAGTGTGCGGCCGTCCGGACGATCGACGGCAGCAGCGGATTGAGGACGGGAACCAGGATCGGCCCGTCCAGCAGCCGCGCCCGGTACGCGACCGCGCGCGGCCGGTGATCCGCGAGCCGGTCCAGCACCTCCGCACCGGCCGCACCGGGGTGCGCGCGGCGCAGCGCGTCGACGGTGGCGAAGAACAGGTCGACGGGCACGTCCGGCCGCCCGTCGTTGCGTACCCGCAGCAGCTGGTTGGCCGCGGTGAGGAAGTCACGCCACCCCTCCTCACCGAAGGTCCGCCGCCCCGCGCGGAACAGCGTGACGGCCGCCGCCGGATCGTCGTCCAGCAGCAGGGCGACGGTCCGGTCCACCACGAAGAACGCCTTCTCGACGAGGTGCACCCGGGCGTGCCCGTGGATCGGCCCGGCCGGTGCGAGCAGCCACTCCAGCACCGCCCGGTGCTTCTCCCGCAGCAGGTGGTTCGCCTTGTACTCCTCGGCCGGGGAGCGGATCCGGTCCCGGATCTCCTGCACGGACGCGGCCGAGGCGGCCACCGACAGCCGCACGCTCGCGTGGGCGAACACGTCGGTGTTCCCGCCGGTGAGGTTCTCGCCGTCCGACCCCGACTCGTCGCAGGCGACCTCCAGGAACGGCCCGTCCGGCACTCCCCGCGCCGCGTTCTCGTCGTTTCCGCTCACACCACGGCCCCCTATCGTGTGCCCATGACCAGGATCCCGCACGAGACGTCCGGTGAACCGAACCCGCTGCTCGCCCTCAGCCTCGACCAGCTGAAACGCCGTACCAGCATGAAATGGCGTACCTACCCCGAGGACGTTCTGCCGCTGTGGGTGGCCGAGATGGACGTGCCGCTCGCCGAACCCGTCGTGCGGGCCGTCACCGACGCGCTGCGGCGCGGCGACACCGGCTACCCGGCGGGCACCGCCTACGCCGAGGCCCTGGCCGCCTTCGCCGCCAAGCGATGGGGCTGGGACGGGCTCGCCGTGGAGCGCACCGCGGTCGTGCCCGACGTCATGCTGGGCGTCGTCGAGATGCTCAAGCTGGTCACCGGGCACGGTGACCCGGTCGTGGTGAACCCGCCGGTGTACCCGCCCTTCTACCGGTTCGTGGCGCACCTGGACCGGCAGGTGGTGGAGGCCCCGCTCGGCGCGGACGGGCGCATCGACCTCGGCGTCCTGGAGGAGACCTTCCAGCGGGTCGCCGGCGGCGGCCGGCGGGCTGCGTACCTGCTGTGCAGCCCGCACAACCCGACCGGCACGGTGCACACCGCCGAGGAGCTGTCCGCCGTCGCCGCCCTGGCCGAGCGGTACGGCGTGCGGGTCGTCGCCGACGAGATCCACGCGCCGCTCGTCCTCGGCGGGGCGGAGTTCGTGCCCTACCTGAGCGTGCCGGGCGCGGAATGCGGCCTGTCGCTGATGTCGGCCTCCAAGGCGTGGAACCTGGCCGGGCTCAAGGCCGCGCTCGCCCTCGCCGGACCCGGTGCCGCCGCCGACTTCGGACGGCTGCCCGAAGAGGTCGGGCACGGCCCGAGCCACATCGGCGTCATCGCCCACACCGCCGCCCTGCTCGACGGCACCGCCTGGCTGGACGCCCTGCTCACCGGCCTCGACGAGAACCGGCGCCTGCTCACCGGCCTGCTGGCCGAGCAACTGCCCGCGGTCCGCCACCGCCCGGGCGAGGCCACGTACCTCGCCTGGCTCGACTGCCGCGCGCTCGGCCTCGGCGACGACCCGGCCGAGACCTTCCTGCACCGGGGCCGGGTGGCCCTCACCTCCGGGATCCCCTTCGGCACGGGCGGGGCCGGGCACGCACGCCTCAACCTGGCGACCTCGCCCGAGCTGATCAGGGAAGGGGTGCGCCGGATGGCGGCGGCCCTGGAGGAGGACTGAACGCGGACGCACCCGGGGCCGGGCCGCGCCGGCACTGACCTAGACTGCCCGCCATGAACGACACGCCGCTCGACCGGCTCGGCGCGGGCAAGTACCTGCTGCTGACCACCTACCGCGGGAACGGTACGCCGGTCGCCACCCCGGTGTGGGTGGTGCGCGACGGGGACGGCCTCGGGGTGTGGACCGCCGGCGACTCCTGGAAGGTGAAGCGGATCCGGGGCCGCGCCGACGTCCTGGTCGGCCCCTGCGACCTGCGCGGCAACCCGACCGGCGAGCAGCTGCCGGGCACCGCGGAGATCTGCGACGCGGCCACCACCGCCCGCTACCGCCGGCTGATCGCCCGCAAGTACGGCGTGGTCGGCCGGCTCAGCCTCCTGGGCAGCCGGCTGCGCCGGGGCACCCACGGCACCGTCGGGATTCGCGTCACCCTCACGCCCTGAAGCCTGGAAAGCGGTTACCGGACACGGGAGTGGACGGCGCGTCGACGGGAAAGGCCACCCCCATGAGCCGAATCCCCCGCCTGCGGGCCGCGATCGTCGGCACCGGCCACCGCGCCCAGATGTTCACCCGGGCCCTCGCCGCCCGCCCCGGACACCTCGTCGCCGCGCTGTGCGACCCGAGCCCGACCAGGATGGCCTTCCACAACCGGCTGCTGGCCGAGGCCGGCGCGCCGGCCGCCTCCCGGTGGGAGCCCGACCGCTTCACCGACATGCTCGCCGAGGAGGACATCGACGAGGTCGTCGTCACCACCGTCGACGCGGAGCACGACCGCTCCATCGTCCCGGCCCTCGAGGCGGGCTGCCGGGTGGTCACCGAGAAGCCGATGACCGTGGACGCCGAACGCTGCGCCCGCATCCTCCACGCGGTCCGTGAGACCGGCAACTCCCTGACCGTCGCCTTCAACTACCGCTTCAACCCGGTGCACGAGAAGGTCCGCGCGCTGCTCGCCGACGGCGCGATCGGCGAGGTGCTGTCGGTCCACTTCGAGTGGCTGCTCGACGTACGGCACGGCGCCGACTACTTCCGCCGCTGGCACCGCGAGAAGCAGTGCAGCGGCGGCCTGATGGTGCACAAGGCCTCCCACCACTTCGACCTGGTCAACTGGTGGCTCGCCGACGTACCCGAGCAGGTCTTCGGCCACGGACGGCTCGGCTTCTACGGCCGGGAGGCGGGCGAACGCCACGGGCTGCGGCGGGACTACGCCCGCGCCCACCGTGCCGAGGAGGCCGCCGACGACCCCTTCGCCCTCCACCTCGAGGCCCACGACACCCTGCGCGCCCTCTACCTGGACGCCGAGCGGGACGACGGCTACCTGCGCGACCGCAACGTCTTCGACGGCCCGATCACCATCGAGGACGACATGGCGGTCCTGGTGAGGTACGCGCGCGGTGCGACGATGACGTACCACCTGACCGCGTACGCCCCGTGGGAGGGCTACCGGATCATGTTCAACGGCAGCGCCGGGCGGCTGGAGCTGGACGTCGAGGAGAGCCGCTGGCAGCGGCCCCTGACCCGGGTCGCCTCGTCGGCCGGTGCGCCGCACGGGGACGCGGCGGCGGAACGCGCGGGCGGCGCCCGTCTGACCCTGCGTCCGCTGTGGGAGGCCCCGAGGGACATCCCGCTCACGGTCGCGCACGAGGCGCACGGCGGCGGCGACCCGCGCATGCTCGACGCGCTCTTCGGCCCCGCCGGTCCCGCTTGCCCTGCGGACACCGGCGCGGCGACCCACCCCACGGCCACCGAACGCGACGGAGCGCTCGCCCTTGCCGTCGGTCTCGCCGCCAACCGCAGCTTCGAGACGGGCCGTCCGGTGTGGACCGGGGAAGTGCTGCCGGGCATGGGGTGACTGCCCGTCAGCTCCAGGCCCGGTACGGCTCGTCGACGAGCTGGAAGACCGGCTCGCCCCGGACCGGGTCCTTGGCGGTGGACAGTCGCACCCGGTCCCCGCTGTGGATGCCGATGGGCGGGCCCATGACCCGGCCGCGTACGACGAAACCCTCGGCCATCTCGACCAGCGACACGTTGCGCGCCGCGGGCGTGTTGCGGTGCACCACCGTGGAGTGGCGCACGGTCCCCACGCCCTCGCTGCGCTCGGTCCGCAGGTCGCTGCCCCGGCAGACCGGACACAGCACCCGGTGGTACATGGCCGTGCCGCACCAGGTGCAGCGCTGGAAGAGGATGGCCTCCGTGGCCGGTCCGTGGGGATCGAGCACGCCCGTCGCGGAGCCGGCTGTCTGCTGAGCGACGCTTCCTGAGTGGTGGTACACGCTGGTCAACTCCCTGCACTCGGCCGGAATCCGCGTGCGCGGTCACCCGTGCACGCGCGTGCGCGGTTCGCCGTGCCACCGTGCACGCCGACAGAGTATGGCACTGAGTGCCACTCGTAAAGGCACTGCGTTCCCTGAGATCCGGACAGGCTCCGTCGTGGGCTCCCGCGATCAGTAGCCGCGTCCGAGCGTGGACTCGATCTCCTGCACCACACGCCACAGCGGCGCGCCGCGCCGGGAGACGACCACCACCACGTCCTCGGGCCGCTCGTCGGCGGGCGGCGCGGGCCCGTCCCCGAACGCGGCCTGGACACAGCCCAGCGCGTGGTCCACGGCCGCGCTCGCGTCGCCCTGTCCGTCCGACCGCAGCCAGGAACGCAGCGCGTTGTTGTGCGCCGCGACCACGGAGGCCGCGATCACATCGGCCCGCAGCGTGCCGTCGCGGCGGCCGGCGAAACGCCCGCGCAGGTACTCGGCCAGGGCGCGCTCGTAGCGCCAGACCACCGACAGTTCGTACGCGCGCAGTCCCGGCACCTGCTTGGTGAGCCGGTAGCGCTGCACGGAGAAGGTCGGGTTCTCGGCGTACATCCGCAGTACCAGCCGGGCCGCGTCGCAGACCCGGCGCACCGGTTCGGCGTCCTCGGGGCTCGCGGCCAGGAAGGCCGTCATGTCGGCCAGGCACCGCTCGTGGTCGGGGAAGACCACGTCCTCCTTGGAGGGGAAGTAGCGGAAGAACGACCGCCGTCCGACCCCGGCGAGCGCCACGATGTCGTCGACGGTGGTCTGCTCGTAGCCCCGCTCCAGGAACAGCTGGAAGGCCGCCGCGACGAGCGCCTCCCGCATCGGCGGCCTGGCCGTTCCCGCTTCCGCCTTGTCGCCGCGGCCGGGCGCCGCACTGCTGGAGCTCATGGACGGGAACGTAGCACCCGACCGGCGCGAATGGCACTCAGTACCCCCTGAGAGGTGCACTCGGTGCTGTCCGTCCCACGGCCGTGCCGCCGGGCGCCGCTGAACCCCCGCTCCACCGGCCCCGTATCTCTCCTCGGAAAGCGGGTCAGCCCCGCCGCACGGCACGGAAGGAGAGCAGCGTGTCGACACCGTCCGAGCCCGGGCAGCCGCACGACGGCCCGGCCCTCGAACCCATCCGCGTACTGCGCCCGCGCCGCACGGACGCGCTGGCGGAACTGTTCAGGGAGCTGACGCAGGACGCCGCCGGCTACGAGTCCGTCGCGGCACCGGCACCGAGCCGGGCCGGTGCCGAGGACGAGACGCGGGAACTGCCGCCCGTCGGGCGGCGCGTCCGGCCGCCGGAGGGAAAGGCGCTGCGCCGGGCGGCCGTCGTGGTCGCCGTGACCGCCGCCGCGCTCATCGGCTTCGGCGGCGCCCTCCTGCTGTCCGGCCGGAACACCGAGGACCGCGCGGCGCCCGCCCCGCAACCCACCGCCACACCACCCGTCCCGCCGCCGACCCCCACGCCCCCGGCCGGTCCCGCCGGCCCGGGCATCCTCCGTGAGGGAGACAGCGGCCCGGAGGTGACCGAACTCCAGGAACGCCTCCTGCGCGTCCCGGACGTCTACCGGGACGGCTCCACCAGCGGCCGCTACGACGCCACCCTGACCGCCGCGGTGGCCCGCTTCCAGCTCTGGTACGGCGTCAGGGGCGACGAGACGGGCGTGTACGGCGACGACACCCGCCTCGCGCTGGAGTCCCGCACCCCACCGGGCGCGTGACGTCGCGCGCCGGACGCATGAGGAGGCCCCGACGTGGTGAGGTGACACAGGGACGGAGACAAGGGACAAGAGACACCACGAACCGGGCACGGGACGACGGGACCGTGGGGACGGGAGCGGCGCGAGCATGGCGGACATCGACGCGTTCATGGGACGGCTCGACCCGGACATGTGCGTGGTCACGGCCGCCGCGGGCGGCGAACGGGCCGGCTGCCTGGTGGGGTTCGCCTCGCAGTGCTCCATCCGGCCCGTGCGGTTCGTGGTGTGGCTGTCCGAGCTCAACCACACCTTCCGCGTGGCGCGCTCCGCCGAGTTCCTCGCCGTGCACCTGCTGACGCGGCAACAGTACGGGCTCGCCGAGCTGTTCGGCGGGCGGACCGGGGACCGGGAGGACAAGTTCCGGCACGCCCGCTGGCGGGAGGGACACGGCGGGGCCGTGGTGCTGGAGGACGCGGCGGCCTGGTTCGTCGGCCGGATCGTCACGCGCGCCGGCGGCGGCGACCACGTCGGCTTCGTCCTCGACCCGGTCGACTGGGGCCGGGGGAGGGCGTACGAGGGTCCCCTGCTGCGCCTGCACGACGCGCGGAGTATCGCCCCCGGTCACCCGGTGGACTGATCCGCGGGCGCCCAGTCGAACGCCGGGCAACGGCTGGGAAAAGGTGCGGCGCGGCGGTGGCCGCGGGGCGGCACCCTGGAGCGGGGCCGCGCACGAGGCGCCCCGTCCGCCGCGAACCGAAGGCCACGCCGATGAACGGCTCCCGCGTTCCGGGCCTGGTGCTGCCCGTCCTCTTCCTGTTCGCCCTGGTCGTGGGGCTTGTCTGGTACTGGCGCCACCGCGACGACGAGTGAGGAAGCGGCCCAGGGCCCGTCCGGCCGTTCCCGCCTGCCCGGCGACGCCTGGCAGGCACCGCCCACGCCCGGCTTCGCTCGCGCGGGGGACTCCCCATGCCGCGTGGTGCCGAACCGTCGCCGAACCCTCCACGTGGGCTCCGCCACGAGGGCGCACCTGCGCCCTTGCGACCGCACGCACCCGACGCCGCGGAGCCCGCCCTTCGGGCGGACGACGGGACGGGTCGAACGGGCCTGGCGCTCCGGAGGCCTAGCGCTCCGGGTCCTGCGGAACCCGGATGTCCAGGACGCACACGTCGTCCCGCCGCTCCTCCTCCAGCATCGCCTCCAGCAGCGGATCGAGGGAGCCGGACCCGTCCGTGTGGTGGGCGGCCACGGCCGCGGCGAGACGCTCCAGTCCCCGGTCGATGCTCTCCGGGGGCCGCTCGACCAGGCCGTCCGTGTACAGGAGGAGCCGGTCGCCCGGTTCGAGGTGGCACTCGGCCTCCTCGAAGGAGGGCGTGGCGCTGGCGCCGAGCAGCAGGCCGTACGGGCGGGTCAGGTAGCGCACCTCGCCGTCGCGCAGCAGCAGTGGCGGCGGATGCCCCGCCTGTGCCCAGACCAGGCGCCGCGCACCGGGGTTGTAGCGGGCGAGCACCATGGTGGCGGTGCCGTGGGAGTCACGGGAGTGCAGCAGCAGTGTGTTCAGGCGGGCGAGCGCGCCGGTCAGCGACGAGCCGGTGATGACCATGCCCTTGGCGGTGAAGCGGAGCTGCGCCATCGTGGCGACGGCGTCGACGCCGTGTCCGGCGACGTCCCCGACCACGAACAGGGCGTCCCCGTCAGGCAGTTCGATCGCGCTGAACCAGTCGCCGCCGACGTGCACCCCGGACTGCGCGGGCAGGTAGGCGACCTCGACGCGCAGTTCGGCCAGGTTCACCACCCGCTTGGGCAGGGGCAGCAGCGCGTGCTGCAGCCGGGCCGCCAAGGCGCGCTCGGCCTGGAGCACGTCGTGCTGGGTGAGGATCTCCCGCTCGCTCTCGACGAGGGCCAGTTCCGCCCGCCGCCGCGCGGTCAGGTCCTGCACGAAGCCGTGCACCTCGACGGGCGTGCCGCGGCTGTCCGCCACGGCCTCGGCCACCAGCCGCAGATGCCGGACACCGCGCGCGGTCCGGATGCGGAACGGCACGTCGAACGGCCGTCCGTCATCCACCAGGTCCTCGATCGCGCCGGACAGGGCCGGCACGTCGTCGGGCAGCGCGAGGGCCGGCAGGTCGGTGAGACGGACCGGGCCGCGCGCGGGGTCCCGGTCGAAGAGAGTGAAGACCTGGGTGGACCAGGACGCCTCCCCCGTGGCCAGGTGCCAGTTCGCCCAGCCGAGGCTGCCCAGCCGCTGCAGGTCCGCCAGCCGCTGCTCCTGCCGGTCGGAGGAGCCGTGCCGCACCCAGGTGACGACCAGTTCCCCGCCCAGCCGCGCCACCCGCACCGCGTAGGTGGACAGCTCCGTCACGCCGTCCACGACCTCCTGGTGGGCGAACGGCTCGCTCTCGTACGGCTCGCCCGTGGCCAGCACCCGAAGACAGCCCTGCCACAGCGGCTCGTCCGCCAAGGGGCCGAACTCCAGCAGCCGCCGCCCGGCCAGGTCGGCGTCGCCACGGCCCAGCAGGCCGGCCGCCTGAGCGGTCGCCGCGTCGATGCGGAAGTCCTCGACCTCGCCGGACCGGCCGCGCAGCGGGGCGAGCAGCATCGCCGCGACCGGCAGCACCTCGAACACCGTCTGGACGGCGTCCGCCGGGCTGTCGGCGGAGTCCGCGGGCCGGGCGTGGAAGGCGCGCAGCCAGCCGGCGCACAGTCGTGTGATGCCCCGCAGATGGGAACGGTCACGCGGGGTGAACGCCCCGGCTCGGCCGCGCAGCACGCCGATGCACACCTCAGCGGAGCCGTCGGGGCGCACCGGCAGCCAGGCCCGGGACCGCCAGCGCTCCGGCGGATCCCCGATCAGCAGGTACCGCTTGCGGTCCTCGGCGAAGTCCTCCAGCCAGCGCGGCTCACCGGCGCGCAGGGCGTCCAGCGCCGCGACCCCGCTCAGCGGCGGCACCTGGCGCCACTCGGTGGCCAGGGCGTCCTCGACGCCGGCGTGCCCGGCCAGTTCGAGTCCTCCGGAGGGCCTGCGGGTGTAGATCATGACCGCGTCCGCACCCATGTCCTGCGCGAGGTGCTCCAGCAGGCACCGGGCCAGGTCCTGAGGCGTGCGGACCCGGACGAGGACCTGACCGAAACGGCCGAGAGCGGCGGAGACGTCGTCGGGCGCGGTCGCGTCGGGCAGCACGTCGGCGCCGGGCACGGCGGACCCGGTGCCGGTGCACGCCCCTGCGGTGGGCTGCTGGGCGGCTACCCGGGAGAGTGGGGTCGTCAGGCTGCCGAGGGTGATCCAGCACTCCTCCAGCAGCGTGCGGCGAGCCGCTTTGGCCCGCTGGAGCAGATGCTCGCCCGCCGCGTCCGCGGAACACCCCGACAGCGCCATGACCGCGCCCTTGGCCCGCTCCACGACCGCCGACGTCGCGGCGTGGTCGCGCAGCCGGTCCATCTCGGCGCGTTGCCGGGCGACGACCTTGGCCAGTTCGGCCAGGTCAGGCGCGGCCCCGGTCTCCGCAGGGGTGGCGGGCTCCCTCGTCACGCGTTGAGCATCGCACACGAAACCGGGTTCGATGACCCGCTTGTGCCCATGAACTGGGCCGGTGCCCGCGTCACACGCGTCCCGCGAGCCCCGTGCGGCGCGCGTGCTGGTGGGGTCGTGCCGGTCACCCGGCCTCCGACCGGCCGACTGGATGCGGATGATCGGACCGGGGCGCGCACGGCGCTCGCTCCCGCGCGCGGCACATCCCACGAGCCCCACCGAGTGGTCGTCGAGCCGGTCCGGGCGGCGCTCAGTGGTCGACGGGCCGGTACAGCCACTGCCGCAGCAGTCGGCTCAGGCGGGGCATGACCAGGTAGGTCAGCACGGGCAGCAGGATCAGGGGGAACACCGCGGCGCGCAGGGACAGGGGCCAGTCGGTGGTGCGGGGTGTGATCAGCCACTGGACGAGAAAGGTGAAGGGATAGGCGCCGAGGAAGGTGGTGAGCACCATCTTCCACCGGGGCGGGGACTGCACGGTGGTGCCCGGCAGGCTGAACCAGGTCTCCATGCCGGTCGTCGACTGGCGCTCGCTGCTGACCTCCGTGGCGATGTCCCGGATACGCCGGTGCCAGTGAGCGCGCTCCGGGGAGTCCAGCCAGGCGGTCAGCCGGCGCGGATCGGACCAGCGCAGCACCGCGTGGTAGCGGTGGCCGTCCTCGGGATGCAGCCAGGAAACCCCCTCGTTGCCCGGGAACTGCCGGGCGCACTGGGTGATCCCGCGCGTCCACTCCTCGAACTGCTCTTCGTGGCCGGGGCGCACCTGCCAGGTGAGGACCGTGGTCACCGGCTCGCCCCGCCGGACTGGTGTGGTGCTCATCCACCCCTGTGTGCCACGCGAGGCGCGGGTCATGCCCCTGAGGTACGGGGTCAGCGTCCCGCGTTGCGGTCGACCAGGGCCTCCGTGACGGCCCGCACGCTGCGCGCGATGTGCTGCAGCTGCAGCAGCTCCGCCGCGTACAGCTTGATCGTGTGCTCGATGACCGACTCGGGCAGACCCAGCCGGGGCAGGTCGGCCCGCGCGGTCTGCAGGGCGGTCCGGGCCACCCTGATCTCCTGCTGGACCTGGATCTGCGCGTGCCGGGCGAGCAGCACGGGGTGGCGCAGGAACGCGGGGTAGCCGGCGTAGCGGGCCGGCACCAGCTCGCGCAGCCACTTGGCCGCCGAGCGCTCCCAGTCGTAGCTGCCGGGGGTCTTGACCTGGCAGGGCCAGTCCGGGCTGATGCGCGTGGACGTCAGGGGCATGGTGATCGCTTCCGGGTGTACGGCGTCGCAGGGGTGGACGACGAGGGTGGGGCGGCCCCGGCCTAGGGGATGACCGGGGCCGCCACGGGCGGTCGCGCAGGCGATGCCCGATCGAACCCCCGGGACGCCGGAGCGGGTAGGAGCCGGCGGCGTCGGGTGTCCGTGCAGGAGCCCGGTGGCGACAGGCGTCGACCGTGCGGCGGGTGGTGCAGGGTGCGCATGGCGGACCGTCGGCTTTCCGGGCGAAGCGGGTGGTGCGTGAGCAGTATTTATATATGCCATCTGGTTTGCAAGCCGTATGAAAACATTCATGCGTGCTTTGATCGCATGACGCCCGTGCGCCCCTTATACATGGGGGTACGGGTGGGTGCGGGTCGGTACGGGTCGGTCCGTGCCGGTGTCCGTCCCCGTCGGCCGGTGCCTCCTGCCGGGTCAGTCCCGGAGGAAGAACTGGAGCTGGTCGGCGACCTGCTCGTACTCCTCCAGACGGGCCTGCGTGCGCTCGGGGTCCGCGTCGGTCATGGCCTGCAGGAGGGCCGCGCACATCACGCCCGGCGCGGCGTAGGAGTCGAAGACCAGGCGTGAACCGGTGCCCGTGGCGAAGACGACGTCGGCCTCGTCGGCGAGCGGTCCGAGCGCCAGGTCGGTGACCAGCGCGACCTTGAGCCCGGCTCCCCGCGCGACGCGTACGGCGGTCAGCGTCTCCTGCGCGTGCCGCGGCATCGAGAACGCCAGCACCCAGGTGCCGCCGGCCTCCCGGGACTGCAGCAGCGCGTCGTAGGCGACGCTGCCGCCCCGCGTCACCAGCCGCACGTCCGGGTGGATACGGCGGGCGGCGTAGGCGAAGTACTCGGCGAGCGAGACCGAGATGCGCAGCCCCAGCACCGTCAGCGGGGCCGACGCCGACAGCCGGCGGCCGATGTCGATCACCAGGTTGGGGTCGGCGAAGTCCCGCCGCAGGTTCTCCAGGTTCTCGATCTCGGCGTCCACCGCCGCCTGCAGCTCGTTGCCCCGGATCTCCTCGGCCGCGCCGCCGGCGAGGGTCCCGAGCGCGATCGACTGGAGCTTCTCCCGCAGCGCGGGGTAGCCGCTGAAGCCGACCGCCGAGGCGAACCGCGTCACCGACGGCTGGCTCACGCCGACCCGGTCCGCGAGATCCGTGATCGACAGGAACGCCGCCTCGGTGATGTGCTCGATGAGGTACTGCGCGATGCGGCGCTGGCCCGGGGAGAGCCGGGGCCCGTCGAACAGCGTCCTGAGCTGCGACGTCGGGGAAGCCTCGGTGTCCGGGGCCGCCTTCCCCGAGGTGATCGCGGATGCCTGTGCGCGTGCCTGCTGCGGCGATGGCACCGGTGCGCCTCCTTCGTCTCCCACGAAGGTTCAACATAGCCCACCCACCGTGGTGACCAGGGGCTTGAGCGCGGAGCACATCCGGTGCCCGGTGCAGGGATAGCCGCGCGGCGGGCGGGAACCCGCCGCCGCAGAAGATCCCGACCGAATGCGGCGCAGGCCGCGACGACCGTACGGAGACGGAGGAGGAATCCCGTCATGACCGTCCCCGAGGAGAACCGGCCCAAGACCGGAACCACCGACGACGTCCTGGAGAACACCGTCGAGGACCAGCAGCAGAACGAGTCCCGGACACCGGGCGCCACCGGCCGCACCCTGCGCGAGGCGCTTGAGGAGGCCGAGGTCCGGCCCGACGACTACGACGAGCGGTAGGCCCACGCCGCCACCGCATCCCACCCACGACCTTTCCGGCAGGTGAGAGCCGTATGAGCGCACTCAGTGCGCTGGAAGAGACCCTGGAGAACCGATGGGAGGCCCTGTGGGCGCGGGTCTTCGACAAGGAACCCGTCGAACTCCTCGACGCCCTGCGCCGTGCGTGCGACGACAACGCCGTGGTGTGCGCCGAGGGCCGGGTCCTGGTCCCCAATGCCTATGACGTGGAGCTCGCCGACTCGGTGTACGAGGAGCTGACGCGCCGCGGCAGCCGGGTGGGCCAGGAGCTCACCGACCGGCTCGCCCGGCACGGTGAACGCCACGGCTACGAGTGGGCCGGCCCGCTCGCCGTGCATGTGACCAGGTCCGCCGACGTGCCCAACGGCCGCTACCGCGTCGCGAGCCGGGTGATGCCCCATGTGAGCGCGGAGGGCTTCCAGGACGAGGCCCCTTAGCGGCACGCGGGGTGTGCGGGGTGCCGTCACCGGCGGCGGATCGTGATCGAGTGACCGACCGAGTCGACCGGACGGCTGCTGTCGAGCAGTTGGGCCAGCCGCCCCGTCGCCTTGGCGGCCGCGGAGTCCGACACGACCAGCAGCCCGCGCACCTCGCGGGCGGGCACGTGGCGCGGATCGCGGGCGTCGATGCCGTAGAAGGCCGGCACCCCGCTGCCCTTGTACACGAGCCAGATCCGCTCACCCCGGTACCGCTCGCGCAGCCGGTCGGCGAGCCGACCCAGGTCCTGGCCCCAGTCGACGTTGGAGTCGTGCAGCCGCAGATGGGTCCTGGCCGGCCCGCCGAACGCCTCGTTGGAGTAGGGCAGATAGAAGGGGTACGTCCGCAGCGAACTGACCGCGACGAACGCCACGAGCGCCCCCGTCACCAGCGGCGCCCACCGCCACCGCACCGTCGGCGCCCACCGCCACCGCACCGCCGGCACACAGCCCGCCGCCACCGCCAGGAACATCGGCAGGAACAGCGCGTACCGCGTCCCGAAGTCCCGTGAGGCGTGCATGGCCGCCGCCAGCAGCACGGCGGGGGCCGTGAGCAGGTACGGTGCCGCGGGCCGCAGCCGCCGTACGGAGACCACCGCGACGGCGCCGGCGGCCCACAGGGCGAGCATGCCGAGCGGTGTCTTCACCAGCAGCGCGGCCGGCAGGTAGTACCACAGAGAGCCGGTGTACACCCGGCCGAAGAGGAAGCCCTGCCACGGCCTGTCCTCCAGGCCGAACTGGACGCGCATCCCGTCCCGGTACGCCTCCGGGAACGGCAGCAGCTCCACGAGCAGCCCGCGCAGCCCGTGCACGGTGGGCACATGCTGCTGCGGCGACCAGCGCAGCCGCGGATCGACCACCAGGTACGCCGCCCAGACGACGGCCACCGCGACCAGCGCCGCGCAGCCCGCGCCCGCCACCGCCCGCAGCAGTCCCGCGCGCCGGCCGCCGCGGCAGGAGCAGCCCACCGACACGGCGGTCAGGAGCAGCAGCACCGGCACCACGGGCAGCGTGCTCATCTTCGTGGCCAGGGCCGCCCCGAGCGCCGCGCCGGCGAGCGGTACGTACCGCCGCGGCCGGCGGCGCGCCCGCCACACCAGCCACGCCGAGGTGAGGACGAACCCGGCGGCGGGCACGTCGAGTGTGGCCAGGGAACCGTGGGCGACGAGGTCGGGGGAGAAGCAGTACAGGGCGAGCGCGGCCAACGCGCCCATTGATCCGGCCAGTTCACGGGCGAAGGCGAACACCACCAGGCCGAACAGCAGCGTCAGCGCGATCACCGGCAGACGGGCCCACAGCATCAGCCGCCACGGGTCGTTGCCGGACTCGTACAGCAGACGCCGGCCCATCACGCCCTGGTCGCCGGTGAAGGAGGGATCGACGTGCGGGTCGGCGACCGCCACCCCGGCGCCGATCACCAGTTTGCCCAGCGGCGGGTGCTCGGGGTTGTGGCGCAGGCGGTGCTCGCGCAGGTACTCGGCGGCCGTGCCGACGTACACGGGTTCGTCGATGGTCGGCGTCTGCCGGACGGCGGTGCTGACCATCGCGAAGGCCATCAGGGCGAGCAGCACGGCGACCAGGAGCGGCACTGGCCACCGTCTGCCGGGCGACCGCGCCTCGCTCCCGCCAGGGAGCGAGGCCGGGTCCAGGACCGAGTGCTGTGCGCGTGTCATCATCCGCCCCGCGGTGACAGCGGCCGGGCGGCGGCGGGAGGGAGCGAGAGTCGCCGCACGGGCCTACTCTCGCATCCGTGCCCGCCCGGAGGGCGTCACCGCTTCACGAGTCGCACCGACAGACCTTCCGCCGTATACACGGGTACGGCCCGCAGCACGTCCGAGTTCACCTCAATCCGGTCGAACCGGCCGCGCAGCCGCGGTGCGCGCAGGACGGGCACGACGTCCCCGGCGACGGGCGGGCGGTCGGCGTCCAGTCGCAGCGCCAGCACGCTGCCCCGGCCCAGCACGGCCCGTCGCGCCACCGACAGCGCCGGGCCGTGGTTCTCGCGCAGCGGCAGCTCCAGGGTGGTGTCGCCGTCCTGGAGGTACGTGCCGCGCAGCCGCAGGACCTCGGCCACGCGGAGCGTGCCGCCGACCACGCGGACGTCGCCCTGGCCCAGGGCGTCGGGCGATCCGGCGACCAGCGCGCCGTCCTCGACCACGGTTGCGCCCTTGTACCGGTTGTGGCCGCTCAGGGTGAGGGTGCCGGTGCCCCGCTTGGCGAGCCCGCCGTCGCCCCTGATGTCGTTGCGCCAGCTGTCGGCCGCGCCGAAGCCGCCCGCCCGCGCGTCGAGCGTGACGGTGACGTCGGAGTCGAAGGCGCCGTAGCCGTCCGCCGCCGCGAACAGGTTGAGGCGGCCCCACTGCTCGAAGCCGTCGAGCAGGACGTACCCACCGGGCAGCGCGGTCGTGCGCAGCACCTCGCGCCGCTGGGCCGCGGTGAGGTAGGGCTGCCGGGTCTCCAGCAGCACCTCCGCGCCCTTCGGCACGGTCAACGGCTCGTCGCGGCCCTGCCGGGGCAGCACGTACGTCAACCGGGGCCGGACCGCACGGGCGTTGGCGTCCCGGTCCGCGTAGGGGTCGGTGGCGGTGTCCGCCGCGTGGGCGTAGGCGTACAGCGTGTCGGCGGTCGCGCCGGTCTCTTCCAGGAAGTAGGCGAGGGCCTGGGCGCGGGCGGCGGCCTTCAGTTCGGCGTTGGCCGGGTCCGCCAGGGTGGCGGCGGCCAGGGCGGTGGCCATGATCCGGCCGCCGATGACGTCGACGGGGGAGTGCATGCCGGCCACGATCCGGGTGTGGCTGAGGTCGAGGGCACGGGTCACGAGCTCCTGGAACCGCTCGGGGACCGCGTACGCGTAGGCCAGCGACGCCAGGTTCAGGGCGTTGCTGTGGCCGCTCGGGAAACCGCCGTCCTCGGAGGGCTTCTCGGCGCGCTGGCGCAGCAGCTGCGGGGCGACCACGACCTGCGAGTCGTACACCGGGTAGCCGAACTCGTCCGTCGCGCCGGTGTCGACGACCTCGCTGTCCTCGTTCATCCGCCACGGACGCGGGTACTGGTAGGCGAACTTGGCCGGGTTGCTGGAGGCGAAACCGCCGCGCACGGTGTCGACCAGCTTCGCCACCTTCCCGAGCTGCGAGTCGTAGGAGCCCGCGCCGAGCGCCGAACCGGGCGGGGCGTCGGCGGGCACCGCGTCGTTGATCTTGCCGGGCGGGGTGCCGTCCGGGGCGGCGGTGATGGAGGTGACCGCCTTCGCGCCCGACCTGTACAGGTCGGCGAGCGGACCGAGACCGCCGATCATCGCGTAACTCTGGTGCTGGCGGTCGACGACGAAGGCTTCCTTCGCCTGCGCCTCGGTGCGCGTGGCCGTGATCCGCGCGCAGTAGCGCATGTTGGCGCGCAGCACGTCCGGACGCAGCACCGTGCCGGTGTTCCAGGCGTCGCCGGTCTTCCACACCTCGGCGAAGCCGCCGAGGATGCGGACGACCGCGTTGGTCTCGGGCGTCTGGTTCGCCAGGACGTTGGTCCGGTAGTCGTCGACGAACGCGGCCGGGGCGGTGGCGGCCTTGGCGTCCGCCGCGGCCAGCCAGGAGGCGAAGGTCGGGGCGGTCACCAGCGCGGCGGAGCCGCCGAACGAGGCCTTCAGGAAACGCCTTCTGTTCACGGCGGGGCGCGTGGGGGAGTGGTGCCCGGCGGTTGACGGCATGCGTCTGCCTCTCTTGAGCTCTGCTGGGTTGCGGCCGTGTGGCCGGGGGTCGTGCGAACTGGCGTGACTGCGCGCGTGGCGGCCTGCGAGCCACGTGGTGCGTACGAGTGAAGATCTACGACCGGGTCGTGTCCCGTCGGCGAGGCCCCGGTGACCCGAGTCCGTCCCGCGGGTGAACGCGGGTCCGCCGGCTCACAGCAACGAACGGGCCAGCGCCACCGCGCCCTCGACCGGCGGCACCCGCAGCGGCCGCGGCCGGGCCCCGGGCAGGTCGGTGGCGAGCGAGGAAGCGAACGCCTCGTACAGCGCGGGCTGGGCAAGGACCGTACTGCCCGCCACCACCACGTCGTCCACCACGACCCCGCGCCGGGCGAGCCGTACGACGAGCGCGGCGAGCGCCCGGCCGCCCTCGGTGATCACGGCCCGGGCGAGCGGCGAGCCCGCCCCGGCCGCCGCGAAGACCAGCGGCGCGTGCCGGCCCCACTCGGCGGAGACGTCCCTCGCGGTCTCCAGCGCCGCGCCGAGAGCGGGCACCTCGGGCACGCCGAACGCGGCGAGGAGCCCGGCCGCCAGCGCGTCGGGCTCCTCGCCGCGGTCGTGCGCGGCCCACACGGCCCGCGCGGCTTCGCGGACGAGTCCCGCTGCGCCGCCCTCGTCCCCGAGCACCGCCCCCCAGCCGCCCACCTGAACCGGCGTACCGTCGGGCAGTCTGCCCACCGCGACCGAGCCTGTTCCGGCGACCAGGCCGACGCCCTTGTCCAACCCCGCGGCGGGGACGAGGAGTTCGGCGTCGCCCACGACCAGCGCGGGTGCGCCGAGACGCCGTTGGAGCGCGGCCCGGATCGCGGCGCACTGGCGGGGTGTCTCACAGGCGTGCCCGCCCACCGCGACGGCCGACGGGCGGGCGCCCGCCGGCCGTGTGTCGTCGACGAGCGCGGCCAGCCAGTCGGCGGCGGCCGCGGGGTCGTGCGGCCGCCAGCCGCCGCTGGCGCGGACGTGGTCGGCGACGCGCTCGCCGCCCGCGAGGGCACGCAGTCGCGTCTTCGTGCCGCCCACGTCGATACCGACCACGTAAGGCGTGGAGTCCTGCACGGATCCTCTTTCGTCGGTGCGCTGTCCCCGTGCGGACGGCGGGCGAACCGTACGACGGAGAACGGCGGTTGAAGAGGTCGGGAAGCCCCGGGACGGGCTTCGTGCGGCCACGGCAGGCGAGTACCGTGAAGTTCGTTAGGAAGTTAACTAACGAAGTAGGGTGCGTCAAGAGGCACGGAATTCCCGATGCCGCGCCACCCTTGCGGCCACCGCCGCCGCAGCACGACCTGGGGAGAGCATGCACCTGAGTGAGAGTGCCCGAGTGGTGTTCGCCGTCCTGGCCGCGGCGGGTACCGCCACCCGCCCCCAACTGGCCACCGGCGCCGGTCTGTCCAAGCCGACCGTCTCCTCCGCCGTGGCCGAGCTGGAGGCCGCCGGGCTCGCCGCCCACTCCGGCACCGCCTCCGGCGCCACCGGCCGGTCCGCCGCGGTCTACCGGCTCGGCCCGGCCGCCGGGGCCGTGCTCGCCGTCGACCTGGGCCCCAGCCAGACCCGGGTGCGCGGCTGCGCGCTCGACGGCACCCTGCTCGCCGAGGGCACCGGCTCCCGGCCGGACGCCGCCGACACCGTCCGCGCCGTCCTCAAGGCGCTGCCCGGCAAAGCTCCGCTGCGGGCCGTCGTCGTCGCCGTCGGCGACGTCACCGTCCGGGACCGGGAGGGCGCCGGGGAGCGTCCGGCGACCGCCAAGGCCGGGCCCGTCTTCGACGCGATGGCCGTCGCGCTGCCCGAGGGCGTCCCCGTCCACCTGGAGAACAACGTCAACTGCGCCGCGCTCGCCGAACTGCACGAGGGCGCCGCCCGGGGCCGCGACACCTTCGGCTACCTGCGGATCGGCGTGGGCATCGGCCTCGCCGTCGTCATCGGCGGCCGGGTGCTGCGCGGCGCCAACGGCGCCGCCGGCGAGGTGGCCCGGCTGCCCTACCCCTGGGACGAGGGCCGCGACCCGCGCCACGAGGGCCTGGAGCGGCACATGGGCGCGCGTTCCCTGCTGCGCCGGGCCTCCCGGGTCTGGCAGGACGGCGACGGGCCGTGCCCCCGCACCGCCGAACGGCTCTTCGCCCTCGCCCAGCAGGGCCATGCCGCGGCCCGAGCCGTGGTCGCCGGTCATGCCGCCGACGTGGGCCGCCTCGCCGCCGCCGTCACCGCCGTGCTGGACCCCGGCCTCATCGTGCTGGGCGGGGCCACCGGGTCCGATCCGCAGCTCCTGCCGGGGGTACGGGCCGAGCTGGCCAGGCTGAGCTGGCCCACCGAGGTGGTCAGCAGCACGGTCGGCGACACCGGCACGGTCGCGGGCGCCAGCCGGCTGGCGGTCGCGCACGGAATCCAAACCGTGACCGGAGCGACGGGGATGAAGCATTGACGGCTTCCCGGTCGGTCTGCCAATGTCCGGACAAGCGCTTTCTGAGCCGGCGGGACCCGGCTCGGGTGAGCGTCCCGCCGTGCCGACGCGCACGGCGACCGCACGAGGGCGTGCTCGTACGGTGACGGCCGGAGTGACGGCCGGGGACCACCCACCCCCGAGGCGACGCGGCCGGGCGAGGCCGCGCCCCGGGAAGCGTGTACCAGCTCGCGCCCGACGGCGCACCCCAGGGACGTGACCCGCGCTGCTCGAAACGGCCGGGGAGCCGACACGCACATCCAGGGAGGACCCCGTGGGTCACCACATCTCGCGCAGGACCCTTTTCCGCACCGCGAGCGGCCTGGCGGCCGCCGGAGCACTCGGCGGCACGCTCAGCGCCTGCGGCGGAGGCACCGGCGCCGGCACCAAGACCGACGAGCTGACCATGACCTGGTGGGGCAGCGACGAGCGTCACGCGGGCTACAAGAAGGCGCTGACGTACTTCCAGGAGAAGAATCCGAAGATCAAGATCCAGGAGACCTACTCCGGGTACGACGGGTACTTCAACAAGTTCAACACGCAGATCGCCGGTGGCAGCACCCCCGACCTGCTGCAGATGGACACCGCCCTGGTCGCCCAGTACGCGCGCAAGGGCGTCCTCGCCCCGCTCGACGAGTACGTCGGCAAGAGCCTCGACCTCACCGGTTTCTCCAAGACCCTGCTCGCCGCCGGCACCGTCGACGGCAAGCTCTACGGCGTTCCGTCCGGCATCGGCACCAACCAGCTCACCATCAACCGCAGCGGTCTGGAGAAGCTGGGCCTGAAGTTCCCGGACGCCGAGTGGACCTGGGCCGACCTGAAGTCGATCTCCCAGCAGGTCCACAAGAAGAGCGGCGGCAAGATCTTCGGCGTCGACGACGGTGGCGGCGGCACCCTCAACGCCTTCGAGATCTTCGCCCGCGAGCACGGCCAGAACCTGTTCACGGACGACGGCAAGAAGCTCGGCTTCACCCCCGAGACGCTCCAGGCCTGGTGGGAGTACTGGGCCGAGATGCGCAAGACCAACGCCTGCCCGGCGGCCGCCGTCACCTCCGCCGCGCACAACGACCTCACCAAGAACGCCGTGGTCATCGGCAAGGCCCTGTTCACCTTCGACATCGGTGTCTACGGTGCGGGCGGCTCGATCACCGACGCCACCCTGGACTTCCTGCCCACCCCGCAGGGCGACTGGTCCGGCGCCCGCGAGGGCAACTTCCTCAACGGCGGTGTGCTGCTGAGCGCCACCAAGTCCAGCAAGCGGGTCGCCGACTCCGTGAAGATCATGTCCTTCTTCGCCCAGGACCCGACGGCGATCAAGGACATGCAGCTGCTGCGTGGCATCCCGCCGACGGAGAAGGCGCGCAGCCTCATCGCCGAGGGCCTGTCCGACACGGACAAGCGCAACATGGCGAACGCCGACTACATCTCCAAGCGGGTCGCCAAGGCCACCAACGCGCTGCCCGCCCCGCCGCCCCCGCCCGCGGCCGCCACCCAGATCTGGGACCTGCTGTTCCAGTCGAACCTCGCGATCGCCTTCGGCAAGGCGACGATCAAGGCGCAGCTCGGCAAGTTCTTCGACCAGGCGGAGCAGATCCTCAGCGCCTGACCGGCGCCGCACGACGAACACCGGGAGAAGGCCAGGGAGATGAGTATGACCACCGCGAAGAGCGACGCGGTCGTGAAGGGGCCATTGGCACCCGCGACCCCGTCCGACGAGCGGGAACGCGACCGCATGCGCCGCCGCCTCGCCAGACGGCGGGGCGGCGGGTGGTGGCCGTACCTCTTCCTGGCCCCCTGGTTCGCCGGGCTGTTCGGGCTGACGATCTACCCGATGCTCGACTCGCTGTACCTGTCCTTCACCAAGTTCGACCTGCTGACGCCACCGGAGTGGATCGGCACCGAGAACTACAAGAAGATGTTCACCGACGACCCGATCTTCTGGGACTCGGTGCACGCCACGCTCGTGTACGTCGTCGTCTCCGTCCCCCTGAAGCTGGCGCTCGCGCTCGGCGTGGCGATGCTGCTCAACCGCAACCTGAAGGGCATCGGCCTGTACCGGGCCGCCTTCTACCTGCCCTCGCTGCTCGGCGGCGCGGTGGCCATCGCCATCGTGTGGCGGCAGGTCTTCGGCGGCGACGGCCTGTTCAACGACTTCCTCGGCTGGTTCGGCATCACCACGAACCAGGACTGGGTGTCCAGCCCCGACAGCGCTCTCTACACCATCGTGCTGCTGGCCGTCTGGCAGTTCGGCACCCCGATGGTCATCTTCCTGGCCGGCCTGAAGCAGCTGCCGAAGGACGTGTACGAGGCGGCGGCGATCGACGGCGCGAGCCCGGTCACCCGCTTCTTCAGGATCACCCTGCCGCTGCTCACCCCGATCGTCTTCTTCAACGTGGTCCTGCAGATCATCGACGCGTTCAAGACGTTCACGCCCGCGTTCGTCATCAGCAACGGCACCGGCGGACCGCTCAACTCGACCATGCTGTACTCCCTCTACCTGTACAAGAAGGGCTTCGCCGACCTGCAGATGGGGTATGCCTCGGCGCTGGCCTGGGTGCTCTTCCTGGTGATCGCCCTCTTCACGGCGGTCAACTTCATCGCCAGCCGCTACTGGGTGCATTACGACGACTGACGTCGTCACAGTCCACTACGACGACTGAGCGAGGAGTCCTTCACACCATGTCCGCCCTGAACGCGTCGCCGCTTCAGAAGATCCGCTCGGCCACCGGCACCCGCCGCATCTTCATCCACACGCTGCTCATCGGCGTGGCCCTCGTCATGCTCTACCCGCTGCTGTGGATGCTCAGCAGCTCCCTCAAGCCCGACACCGAGATCTTCACCCACCCCGGGCTCATCCCCGACAAGCTGAACCCGGCGAACTACTCCGAGGGCTGGAGCGGCTCCGGCAACTCCTTCTCCCTCTACATCACCAACTCGCTGATCGTCACGATCGGCGCGGTGATCGGAAACGTGATCTCCTGCTCGCTGGCCGCGTACGCCTTCGCGCGCTTCGAGTTCCGCGGCAAGAAGATCTGGTTCGGCCTGATGCTCGGCACGCTGATGCTGCCGACCCAGGCCGTCCTGATCCCGCAGTACACGATCTTCTACAACCTGACCTGGATCAACACGTTCCTGCCGCTGATCGTGCCCAAGTTCCTCGCGGTGGACGCCTTCTTCATCTTCCTGATGGTCCAGTTCATCCGGTCCATCCCGCGCGAGCTGGACCAGGCGGCCATGGTGGACGGCGCCAACCCCTGGAAGATCTACTGGCGGATCATCCTGCCGCTGATGCGGCCGGCCCTGATCACCACCACGATCTTCACCTTCATCTGGACGTACGACGACTTCCTCCACCAGCTCGTCTACCTCCAGCAGAACGACAAGTTCACCGTCCCCCTCGGCCTGACCCTGTTCCTGGACCAGACCAGCGGTTCGTCCTACGGCGCGATGTTCGCCATGTCGACACTCGCCCTCCTGCCCACGCTCATCTGCTTCCTCGTCTTCCAGAAGAGACTGGTGGAAGGCATGGCGACTTCCGGTATGAAGGGCTGACGACACGTGCATCTCCTCCACCAGCGCGGCCCGTTGCACGACCTGCCGGACTCCCCGGAGGCGTACGACGCGGTCCTCGCCGACGTCACCGAGCAGGCCCTGGCCCGCATGACGCCGGAGGGCAACCTCGAACACCCCGCCGCCGGCGACGACATCGGCGACACCTCCCTCGGGATCACGTCACTGCTGGCCCTGGCCTGGCAGCGCACCAAGGACCCGCGCCTGCCCGACGCCGTCCGCCGTGGCCTCGCCTTCCACCTGCGCGAGCGCGTGTACACCGAGGACAACCCCGGCTACCCGAACCTGAGGGTGCGCGACTCGGGGCTGCCGTATGCCCGTTACGTCCTCCAGCCCGGCGCGCACCCCATCGGCGACTGGCCGAGCACGGTGTGGGCCCTGCTGCAACTGGTGAACGTGCTCGACACGGCGGACGGACTGGTCGACGACGAACAGCGCGCCGCGCTGCTGGAGTTGGGGCACGGGTACTGGAGGTGGCTGACGGAGGCGACCTTCTTCAACCCCCAGGAGGCGGGCAACCAGGCGATCGGCTGTGTGGTCGGCGGACTGATGCTGGCCCGCCACCTCCCGCCCGGCCGGGGCGAGCCGGTCCGTGCCCGGGCGATCGGCCTGTACACCGACGAAATCCGCGCCCACCGGGTCCGCGACCGGGGCGCGCTGCTGCCGCCCGAACACGGCGGAGCGTACGACAACAACTACGGCCCGATCTCGCTGTCCTTCCTGGCCCAGGCCCACCGGGTCAGCGGTGAGGAGATCTTCGCCGAGGACGGCGACGCGCTCGCCCGCTACATCGACGCCCGCCTGACCAGCGGCGGCTTCGACAACGGCGGACCGCGCTACAGCGAACAGCACTCCGGCTTCGAGGCGGTCCTCGGCCTGCGCTACTTCAGCCGGCGTGTCGGCTCCGACCTCGGCCGCTACCGGGGCGACACCCGCTGGGGCCGCCACGCCGTCAAGTCCGACGGCGGCATCGACGGCCACTTCGCCTTCATGCTGGTCTGGCAGATCCAGGACACCACCCCCTGGCACCGCACCCCGTCGGGCTCCCCGGCCCGGCACCAACTGCGGGCGGGCGGGGTGTCGGTGGCGTTCGACGACCGCATGACCCCGTCCCTGGTCGAAGCGGGGGGACGGTACTACCTGCCCGCCGCCGTCAACCGGCAGCACGGCTTCGGCCCCGTCACGGACGGCTTCCTCCTGTGCCGCCCCATGGGCGAGGTCCGCGTCCGCGACGTCCGCGCCGGCGCACTGGCCGCGAAGCTGGTCACCAAGCCGGTCGTCGGCCGCGACCACGTCCTGCGGCACGTGCAGTCCCTGTACGTCACCGACGGCACCCGCCTGTGGATGACGGTCGCGGTCGAACGCCTCCCCGGCAGCCCCTACCTGCTCGCCGGGTTCCCGTACGCCGCGGACGACGGCGACCGCGTCCGCAGGACCGCCGACGCCGAGGTCCTGGCGGCCGGGGAGCTCCGCCTGACCCACCCGGCCACGGACACCGCCGACCACTTCGACGCCCGCTCGGAGACGACCCAGGAGCAGGCCGCGTTCGCCCTGGCCGCCGACCCGCGCGGCTATGGCAACCCGGACGAGGGCTGGCGCCACCTGGTCGCCTCCACGGCCCTGGAGGCCGAACCGGCCCCCGGCGCGCCGCAGGACCTGCACGTCTTCGCCGTGCGCTACGGCCAGGACGGCCCGTTCAGCCCCGCCTTCGACCGGGACGGAACGGGCCTGCGGGTCCGTACGGAGGCGTTCACCGCCGTGATCGGCGAGCCGGCGGGCGGCGCCCACGCGGAGCCGGAGCTGGCGCTGACCGGCTGAGGGCTCAGTCGGCGGTGTCGTGCACGGGCGGTGCCTGGGCGGCGAGTGTCTTCAGGGGCTCGCCGTTGAGCCGGCACACCGTCCACTCCTCCAAAAGCTCGACCCCGAGCGACCTGTAGAACTCGATCGTCGGCTCGTTCCAGGCCAGCACCCACCACTCGAAACGCTCGTAGCCGTTCCGCTCGCACAGCGACGCGAGGGCGGCCAGCAGGGCCTTGCCGTGTCCGCCGCCCCGGGCGTGCGGGCGGACGTACAGGTCCTCCAGGTGCATGCCGCATCTGCCGGTCCAGGTCGCGAACCGCGGGAACCACAGGGCGAAGCCGACGGTGGTTCCCGTGTCGTCGTCCTCGGCGATCAGCGCGTGGGCGGCGGGATGGGCGCCGAACAGCGCCTCGCGGAGCTGTTCCTCGGTGGCCCGGGCCTGTTCCTCGGCCCGCTCGTAGGCGGCGAGTTCGCGGATCATCGCGCGGATCTCGGTGACGTCGTGCACGGTGGCGGCCCTGATCATGCCGGAGAGCATGGTCGACCGCGCCGAACCGCGTCCACCCGATAAGGCGGTTGGCCACCGGTCACCCGGCCGCGACCATCCGCGTACCCGGAGGCGGGGGAGGGTGCGGACGTCTTCGCGTGGGTGGCGTGCGGGCCGTGCCGACCAGTCCCGCGGCGCGAATCGCTTCCCGTGCCGGCCAGTCCCGCGGGCAGATCGCTTCCGGTGCAGGCCGGCCGTGGCGGGCTCGCCCCGCTGACGCCCTGACCTTCGGGCTCCCTCAGCGGTCGGCCGCCTGGGCCTTGGCGGCGGGACGGCCCGAACCCCGCCTGCGTGCGGTACGGGCGGGCGGCACCTCCGAGGCCCCGGTCGGCTCAGACGTCCGCGTCCACGCGTGGCAGCGCCGACGCCGGTACCACGAGGTCGGCCCGGTCCCGGGTCGTGGCG
This sequence comes from Streptomyces bullii, assembly GCF_042657145.1. Taxonomy (NCBI): domain Bacteria; kingdom Bacillati; phylum Actinomycetota; class Actinomycetes; order Kitasatosporales; family Streptomycetaceae; genus Streptomyces; species Streptomyces bullii. Next base: position 189,539 of record NZ_JBHSNY010000013.1, read on the forward strand.
ACCAGTTCGGCGTTGCGCTGGTCCGAGCGCCGGACCCAGGCCACCGCCTGCTCGTGGCTCTTGCCGAACTCCTCGTGGCGGGCGACCAGCCGGCGGACGCGCTCGGACTCCTCCAGCTCGCAGAACCACACCTCGTCGAGCTGCGACCGCACCCGGGCCCACGCGCCGGTGTCCAGCAGCAGGTAGTTGCCCTCCGTCACGACCAGGCGGGCCGTGGGCGGCACCGGCACGGCCCCGGCGATCGGCTGCTCCAGCACCCGCTCGAAACCGGGCGCGTACACGATGTCCCCGTACGCCTCCTCGCGCAGGCGCCGCAGCAGCGCCGCGTACCCGGCCGCGTCGAAGGTGTCGGGCGCGCCCTTGCGGTCCCGGCGGCCCAACCGGTCCAGTTCGGCGTCGGCGAGGTGGAAGCCGTCCATGGGCACGTGCGCCACCCACGGCTCCCCGCCCGCGTTCAGTTCCCGCACCAGGTGCCCGGCCAGCGTCGACTTGCCCGCGCCGGGGCTGCCGGTGATGCCGAGGATCGCGCGCCGGCCGTCCCCGGTGAGGCCGCGGGCGCGCGTCAGGAGGTCGTCGAAAGTGAGCGGCACACAGGAGAGTGTGTCACTCTGCGCCCGGAGGCACCGGGGGCAGGAGGGAGCCGTATGTGTCCGAGCCCGACGACCAGGCGTACAAGGGAGCGAGAGCCTCGGCGTCACCGCGTCACCGACCGCGTCCGCCCGGGTCGGTGTGGCGTGCGCCACAAAGTGGACGGTCCCGCCCGGGGAACCGGTCCAGTATGACGGAGCTCGGTCTTCCCGCAGACGTTCAGGCCTGCCTCTTCGACCTCGACGGGGTCGTCACCAGGACGGCCGTGGTGCACGCGGCCGCCTGGAAGGAGATGTTCGACGCCTTCCTGCGCGAACGCGACGGCGAGGACTTCCGGCCGTTCGGCGACGCGGACTACGACGAGTACGTGGACGGCCGCCCGCGCGCCGACGGCGTGCGCACCTTCCTCGCCTCCCGCGGCATCCACCTGCCCGAAGGGAAACCCGACGACCCACCCGACGCCCCGACCGTCCACGGGCTCGGCAACCGCAAGAACGACCTGCTCCTGGAGAAGATCCGCACCCAGGGCGTCGAGGCCTACGACGGCACCCTGCGCTACATCGAGGCCGCCCGCGCCCGCGGGCTGCGCACCGCGATCGTCTCCTCCAGCGCCAACTGCCGGGACGTGCTGCGCTCGATCGGCGCCGAGCACCTCTTCGACGTGCGGATCGACGGCGTGGTCGCCGCCGAGCGCCGTCTGCCCGGCAAACCCAGCCCGGACACCTTCCTGGCCGCCGCCCGCGACCTCGGCGTCGAGCCGTCCCGGGCCGCCGTCTTCGAGGACGCGCTGGCCGGCATGGACGCGGGCCGCGCAGGCGGTTTCGGATACGTCGTGGGCGTCGACCGGGTCGGACAGACCGACGCGCTGTACGCGCACGGCGCCGACGTGGTGGTGAAGGACCTGGCCGAACTGGGGGGCAAGGAGTGATCACACAGCGGGCGTACGCCGTCGAGCCGTGGACCGTGCGGGAGACGCAGCTCAACCTCGACGTCCTGGCGCAGAGCGAATCGGTGTTCGCGCTGTCCAACGGGCACGTCGGCTGGCGCGGCAACCTCGACGAGGGCGAACCGCACGGCCTGCCCGGCTCCTACCTCAACGGCGTCCACGAACTGCACCCGCTGCCGTACGCGGAAGCGGGCTACGGTTACCCGGAGTCCGGCCAGACGGCCATCAACGTCACCAACGGCAAGGTGCTGCGGCTGCTGGTCGACGACGAGCCGTTCGACCTGCGCTACGGGCGGCTGGTACGGCACGAGCGGACCCTGGACCTGCGCCGGGGCGTGCTGGAGCGGTCCTGCGAATGGACCTCCCCGGCCGGTTCGACGGTACGGGTGCGCTCCACGCGGCTGGTGTCCCTGACCCAGCGGGCGATCGCCGCCGTCGCCTACGAGGTGGAGCCCGTCGACAGTCGCACCCGCGTGGTCGTGCAGTCCGAACTGGTCGCCAACGAGAGCCTGCCCGAGCCGGACGGCGACCCGCGCGCGGCCAGGGCGCTGAAGTCGCCCCTGGAGCCGGAGGAGGACCTGGCCTCCGGGAACCGGCTGCGCCTGGTGCACCGCACCCGCCGCAGCGGCCTGCGGGTCGCGGTGGCCGCCGACCACGTCGTCAGCGGACCCGAGCGGACCACGACGGACAGCGAGAGCAACGTGGACGTGGCCCGGCTGACGGTCACCTCCGTCCTGGAGCCGGGGCAGACGCTGCGCGTGGAGAAGCTCGTCGCGCACGGCTGGTCCGGCGCCCGCTCCCGCCCCGCGATGAGCGACCAGGTCGAGGCGGCCCTGGCGGCGGCCGGGCACAGCGGCTGGCAGGGCCTGCTGGAGGACCAGCGGGCCTACCTCGACGACTTCTGGGCACGCGCCGACGTCGTGGTCGACGGCGACGAGGAGATCCAGCAGGCGGTTCGCTTCGCCCTGTTCCACGTCCTGCAGGCCGGTGCCCGGGCTGAACAGCGCGCGATCCCCGCCAAGGGCCTGACCGGCTCCGGCTACGACGGGCACGCCTTCTGGGACACCGAGGCGTTCGTGCTGCCCCTGCTGACGTACACCGCCCCGGACGCCGCCGCCGAGGCCTTGCGCTGGCGCCTGAACACCCTGGACGCGGCCCGGGAGCGGGCGGCCCAGCTGGGCCTGCGCGGAGCCGCGTTCCCCTGGCGCACCATCGAGGGCTCGGAGGGCTCCGCGTACTGGCCGGCCGGCACGGCCGCGTTCCACGTCAACGCCGACATCGCGGACGCCGTCGTACGGTACGTGGCCGCCACCGGGGACGAGGACTTCGAACGCGAGGTCGGCGTGGAACTGCTGGTGGAGACCGCCCGCCTGTGGCGCTCCCTCGGCCACCACGACGACCGGCGCGTCTTCCACATCGACGGTGTCACCGGGCCGGACGAGTACAGCGCGATCGCCGACGACAACACGTACACCAACCTCATGGCGCGTTCGAACCTGCTGGCCGCCGCCGACGCCTGCAAACGCCACCCCGACGAGGCGGCCCGGCTCGGCGTCGACGACGAGGAGAGCACCGCCTGGCGGGACGCCGCCGAGGCCGTCAACGTGCCCTACAACGACGACCTCGGTGTGCACGAACAGCACGCCGGCTTCACCCGCTACCAGCGCTGGGACTTCGCCGGCACCGGCGCGGACCAGTACCCGCTGATGCTGCACTTCCCGTACTTCGACCTCTACCGCAAGCAGGTCGTCAAACAGGCGGACCTGGTGCTGGCGATGTACACCTGCGGCAGCTTCTTCCAGGAGTTCCACGACGAGGAGCAGATCGCCCGCAACTTCGCCTACTACGAGCCGCTGACGGTCCGGGACTCCTCCCTGTCGGCGTGCGTCCAGGCTGTGATCGCCGCCCAGGCGGGCCACCTGGAGCTCGCGTACGACTACACGACCGAGGCCGCGCTGATGGACCTGCACAACCTGCAGCACAACACCCGCGACGGGCTGCACATCGCGTCCCTGGCCGGGACGTGGCTGGCCCTGGTCGCCGGGTTCGGCGGCATGCGCTGCCAGGACGGCAACCTGCGCTTCGCCCCGCGCCTGCCACAGAGGTTCGGCCGGCTCGCCTTCACCGTGCAGTTCCTCGGCCGGTGCCTGCGCGTGGAGATCGCCGCGGACGGGGCCACGTACACGCTGCGCTCCGGCCCGCCGCTGACGATCCGCCACCACGGCAGCGAGCTCACTGTGCGCGAGGACGCCCCCGCCACCCGCCCCGTACCACCGGCCGAGCCCCGCCCGGTCCCCGACCAGCCGCCGCACCGCAGGCCCAACGCCCGCTGATTCCACGGGGGTGCCCGGTTGGCCGTATATCGCCCTGCACACCCGTCTCACCAGGGTTAGTTTGTCCGTGTTTTCCCTGACTTGAGCCTTCGGTTCCAGTGGCCGGTGGGGCCGGGGAAACCCTGCGACGTGCAGAGGTGAGGGGCAGAGGGATGACCAACGGTGCCAACGCCATCCTGGTGAGTATGCGACGCCGCGACCACCCGGCCGTGCCCGGCATGTCCGGCCGCACCGGCGGCACCGGTCCGCTGGCGGCGGTGGCCGGGCTCTTCACGCTGGCGCAGCTGCTGCTGGTCCGCCCGGTGCTGGGCCTGGGCTGGGACGAGGTGGTGTACGTCAGCCAGGTCGGCGAGCAGGCGCCGGCGGCCTTCTTCAGCGCACCGCGCGCCCGGGGCGTCTCGCTGCTCGTGGCGCCCGTCGCGTCCTGGTCGACGTCCACGCCGCTGCTGCGCGTCTACCTCGCCGTGCTGTCCGGCCTCGCCCTCTACCTGGCGCTGCGCGCCTGGCGGGGCCTGTTCCCGACCCGGGTCCTCGCGGTCGCCGGCGCCCTTTTCGCCTCCCTGTGGATGACCCTCTTCTACGGTCCGCAGGCCATGCCCAACTACTGGGTGGCCGTCGGCGCCCTGATCTGCGTCGGCTGCTTCCTGCGGTACCTGTCCGACCCCACCGCGCGGGCGGCGCTGTGGGGCGCCGGCGCCGGAGCCATGCTCATGGCCTGGATGCGGCCCACCGACGCGGTCTGGGTGACGGTGCCGCTGCTCGCCCTCGCACTGCTGCGGCGCCACGGGCGGCTTCTGCTCGCGCTCGTGGTGGGCCTCGCGGCGGGCGCCGTCGAGTGGGTGATCGAGGCGTACGTCGGTCACGGCGGCCTCACACAGCGGCTGCACGACGCCTCCGAGATCCAGGGCGGCCTCGGCTGGCAGTTCGCCGTCGACGACCAGCTGCGCAGCCTGGGCGGCCGGGCCCTGTGCCGCCCGTGCACCGGGTCGATGCCCCATCCCCTGGTCACCCTCTGGTGGTTCGCCCTGCCGCTGCTGGCCGCGCTCGGGCTGGCCGTCGCGGTCCGGGCCGGGCGCACCGCGCGCACGCTTCTGCCGCTGGCCTGCGCCGCGACGGCGGCCGTGCCGTACCTGTTCATGATCGGTTACGCGGCGCCCCGCTTCCTGATGCCCGCCTACGCCCTGTTGGCGATCCCGGTCGCCGACGCGCTGTGGCACCTGGTCAGGACACCGGGGGGCCGCTGGCGGCCGGTCGTCGCGACGGTGGTCGCAGTGGGGCTGGCCGGGCACCTGGCGGTGCAACTGGTCGTGCTCGACCGCGCTGTGGACCGCAACACCGACAGCCGCCGCGACTGGGCGCGCACCGCCGCCGAGCTGCACCGCCTCGGCGTACGGCCACCGTGCCTGATCACCGGTCACGAGGCCATCCCCATCGGCTACTACGCAGGCTGCGCCTCCGGCGCGACCGCCGGCCACAACGAGAACACCACCCCGGCCGAGATCCAGGGCACCGCGCGCCGGATCCCCGTCGCCCACCTCACCACGACCGGCGGCACGCCGCCCCGCTACGCCCGGCCGTGGACCCCGCACCGGATCGGCGACCTGGAGCTCCGCATCGCACCGGCGGCCCTGCGCGACGGGCCGTCCTGACTTGGAATTCGGCGCCCGGGCGGGGCGTCCGCCGCCGCGCGGTGCGACCCCGGGCCGGTGTTTCCGGTCCGTCCGGCTCAGGTAGGAGTCGGGTGTCGGTCGACGAACGAGGGGGGAGCGGCTGGCGGTCAGCGACCAGGACGGCCGGCTCGGGGAGGAGTTCTTCACTCCGGGCACGTCGTCCTTCACCGAGTTCCTGGCGGCCCACCGGCCCGAGCCGCTCGGCACACGCCGTGTCCTCCCCGACGGCGTGCGCGCCGAGGGGCGTCCCGCACGGCACGACCGTCCTCGCGCTTACCTACCGCGACGGCGTGCTGATCGCCGGAGACCGCGGGACCACCAGGGGCAACCTGATCGCGCGGCGCGACCTGGAGGAGGTGCACCCCGCCGACGACCACGCCGCGGTGGTCTTCGCCGGCTCCGTCGGGCTCGCCCTGGACCTGGTGAAGCTGTACCAGGGCGAACTGACGCACTTCGAGAAGGCCGAGGGCATCCCGATGACCCTCGCCGCGAAGGCGAACCGGCTGGCCGGCGGGATTTGGCAGCACCTCGGCCCAGGCCATGCAGCACCTCGCCGTCGTCCCGCTGCTGGCCGGCTACGACGTGACGGCCCCGACGGCGAACAGGGCAGCGTCTTCGGCTTCGACGTGGCGGGCGGCACCTACGAGAAGTCCGGCTTGCACGCGGAGGGCTCCGGCTCCCCGTACGCCCGGGGCGCGCTGAAGAAGCCGTTCCGGCCGGGCATGTCCCGGCGCGAGGCGGCCCTGGCCGCCCTCCAGTACGACGCGGCCGACGACGACTCCGCGGCCGGCGGCCCGGACATCACCCGCCGTGTCTTCCCGATCGTTGCGGTCATCACCGAGGACGGCTTCGAGCGGCTCGCCGAGGCGGAGACGGAACAGCTGAGCCGCGAGATGGTCGAGCAGCGCGGCGGCCGGACGGGCCGAACGCGGCCGTGTGAGCCGACGGGACGGCCCGATGCCGCCGTGGGAGCGGGCCGGACGGCTTGAGCGCCCCAGGTGAGAAGCCCCGCCATTGGTTTCCCGATCCATGGGCAAGACCTGCCGCGGCCTTTACTGCACATGATTTGCACATACCGCAGGATGGCACGAGGCTGTTTCCCGCAGCCGTCCAGTCGAACTCCCGCCGGAAGGTCCCTCCCCCGATGACGGCCGCCCCTGACTCCACTGCGACCCTCCCCGCCCAGCGCACGGCCCGGCACCGCGTCGGCACCTCGATGACGCGGCAGGAGTGGATCAGGGCAGGGGGGATGGCGGGCTTCATCGTGGCCCTGCACGTCGTCGGCTGGGTCACGCTCGTCGCCGTCGTCGTCCCGGAGCACCACCGCGTCGGCGCCCAGTCCTTCGGCGTCGGCATCGGCGTGACCGCGTACACGCTCGGCATGCGGCACGCCTTCGACGCCGACCACATCGCCGCGATCGACAACACCACCCGCAAGCTGATGGGGGAGGGGCGACGCCCGCTGTCGGTCGGGTTCTGGTTCTCGCTGGGCCACTCCAGCGTCGTGTTCGCGCTGGCGCTGCTGCTCGCGCTCGGGGTCAAGGCCGTGGCCGGGCCGGTCCGCGACGGCGGCTCCTCCCTGCACGACATCACCGGCCTGATCGGCACGACCGTCTCCGGCACCTTCCTCTACGCCATCGCGGCCGTGAACCTCGTCGTCCTGGTGGGTGTCTGGCGGGTGTTCCGCCGGATGCGCTCCGGCGTCTTCGACGAGGCCGCGCTGGAGGAGCAGCTGAACAACCGCGGATTCATGAACCGCCTGTTGGGCCGTGTCACCCGGTCGGTCTCCAGACCCTGGCAGATGTACCCGCTCGGGCTGCTGTTCGGCCTCGGCTTCGACACCGCCACCGAGATCGCCCTGCTCGTCCTGGCCGGCTCGGGCGCCGCCTCCGGTCTGCCCTGGTACGCGATCCTGTGCCTGCCCGTCCTCTTCGCCGCCGGGATGTGCCTCCTGGACACGGTCGACGGCTCGTTCATGAACTTCGCCTACGGCTGGGCCTTCTCCCGGCCGGTCCGCAAGGTCTACTACAACCTCACGATCACCGGCCTGTCCGTCGCCGTGGCCCTGCTCATCGGCACCGTCGAGCTCCTCGGCCTGCTCGCCGGGCAGCTGGGCCTGCACGGGGCATTCTGGGACTGGATCTCGGGGATCGACCTCAACACCCTCGGCTACGCCGTCGTCGCCCTGTTCCTCGCCACCTGGATCGTGGCCCTGCTGGTGTGGAAGCTCGCCCGCGTCGAGGAGCGGTGGACGGCAGACCTGTCGCAGCCCGCCGAGTAGCGCCGGCACCCCCGCCACCAGCCGGAACGCAGGGCCCGAGGTTAGAGGCCGCGTAACGGGAAACGCGGAAGGGGCACGTGAGACGAGACGAGTCGACGCAGCCCGACAGGAGGCAGTCATGGGCACGGAACCGCTGGGCCCCGAGGCGATGGCGGACGACGCGTACCAGCCCACCGGAAGCAACGAGGAGCAGGAGGACGCCGCGCCCCTCGACCTGCAGGACGCCGTCGACGAACGCACCTACGACGACACCCTCGACGAGGGCTACTCCCCGCCGGAGAAGCCGCTCGGCGTGACCAAGCACGGCACCACGGCCGCCGAGCAGCACGACGGCGAGAGCCTCGACGAACGGCTGTCCCAGGAAGTGCCCGAGGTGTCCGAGCCGATCGGCGACGGCATCGGCGACACCCCGGAGGGCGAGGGCGAGCCGGTCGACCCCGAGGCGGGCAGGGAGCGCGCCGGCCGCCTGGTGGCCCCGGACGAGGGCGTTCGTACCGACACCACGAAGGAGAGCGTCGCCGCCGACGTCGGGATCGACGGGGGAGCGGCGGGCGCCGAGGAGGCCGCCGTGCACGTCGTCGAGGACGACACGGCCCTGCCGGAGGGCGAACGCGGGACCTGATTCCGGCCGGGCTGCCCGGTGCCGCCGGGGTCGACTCCCCCACACTCACCGACCCACTCGGTGATCTCGGTGACCGGGGGAGTCGGCCCCTTGGCGCCTCAGGGCAGCAGCTTGTCGAGGGCGGCGGGCCCCTCCGCGGCGAGCTTGCGCCTGGCCCATTCGAGATTGCGCGGGGTCAGGTCCTTGCCGGAGGCAAGCACCAGATCCTCCGGGGACACGTCGGTGCCGGTGCGGGCGTGGAGCAGGCGGTCCGGGGTGGTGCGGTCCTCGGGCTGCCGGGACGCGGACGCGTCGGGTTGGGACGTCGACATCTTCTCTGCTCCTCGGGTCCGGATGTCTGTGGCGGCCCCGGTGCTGTCATCGGGTCCGATATCACCATTCAACGCGCGGGCGCGCCGTGCATCCGGAGGGCTCTGCCGCGCCGCTGCCGGGGCCGCTCCTTACGGTGCGGGGAAGTACCTTTCCAGGGCTCGGGGAAACCTGATCGTCTCGTGGGCCGGACCCGGTGCGGGGCCGGGTGCGGGGCCGCGTGCGCGACTGGTCACGGGGGCGCGGCGCCGTCGGGGCCCGGCTCGGGAGCGAGCACGAGCATGGTGACGTCGTCCCGTACGTCGGGGCAGTGACGGACGAGATCCGCCCACACCCGTTCGGCCAGCCCCGCGGGATCCTCGTCGGCGAGGCCCGCCAGCCGCTCGCCGAGCGGATAGAAGGCCCCGGCGGCGTCCCTGGCCTCGGTGACGCCGTCGGAGGCGAGGAAGAGCCGGTCTCCGGGGCGCAGCCGCACCGCGCAGCCGCCGGGCGGGGCGGCGTCGGCCAGACCCAGGCCCAGCGGCGTGCCCGGCTCGACCTCCAGCTCGACGGCCGCACCGTCCCGCAGGAGCAGCGGACCCGGCTGCCCGCACGCCACGACCCGTACCGACCGGGCGTCCCGAGCGAACGCGAGCAGCACGGCGGTGGCGAACAGCTCGCCGTGCTGCTCGCCCGCGGAGTCCGTCAGGAGCCTCCGGTCGAGCCGGGCGGCCACCGTCTCCGGGTCGGGATCGTCCAGCACCGCCTCCCGGAAGGCGCCCAAGAGCGACGCGACCGTCGCGACCGCCGACAGCCCGTGCCCCTGTACGTCGCCCATGACGGCCTGGACCCCGTGCGGGCCCGCGCGTACGTCGAAGAAGTCCCCGCCCACCAGCGTGCCGCGCTGCGCGGCCCGGTACAGGCCCGCGCAGCGCACCGGCCCGACCCGCTCCGGCAGCGGCGGCACGACGGCGCGCTGCGCGGCCTGGGCGACGGCGCGCTCGGTCACCAGCTGGGCGTCACGGTGGCTGCGGACGAAGGACAGCAGCACGCTCAGCACCGCCACGAAGCCGACGGTCAGCACATCGGTGTTGCCCGGGTCGTTCAGCCGGAAGGCCGGGCTGATCAGCACCAGCACCGCCAGGGCACCGAGGACCGCGGTCATGGCCGGCCCGCAGGACAGCACCGCCAGTGGCGGGATGGCGCCCAGCAGGAAGCCGATGTCCAGCGGCTCGGGGCTGATCAGTTCCGCCGCGCACACCGCCGCCAGCAGCGCGGCCGGCAGCACCCGGAACCAACCCGGCGGCGGGCCCCACAGCCAGCCCCGCCGGTCCTGGTCCCGGCGGGGCGCCCGGGTGCCTGCTCCGCTCACACCACCACGCTGCTACACCCGTCCGGGGGCCGCACGCCGGGCCGTCACGCGAAGGGCGTGAGCGTCAGCCGCAGCCCCGTCTGGGCGGTGTCCTGGATGTACGAGGCGAAGTCGGCGACGTCGTCGAAGGCGAAGCCGTACGCCTTGCCGTCCCGGGACGCGGCGTGCAGGGCCCTGGCGTAGTGGTTGGTGAGGGCGGTCCGGTAGAACGTCGAGGCGTCGGTCGTCGGCTGGGCCGGGTGGCTCAGCAGCGTCGAACGGTTGAAACCGGCGCCGAGCACGGCGGCCACCGGCCCGGTCGTCCCGTCGTTGGGTGCGGCGAGGGCGCCGTCGCAGAACAGCACGTCCCGGGTGGACGGCTTGCCGAAGGAGACCTGCGCGGGCCCGTCGAAGGTGAGCCGCTCACCGCGCACCCGGCCGGTGAACGTACCGGCGTTGGTGGTGACGGTGAGGTCCCGGCCGGTGTACGTGCTCCACACCTCGTCGATGTAGGGGGCGAGGTAGTCCTTCGGGAACAGGCCGGCGTCCAGGCCGTGGCCGGGGGCGATGATCCGGGTGTCGTCCACGACGAGCCGCGCGAACTCCTCGACCTGCCGGACGGCGGCGAACGCAGCGGCACGCCCGCCGTCCCTCAGCGTGCCCGTCGTCTGCTCCTTCGCGCCGGTCAGCCGGATGCTCAGCGGCACGCTGAACATGTCGACCATGGTCGTGTTGCAGAACATCCCGGAGGAGTTATACGTGAACTCGGCGCAGTCGTGCAGCACGCCGTAGTTGGGGTCCGAGGTCACCCAGCCGGCCGGGTACTGCAGCGCGGGGTTGCCGTTGCCGTCGGAGACCACCTTGAACTTCAGCTTGGCGCCGAGCGACACGTAGATCCTGCCGGACATGTACGGCAGGGACAGCCGGGTCTCGCCGCTGCCGGCCAGGGCGATCGCGTAGTCGGTGAAGCCGTCGGAGCCGTTGTCCGACAGGGCCACCGGCGCCAGGGTGCCGTCGGGGGTGACCCGGACCTGCCGGCCGTCCTGGTTGCCGACGATGTAGACGCGCACGCTGGTGTTGGCGAAGGAACCGCTGTCGTTGACGATCGTCAGCGGGAGGGAGCCGGCCGCCGCGCTGCTCCGGTCGCCCCCGGTCGTGCCCGCGAGAGCGTGCGGGCCCAGCGCGGCGACGGCGGGCGCGGCGACGACCGCTCCGCCGAGGGCGACGAGAACGCTGCGACGGCCGGGGCGGCGTGTGTGACGGGGAGTCATGTGGGGGGTCTCCTGTGGTGCGGGTGCGGGTGGGGACGCGGCGGCGAACGAACGTGGGGCCGGGGGGAGAGACCGCCTTGGGGGGTGAGAGCGCTCTCAGGCCGTACGTCGACGCCGCCGCGAGGCCCGATGCTACGCACGGGCGGCGCCCCCGCCAACCGGTCCCACATGCCCCCAACTCGCTGTGACCTGCGGCGACTTGGCGAGGCCGTTGGTCACGAGACTCGCTTAACCGCTGTTTAAGGATCACTTAAGTCGCGCCGCCCGGCCGAGTGCTCTCCACGCCGGCCTGGCGGGTGGCGCGACAATCGCTGGACGGGCCAGCGCGCCCTGACGTAGCGTGTGTCGCCACGCCCTTGGACCCAGGGAAGGAGGGCAGAGCCGTGCAGTCCACATCGTTCTCGCGCTCCCTTCCCCGTTGCCCCGGCGTGCAGGGTACGACCTGACCGGGAGCGCTCCACGCAGGCATGCTTCCCGGAGGAACCCGTGACCGACCTGGTCATCCGCGCGCTCGACGCGAGCGACGCCCCTGACTTCGACACCCTGCCCGACCCGCTGGGCGCCCGTGAGGTGCACCGCCTGACCCGGTACCGCCCCGCCTGGAAGCGGGTGGCCCTGCGAGACGGCCGGGTCGTCGCCCGCGGCGCCTGGTGGGGCGGCCCCGAGGACACCGAGCCCGTCGTCCTCAACTGGTTCGACGTGGCCGAGGGGGAGGAGGAGGCCGGAGCCGAGCTCCTGCGGACCGCTCCCTGGCAGGTCGGACTGGAGGTGAACCTGCCCCCGGGCTGGCGCGCCGAGCCCGCCCTGAGCACCGCCGCCGAGGCGCGTTTCACCGCCGCGCGGGCGGCCGGCTACGACCTGCTGGTGGAACGCTTCCTGTACCGGTGGACCCCCGCGTGCCAACTGCCCGAGCGCCCCGCCCGGCTGGTGTTCCGTGCCGAGCCGGACGACGCGGTGTTCTTCGACGCGCTGCGCCGCATCCACTCCGTCACCCTCGACGCCCACGCGCTGAGGGCCGTCGAGCAGGGCGGCCTCGACCGGGCCGCCCAGGAGGAACTCGACTTCTTCCACTGGTGTCCCTCGCCGCGCGAGTGGTGGCAGGTGGCGTACACACCGACCGGAGAGCCGGTGGGCATCCACATCCCGGCGCACAATCCGTCGGGGCCGTGCATCGGCTTCATCGGCGTCCTGCCCGGGCACCGCGGACGCGGCTATGCCTACGACCTGTTGGCGCAGTGCACGCACTTTTTGGCCGAGCGGGGCGCGGAGTTCATCGCCGGGGCGACGGACCAGGGCAACTTCCCGATGGCCGCCAACTTCGCCAAGGCAGGTTTCCCGATGATCGGGGAACGCCTCAACTTCCACCTGCCGTAAAGCGATTGGCCCGGCCCGGGGCGGGCGAGCGAGGCTCAGGCAGGGCCGGCTTCCCTGCCGTCCTGCGACCTGCTCGTCCGCGAACGCTCCCGGGCCGGTGGACGGATGGATTGCTAGAGGGCGCGGCCGTTCAGGGCCGCCTCCGCCGTGGCGAGTATCTCCGTGACCCGGAGGGCGAACGCGGCGTCGCACGGGTGCGGGCGGCCCGTGCGGGCGGCGGTGAGCAGGGCGCCGGCCGCCCGGACCAGCGCGGGTACCGCCCCCTCGGAGCTGTCCGGGAGGACGGCGACCCCGGCCTCGCCCCGGAGTTCCACCGCGGCACCGGCAGCCGCGGGCGGGGCCGTGAGACTCAGGGTGAGCGTGCTCGACGCGCCGCCGACGTGGTCGAGGACGAGATGGACGGTGTCACCGGGGCCGTGCGCCGCCGCCGTCACCCGCCGCGCGTCGCCGAGCACGGGCAGCAGCACGGACAGGGCGTGGGGGCCCACGTCCCACAGGGCGCCCTTCTCCCGCCGCCACGGCGAGGCCGCGAACGGGCTGTCGCCGGTGAACACCGCGCCGAGCCACTGCGCCCGCGCGGTGAACCAGCCGCGCACGGCGGCCTGTTCGGCGATCCACGCCTCCGGCTCGGGCTGGAAGCGGGCCGTGAAGAAGACCACGGAGGCCACTGCGGACTCCCGCACCGCCTCGACCACGGACCGTCCCTGCTCCACCGTAGGAGCGAGCGGCTTGTCGAGCAGCAGATGACACCCCGCGCGAGCCGCCCGCGCCGCGAGGCCGGCCTGGACGTCCGGCGGCAGGGCGACCGCGACCGCGTCCACGTCGGAGAGCAGGGCGTCGACGTCGTCGTAGGCACGCACGCCGTGCCGGGCGGCCAGGTCCCTGGCGGCGTCGGGGCGGCGGCCCCACACACCGGCGAAGTCCAGTTCCTCGTGCAGGCTCAGGGCGGGGGCGTGCGCCGCCCGCGCCCAGGGGCCGGTGCCGAGCAGTCCGATGCGCATTCCGCCGCCTCTCGATGGTGCCGCGATCTGGTGCCGGCGGGTGGGCCGCTGGTGTGGCCTCGCCGACCGTAGGCGCCGAGCCTGTCACACGGACCCGGCGGTTGAGCACTCCACCCGTGGCGCGTACGCCGCTCAGGTCTGCGCGGGGACGTGCGCGCCGAAGCCGAGTTCGCGCAGGGCGCCGCGCAGCCGTACCGCCGCCTCGTCGAGCGCGGCCTCGTCCTTCTCCACCTCGGTCCCGGAGAAGTCGAGGTCGCCCATGCCCCAGGCGGGAGCGACGTGGATGTGCAGGTGCGGAACCTCGAAGCCCGCGATGACCAGTCCGGCGCGGGGCGCGTCCCAGGCGCGCTTCACACCCCGGCCGATCGCCTGCGCCACGGTCATGCAGCGGGCCAGCAGTTCACCGTCCGCGTCGGTCCACTGGTCCAGCTCCCGGCGGGGCACGACCAGCGTGTGACCGGGCGTCAGCGGGGCGATGCTGAGGAACGCGGCCACCTCGGGTTCCTGCCAGACGAACCGTCCGGGCAGTTCCCCTTCGAGGATCCGCGAGAAGAGCGTAGGCATGCGGTGAGTATCACATCCCGAGGTGACGGGGCTCGGCCGGGGGAGGCCGAGGCGGTCGCAGGTGCGGCGGCGACTGCCGTGGCCGGGGATGTGCGCCTGTGACATGAGCCTTTCCGCCTGCTGCCTGCCCTCCGCCGTCCGCTGCCAGCCGCCTGCCGTCCGCCGTGCGGCGTCCGGTGCCTCAGGCGAACGCCGGCATGATCCGGTCGTGGACTAGGCGGAGCTGGGTGTTCACGTCGGCCACCTCCATGACGTCCCGGCCGGTGAAGGCCTTGACGAGCGCGCGGTCGGTGATGGCGCAGATCATGTGGTGCACGCCGCTGGGAGCGATCTCCCCGCCTGTCGGGGACGCCCGGCGAAAACCCTTGGACACGCGCGTCCGCCCCGGACTAGCTTCACCGGGGCTCGATGCCCACCAGGTCCAGGACCCTACGTCCGAGCGGGGTGCTTTTGATGACGGTCCGAGCAACGGCGGCCGGTCACGGCCGATTGCCCTCCGAGCGCGTCACGACGTCATCGAAACCAAGGGATCTCTCCTGTGGATCTTCCACGCATCTTCACGCTGCGCGAAAGCAGCCACCGCATCCACAATCCGTTCACCCCTGAGAAACTCGCCACCCTCGGCCGGGCGCTGCACCTGACGCCCGGCACACGCGCACTCGACCTCGCCAGCGGATCGGGCGAGATGCTGTGCACCTGGGCGCGTGACCACGGCATCACCGGCACCGGCATCGACATCAGCACGGTAGGCATCGCGAAGGCGCGGGCCCGCGCCGCCGAACTCGGCGTCGCCGACCAGGTCGACTTCGTGCACGGCGATGCCTCCGGCCATGTCGCGGACGCACCGGTGGATCTCGCCGCGTGCATCGGAGCCACCTGGATCGGAGGCGGCGCGGCCGGCACGGTCGAGTTGCTCGGCCGCAGCCTCCGTGCAGGGGGCCTGATGCTGATCGGCGAACCCTACTGGCGTCGCGAACCGCAGGACCAGGAAACCGTCGAGGCGTGCCACGCCCGCGACAAGGCCGACTTCCTGCCGCTGCCGGACCTGATCGAGCAGTTCGGCACACTCGGTTACGACGTCGTGGAGATGGTCCTGGCCGACCAGGACAGCTGGGACCGCTACCGCGCGGCGCAGTGGCTCAACCTCCGCCGCTGGCTCGACCGGAACCCGGACGACGAACTGGCCGCGGAGGTACGGGCGGAACTCACCACCGCCCCCGGCAGGTACGCGCGGTACGAGCGTGAGCATCTCGGGTGGGGAGTGTTCGCGCTGATGGCTCGCTGACGGCCTCAGGTCGCGGTCGGCTGTGTGACGGCCCTCTGCACGGCCGTCTGATCGGCTGCCTGACCGGCGGTGCGACCGGCCGATGGGGGGTCGGTCGACGGCCGACCAGCCGCGGGTCCGGACCCTCGGGCGGGTCCGGGCCTCCCTCCGGCCCGGACATTCGGCGGTCCGGACTCTTCGGCGGTGCGGGCCCTTCGGCGGTCCGGGCCCGCACCGCGCGACACGTCCCCGCGGCGGGCGCCCGCTCCCGACGGAGGGGGCACAGCCTCCGCCGCCGGGCAAGGCGGCGAACCCCCGCATCACCCGCCCGCCGCGTCCTCCGGGCGCCGAAGGCGCCGTACGAGTGGGGGAGCCGACGGCGGTGCGCGGCCGTCTCCTGCGGTGCGGGAGCATCTCCGTCGACCGGGCCGACGCGGCTCTCCTCCACCGGGGGCGAGCCGAGCACGTGCACGATCGCCGAGGTGACGTCATCGGCGACATGGCTGGGCCGGTGCGACGGCGCCCCGGCCAGGGCACCGGCCCCCGGACACCCAGACGCTCCGCAGTCCGAGCAAGCAGCCACCCGCGATGTCCGCGCGGGGCGTGTAGCCTGCCGCGTCGACTGCCATCACCCAGGGCAGGTCCGATCCGGGCAGGCCGTGCTCGCGGAGGAAGGCGGCGACGCCGTCCCGGAAGGCCGCGTCGCGGTCGACCAGGGTGTTGTCGAGATCCAGCAGCATCAACGGCACGTCCGGTGGCAGAGCACGACCGTCGGCCACCCGGCAGACAGTGTCCCGTACGGTCGGCCCAGCCGGACCGGCGGCCGGCACGGTGGCGAGGCACCATCTCGTACGAGGAGGCGGACATGGCGGAGGACCGACCCGAACTGGGGCGCGCCCAACGGCGCCACTGGCAGGACACGTACGCCACCCACCCCGGCATGTACGGCGAACGCCCCTCCGCCGCCGGAGTCCACGCCGCGGAGGTCTTCCGCCGGGCCGGGGCCGAGGACGTACTGGAGCTCGGCGCGGGACACGGGCGTGACGCGCTCTACTTCGCCCACGAGGGTTTCACCGTCCGGGCCACCGACTTCAGCGTCAAAGCCCTCACCCAACTCAGCGCCGCCGCCCGCGCGCAGGGCGTCGCCGACCGGATCACCACCGTCGAGCACGACGTCCGGGAACCCCTGCCGTTGCCCGACGCCTCGGTGGACGCCGTGTTCGCCCACATGCTGTTGTGCATGGCCCTGTCCACCGAGGAGATCCACACGGCGGTCCGCGAGGTGCGCCGCGTTCTGCGCCCCGGCGGCACCTTCGTCTACACCGTCCGGCACACCGGCGACGCCCACTACCGCGCCGGCGTCCCGCACGGCGACGACATCTACGAGCACGGCGGTTTCGCGGTGCACTTCTTCACCCGCGATCTCGTCGACGCCCTGGCCGACGGCTGGATCCTGAACGAGGTGCACTCCTTCGAGGAGGGCGATCTGCCACGCCGCCTCTGGCGTGTCACCCAGACGCTGCCCAGCTGACGCCGCCCTCCCCCTCGCGTGACGCGGTTCCTTCCCCAAGCCGGCTCTCCGCCTGCCCATTGGTCGTCGGTGAGCAGGAAACGGGTGGGTGGACGCGGACGGTTGAGGCAGGTAAGCGGTTCCGGTGGGGGACCGTGAGACGCACGCCTGCGCCGCCCGCAGGACCGGGCCCGGGGCCAAACCGGGTCACCACGTTCAGGGCGCGCGCTGGGGGACCGTCCGCCCTCGGTGACAACACCTGTCCGATGTTGTCTACGGCGGCCCGGCCCGCGGTGTTTGTAGGGGCCACGGGACAGGAATCATCGGGATGGGCCGGATGGCGGAAGCCGTGGCGGAGCGGGGACCCTGATGGTCACCTGGCGCGCACGACGATGCGGCAGGTGACGTCTTCCGGACTGCTCGGTGACCGCCATCGACCGGGGTCGCGCCGGCTCCCGTCGGACCATGCCCTCCGCGGCAGGCGTCGACCGGCCGCCGCCAGCGCACCATTCAGATGCCCGCCCGCACCGCCTCCGCTCGGTTGTCCCCCGCCCGCCTCCGTTTTGCTCTCCGTCGCCTCCGCACCTGCCTGCTTCCCCGCCACCCCGCTCCCGCTCGGCTCAACGCCGCCCCCGCACCCGCCTGCCTCTCCGCCCCACCCACCCGCCCAGTCCGCCACCACCGCACACGTGCAGTTCGCCGCCACCGTCGCGCCCGCTGCGACCGCCCCGTCACGGCACCCGTTCAGCGGGAGACGGGTCCCGCCGCGAAGGAGGAACCATGCCCCAGTCGGACGACGAGCGCCTGGTCGCTCTCGAGGCACGGCTCGAGCGGGACGATCCCCGGTTCGCCCACGCGCTGCGGACCGGCCGCCCGGCCCGGCCCCGCGAGTACCGGCGCAACCGCGCCTGGTCTGCACTGGCGGTCGCCCTGACCGTGCTGGTCACGGGGATGGCTCTGGCCGACGGGCTGCTCATCGCCACCGGCCTGGTTCTCACCGGGATCGCCGTGGAGTTGTTGGACCCTCACCGGGTTCACCGAGGACGGCGTAGGCGGCCGACCCGCGAGGTGGACGACGACCGCACGCCCGATTGATCTCGCCGCGCTTGTCGTTTTGTGAATATCGACATTTGAGCTGCGCTAGAATCCTTATCGAGCGCTTACGCTCCGCTGAGCGTTTTTCAGCTCATTCGTTCAAGTGCTGGTCGTGAGACACCGGGCCGACGTGATGGGGGCGTGACATGAGTGGAGTCTTCCACGTGCGCGTCGAGAACCCCGCCCGCGACGGCGTCCCCGATACCGGCACGGCGGCCTGAGCCGCCCCCTTCGCTGACGCACACCGCACCCGAACCCACGCGGCCGACGGCACAGGAACGGTACGCCGACCTCGCCCGGGCCACGCCGCACGAAGCCAGCACCGGTCGCTGCGAGCCCTGCCATCCGGCTCGGCCCCCTCATGACCGGTCCCGACGGGAACCCCACGCACCTGTGGCGACCCCCACGAACCGCCCGTACCCGAGCGGACCGCGGGCACCCGCAGAGGCACAGACGCCGCCACCGAACCGATCAACGGAGGTCAGACGCCCGTGCACGACACCACCGCCATGCTCATCGAACTCGGGGCGATCATTCTCGGCCTGGGGCTGCTGGGACGGCTCGCCGGGCGGGTGGGCTTCTCGCCCATCCCCCTGTACCTCCTGGCCGGACTCGCCTTCGGGCATGGCGGCATCCTGCCCCTGCAGGCCAGCGAGGAGTTCATCGCCACAGGCGCCGAGATCGGCGTCATCCTCCTGCTGCTCCTGCTCGGTCTGGAGTACAGCGCGTCCGAACTCGTCACCACCCTCAAGACCCAATACCCGTCCGGCGCGGTCGACTTCGTCCTCAACGCGGTCCCCGGCGCCGCCCTGGCGCTGCTGCTCGGCTGGGGGCCGGTGGCCGCCGTCGCCATGGCCGGCGTCACGTGGATCTCCTCCTCCGGCGTGATCGCGAAGGTACTCGGCGACCTGCGCCGTCTCGGCAACCGGGAGACCCCGGTCGTACTCGGCGTGCTGGTCATGGAGGACCTGGCCATGGCCGTCTACCTGCCGATCCTCACCGCCCTGCTGGCCGGGGTGAGCCTGGCGGGCGGCGCCGTCACCCTGCTGATCTCCCTCGGCACCGTCGGCGCGGTCCTGTACGTGGCGCTGCGCCACGGCCGACTGGTCAGCCGCGCGGTCTCCTCCGACAACGCCGAGATGCTCCTGCTGGTCGTTCTCGGCGTCACCCTCCTCGTCGCCGGTGTCGCCCAGCAGCTCCAGGTCTCAGCGGCCGTCGGGGCGTTCCTGGTGGGCATCGCGCTGTCGGGCGAGGTCGCCGAGGGCGCCAGCAACCTGCTGACCCCGCTGCGGGACCTGTTCGCCGCCGTCTTCTTCGTCTTCTTCGGCCTCAACACCAACCCGGCCGACATCCCGCCGGTCCTCGCTCCGGCCCTGGCGCTGGCCGTCGTCACCACCCTCACCAAGATCGCCACCGGCTACTGGGCCGCGCGGCGCGCCGGCATCTCGGTCAAGGGCCGCTGGCGGGCGGGCGGAACCCTGGTGGCCCGCGGCGAGTTCTCGATCGTCATCGCCGGTCTCGCCGTCGGCGTCGAACCGCGCATCGGCCCGCTGGCCACCGCGTACGTCCTCATCCTGGTCATCCTCGGCCCCCTCGCCGCCCGCTGGACCGAGCCCCTCGCCCGCCGCATGCCCCGCCGCTCCCGGAACAAGCAGCTCGACGCCCCGCAGACGACCGAGCCCTTGGAGGCCGCGCGCGTGATCGGCTGAGCCCCGGCGCCCAGGCGCCTGCGGGCAGGCGCTGGGGCAGCCGCTGAGGGGGCGGCAGTGCCGCGGGCCGGGCGGGTCGGGCCACGAGGCCCGGGCGGAACGGACGGGATCGCCCTCACTCCCGCCCGAGGATCGCCGCCGCCGCATCCACACCCTCACGTGTCCCGATCACGATCAGCACATCCCCGCCGGCCAACCGGAACCCCGGCCCGGGGGACGGAATGGCCTCCGCGCGGCGCAGCACCGCCACGATCGACACACCGGTCTCCGTGCGCATCCGCGTGTCGCCCAACTGCCGCCCGTTCCAGTGCGACGTCGAGGACAGTTCGATCCGCTCGGCCACCAGCCCCAACTCGGTCGTCGACAGCAGGCTCGGGCTGTGGTGGGCCGGCATCAGCGCGTCGATGAGGGCCGACGACTCGCCTTCGGTCAGTCGTACCGACAGGGCGCAGGCGTCCGGATCGTCCTCCTGGTACGCGTTCAGCGTCCGGGAACCGTCCCGGTGAGCGACCACCGACAGGCGGCGCTGCTCCCGCGTGGTCAGGTCGTACCGGACGCCGATCCCCGGCAACGGCGTGCTGCTCATGCGTGCGGCGCCCACTGCTGTCCCCCTGTACCCTCGGATGTTTTTCCAGCACAACGTTGATGACACCCTAGCGAGCTCCCGAAACCAGCCGACGGGGCCCGACCACGGCGTTCGCCCCGCCCGGGAGGAGACGCGTGTCCGGCGGGCCGACCGTCACGACCACCGCCCCCGCCCGGCCCGATTCAGCTCCCCCAGTGCTGAATGCGTTCTCCTTCTTCTATTGGACCTCCGGTCCCTCTGCGGCCAGTCTGGAGTGCGCCGGTGCCGCCGTGATCGCGGTCCGTGCGCCGGCCACCAGCGGTGCCGCGCGACAGCCGAAACAACAGCCGGAAGAGGTCACGAGCACATGCACACCCGCCGCATCGGTGACGTCGACGTCAGCGCGATCGGTCTGGGCGCGATGCCCATGTCCATCGAGGGACGACCGGACGAGGCCCGTTCCCTCGCCACCCTCCACGCCGCTCTCGACGCCGGCGTGACCCTGATCGACACCGCGGACGCCTACCACCGTGACGCCGACGAGGTCGGCCACAACGAGACCCTGATCGCCAAGGCCCTCGCCTCCCACGACCGGGGCGCCGACGTCCTGGTCGCCACCAAGGGCGGCCATCTGCGCCCGGGCGACGGCAGTTGGACGCTGGACGGCAGCCCCCGGCACCTCAAGGAGGCCTGCGAGGCGTCCCTGCGCCGGCTCGGCGTGGAGGCCATCGGGCTGTACCAGTTCCACCGCCCCGATCCCCGGGTGCCGTACGAGGAGTCCGTCGGCGCGATCCGCGACCTGCTGGACGAGGGGAAGATCCGCATGGCCGGGATCTCCAACGCCGACCCGCAGCAGATCCGGCAGGCCAACGACATCCTCGGCGGCCGGCTCGTCTCCGTCCAGAACCAGTTCTCCCCGGCGTTTCGCTCCAGCGAGCCGGAACTGCGCCTGTGCGACGAACTCGGCATCGCCTTCCTGCCCTGGAGCCCGCTCGGCGGCATCTCCCGGGCCGGTGAACTCGGCTCGGCGCACGCCCCGTTCGCCCGTATCGCCGAGACGCGCGGGGTGAGCCCGCAGCGGGTGTGCCTGGCGTGGATGCTCGCCAAGTCGCCGGTCGTCATCCCGATCCCGGGCGCGAGCCGGCCGGAGACCATACGGGACTCGCTCGCCGCCACCGACCTCGTCCTGACGGACGGGGAACTGGCGGAGTTGGACGCCGCCTGAGTCCGAAGCCGGGCATCCGCCGCCCTGGAATCCGTTGCACCGGAACCTGAGTCCGTCGCCCTGGATTCGATGCCCCTGGATTCCGCTGTACCGGAGATCCGGAACCGCTGCCCCTGAACCCGCCCGCGCTGCGGCCTCCCCCCGGCCGCGGCGCGGGCGGTCGGCCCCCGGCCGGTCGTCAGCCCCCTGGCCGGTCGTCAGG
Source organism: Streptomyces bullii (assembly GCF_042657145.1). NCBI lineage: Bacteria > Bacillati > Actinomycetota > Actinomycetes > Kitasatosporales > Streptomycetaceae > Streptomyces > Streptomyces bullii. Next base: position 211,398 of record NZ_JBHSNY010000013.1, read on the forward strand.
CCCCGGCCCGTCGTCAAGCTCCTGGCAGTCGGCCCGGTAATCCGACCCGCCCGAGCCCCCGGGACCCGGCGCCGGGCATCGGCCGCCCCGGGGGCTCCGGTCCGGTCGTCAGCCACCGTGCCCGTCCCGCCCGGTCGTCCGGACCGCCGGCCGTCGTCTCAGGTCGCGGACGCCCCCGAGGACGCCCGTGACCGTCTGGTGTACTCCACGCCCGCAAGGGAAGTAGAAAGCGCTTGCCATCCGTTCGGCACCAGGGGAGGACACCGCCGATGGCGTCGCCGTTGGAAAGACCGCTCGACCACCGCTACCGGGGCGAGCACCCGGCCCGCACGCTCGCGTACCTGTTCCGCGCCGACCGTGGCCGCCTGGCCGCGGCCGTCGCCGTCTTCACGGTGAAGCACAGCCCCATCTGGCTGCTGCCGCTGATCACCGCGTCCATCATCGACACCGTCGTCCAGCACCAGCCGGTCGTCAGACTCTGGACCAGCACCGGGGTCATCCTGTTCATCCTGGCGATCAACTATCCGCTGCACGTCCTGTACGTCCGGCTCCTGTACGGCAGCGTCCGCCGTATGGGCACGGCCCTGCGCTCCGCGCTGTGCACGCGGATGCAGCAGCTGTCCATCGGCTACCACTCGCGCGTGAGCGCCGGTGTGCTCCAGGCCAAGGTCGTCCGGGACGTGGAGACCGTGGAACAGATGGTGCAGCAGACCGCCGAGAACGGGCTCGGCGCGCTCACCGTGCTCACCGGCGGCCTCGTCATCATCGCCGTGCGCACCCCCGAGTTCCTGCCCGTCTTCCTCGTCGTCGTACCCGCCGCCGCCCTCCTCGTGGCGCGGCTGCGGTCCCGGCTGCGCACCCACAACGAGCACTTCCGCCACGAGGTGGAGACCCTGTCGTCCCGCGTGACGGAGATGACGCGGCTCATTCCGGTCACCCGCGCCCACGGCCTGGAGGGCAAGGCGCTGCGCCGCATGAACGGCACCCTGAACCGGCTGCTGACCTCCGGGCTGCGCCTGGACCTGGTCAACGGCCGGTTCGGCTCGCTGGCGTGGGTCGTGCTCAACGTGATCGGCGTACTGGTCCTGGCGGGCGCCGCCCTCGTCTCGTACTACGGCGTCTGGGGCGTAACCCCCGGCGACGTCGTGATGCTCAGCGCCTTCCTGACCACCCTCACCAACTCCACGACAACATTGGCAGGGCTGGCTCCGGTCATCACCAAGGGGCTGGAGTCCGTCCGCTCGGTCGGCGAGGTGCTCCAGGCGCCCGAACTGGAGGACAACGAGGGCAAGGCCGAACTCAGCGCGCTGCGCGGCGCCGTCACCTTCCAGAGCGTCGACTACGCCTACGAGACCGACGGACGCCGGGCCATCAGCGACTTCACCCTCGAGGTGACACCGGGGGAGACCATCGCGCTCGTGGGGGCTTCCGGGGCCGGCAAGTCCACGGTGCTCAACCTGGTCATCGGCTTCATCCGCCCCACCTCGGGCCGGATCCTGCTCGACGGCACCGACATGGACACCCTCGACCTGCGCACCTACCGGCGGTTCCTGTCGGTCGTGCCGCAGGAGTCGATCCTCTTCGACGGCACCGTGCGCGAGAACGTCGCCTACGGCATGGACGACGCCGACGAGGAGACGGTGCGCGCGGCGCTGCGGGACGCCAACGCGCTCGAGTTCGTCGACGGGCTGCCGCAGGGCCTCGACACCCTCGTCGGGGAGCGCGGCGCCCGGCTGTCCGGCGGGCAGCGGCAGCGCCTCGCCATCGCCCGTGCCCTGATCAGGGACCCCAGGGTGCTGGTCCTGGACGAGGCGACCTCGGCGCTCGACACCCGGTCGGAGGCGCTCGTCCAGCAGGCGCTCGCCCGGCTGCTGCGCGGACGCACCACGTTCGTCGTGGCGCACCGGCTGTCCACCGTGCGGGGCGCGGACCGGATCGTGGTGATGGGCGACGGGCGGATCCAGGAGATCGGCACGCACGAGGAGCTGCTGCGCCGGGGCGGGGCGTACGCGGCGCTGCACAGCGGACAGGTCGCCTGACGGCCGGTCGGCGACGACACATTCTCGCCGTTTCCGCCCACGTGAGAGAAAGGTGTGAATGTTTCTGCCTGGTTCGGGCATACGCAGCGAAAATCGAGAGAGGGGCGCTACGTGCTCGTACCGGACCCGAAGGTCGTCAGAAAAATGCTGACGCGGTACGCGTCGCTGCGGATCGCTCAGGCGGAGAGGCACACGCCGGCGGCCGCGCGCGAGCTGGAGGACGTCAGCTACACGCTGTGCGTGATGTTCGCGACGTCCAGCATCCACGACGCGATCGCCAAGGCGGACGCTCTGCTGCTCAGCAAGGGGCGGACCGAGACCGCGGACCCGGAAGGGGAGAACGGCCTGTCGCTGGCCGTGTGACACCCCGCGCGCCCGGGCGCGGACCGGGCGCTGCCTCGGCGGCCTGTGAAGGGGCCGCCGAGGCAGTCGCCTTTCCGTGGAACGCCGTGCGGTAGGCGTGCGGTGTGGTGCCGACCACCTTGCGGAACCGTTCACGGAACGCCGTGGGTGACCCGAACCCCGCCTGGCGCGCGATCCGTTCGACGCAGTGGTCGCTGTTCTCCAGCAGGTACTGGGCGCGTCGCACACGCGCCCGCAGCAGCCACTGCAACGGTGTCGTGCCGGTCTGCTCGCGGAAACGGCGGCTGAAGGTGCGCTCGCTCATCCCGGCGCGCGCCGCCATCGCCCCCAGCGTGATCTCGCCCGCCAGGTTGTCCTCGATCCACTCCAGCAGTGCTTCCAGCGCGGAGCCCCGTGGCACCGGCGGGTGTCGGTGCACGATGAACTGTGCCTGCCCGCCCTCGCGTTCCAGTGGCATGACCGACATCCGCGCCGTGTTCGCGGCGACCGCCGACCCCAGGTCCCGCCGGATCATGTGCAGGCACATGTCCAGTGCGGCGGCGGCACCGGCCGAGGTGAGGATCTGCCCGTTGTCGACGTACAGCACGTCCGGCTGCACCTCGATGCGCGGATAACGGCGGGCCAGGTCGTCGGCGGCCACCCAGTGGGTGGTGGCGCGCAGCCCGTCCAGCAGTCCGGCCTCCGCCAGCACGAACGCCCCCACGCACACCGACGCGATCCGGGTGCCCGCCCGGGCCGCCTGCCGCAGGGCCTCCAGCGCGCGCGCCGAGGGCGGTCCGGCGTGCGGGGAACGCCCCGGCACGATGATCGTGTCCGCGTCGGCCAGCGCCCGCAGCCCCCGCTCGACCCGCAGGCCGAAACCACCGTCCGCCCGCACCTCCGCCGACTCGGCGCACAGGCGCACCCGGTACGGATGCCGACCGTCCGGCAGCCGCGTCCAGTCGAACACCTGCATGGGCGCCGCCATGTCGAAGGGCACCACATCGTCGAGAGCCAGGATCGCCACGGAGTGCATGGCGGCCACGATAGGTGGGTTCCCGCCAGACGGCCGACCCGGTCGGTGCCGGTCGGTCGAAGAGCCATGCTGGTCGGTCCTGTTGGCGGGAACCCGTTGCAAGCTGTCGTTCCAGCCCATGGGCGGACGCGTCCCGGCTGCCTAACGTGAGGCACCGCTGATCACCTCACGGAAAGGATCCCGGTGACCAAGCTCCTGCTGTCCCTGCACGTCCTGGCCGCCATCGTCGCCGTCGGCCCCGTCACCGTCGCGGCCAGCATGTTCCCGCCGGCGGTGCGCCGCGCGGCACCCAAGGCCGAGGCGGTACCCAGAGCCGAGGCGGGACCCGCCGCCGAGGAGGGACCCGATCCGACGGCGGTCGGCACGGTGGCGCTGCTGCACCGCATCTGCCGCGTCTACGCCGGCATCGGACTGACGGTGCCCCTGTTCGGTTTCGCCACCGCTGCCGCGATGGACGTCCTGGGCAGCGGATGGCTCGTCACCTCCATCGCCCTGACCGCCGCGGCCGCAGGCGTGCTGATCGCCTTCGTCCTGCCCCGTCAGGAGGAACTCCTCGGCCAACTGAACGGACAGAAGCCCGTCGAGCGGGCGCACACCGCCCAACTCGCCATGTTCACTGGGGTGTTCAACCTGCTGTGGGCGACCGTCACCGTCCTGATGATCGTCCGCCCCGGCTCCACGACCGGCGCCTGACCGCCGCGCGCCGTCGCCCGTTTCGTCCCGGCCCCGGGCACCCGCCCGACGTCAAGGGCGACGGGGGAACTCGCACCCCCGGGCTGCCGGGCGCCTAGACTCGCAGTCGTGCCTCCGTGCGGAGGCCGACGAGCAGAAAGGCACGTTGACGGGTGTTCCAGGATTCCCCCATCTACGACCGACTCATCGCGGAGTGCGGCGATGTGCCCGCACAGGTTCGCCGGGAGGCCGAACGCGTGAGCAGGGAACTGGAGCTGGTCATGCGGCCTCTGCAGTCTCCCGGCCACGCACCGGGCCTCGACCGGCCGCACAATCCAGGGGCGGGCTGGCAGCGCTCCGCCCTGCTGCCGGGGCAACTCCCGCACTGAGCGCGGCAGCGGCGGCTCGCGGTCCTCAGGAGACCGCCGAGTTCCTTCCGTTGAGGTGGGCCGTCCCCTCCTCCCCGGTGGCGGGCAGCGCCAGCCACTCGGCGATGGTGCGCGCGATGGGCTGCCCCGTCTCCACCTCTACGAAGCCGAACTGTCCCGACTGGTTGCACTCAAGAAACCACCAGGTCCCGTCGGCGTCCTCGACGAAGTCGAAGGCGCCGTATGCCAGTTCGGCGTCACGGAGGTAGGCGCGAACGGCCTCGGCGGTGCGCGGCGGGACGTCGACGGGCTGCCAGGGCAGGCCCGGCGCGGCGAACCGCACGTCGACCTCGTCGGCGTCGGCGTCCGGCGAGGCCGCCTTGCGGGCCGCCAGTAGTCGGTCGCCCACGGCGGTGAGCCGGATGTCGGCCCGCTTGGCGATCCGCCGCTGCAGCAGCGTCGGCCCGAACGCCACGGCGGAGAAGTCTGCGTCCGGCGCGACCCGGCTGGTCGGCACCGCCCGCGGCGGATCCTGCGGGTGCGCGCCCGAGACCGGCTTGACCACCAGATCCGGGTAGCGTTCCGCGAACTCCCGCGCCGCCCGCGGGAAGGTGGTGATCAGCGTGGCGGGCACCGGCAGACCGCGGCGCTGGGCGAGGCGCAGCTGCCACGGCTTGTGGCGGGCCCGGCGAGCCGCGTCGGGATGGTTCATCCAGCGCGCGTCCGAGCCGCGCAGCATGCCGTAGAGCGCCTGGGAGGCCTCCTCGGTCAGCCACGCGGACGGCTGGGCGGCCCGGCCGGCCGGAGTGCCCGGCCGGCGCACCCAGACGGACCGCAGCCCGCCGATGCTCACCAGGCGGCCGCCCGCGGACAGATGGCCCCGGAAGGAGCCGTGGACGTACTCGCCGGACAGCGAGACCCCGCCGGTCAGGTCTGCGGGATCGAGGCGCACGACCGGAACGCCCGACGCGTTCAGGTGCACGACCACCATGTCCGCGGTCACGTCCTCCTCGGAGGTGAGGATCAGTACGGTCATCGTCGACGGTCCGCGGTCAGTCGTCGAAGTGCGTCTTCGAACCCGCCGTGGACGTCGTCGTCCCCAGTTCTCTCAGCAGCGCGTGGTCGCAGGCGGCCACCCGGCCGTCGCGAAGGACGTTCAACTGCAGCCCGGCGTCGTACACGTACGGAGTGGCCGCTTCCAACTGCGCTGCTGGGCGTGCGTAGTTGAGCGCGAACGGTTGCATCGTCTCTCCCTCGTCGGTGCTGCGCCGACCGAGCGGCGGCCCAGAGCGCCCTCGCCCGGTCCGCCGGCTCGCTTCGGCTTCCAGAGACTTATACGAATCGAACGGGTGGTTGGTTTCCTTACGGTCCGTAGTCAATGCGGGGGCTGAGATTCCGCTGCCGTCGCGCTGCGTGCGTTTTTCGGACTCAGCGCGCGGCCACGCCGTCCGGCCGCCGAGTCGCTCTGGGGTCCCGCTCGCCGAGGGAGCCGCGGACGGAGCGCAGCGCGAGGAGGAGGACGCCGACGTCGTCGAGGTACACCGGATCGGGCACCAGATCGGTGGGCAGCACGAGATACAGCACGGCGCCCCAGAACACCCAGCGCGGCCCGGTGGGCAGGCCCGCGCGCCGCAGGGCACGGCGGGTCCGCACCAGCCGCACCAGGACACCGACGGCGAGGGCGAGTACGACGGCCGCGAGGACCGCGGCCACGGTGATCACCGCTGTGGTCGCCTCCACGGAGGACCTCCTCCCGCGTGCCGTGACACACGCGTCCCTACCTGGATTCCCGATTACGGCGGCGGTATGGCGTCCAGGACCGGACAAGTACACGTCCGCCCGGTGGCGGGCGAACGCGCCGGGAGCGCGCGGTGGGCGGGAGCGGCCTACCGCTCGGACCTGGCCGGCTCCGCCCCGGTGTCCGTGTCCGCGCCCTCGCCTGCCGTCTCCGTGCCTCGGGAGGTGTCCGCGCCGTCCGCGGGAGCTGTGGGCCGCAGCACCTTGGCGGTGCCCTTCAGTCGTTCCAGTGTCCTCGTCAGCTGCTGGAAGGGAGACGCGCCCGGCATCCCGGACGGGCGGGCCTGGGCGGGGACGGCCTCGGCGGTCTCGCGGTAGACGGCCAGGGCCTCGTGGGCGCGCTCGGCCGCCTCGCGGTACAGGTCCCGGGAGCGGGTCATGGCCTCCAGCGCCTCGGCGTACATGGCCACGAGCTCGCGTTGACGGGCGAGTTCCTCCTCCAGGGTGAGCAACTGCCACTCCTCCCGCAGCGCGGTGAGGGCCTCCTCCGCGCCGTCCGGCAGCGGCCTGGGCAGTGCGGCGAACCGCGTCACCGCAGCGGTGAGGTCGGCCGGCTCCGACCCGTCCAGGAAGACGGCGCGCACGGAGAAGTCCGCGGCGTCGTAGCCGGGCGGCACCGGGCTGCCCGGCAGCACCACGGCACCGCCGCGCGGCACCTCCACACCGTGGTCCCGCAGGGCCCAGTTCACGACCCTCAGCTGCTGCGGAGTCGCACGGTGCTCCACCACGCGGTGCCGCAGGCCGGGCGGGAGCCACCGGGTCAGCGGCACCTGCCCGCGCTCGTCGGTGGTCATGGCCTCGTGGACGACCACGTGGACGGCCCACGCGCCGCGCGCGGCGTTGCGCAGCAGACGGCGAACGGCCTTGTCGTCCTGGGGGAGCCGGCTGATCCCGCCGAGCGGCAGTCCCGTGTCGGTGTCGCGGTCCCAGGCGGTGTCCGGTTCGCCCGGCCAGAACTTGACGGCCGGGGAGGGCCAGGCCTGGTTCCAGGGCTGCTCGGCCTCCGCCACCAGCGTCCACTCGCTCGTGTCACCCGAGCCGGGCACCAGGCTCAGCCGGGCGCGTACTGTCACCCGATCGGGGACCCGCCAACGGGCCTCGAAGACCCGAACCGGGGACTCGCCCCCGGAGGCGGGCGCTTCGCGGAAGTCGTCGATGGTTCGGCTGTCCTTGAGCCGGTGGAGTGAACGCCGCAGGACGTCCTCGGCGGCGGGACCGACGTGGCGGCCGCGAGCCAGCCACACCGTGGCGGGAGTCGCGGGGCGGACGGTGGGGGAGGTCGGCATGAGTCCATCTAGGGGTGGGGGCACGTGCGCATGCCAGTATCGTCGCCGCAGGCCGGCGGCGGTCACGCGGGGTTTGCCCCGGTGCCGGCCGCCGTCCGGTACGCGCCTACCTCTCGTCACCTCCCCGGTCGGGGTGCGGCTCCCGTCCCGACACGATGTCGGTCACGCCCGACTCATCGGTCGTGTCCTCGCCGGGACGGGGCGTGCTGCGCCCGCCCGCCTGGCCGCCGCCCGTGCTGCCGTAGCCGCCGGGCACACCGGGGACGCTCTCCGCGTCGGCCTGTTCCCGGCTGATGTGCCGGGTGGCGCGCACGCCCGCGCGGCGCTCGGGATGCGGATAGCTGAAGGGACGGGCGGCCGCCCGCTCCTCCTCGGCGTTCTCCGCCGCGTTGGTCGTCTCGTGCGGTTCCGGGGTCTTGCCGTCAGTCATGCGCTCCGCGTACCCCCACCGGGCGGAGGCATGTGGCCCGGACCGCCGGGAGCGCGCGGGGTGTGCTCGGCGCACGCGAGACGGGGGGTCTTCACCCGTGGTCCGGGCGGCGGACGCTCACCACAATGGTGCGCGAGCAGGGCCCGCCCACCATCCGCATCGGGGCGGGCCCTGCTCGTGCGCGGCGGGGCAGGCTAGCGGATCACCATCCCTTTCCGTGCACATTCCACGGGAAAATGCCAAACCCCCCACCTGCGGTGAGCACGTTCCGTAGTCTCGTTCTCACGTTCGCGGTACGGCCGTTCAGGGAGGGGATCCGGCGTGCCCGGAATCGACGAGAGTCTGCTGGAGGCCATGCGCCTGCCCGGTGCGCGGGGTGCTTCGGTGGTGGACTGGATCAGCGGTCTGCCCCTGGGCGCGGTCGGCGACGCACCGGGCGGCGACATCGAGGCGACGGCGGCGGAGACCGCCGAACTGGCCCGCCTGGCCGCCGAGAGCGGCGCCCTGGCCCCCGCCGGACGCGACGAGGCCGCACCCTCCGGCAAGGAGCCGCCCGTGCAGGACCTGATCCTGACGAACACGGACTCCTACCACGTGCTGCGATTCGTCTCCACGCCGTTCGACAGCACCGTCTTCCTGCACCTGTGGCTCGACCGACGCGACGGCAACCTGGCGCTGGCCCGCATCCGGCTGGCCGAGATGGCGGACCGTCTGGTGCTCGGATGACCACCGCGTCCCGCACGGACCAGTCGGCCTCCGCCTTACTCGCCGGCCTCGCCGCCGAACGCGCCACCGGCGCCCTCTCGACCGGATCGGGGATCGTCTACCTCTCGGACGGGCACGTGGTCCACGTCGAGTCCGCCTTCACCCCCGACCTGGGCACCCTGCTCATCGGCGGCGGCGCTCTCGCCCCGGACGGCTGGCGGGACGCGGTCGACCGGGCGGGCGCCCGGAACCGGGTCGGCCGGCACCTGGTGGACAGCGGCCACCTCAGCGCCGGCGCGCTCGAACTGGCCCACCTGGGCGCTCTGTTCGACGCGGCGTACTTCGCCCTCGCCCACGACGCACCGGCCGTGCGCTTCCGGCGAGGCGCCGCGCACTGGCTCGGCGCGGTCCGTCCCGTACCGGCCGACACGGTGCTGCGCGAGTCGCGGCGCCGCCGGGCCCTGCTGGGGCGCATCTGGCCCGAGCCCGCCGTCGACACCGCGCCCCTCGCCCGCGCGCCCGGCGCCGACCCCGCGGGCCTGCCCGCGCGTCGCCGCAGGACGCTGGCCCAGGTCGACGGCGTCCGCACCGCCGCGCAGATCGCCGCGCACCTCGCCTGCCGCACCTTCCACACCCTCGTCGAGCTGCGCCGCCTCGCCGCCGACGGACTGGTCATCCCCGAGCCGCAGCCCCGGGAGCGGCCCGCGGCGCCGCCGCCGGACGAGCCCGACACCGCCCTGCTGCGCCGGCTCCTGCACGCCTTGGAGGCACTGTGATCCGCGCGCGACGACAGCGTGCCGAAAGGAGACTGCTCATGGCCGTCCAGACCGACGTCCTGGACGAACTGCGTCGGTTGCGCACCCGCGTCCCCCAGCTGACGGGATCGCTCGCGGCCACCGTCGACGGGCTCGTCCTCGCCCACGACGTGCCCGAGGCCGAACCGGAGGGACTGGCGGCGCTCACCGCCGCGGCACTCGGCGTCGCGCACCGCATGGCGGACGCCGCCGCACGCGGCGAGTTCCGCGAACTGCTCGTGCGCGGGTCCCTGGGGTACGTCGCCACGTACGCGGCCGGCCCGACCGCCGTCCTCACCCTCCTGGCCGGCGACCGCGTCAACGTGGGCCGTCTGCACCTGGAGGGCCGGCGCGGCGGCGCGAGGATCGCGGAGCTGGTGGCCGCCCGCATCGGCCCCGGCAGCGGCCGCCACGCCGACCGCCCGGCGCCCGCCGGCCACACGGCCCCCGCACCCCCCGACCCTCCGGCGCCGGCTCCTCCCGGCCGCTCCTCGACGGCGCCTGCCGACCACCCCGCCCCGGCCCCTCCCCACCCCGTGGCGGCGCCCGCGGACCCCGGACGCCCCATCGGCACCCTCCCGGTCCGCACCCCGCAGCGGCCCGCCCACCAGCCGCGCATCCAGCCCGGCGGCTGAGCCCCGCTCCCGCCCCGACCACGGACGCCCGGACCGACCCGGACATCCGCTCCGACCCACCACCGACGGAAGGAATCCCTCGCATGGCCAACCTGGAGACCTCGCTGAAGGAGTGCCTGAGCTCCATCGACGGAGCCACCGCCGCCGCACTCGTCGACTACACGAGCGGCATGGCCCTCGGCACCCTGGGCGGCAGCAAGGACTTCAACCTGGAAGTCGCCGCCGCCGGCAACACCGACGTCGTGCGGGCCAAGCTGCGCACGATGGAACTCCTCGGGCTGCAGGAGGAGATCGAGGACATCCTCATCACGCTGAACAGCCAGTACCACCTGATCCGCCTGCTCAAGGGCCGCGGTGGCAACGGGCTCTTCCTCTACCTGGTCCTGGACGGCGGCCGCGCCAACCTGGCGATGGCCCGCCACCAGCTCCGCAGGATCGAGAACGAGCTGGAGGTCTGACCCGGCCGAGACAACCGCGAGGACGAGGTGGGCCCTCCGCGTGAGCGTCACGCGGAGGGCCCACGGCGTGCCCGGACCCGGGCGTGTCGGTGCCCGAAATATATCGGCTCCCGAGATATCGTGTCCGCATGGCAACGAGGAACATGCCCCAGGCGGCGTTCTTCGTCCTGACCGCCCTGGCCGACCAGCCGAGGCACGGGTACGGGATCCTGCGTGAAGTCGAGGAACTGTCCGGCGGCACGGTGCAGTTGCGCGTCGGCACCCTGTACGGCGTGCTCGACCGGCTCACCGCGGACGGACTGATCGTCCTGGACCGCGAAGAGGTGCGGCAGGGCAGGCTCCGGCGCTACTACCGCCTCACCGACGAGGGTGTCCGGGCCCTGGACGCGGAGGCCACGCGGATGGCGGCCGGGGCCGACGCGGCCAGGGAACGCATCGCCGAGGGCCGCCCCGCCTCCGCCGACGCCACTGCCGCCGATCCCGCCGGGCCCGCCCAGCCGACCAGGCCCGGCGCCGGTCCCGGACTCGCCGGAGGTCTCGCATGACGACGCTGCTCGAGGCGCGCTACCGCACGGTGCTCCGCCTGCTGCCCGCCTACTACGGCCGGGCCCGGGAGGAGGAGATGGTCGAGACGTACCTGGGGGACACCGACCAGGAGACCCAGGACCAGAGCAGGCCCACCCTGGGCGAAGTGGCGAGCGTCGCCGCCCTCGCGGTGCGCAGCCGGCTGGCCACCGCCGGCGCGCCCCGCCCGTACGTCCGACTCGGCTCCGCCGTACGGCTCTTCGCGCTGTTCGGCGTGCTGCTCCAGGCGGCCTCCGCGGTCGTCGGCCGCGTCCTGGAACTGACCTGGGCGTCGACCGGCGGCGCCACCCGCTGGGAGATGTTCACCGCGAGCTTCACCGGTCACGGGCCGGTCACCGGCGTCGTCACGGCCGTCACCTGGATTTTGCCCCTGCTGTGGACGGCCGGACTCTTCGCCCTGCTGCACGACCGTCGCCGCCTGGCCCGGCTGTCCGCCCTGGCGGCCGCGCTGCCCACCCTCTGGCCGCTCCTCGCGCCGCTGGTGGACACCTCGTTCCCGCCGGACCCCGCGTACGCCGTCGCCTGCGCACTGCTCGCCTGGCTCTCGGCGCTCGCCGTGTGCGCGGGCTACCACCGAGACGCGCCCCCGGCCGCCCTCCCCGGTGGCGCTCCGGGGCTGCTCTTCCTGGCCTGCTGCGTGGTGATGGGCGGCTCGGTCGTACTGCTGCCCGCGGCGGCCGACGCGGTGTGGGCGCCGACCACCGGCTTCGTCGTCGGCGCCGTCGGCTGGCTGCTGTGGCGGGTCCGCCGCCGGGACGAGGGCACGGCCTGCGGGACCGTCGCCCTCGCGGTCCTCGGCCTGCTGATCCTCGCGGCGCGTGTCGCCGCGCTGTACCCGTGGCTCGACGTGCCGGTCCCCGCCGCGTTCCTCGGCGGCGCGCTGGGCCAGACGGCGGCGCTCGTCCTGCTGGTCGCGGCACTCGCCCTGGTGGGCCGACGGGGCCTGCTCACCCGCTGAACCGGCCCGGACCCGCCACCGGCGGGGCGCTCGTCACGGGTGCCCCGCCGGTCCGTTCAGTTGGCGTCGCAGCCGATTCCGTCGCCGTCCCGGTCGAGCCGGTGCGGGTCGTCGGGGCCGACCCGGACGGGACCGGGCAGGTCCGAGCAGTCCACGTCCGGGACGCCGGCCGGAGGCCCGTCCGGGAGACCGGCGTCGGGCGACGCGGCCGAATCTGCGGGGTCGGGTGCGGCCGGGTCCGCGGGGCCGGGTGCGGCCGGGGTCTGCGGCGGCGTCTCCGGGCAGGCGCTCAACAGACCGGCACCGGCCTGCCGGGCGGCGTCCTCGGCGCCGGCAATCGCGGTCCAGTGCTTGTCGTTGGGCGGGAAGAGGACCGCCTCGGCGTGACCGCTGCGCACCAGGGACTCGTTGAGGAACGTGCCGTCCTCGGTCCACACGTACAGCAGGTGACGGTCGTAGCGGTCCATCAGCTCGACGTCGCGCTGGACGCGGACGCGGCTGCCCGGCGGCAGCAGGGCGGTGGTGCGGGCGGTGGCCTCGTCGGCGAAACAGGCGCCCTTCTCCGGTGTGTCGACCTCCAGGAGCCGTACCCGGGCGACCCTGTCCTTCGGCAGGATCCGGCCGTCGCCGCGCACGTCGAGGGTGTCGCCGTCGACCACGCCGACGACCACCACGCTCGGCGGCGGTGTCGGCGACGGCTTCCCGGCCGGTGTGGCCGTGTCGTCGCGCGGTGGAGAAGACGGTGGTGAAGACGGGGGAGCCGGCGACCGTGCTGGCGGCCGGGTGGAGGTCTCGGTGGGCGTCGAAGAGCCGGAAGTGGGCTCCCGGCCGTCCTCCAGGAGCGAGCCGAGGCCGCCCAGACCGAGCAGCAGACCCAGCACGACCGCGAGGGCGGTGATCCAGGGATGCTTGAGGCGTCCCGGGCGGCGGGGATCCCGCGGGCGTCGTGGACGGGGCTGCCAGGACTGGTCGCGCCAGGCCCGCGCGTCAGGAGGACGGGAAGGGCACATGGCGCCCTCCAGATGGGTGAGACGGTGCCTCAAGTACAGCACCGCCCCCGTCGGTCCGCCCGCCGGGGGACGGTCGGCCGGCCACCGCCGGCCACCGCCAAGGCCCGTCGCCCCGAGACCGTGCCAAAACCGGATGCCCAGGGTGCGTTCGCGCCTAGGATGACGTCGCAGTGGCCTCGTCGCCCGGCCGGGGCGTGGCGGGAGCACCTGTGGACACCTCGCGGGAGCCGGGACAGTGCGCCGTCTGAAGCACGGCTACACCAACCGCACCGTCGGTGACGGAGCGAGGGTGGACAAGACCTACGACGGCCCGGACGCCGCCCTCCGGCTCACCCGGGAACGCACCCCGCTGACCCGGCTGCGGGGCCGAATCCCGGTGCCGCCGGTCCTGCGGACGACCGCACGCACCCTCACGCTCGGCTTCGTCCCGGTCTGCACGGACAGGAGCTGATGGACTCCGGCCACGCCGACGCGGCCCTCCGGGCGTGCGGCACGGTGCTGCGCCGGATCCACGCCGCGCCTCGGGAGATCCTGGACGACGGAAGAGGCACCGGCCCGGTGCTCGTGCACGGGGATTTCGGGCCGCACAACGTCCTGCTCGATCCGGTCACCCTCCAGGTCGCCGCCGTGGTCGACTGGGAGTTCGCCCACCTCGGCGAGCCGGTGGAGGACCTCGCCTGGTGCGAATGGGTCGTACGGACGCACCACCCGGGCCAAGTGGACTGCCTCGGGCCGTTCTTCGACGCGTACGGCGGGGCGGTACCCTGCTGACCGGTCCGCCAAAGGGCCATGCTCGCCAGGTGTGCGGCCTTGCAGGAGTTCTGTCGCCGGTGGCAGCCGGACGGCCCGGGCGTCCGGCTGTGGGAGGGGCGGTTCCAGGTCACGGCCGACTGGCGCGAGTAGCCCACGGGGCTCCCCGATCGCGCGGTCTCCGGCAAGGCCGGGACCGCCGAGGCGGTCGGGACGACGAAGCGGGAAGGGCCCCATCCGCTTCTCGCGGATCCTGATTGCGCGGTGCGCGGCCGCCAGCCGCTTCCCCGCGTCTGTCCCGGGTCCTTCCCGCCATCTCCAGCACAGCACGCCGACGGCGAAGGCGCCAGGGGTCGAACGGTGCCGGAAGGGGACGAACCGCCCTTCCTGTCGACCGGTCGGGAGTGCCAAGGTGGCACTGGAGCCCTGTGCGGGATGCCCGTGCGGCCCGGCGGAAGGCGGTGGCAACGATGAAACTGCCCCTGGTCGTGGGTGTGGACGGATCCGAGCCCAGCCTGCGGGCGGTCGACTGGGCGGCGGACGAAGCGGCCCGGCGCGGTCTGCCGCTGCGGCTGGTGTACGGCTCCCTCTGGGAGCGCTACGAGGGCGCCGCCCCGTCCGGCGGACCGGAGCGCCGCTCCGAGGACGCGGTGGCGGACGCCATCGTCACGGGCGCCGCGGAGCGGGCCCGCCGACGCCGGCCCGAGATCGAGATCTCCGTCGACGTCGTCCCCGAGGACGCGGCGGCCGCGCTGCTGCGCGAAGGGCACAACGCCACCGCGCTGGTGACGGGATCACGCGGCCGGGGAGAACTGAAGGGCCTGTTGCTGGGCTCCGTCGGCCTGGTCGTGGCGGCGCGGGCGCACGGCCCGGTGATCGTGGTGCGCGGGGACTCCGCGGGCCTGGCAGGCGCCCACGACCGGATCCTGCTCGGCGCGGGAGAACCCGCCACCGGCGGCGAGGCGGTGCGGTTCGCGTTCTTCGAGGCCGAGACGCGCGGATGCGTCCTGGACGTCGTCCGGGCCTGGAGGCGCCCCGCGTACGAGGCCGCCGGCCGGCCCCGGCTCGCCGGAGACGCGGCGCGCCGGCACGAGGAGCTGGCGTCCGCCCTGCTCGACACCCTGCTGCGGGATCTCACGGCGGAGTACCCCAAGGTCCGGGTGCGCCGGCACACCGTGGAAGGGCCGGCCCGCAAGGTGCTGCTGGCCCGGTCGGCCGCCGCCGACCTCGTGATCGTCGGTGCCCGGCGCCGGACCGGGCACCGGGGCCTGCAACTGGGCCGGGTGGGACACACGCTGCTGCACCACGCGGCCTGCCCGGTGGTGATCGTGCCGCAGCGGGTGTGATCCCACCGCGTCCCCGTGAGCGGCGCGAGGGCGCACGGGAAACCTCCGGGTGTTCACGGACACGGTCCCGCCGGTGTGTGCCCCGTGCCGGGCACGGGTACCCCGAGCGGCACGGCCGCGTCGCACCAGGCGCGGGCCGCCGGCCGGAGGAGCGTCGAGGTGATGGGCTGGACATGGGAGTACGAGGGCTACGCCCCGGCTGACGCGCGGCTGAGGGAGTCGCTGTGCACGCTGGGCAACGGCTACTTCGCCACCCGGGGCGCGCTGCCGGAGTGCGTCGCCGACGACGTGCACTACCCGGGCACGTACGTGGCGGGCTGCTACAACCGGCTCACCTCCGAGGTGGCCGGCCGGCGCGTCGAGAACGAGGACATGGTCAACCTGCCGAACTGGCTGCCGTTGCGCTTCCGCGTCCCCGGCGGGCTGTGGCTCGGACCCGACACCGCCCCGGTGCTCGACCACCACGAGACCCTGCACCTGACCTCCGGGGTGCTGGAGCGCCGGACGCGCTACGGCCTCGGCGACGGCCGGGTCCTGGCGGTGCGCCAGCAGCGGATCGTGCACATGGCCGACCCGCATCTGGCCGCGCTGCGCACCGAGTTCACCGCCGAGGGACACTCGGGCCCGCTCGACGTGGAAGCGGCGCTGGACGGCGGCGTCACCAACGCCGGCGTGCCCCGGTACCGGGACCTGGACGGCCGTCACCTGACCCACGTGCACACCGGCAGCACCGCCCCCGACACGCTGTGGCTGCGCTGCCGCACCCGCACCTCCGACATCCGCGTCGGCCTGGCCGCCCGGCTCGCCGCCGACACGCCCGGCGCGATCCACCACGAGCGCTGGCGCGCCGTCCAGCACACGCGCCTGGACCTGGTCGCCGGCCGGACCGTCACCGTCGACAAGACCGTCGCCCTGTACACGTCCCGCGACCCGGCGATCAGCGACCCGCTGCACGCCGCGGTCGACCGGGTCGGCCGGGCACCCGGCTTCGACGACCTGCTCGCCTCGCACCGCACGGCCTGGGCCCAGCTGTGGCGCCGCGCGGAACTCGACGTCCCCGGCGAGGCCGGCGGCATCCTGCGGCTGCACCTCTTCCACGTCCTGCAGACCCTGTCCCCGCACACCGCCGACCTCGACGTGGGCGTCCCGGCCCGGGGACTGCACGGCGAGGCCTACCGCGGCCACGTCTTCTGGGACGAACTGTTCGTCCTGCCCTACCTCAACCTGCACTTCCCGGAGGTCTCCCGCGCCCTGCTGCACTACCGTCACCGGCGCCTGGACCGCGCCTGCAGCGCCGCCCGCGACGCGGGCCGCAGAGGCGCGATGTTCCCCTGGCAGAGTGGCAGCGACGGCCGCGAGGAGACCCAGGAGCTGCACCTCAACCCGCGCTCGGGACGCTGGCTGCCCGACCACTCCCGCCTCCAGCACCACGTCGGATCCGCGATCGCCTACAACGTGTGGCAGTACTGCGAGGCCAGCGGCGACACCGAGTTCCTGCACACCAAGGGCGCCGAGATGCTGCTGCAGATCGCCCGCTTCTGGGCGGACTGCGCCACCTGGGACGACGACCTGATGCGGTACCGCATCAGGGGCGTGGTCGGCCCCGACGAGTACCACGACGCCTACCCCGGCGCCACCGGACCCGGCCTAGACGACAACGCGTACACCAACGTCACCGCCGCCTGGGTGCTCAGCCACACGCTGGAGGTGCTGCGCACCCTGCCCGAGCCCCGGCGGCGCGAACTCGCCGAACGGACCGGCCTGGACGACAGCGAGCTCGACCAGTGGGAGGACGTCTCCCGCGCCCTGCACATCCCCTTCCACCGGGGCGTCATCAGCCAGTTCCACGGCTACGGCGACCTCGCCGAGCTGGACTGGCACGCCTACCGGCAGCGCTACGGCGACATCCGGCGCCTGGACAGGATCCTGGAGGCGGAAGGCGACACGGTCAACCGCTACCAGGCCTCCAAGCAGGCCGACGTGCTGATGCTCGGCTACCTCTTCTCCCCGGCCGAGCTCCAGGGGCTCTTCCGGCGCCTGGGCCACCGTCTCGACGAGGACACCTGGCGGCGCACCGTCGACCACTACCTGCACCGCACCAGCCACGGCTCCACGCTCAGCGGCCTGGTCCACGGCTGGGTCCTGGCACGGGCCCGGCGGGCCGAGGCGTGGGAGTTCTGCCTGGAGGCACTGCGCGGCGACATCGCCGACGTGCAGGGCGGCACCACCGGCGAGGGCATCCACCTCGGCGCCATGGCCGGCACCCTGGACCTCGTGCAGCGCGGCCTGACCGGTCTGGAGACCCGCAGCGGCGCCCTGTGGCTCGACCCGGTCCCGCTCCCGGAACTCTCCTCGTACGGCTTCGCCCTGCGGTACCAGGGCCACTGGGGCGTCCGGCTGCGCCTGGAGCACGGACACCTGGAGATCGCCGTCCCGTCCTCCGACTGCTCGCCCATCGACATCCGGCTCCTGGACCGCTCGGTGTGCCTCCAGCCGGGGGAGTCGGGCCGGCTCCTGCTGGTGGACTCCTTGCCGCGGTGGCACCACACGGCAACCGTCCAGCCCGTACCGGACGTCCGATAGGAAGGAACGGCGAAGAAACGAGAAGGAACGGAGCGGGACGAGGCCGCTGCGGGACAGCGCCGGCCCACCCGGACGCCCTCACGCGCGGGACGTCACCGCCGCAGCGACTCGGCGTCCCCATGACGACCACCGGATGCCATGCAGGGCCTCCGCCCCTCGGCGGCCAGCCCGGGTCGGCCGCGTCGGCGGTGCCGCGGGAACCGGAGATCGCCTGCGCGGTGGTCGTCGTTCCGGCCCCGCAGCGCGTGCGGGCGGGCGGGCCAGGGCATGCCGGCCTTCCAGCCCGCGTCGGTGCGCCGGTACAACACCGCTGGTGCCGGCGGGGAGTCCCTGTCCCGGCCGGTCACGCCCTGCCCGCCCGCTCGGCCAATCAGCCGTGGTACGTGATGTAGCCGTTGCCGTCCGCGTCGGAACCGCTCCTGGTGTACGAGTGGACGTCGGCGCGGCTGCCGGACGGCTTGTACACGTAGATCGTGTCCTTGTCGTTGTTCCACATGAAGTTGCAGTTGTCGCGGTACACGACGTTGTTCCGGTCCGAGTCGGTGCCGTTGCCGCCGCGCAGCTTCACATAGTCACCGGGCTGGAGGTAGTGGTTGGCGGTGAAGGCGAACCTGTTCCCGGCCGCGTCCTTGACCACGTAGCCCTTCAGGTTCACCGTCGCCGACGACGAGTAGTTCTTGATCGTCAGGTACTCCTCGTCGGTGTTGCCCGTCGAGCAGCTGTTGGAGTCCCGGCCGGGCGCGTCGTACTGGATGCCCCGGATCTTCAGCGCGGAGCTGTATTCGGCGGCCTGGGCCGGAACGGCCGTCAGGACGGCCAGCGTGCCCGCGGCGGCGGCAGTGGTGGCGGCGAGGCGTATACGCATGGAAGTCATCCCCCCTGCATGGCCCTACAGTGAAGGCCGTGTGGTGTTTCGGTGAAGATGGATCGTACACAAACTCCACCACCGGAGTGGGAACTTCATCGCAACGCGGTGTCCGGGCATGCGAGAGGGGCCAGGAGCGGCGACGCTCCCGGCCCTTGACGTGTCAGCGGTGGCTCACCCGCTCAGGCGCCGCTCTCCCGCAGCATGTCCTCACGCTCGACGATCTTCACGCGCTCTCGTCCCTGCGGCTCGCCCAGCGCCTTCTCCGCGGCGTCCAGCCGGTACCAGCCCTCCCAGGTGGTGAAGCGGACGTTCCGCTCGGCGAGGAACGCGTCCACCGCCTCCGGGGCGGGCGAAGCGGGCGTGTGCAGACGGCCGTTGGCGAAGTCGTCCAGCAGGTTGGCCACCGTCTCGTTGGCGTCGCCCTTGGTGTGGCCGATCAGACCCACCGGGCCGCGCCGGATCCAGCCGGTGACGTACGTGGACTGCACATGCTCGCCGGTCTCGCCGATGACCCGGCCGCCCTCGTCCGGGACGGTTCCGGTCTCCAGGTCCCAGGGCAGCTTGGGGAGTTGGTCCGACAGGTAGCCCACCGCGCGGTACACCGCGCTGACGTCCCAGTCCTTGAAGGTGCCGGTGCCCCTGACGTTGCCGGTGCCGTCCAGCTCGGTGCGCTCGGTGCGCAGACCGACCACCCTGCCGTCCTCGCCGAGCACCTCCACCGGCGACTCGAAGAAGTGCAGGAACAGCTTGTGCGGACGGTCGCCCACGTCGCGGATCGCCCAGTTCTCCAGGGTCTTGGCGACCATGTCGGCCTGCTTGTTGCCGCGCCGGGTGGCGATCGAGCCGTCGTCGTAGTCGATGTCCTCGGGGTCGACGACGACCTCGATGGTGGGGGAGTGGTCGAGCTCGCGCAGTTCCATCGGGCTGAACTTCGCCTGGGCGGGGCCCCGGCGGCCGAACACGTGGATCTCCTTGGCCCGGTTGGCCTTCAGGCCCTCGTAGACGTTCGCCGGGATCTCCGTCGGCAGCAGCTCGTCGGCCGTCTTGGCCAGGATGCGCGCGATGTCGAGGGCGACGTTGCCGACGCCGAGCACGGCGACCTTCTCGGCCTCCAGGGGCCAGGTGCGCGGCACGTCCGGGTGCCCGTCGTACCAGGACACGAAGTCGGCGGCGCCGTAGGAGCCTTCGAGGTCGATGCCCGGGATGGGCAGCGCCCGGTCGGCCATCGCGCCCGTGGCGAAGATCACGCCGTCGTAGAACGCGCGCAGGTCGTCCAGGCTGATGTCGGTCGGGTAGTCCACGTTGCCGAACAGGCGTATCTGCGGCTTGTCGAGCACCTGGTGGAGGGCCGTGATGATGCCCTTGATCCGCGGGTGGTCGGGAGCGACGCCGTACCGGATCAGTCCGAACGGCGCCGGCATGCGCTCGAAGATGTCGATGGACACGCCGGGTTCGGCGGCCACCTCGGACTTGAGCAGGGCGTCGGCGGCGTAGATCCCGGCGGGGCCGGATCCGACGATGGCTACCCGCAGGGGGCGGGGCATGGTCAGGTTCCCTTCGAGCGAGGACAGGTGACTCGCCGGGAAGCCTAAGCTAAGGCATGCCTAAGTCGGTACGCGGGTCCGGTCTATGGGCTCATAAGGCTCTTTTATGAGCGGCGCTCACGGCAGCGGCTGTTCGGCCCAGATGACCTTCCCCGCGGGCACATAGCGGGTGCCCCAGCGCTCCGCGAGCTGCGCGACGAGGAACAGGCCCCGGCCGCCCTCGTCGGTCATGGCCGCATACCTCAGGTGCGGCGAGGTGCTGCTGCTGTCGAAGACCTCGCAGATCAGATTGCGGTCCCGCAGCACCCGTACATGGATCGGGCCGGAACCGTACCGGATCGCGTTGGTGACCAGCTCGCTCAGGATCAGCTCCGTGGTGAACGCCAGTTCGTCCAGGCCCCACTGCGCCAGCTGCCGGGTGACCGCCGCGCGCACCTCGGCGACGGCCGCCGGGTCGGACGGCACCGGCCACTCGGCGACCTGGTCGGCGGTGAGCGCCCGGGTGCGCGCGACGATCAGCGCGATGTCGTCGCTGGCCCGGGCCGGACGTCGCGCCTCGAGGACCGCCCGGCAGGTGTCCTCCGGCGACTCGCCGGCCCGGGACAGGGCCTCGCGCAGCAGCTCCAGGCCGACGTCGATGTCCCGCTCCCGGTCCTCGACGAGCCCGTCGGTGTACAGCACGAGCCGACTGCCCTCCTCCAGCTCCAGCTCGGCCGTCTCGAACGGCAGACCGCCCAGCCCCAGTGGGGGACCCGCGGGCACGTCGGGGAACTCCACACGGCCGTCGGGCCGGATCAGCGCCGGCGGGGGATGTCCGGCGCGGGCGACGGTGCACCGCCGCGACACCGGGTCGTAGACGGCGTACAGGCAGGTCGCTCCGGTGACCGGGGCGGTCGCGCCCTCCTCCGCCTCGTCCTGGTCGATGCGGCCGACCAACTCGTCGAGCAGCGTGATGAGCTCGTCGGGAGGCAGGTCGAGCGCGGTGAAGTTGTGCACCGCGGTCCGCAGCCGGCCCATCGTCGCCGCCGCGTGCAGTCCGTGACCGACGACGTCACCGACCACCAGCGCCACGCGCGCACCGGACAGCGGCAGGACGTCGAACCAGTCACCGCCCACCCCGGCCTGCGCGGGCAGATAGCGGAAGGCGATCTCCAGCGCGCCCTGCTCGGGCAGTGTGCGGGGGAGCAGGCTGCGCTGCAGCGTCACCGCCATGCTGTGCTCGCGCGTGTAGCGGCGGGCGTTGTCGATGGACACGGCGGCCCGGGCGACCAGCTCCTCGGCCAGCGCCAGCTCGTCCGCGTCGAACGGCTCGGGCTGGTCCGCACGCCAGAAGCTGACCACCCCGAGCACCAGGGCACCGGCCCGCAGCGGCACGGTGATCAGCGAGTGGATGCCGTACTCCACGACCTGGCCGGCACGCTCGAAGTCCTGCGCCCGCCAGCCGGGGGCGTCGCCGAGCCGCGGCTCCAGGACGGGCCGTCCGTCGGCGAGGCTGCGTCCCTGCGGGGAGGAGGCCACGAACCGGATCTGCTCGCCGACCGGGTACAACGGGGCGTCCTTGCGGATCCCGCCCAGTGCCGTACGGCGCAGCGCCGCCGCCCCGTCCGGCTGACCGCCGCCCAGAACCGCCTCGAACAGGTCCACCGTGCAGAAGTCCGCGAACCGGGGCACGGCCAGCTCCGTCAGCTCCTCGGCGGTGCGGGTCACGTCCAGACTGGTGCCGATGCCGACCCCGGCGTCGTACAGCATGTTCAGCCGCTCACGCGCCGTCTCGGCCCGGCCGGACAGGGCGCGCAGCTCCGTGGAGTCGCGGAGCGTGGCCACGCTGCCGGGCGGTCCGCCGGCGCGGTCCGTGGGCCTCTGGTTGATCGCCAGCAGCCGGTCGCCGACCAGGTGCACCTCGTCGGTGGCGACGCGTCCGGAGGCCAGCAGCTCGGCTGTGCCGGGGTCCAGGCCGAGGTCGAGCACATGGCGTCCCTCGGCGTCGGCGGGCAGGCCCAGCAGGCGGTGCGCCTCGTCGTTGGCGAGCAGCAGAGTGCCCCCGTCGTCGAGGATGATCACGCCCTCCCGGACGGCGTGCAGCACCGCGTCATGGTGCTCGTACATCCGGGTCATCTCGTGCGGTCCCAGGCCGTGCGTCTGGCGCAGCAGCCTCCTGCTGACCAGTCCCGCGCCCCCGGTGGCCAGGGCGAGGGCGGCCGCGGCGGCCGACAGCACGAGCGGCAGCTGTTGGTTCGCGGCGCCTCCGACGTGCTCGGTGGTGATGCCCGCCGACACCAGGCCCACCACCTTGCCGTCGGGGTCCCTGATGGGCACCACCGCCTGCACGAGGCGGCCGATGGTGCCGGTGATCTCCTCGGTGACGGGCCGTCCGGCCAGCGCGGGGGCGATGGTGCCGACGAACGTCCCGCCGATGCGGTCCGGCTTGGGATGGGTGTAGCGGATGCCGTCGGTGTTCATGACGACGACGAAGTCGACCTGCGCCAGCCTGCGGGTCGCCTCGGCGCGGGGTTGCAGCACGGCCGTCGGGTCGGGAGCGGTCAGCGCCTCACGGGTGCCCGGCGCGCTGGCGAACGTCTCGGCGACGGCGAGGGAACGGAGGCGGGCCTCCCGTGTGGTGTCGTGCCGCACCTGCAGCACGAGCGCCACCACGGCGGCCACGACCAGCAGCAGCACGATCACGACATGCAGCAGGAACACCTGTCCGGCGACGCTGCGCCCGCTCAGCACCGACCGCAGCCCCGCCATCGGATGCCACCGCGACGGACCCGCCACCCTCCGCCGCCGCGCGGACGCCAGTCCGCCGGGCCGCTGGGGAGACCGAGTCCCGGATCGACCCAAGAGTCGGACCATGTGCCATGTCTACACTGCCGGGCCCCCGGAGGCGAGGGCGTCACCTGTGCTGACAGGCGCTCTCACGCTTTCGTCACCCGCAACCGCCGCTGCGTCACCTCTCGGGCCGTCCCGGCGGACGTGCCGCCCGCTCGGGAGCGCGCGTCACACGCCGAGCGAACGGGCGAGTTCCGTCGTGGCCCGGGCGATCTCCGTGTCCTCGTCGGCCATCAGCCGCGGCAGGTCGCCGCGCCGCTCGCGGACCGCCTGCCGCGCCGCGCGCTCCCACACCACGGGGTTCTCGCGGTGATTGAGCAGCTTGGGATAGGCGGCGGCGGTGCTCTCCCACTGGCGGGCGTCGGCGATGCACTTCAGCAACCGGATGATCTGCGCCCGGCAGGTCACGTGCGGCAACTGCGCCAGCTCCCACAGGAAGGGCACCGTGGCGGCGGTCGCCTGCTCCACCACGAAGCCGTACTGGCAGATCCGCTTGCGCAGATCGCCGAGGGCGGCCCGGGCGGTGTCGGGGTCGCCCCAGGCGATGCCGTTGAGCAAGAGGGGAATGGCCGTCGCGGAACCGGTGGAGTCCTGGATGTCGCCCCAGGGCACACGGTCCAGCGCCGTGAGCGCGGTGGTCGGGGCCACCCCCGTAGGGGGCTTGTCGCGCTCGGTGCTCGGCTGCTGTGTCGAAGCGCTGCGCATGGCGGGGTGCCTTTCCGCGGCAGTCGTGTCAGGTGGGTGGGCGGGTCGACAACCTGGCCCAGACCGTCTTGCCCGACGGCGGAGTCGGGGACCAGCCCCACGCCTCGGACAGGGCGTCGACGATGCCCAGGCCCCGGCCGTGCTCCTCCAGGGAATCGGCGGTCGGCGCGTACACGGGCGGGTTGTCGTCGGGGTCGGAGACGGTGAGCAGCAGGTACGCGGGGCCGAGGCGGAACCCGAGCCGGATCTCCCTGGCCTCCGGGGTCCGCGGCAGGGCGTGGGTCGCGGCGTTGGCGGCGAGCTCGGTGATCACGAGCGTGGCATCGTCGCAACGGTGGTCCAGTGACCACACGTGCAGGGTGTCGCGCGTGAAGGACCGGACCCGGGCCAAGCCCTCCCGGTTGCACTCGACGCGCAGTGCGGCCGAGGCGGACGTGCTGCTCGATGTCTCCGGCATCAGGGACGGCTCCTCGTACGACGGGGGCGTGTACGGGCCGCGCGGGAGTGCTCCGACGATGCCGGGACCACCCGCGTGCGCCTCGGCGCCACTCGGCGACCGGAGCGTGTGAGGCGCAGGTGATGACACGGCATCTCCCCGATGCGACGTCAGGACGTGGCGCCGACACCGGGGTTGACGCCACGGCTATTATCCACGCTGACGACGCTCGCGTGCAATTGCACGAGAAATTGCGCGAAGTTGAGGCGGGGCGCACCGGGCCGCCGTACGCGGCCCTGCCCGACCGGCAACGGCGCGCGGCGCGCGGCGCGCGGCGTGCCCCCCCCGAACGACAAGGAGACTGCGGT
Source organism: Streptomyces bullii (assembly GCF_042657145.1). Classification (NCBI taxonomy): domain Bacteria; kingdom Bacillati; phylum Actinomycetota; class Actinomycetes; order Kitasatosporales; family Streptomycetaceae; genus Streptomyces; species Streptomyces bullii. The sequence continues at coordinate 235,942 of NZ_JBHSNY010000013.1, forward strand.
GCCACCAGTGCAGAACGGAGTGCGGGCCAGCTCGTTGGACGCCCGCTGGATCAAGAGCCGGCACAGCAACGCCGAGGGCAACTGCGTCGAGGTCGCCGCTCTCGTCGACGGGGACATCGCGATGCGCAACTCCCGTGATCCCGACGGGCCGGCGCTCGTCTACACGCCGGCGGAGGTGGCGGCGTTCGTGGCCGGGGCCAAGGACGGGGAGTTCGACCACCTCCTGTGAAGCCCCGGTCGGGACGATCGGAGCCCAACTCTCCGCTTCTTTGGGACGGATGAAGATGTCCCAACACGCGTGGGTGGGTGCGGTGCGGCCCGGCGGCGTGCGATAGTGTAAATCGCCCTTGTGCCGGTTTGCTGGGAGCTCTGATGTCCGCCGCGTCGCATCGCATCTCCCGTCTGGAACCCTATCTGGACAGGCCGGCGCCGGCTCCGACTCTGCTGAAGATGCTCGTCGGAGTGCAGCTCGCCGGCTTCCGCGAGGACGCGGGCCTCGCCCAGGACCAGGCGGCCCGCGCTGTCGGGTTCAGCCCGGCGAAGCTCTCCCGCATCGAGTCCGGCAAGGGCCGCCGCCCACCGTCGGAGAGCGACGTCCGTGCCCTGCTGGAGCTGTACGGCACCGACGACTACGAGGCCTCGGTGCTGCTCAAGCTGCTGCGGCGGGCCGGGGAGCCGGGCTGGTGGCAGCGCTACGACAAACGGCTGATGCCCGAGTGGTTCGACCGACTGGTCGGCCTCCAGGAGGCCGCGGCCACCATCCGGACCTTCGAGATCCAGTACGTGCCCGGCCTGCTGCAGACGCCCGCCTACACCCGGGCCGTCGTGGAGCGCGGTCTTCCGAACGCGCCCGCCGGCGAGGTGCGGCGCCGCGTCGAACTGCGCACCCGCCGGGCCGAGTTGCTGCTCAGGCCGGACGCCCCGCAGTTGTGGGCGGTGATCGACGAGTCGGTCCTGCTGCGTGTCCTGGGCGGCCACGAGGTGATGCGGGAACAGCTCGCGCACCTCGTGGCGATGGCCGAGCGTCCCAACGTCACCGTGCAGATCGTGCCGCTCAACGTGACCAACGCGTCGGCGCCCGCGATCCCCGTGACGTATCTGCGCTTCGGCGGCCTGGACCTGCCCGACGTCGTCTACCTGGAGCACATCAGGAGCGCCAACTTCCTGGAGGACCGCGACGAGACGGAGGAGTACCGCATCGCGCTCGACCGCCTCGCGGACGAGGCCCTCGAACCGCGTGCGTCCCTGGAGATGCTGCGCTCGACGATGGAGGAACGCTACCCGGCGTAACATCCGAGTATCGTTCCCGCCCGGTATTTTCCCAGGTCAGAGCGCTGTGGTGCGGCGAAAATCGGCGGCCGGGTCGAATCCGGGTCGAATTTCGCCGTGTGCGTGCAGTGCGACGTTCGCTGCCTGAAGCACCATTCGACGAAAAGGCTGTGACCAGCAGCGTTGCACCTGACAGTGAGACATCATGGACTATACAAAAATATTGTCCGAGGCGTCTGGCCTGGTGAAATGTGAATGATCTGGACATCGGCGCGGCTCTGTCAGACCTCGCTCGTATCCTCACGCCGTGATCGCATCTCAAGGTTCAGACGCGTCCGGGAGCGACGCGGCAGCGCTGGCCGCATGGCCACTTCAGCCAGTGCCGCTCGATACCGGGAGCGGCGGGCGCGAGGACCGGCTACGAATGCTTCGCCAGATGCGCTCCGTCTGGAACGACGTTAACGGTGCCCGCCGTGAGCTGATCAAGAAGGAACTGGCAGCGGGCCAGGTCCGGCAGGCCGAAGTCACCGCTTACTGGAATCGGCACAAGGCCACGGTCAAGAACCGGTGGGACAGCCGTACTCGTGGCCGGGGAGAAACCACCGTCGCGGACATCCCGGAGGTCGCAGCGCAGTGGCACCGGGACAACTTCGCCCTATCCGAAAACGTCTCGGCGACGGCTCAGCGAGGCGGCGAGGTCAGCCCGTACCTGTGGCAATGCCCCCTTGACCTGGGCCATGAAGCGTGGCCGGCCTGGCCCAAGGACCGTATCCAGAAAGGCGCGGGGTGCCCCGAGTGCCGCCGTTTGATCCGGCTCGCAGACCTTCCGACCCTGGCCTCCCAGTACCGAGGACAGAGACCGGCTAGCGGCATCACCCACGCAGCACACGAGAGCGTGCCATGGACCTGCCTGACATGGGCCGTCGATCCAAGTACCGGAGTTTGGCCGCCAGTTGAGCACCGCTTCGATGCGGTGGTCAAAGAGCGGGCGTACGTCCAGAAGTCCGGGCGTCATTGCAGCTCAGAAGGGGTCTGGACGATGTAACCGGACGTCAAGCTCAGGGCAGCCAGCCGGTGGAAGTCCGGTCCGGGGAGACGCCAGGGTCCCTGGTAGCTGACTCCCGGCGTCACTCGAAATGGTGGCGTCGAAGTGGAGTGACAAGCGCCCTTCGGGGGCGTGCAACTGACCAGTCCGCAACATGAAGTGAAGCCTGCAGCGTCGTCATTTGACCCCCGCCCGCGGGCGGGCCAAGGAGGAGCCGAGCCTGTGCTTGTTCGGCGAAGGCCATGGAAGGCGATCTGGAACCTGGAGCGGTCGCCGAGGAACCTCCCGGCGTAAGGGGCGTGGAATGGTCAGAAGGTTGTCCTGGGAACTGGAGAGAGCCTCCTCGGCCCCGGGTTTGCGGCCCGGGAAGCGTGACGTGCCTATAACCGGCAGAACCGGGAAATGGCAGGTTGCCGAGAGGCAGTCGGAGGGGGCCGTAGTAGTGGTGATCGGCGGGACAACACAACCCGCTGGGAGCGAAGGGCCTCTGCTTCATCGATGCGGATCGCAAACAGGGAGGGACCCGGATGAGTGCCGTATCGGCTAGATCCATCCGCCGGGAGGAAGGCGTCGCAGGACCGGACCGCCGCCCTCTGGACAAGGTCCGAGCCTTGCAGCGGACGCTCTACCGCTGTGCCAAGCAAGAACCCGAACGCCGGTTTCATGCCCTGTATAGCCATGTCCACCGCATGGACGTTCTTCGGCGGGCATGGGCCGGTGTGTGTGCGAACCGGGGAGCCCCCGGCGTGGACGGTGTGACCGTCGACTCGGTGGCGGCCTCGGGGGTGGATGTGTTCCTCCAGGTCCTGTCGGAGATACTGCGGACGTATACGTATCGTCCGTCGGTGCTGCGGCGGGTCCAGATTCCTAAACCGGGGCGGCCGGGAGAGCTCCGGCCGCTTTCGATTCCCACCGTGGCGGACCGGGTGGTGATGACGGCCGCGAAACTGGTCCTGGAACCGGTCTTCGAGGCCCAGTTCACCGAGGCGAGCTACGGTTTTCGGCCCAAACGGTCGGCGATCGACGCGTGCGAAGCCGTGCGCGTCGCCGCCAACCAACGGCGGGAGTGGGTATTCGAGGCCGATATCCGGGACTGTTTCGGGACGATCGACCATGACGCGCTGATGGCCCAAGTGGCCCGGCACGTGGTGGACCGGCCGATGCTGAAACTGATCCGGGCCTGGCTGCGGATGGGCGTCCTGGAGGGCGGGGTGACCTCTCCGACCGGGGCGGGAACCCCGCAAGGCTCACCGATTTCCCCACTGCTGGCGAACATCGCACTCCATGTCCTCGACGAGGTGTGGCAGGACGAGGGTCGTCGGCTGGGAGTGCTGGTGAGGTACTGCGACGACTTCGTGGTCTTGTCGCCGACCAGGCAACGGGCAGAACAGGCCCGGGAATTGGCGGCGCGGGTGCTCGGACAACTGGGGATGCGACTGCATCCCGAGAAGTCCGGCATCACCTGTCTCACCCGAGGCGGGCAGGGCTTTGATTTCCTCGGATTCCACCACCGGAAAGTCGAGTCGTGGAAATGGCGGGGCAGGTTCTACTTGCAGCGCTGGCCTTCGGCCAGAGCGATTCGGGTGCTGCGGGAGAAGATCCGTGCGGCAACGGGCCGCTCGAAGACTGAGCGGCCGGTGTCCGCTGTGGTCGCCGATCTCAATCCGGTCCTGCGGGGCTGGGGTGCGTATTTCCGCAACGGGAACTCCGGGCGGAAGTTCAACGCGGTCGACGGCTACGTCCATGAGCGGTTGGCGATCCTCAGCAGCCGGAAACACGGCCGAGCGGGCCGGAACTGGGCCACTCGCTACACCTATGGGTGGATCACACGGCTCGGGGTCTATCGCCTCACCGGAAACGTACGCAGGGCGACAGCGCATGCCAGTCGGTGAACGATGTCGGAAAGCCGTGTGCGGGAGAACTGCATGCACGGTTTGAAGCGGCGGGGACTGGAAACGGAGCCGTGAGCCACCGCGCCAGTCCCCGACCCTACTCTTCAGGGTGACGGCTGCCTGGTCTGTGCGGGGTACGTGATCGACGACACCAACTCGCTGTCCACCTGGTTCCCGGAAATCGCGGACGAGCTGGATGCTCCGGGCCTTGACCCGCGCCGACTGCCTACGAGCCAGCACAACATCCCTCGGAAGCAGGCCGCTGAAGCCGACAGCAAGGGCATGTACGCGACCCTGCCCTGGAGGTGCCGTCACGGCCACGGCTGGGAGGCCACCATCCTCACCGCGTCCAGGGCACCGGCTGCGGCAAGTGCTCGACCTCTGGGATATCGAAGGAGCAGGTCCGGCTGGTTGCTGAACTCGCGGGACTCATCGACCTCGCACCTCCGGTGAGCCGGGATCCACGGTTGCCGCACGAGGTGCCCGACTTCGCCTCGCGCCGTCTCATCGTTCCGCCGGAGCATAAGCCTGCCCACTGGCGCTACAAGGACGTCGAGGTCGACGCGGTCTTCCATCTGCCTCACGGTGTTCGCGTAGGCCTCGAGTACGACGGCGTGTTCCATCACTCGGCCAGGCAGCGGGACCGCCGCCAGTACGAGAACGACAAGAGCCGCGCACTGGTTGAAGCAGGGCTCCTGGACCTGCTCGTTCACGTGAGAATCGGTGATCTGCCGGAAATGGCGGCTCCGCACGCTCTGGTCGTGGCCGTGCCTGAACGGGCTGCGGCCTACCAGCAGGCCAGCGCCGTGGCCGCGGCCCTCTCGGCGCGCTTTCCCGAGGCTGTGCCGGGTCTGGACGCATACCTCAACGGCGGCACGGCCCGGCACCAGGCCGCTGCCGATGCTTACATCACCGCGGTATGGGGCGAACTGCATCCTCCGCGCCGAAAGCCGAAGAAAGCGGGCCCGCCGACACCGCGCCGCCTCTCCCCAACGGTCCCGCACGCGGACAGCCTGCTGTCACCTGTCTCCGAGCCCTACCGAAATCGGGAACGCCCAGATGAGATCGTCCGCAACTACCGGTGCCAGTGCGGCAATCCCGAGATCGTCACCGCTGTCCAGTCCCAGGTCACTTCCGGGAACACCCGTAGTTGCGGATGTCTGGCCACACAGGCCAGGCAGAGTCCGCGTCCAGCTGTCTCCAAGACTGAGACGCAGGCCGTCCGAGCCTGGGCTCAGCAGCGGGCAATGGCCATCGGTGGCAGCGGACGGGTCCCGGACCGGGTGACGGCTTCCTTCCGGCTCTACCAAGCCGGGCGCGAGGACCTGCTCGGTCCGGACGGGCTGCTGGATGAGGCACGCGTTCGCGAGTGGGCGGTGCACGCAGGACGTCGGCTGGGTGCGAGGGCCAGGGTGACGGGAGAGCTCTGGCTCGACTACTCCACCCAGGAGCTTGCGGTTGGGACGCAGATCAACGAGACGCCGGATCCGCTCGTCGGTCGCTGATCGAACGAAACCAGGAGCCGCGCCTGGTCGGCTACCATGGTCCACACGGCAGACGAGCCGGGCGGACGGCCGCGTGGAGCCCTCAGGGCCTTCCCGAGGAACGTCCGGACTCCACAGGGCAGGGTGGTGGCTAACGGCCACCCGGGGTGACCCGCGGGACAGTGCCACAGAAAACAGACCGCCCGGCGCTCAGGCGCCGGGTAAGGGTGAAACGGCGGTGTAAGAGACCACCAGTGCCCAGGGTGACCTGGGCAGCTAGGTAAACCCCACCCGGAGCAAGGTCAAAAGGAGCGCTGTAAGAGGTGTTCTGCGCGGACGTTCGAGGGCTGCCCGCCCGAGTCCGCGGGTAGACCGCACGAGGCCAGCGGCAACGTTGGTCCTAGATGGATGGCCGTCTCCCCGGCCGCCGCGAGGCGACCGGGTGACAAAATCCGGCGTACAGCCTGACTCGTCTGCCGCTCTGAATTTCCGCAGTTCAGAGCACTGTTCGGGTCGAATTCGGCCCGCGTATTGTCCGCCCTGTCTAATCCGTGAGCGGATAGACGGGATGAATCGGGTGCCCTCTCGGCCTCCAGCATCGTCCAGCCGAAGCCGCAGGGGACGAGGTTCTCCGCATCAGCGGCACCCGCGGCATGGCCGCCGCGCTGCTCGCGCCCGCCATGTGCATCACTAACCTCTACGGCACCGGACGCGACCGTGTACTCCTGGACAAAGTCGACAAGCTCGCCCCGGCCGCTTCCGTCGGTACTCCCTCGACGACCGCCCGCTCGACGAGTGGATGCGAGAGGAGACCGACGGCTACGGCGCCGACATCAACACCGACGCCCTCGGCCCCGGAGCACCGCACGAGACGTTCCTCGCGGGCATGCGGGCGATGGCCCGGGCATCGCGGTCAACATCGGTGCCCTCGCCGGTGACGTCCCAAACGTGCACCGGATGCTGGACCAGCAGCTGCGGCTGATCGGCTCGGCATGGTGTACCTCCGGGGAGGGGCAGGCGATGGTCGAGATGGTGGCGGCCGGACTGCTCGACCTGAGCCCGCTGGAACACGTCGTCCATCCCCTGGAACGCGTCAACGAGGCCATCAGCGGCACGGCGCGGCGCAACGGCTGGTTCGCCAACCTCATCGTGAGTCCCCTCGCGACCGCGTAGCGGCTCTGCAGAGTCCGGTCGCACAAGGAGCCCGCAGGCCACACACAAACTACTGTGGGTTACATCGGGCTCGCCGCCGCGCTCCTGTGCCGTCAGGGCGCCAGCAAGCTGGAGGCGATGTGTCGGCTCAATCCGCGGAGCGTGCGGGCCATGCCGGGGCGGCGACGCCGACGCGGCTGTCGCTGCTGGCGTCGGCGGCCGCAGGACTCCCCGGCGACCAGGCCGTGCTGCTGGCCCTGCAGCAGGCGACCGCAGGTCTGGGAGGACTCGGCGGCGTGGCACACCGGCGCGACCCCGGATCCGGGACACTGAGGCTCATGGCGGCCAGCGGGCTCGCCCCCGCGGCCACCGAGGTCTGGGCCGGCCTCCCGGAGGACAGCGACTGCGCGCCTGCCCGTGCCGTCCGGGGTGTCGCCGAGGTCTGGCTGACCGGGGACGTCACCGGGATCGGGGCATCAGGTACGGCATCCGTGCCGCTGCCCGGCCCCGACGGGCCGGTGGGCGCGCTGTCGGTGTTCACCGTGGTACCCGCGGCACCGATCCCCGACCAGTGGTCCCTGCTCCGGTCGGTGGCGGCATGGGTCGCCGACCACCTGGACGCACCGGCATCCGACGGCGCCTACGTGCCGCACGAGCCGTTCCTCCGTACGCTGCGCGGCCTGCGCGTCGGCTTCGTGACGGTCGACGACGACTGGCGGATCACCTTCGCCAACGAGGAGGCCGAGCGCTTGCTCGCCACCGGACCGGTACGGCCCGGAACCGTGCTGTGGGACATTCCCGCCACCCGCGTCCGTGGCCTGGAGGCCCAGTGCCGGCGGGCAGCCGCTGAGGGGCGGCCGGTCGGGTTCGACGTGCGCTGGCCGGCCGACCAGCGGGTCTACCACGTCCGGCTCGACCCCGTGCCGGGCAGCGGGCGGGCGGTCTCGTTCCTCGACGTCACCGACCGTCGGCTGCGGCAGGGCGCGGGCTCGGCGGAGGAAAGGGCGAAGGCCGCGCGCACCGCCCGGATGGGCGTGCTGACCGTGGCCCTCGCTGAGGCCGTGACGTCACAAGACGTGGTCCGGGCGGTCGCGGAGCATGTGCTGCCTGCGTTCGGCGCGGACGGACTGGTGGTGGAGGCGCTGGAGGCCGGGCGGGTCAGGGTGGTCGACTCCGTCGGCTACCCGCAGGAGTTCCTCAGCAGGATCGACGGCGTTCCTCTGGCCGCCAACACCGCGGTCACCGAGGCGCTGCGCACCAGAACCCCGGCGTTCGTCGAGTCCCCGGCCGCCTTCATCGAGCTCTATCCGAAACTGAAGAACCTGACCGCGATGTCGCCCATGCAGGCGTGGGCCTTCCTCCCGCTCATCGCCTCGGGTCACGCCGTCGGCTGCTGCGTCGTCTCCTTCGCCCGGCCGCGCTCCTTCGACGAGGAGGAACGCACCCTGCTGACCGCCCTGAGCGGTCTGGTCGCGCAGGCTCTGGAACGGGCCCGCCTGTACGACGTCGAACACACCCGGGCCCAGGGACTCCAGCGCGACCTGTTGCCCAGGACGCTGCCCTCCCTGCCCGCCGCCTCCGCCGCGGCCCGTTACCTTCCCGCGGGGCGCGGCGGGGACGAGGTCGGCGGCGACTGGTACGACGTCATCCCGCTGTCCGCCGACCGCGTGGCCATCGTGATCGGGGACGTCATGGGGCACGGCATCACCGAGGCCGCGACCATGGGCCGGCTCCGCACGGCCGTCCGTACGCTCGCCGACCTGGAGCTGGAGCCGGCCGAACTGCTCGGCCACCTCAACGAAGTCGTCGGCGACCTCGGCTATGACCACTACGCCACCTGCGCGTACGCCGTCTACGACCCGGTCGCTCGCACCTGCTCCTTCTGCCTGGCAGGTCATCCGCCGCCACTCGTGGTGCATCCCGACGGTACGGTGCACAGTCCGGAACTGACCGTCAACGCTCCCCTCGGCGCCGCCGAACCACCCTTCGACGTCCACGAGGTGCACCTGCCCGACGAGAGTCTGCTGGTGTTCTGCACGGACGGTCTCGTCGAGTCCGCCACCCGGGACACGGAGGAAGGCCTCGTCCAGCTGCGCCGGACCCTGGCCGAAGAAGTGAGCCGCACCCCGTACTTCGACGTCGACCCGCCGGACGACGGAGGCGATCTCGACAGGCTGTGCGACCACATCGTCTCGGCCCTGGTACCCGATCGGGAGGGAACCACCGACGACGCCGCACTACTCATCACCCGCATCCGCGGCACCCCCGCCGCCGACGTCGTCTCCTATGACCTGCCCCATGACCCCAGGGCGGCCGGACAGGCCCGAGCCCACGTCCGAGACCGGCTCGGCGTCTGGGAGCTGGACGAACTGGCCATGACCACCGAGCTGTTGGTGAGCGAACTGGTGGGCAACGTGGTCCGGCACGCACAGGGACCCATCTGCCTGCGTCTCCTGCGCAGCCGGTCACTCATCTGCGAGGTGTACGACCACAGCCTCACCACCCCGCGCATCCGGCGCGCCGGGTACACGGACGAGGGGGGTCGAGGCCTCCACCTGGTTGCCGCCCTCTCCCGGCGCTGGGGCACACGCTTCTTCGGAGACGGCAAGTGCATCTGGACTGAGCAGGACCTGCCGCCGGGATCCTGATCAGCCGTATCTCTGATGAACCGCACCAGAAACTGCTGGTCGTCCTCCATGCACGCGGATGTCCCGCTGAGCGGGCGTTGACGCGGCAAGGCTGTGGAGAGGCAGTCCTTCGCCCACGGCCACCCGCGTCCCTCTTGGACACGCCCTTATGAACACGATCTCCCGCATCGCCGTGCTCGGCTGCGGACTCGACTCATGGGTTCTGGCGAGGTCGATCAGTGGGATGGAGGAGGTGTTGCCGACCAGGACGCGTCGGCATCGGTGGGCTCGGTGAGGAGTTTGTCGACGTCGCGGAAGGGGGTCAAATCTGGGCGTTTCATCGGCAACCTGCCTGCCGAACACGCCGGCCTCCTCGCCCGCGTACGGTCCTTGCTCCAGCCCGGCGACGTTTCCCTCCCGGGCGCGGGCGTACTCAACAAGGTGGGGGACGCGGACTCAGCCCCGTGAACGGGACTGTCCAAGACGGTTCTGACGCGTGATTGTCACATCCTGTGACCAGCAGTTACGGGACAAGATTATCGGATAGGCCTTTCCGCTTGATGTAACATCAACTGGAGCACCGTATCCACTTGGGGGACCCGGGCCGTCGCGGCCCGACGCCCACCACCGGCAGGGGACTTTGATGAGTACGTCGGAAAGCACCAGGCTCCAGGTCGTCTTCGACGACCTCCAGTCGACGATCGCGGATCTGATCATCAAGCACGGAGTGACCGAGCAGGAGTTCCAGCGAGCCATCGCATGGGCCCTGGAACTCGCCGAAGCCGGCGAAATGCCCATGACGATCTACCAGTTCTTCATGCATCCGGTACTGGAGGCCAGCCTGGGCGCCGCGTATGCGAATCCGGAGAAGGACGGTGCGAGCCCCTGGGTCGGCAGGGGGCCGGCCTATGTACCCGGGGCGCCGGTCCTGGAACGCCCGTACGCGCTGCCCATGCGCCCCGACGAACCCGGCGAGGCGCTCTTCGTCTTGGGACAGGTGCGCTCCACGAGCGGTGAGCCGATCGCGGGCGCGGAGCTCGACATCTGGATGACCAACGCCAAGGGCGACTACTCGAACTTGACCGCGGAGATGATCCGGCCTCTCGTCATAGACATTGACGAGAGCCTGCCCCCGTTCAACCTGCGCGGAAAGCTGCTCACGGACGACGAGGGTCGCTTCGAGTACCGGACAGTCATGCCCGGCATCGAGGTCATGGGCATCGCCGAGGACGGCCCTCTGGGCAGGCTCATCAAGAAACTGGACCGGGTCGACATCCGCCCGCTGCACATCCACACGATCGTCACCGCCGCCGGCTTCCACACGCTGACCACGCAGTCCTACTTCGAAAGCGACCCGGTCGTCTACAAGACCCTCGAACCCCGCACGACGCCCGAGTCCAGCGTGCACGCCACACAGCTCCATGACGACCCGGCCGACTTCAAGGCGCGCGGCCTGGATGCGCCTTACCACACCGTGACCCACGACTACGTACTGCGCCCAGTGACCCCAGCAGTCTGAGCGAACCGGACCCAGGCGGCTCGGCGGAGCGCGGGGTGCCAGACCGCGCTCCGCCGCAGCCCAGGGGGCTGGCGGCGATGACCTCACGGTGGCGCGGACATCCATCACGCCGGCCGGATGGCGCAACGTCCGTGCGTCAACACCTCCCGTCCACGCCGGACTGGAAGCCATGAAGCTCACAACTCCGTGCTGCACGGAGCGATCAAGGAGGATCTACGTGCCCGATACAGTCGCCGACGAGTTGGCCATCCGTGGCCTTACCGCACGCTTCAATCGCATGGCCGACCAGTTGCGCGGCGCCGATTGCGCCGCAGCCTTCACCGAGAACGGCGTAGGCGGCCGGGCGCCTCGAGGGCGGAGCGGCCATCGCAGCCTTGTTTGACGCCCAGGCCCATGGAGAGCCTGTCGACATTGGCTTCGGAAAGACGGGGCATCTCCTCTCTTTCGTGCATGCCACCACCGACAACGTCATCACCATCGAGGGTGACAAGGCGACCCAGGTGTCGTACATGCTGGTGTTCCGCCAGGTCCCGCGTCAAATGGCACGGGATAGGCTCTATGTCATCACTCAACGCTGGGGTGATCGACTTGTCCGGACGGACGCCGGTTGGTTGTTCGAGCACAGGATCATGAACGTGCTCCAGACGAACGCGAACCCCGACGCCACGGTGCAGAGCTTCTCAGGCTGCCGACGAATCCGTGTCCACCGAAACCGCCGAGTTCAACGTGAGCGCGGCGTGTGTGATGCGGTGTGGGAGCGCGGCCCCGGCGGGAACGCCGCGCAGCCCGTCCGGGTCCAGATAGGTGCGGGCGGCGATCACGCGGACCACCCCGGCTCGCGCTCGAGTCGAGTACGGGGGATCGGCCCTCTCCCGGGGCAGCTGGTAGCGGCTCTCAGCGCTCCGCTGAATTCGAGTGGGTCACGATGCGTCGGCACGACGGTTTCGCGCAACCCGCGGCCAGCTTCGGCATCTCGGCCGGCACCGCGGCCCCGATCCTGCTCAGGACCGGTCGTCAGGTTGCAATGCGAACCGCAGCTCGGCGCGCGTGGCGGGGGCATCGATGTCGCAGCCCTGTCGCTGTCGGACACGCTCAGGTCGAGTTCCGCCCGGGGTCGTAGAGCTCGCCGTGGACGGGGGCGTGGCGGGCGGGCAACTCGTCGTACTCGGCGAGCAGTGCCTCGCTCAGCGCCTCGGCGTCCACAGGAGTCGACGACCCGTCCATCCGGGTCAACAGCACCACGCACTTCGTTGCCTCGACGCGGGCCGCGTCTTCCTTCACTGTGACACGACCGCCGGTGACGACGACCCGGGTCACGCCGACGAACTCTGCTGCACCGGGCATGCCGGTGACCGCTGGTCCGGCGACTGCGCGGATGCTCGATGCCCGGCACCGGAAAACTACGTCAGCGTCCTGCGTGTGCGAGACCCCGCAGAAGGAGTTGAGCGACCGGGTTGTCCTACGTCGACCGGGCGTTGGTCAATCCCTACGCCGCAGCCCTCGTCGAGGCTTTCAGGTCGGTCGTCGTTTTCGAACAGGGTGCGCATGTCGCAAGATCGTGGCCGCCGACGTCCGTGACGCCGGTTCAGCTGTTCGTCAGGCTGCGGCAGGTCCGGCCGGCGGCGCGAGTTCCCTGCGGATTACGGGGGCGATCTCGGTGGCGAGAAGCTCGATCGAGTCGTGGACCATCCCGGCGGGCATACCGCCGAAGTCGACCTGGCCGATGTAGCGGTCGATGCCGAGCACGTCGCGTTCGGCGAGGATCTTGTCGATGATCTCCTGGGGACTGCCGACCATCAGCGCGCCGAACGGTACCGCCGCGGCGTCGAACGCGGCGCGTCCGATGTGAAAGCCGCGTCCAGTGGGCGGCTTGGGGCGGACGTATTCCTTGTAGAAGGGGAAGACGTCGTCGCGTGCGCCCTGGGAGGTGCGGCCGACGTAGAAGTGGCCGGATCTGCCGAGCCGCAGCCGGTCGGCGGGGTGACCGGCTGCTGTGCCGACCGCGCGGTAGTGCTCGACGAGGGGGCGGGCACGTCGGATGTCCCCGCCGATGAGGCCGAGCGCCATGGGCAGGCCGAGGCGTCCGGCGCGTTCCACGCTGGAGGGGGTGCCGCCCACGCCGAGCCACAGCGGCAACTGCGCCTGCTGGGGCGGGGGCTGGACGGACAGGCCGTCCATGGCCGGGCGGAACCGCCCGCGCCAAGTGACGTGTTCGGGGTTCTCACGGATGGCGAGCAGCAGCCGCAGCTTCTCCGCGAACACGTCGTCGTAGTCCTCGAGGTCCACCCCGAACAAGCGGAACGCCTCGACGAACGCGCTGCGCCCGGCGATGATCTCGGTGCGGCCGTCGCTGATCAGGTCGAGGGAGGCGAAGTCCTGGTGCAGCCGGACCGGATCGGCGGTGGAGAGCACCGACACGGCACTGGCCAGCCGGATACGGCTGGTGGCCTGGGCGATCGCGGCCAGCGGGACGGCGGGGTTGGCGACAGCGAAGTCCCAGCTGTGGTGCTCGCCGAGACCGAAGACGTCCAGGCCGGCCTGGTCGGCGGCGATGGCGTAGGAGACGATCTCGCGGGTGCGGCGCCCCGGGTCGTGCAGTTTTCCTGTGGCGGGGTCGGTCTGCAGGTCGGACAGGGAGATGATGCCCAGTTCCACGGTCGTCTCCGATAGGGGGACAGGGGTTGAGAGGGAGCGGCCCGACCGGCGTGGTCGCGGACCGGGCCGCTGTGAAGGGGCGGGGGACCGGGTGGTCAGAAGGAGTAAGGCCCGAACCGGCCCCACATGATGACCGCGGCGACGATGAGCAGGATCGCGTTGAACCCGATGGCCTGCGGCTCCTTGCGGCGGGCGTGGACGCCCATGGCCAGGACCATGATCACAGCCAGGCCGGTGGCGGCCAGCGGGGTGAGCGTGGTGGCGATGTCGAAAGCACCCGGCAGGATCAGCCCGAGGCCGCCGGCGAGTTCGGCGACGCCGATCAGACGCACCACGGGTGTCGAGACGTCACTGACCCACGGCAGCTGGGACATGAGCTTTTCCCGGGGCTGGGTGGCCTTGAGGACGCCCGCGGCCACGAACATCGCGGCGAGGACGCCCTGCAGGATCCACAGGAACACGTTCATCGGAGCGGAAACCTTCTTCTTCGGTCGCGCCGCGGCGGGGAACGCCGCGGCGGATGAGGAGTGAGCGGATGAGGAGTGAGCGGGTCAGGCTTCAACGGGGGAGAGCCGGGAGGCGTCAGGCGGTGAAGACGCGCTCGGCTTCGTCGCGCTGGGTGTGCAGGTCCCAGTAGAGAGGGGCGATGTCCTCGGCCTCGGCGGTCGGGATTTCGGGAGGGCCGCCCGCGCCGATCCACACGCCGATGGCGACGTGCGCGGCCTGGATACCGGTACCGGCCAGCTCCTTGTGCAGGTTGAGCGCCCAGTTGCGCAGCGCCGCCTGGGCGGGGTTGACGTTGCCGAGCATCGGGATGGGGTCGACCGAGCCGGCGCCGTTGGTGAAGAGCAGGGTGCCCGCGCCGGCCTCACGCATCGCGGGCAGGACGGCCTGGGTGGCGGTGATGGCGCTGTGGAGCAGGAAGTCGATCCATCCCTGCACATCGGAGGGGCTGGTCTGGGACGGGGAGGTGAGGGTCATGGAGCTTATGGAGCCGTTGCCCGGAGAGGGGGAGTGCTCCAGGACGTCGATGCCGCCGAAGCGGGTGGCGGCGTCCTTGAGGGCCTGGGTCAGCGCGTCGTGATCGAGCACGTCCGCCGGGAACGCCGCGGCGGTGATGCCCTCGGCGGTGAGCCGGCCGACGAGGTCGTCGAGCTTGGCGCGATTGCGGGCGATGAGAGCGACGTCGTAGCCGCGCGAGCCGAAGGTGCGGGCGATGGCGAGGCCCATGCCGGGGCCGGCTCCGACGATGGCGATGCTGGGCATGGTGAAGTCCTTTCGGGGGGAAAGTGTCTGGGATACGGACTGGTCAGGCGACGGTGATCGCGATCTTGCCGACGGTGCCGGCGCCGAACGCGGCGAACGCCTCGGGGGCCCGCTCCAGGTCGAACTCAGCGTTCACCGACACCTTGAGGGAGCCGGAGGCGACTTGCCCGGCGAGAGTGGACAGGGTGTCGGCGGTCGGGTTGGACCGGAGCACGGCGGTCTGCAGCTTGCGGTCCTCCGAGGCCTCGGGGACTGGGGCGAGGGTGAGGGCGGAGGCGACGGCGCCGCCGTCGCGGGTGAGCGCGGTCAGCTCGGCCAGGTCGCCGGCGAGGTGCAGCACCGCGTCCACGCCGTCAGGGGCGATCGCCCGGACCTGCGCGGTCACGTCCTGGGTGTAGTCGATGACGGTCACCTCGGCGTCGGTCAGCGCCGAGACGAAGCCGCTCTCGGAACCCGACTTGGCCGTGGCGATCACCCTCGCGCCCCGGGCCGCAGCCAGCTGTACGGCGATGGCACCCACGCCGCCGGTGGCACCGGAGATCAGCACCGTCCTGCCCTCCAGCGGGCCGAGCAGGGCGAGACCGTCGAAGGCGGCGGTGCCCGCCAGCCCGAGCGCGCCGGCGTCACGCACCAAGACCCCGTCGGGCCGGTGGGTGATGCCGATGGCAGCGGGAACGGCGACGTACTGCGCCATCGAACCGGCACCCAGGTACGCCTTGGCGTCCACGCCGAACACGGCGTCGCCGACCGCGAAACCCTCGACACCCTCACCGACCGCCTCGACGGTGCCGGCGAAGTCCTTGCCGAGGATCAGCGGGAAACGGTGCTCCATCATGCCCCGCAGGTATCCGGCCATCGTGCCCAGGTCGAACCCGTTCACCGAGGACGCGGCCACCTTCACCAGCACCTCACCGGCCTCCGGGCGGGGCACCTCCACCTCGGTCACGTCCGGGCTGCCGGGGACCTGCGCCAATGTCACAGCGCGCACTGATCATCAACTCCTTGACATGGGTATCGCCCGATTCGGAAAGGGCTATCTGATTCGTGATCCGGAGTGGCCTGTCCGCTTCCGCCCGGTACCCACGATAGCACTGAAAGTGGACTGGGCATTCCGATTCGGTAGACTGAGTGTCATGAACCTTGGCGCCCGCTCCAGCGATGACCCCGCCGCACAGCCTCTCCGCAGCGACGCCGAGCGCAACCGCGCGCGGATCGTCGCCGCCGCGCGCACGGTGTTCAGGCGTGACGGCCTGAATGCCTCCATGGCTTCCGTGGCCCGCGAGGCGGGGGTGGGCATCGCCACTCTGTTCCGCCGGTTCCCGACAAAGGAGGAACTGGTCGCCGCGGTCTTCGCCGACCGTATGGACGCCTACGTCGACGCGGTCGGCGTCGCCCTCGACGACCCCGATCCCTGGCGCGGTCTCGCGGGGTTCATCGAAACCGCCTGCGCGATGCAGGCCGCCGATTACGGCTTCGCCGACGTGCTGACCATGGCCTTCCCCACGGCCAAGGCTCTGGAGCAGCGCCGAGACCAGGCGTACGAGGGCGTTGTCCAGCTCATCGGCCGCGCCAAGGCCGCAGGACGTCTGCGTGAGGACTTCAGCCCCGAGGACCTGGTGCTGGTGCACATGGTCACTGCCGGCGTCGTCAACGCCACCGGCGACTCCGCTCCCGACGCCTGGAAACGCGTCGTCGCCCTGATGCTCCAGTCCTTCGAGGCTCCCGCCCGCGGTCCCCTGCCCGACTCGCCCGAGCCCCGCGCCCTCTATAAAGCCATGCTCCGTGCCGGTCAGGCGTGCTCTACCTCGCCGGAACCCGGGAGGAAGGACTGATAGGTCACGTGCGCCCGGATGCGCATCAGCGGCTCGGCCCGGTGGCCGGCACCGTCGGTCCGAGGCGCCGAGGCCGACAGCCAACGCATCTATCAAGCTCACGGGATGACTGGCAGCGCAGGTACGACTGATCTTCCGGGAGGGTGATGACGCCGCCCGCCGGCCTCGCGCTGCTCGGTTACCGCTTGAGCTGAGCCAGCAGCTGTCTTGCTCTGATGTCAGGGCCTCTCGCTGGGGTACTGCAGCATCGCCTGCTCGGGAGCACGGGCCGTGACGATACGGCTGGATCGGCTCCCCTCGCTACGAGGAAAGGGGAGCCAGGCATGGAGAACAACAGTCAGACCGACACGGCCTCACTGGTGGCGATGCTCATTGCGCGTGCCGCCGTGAACTGAGGCTGATCCTGGAAACGCATGTACGCGGCGGTGGCCGCGGAGCTCGGGATCACCGGGGAGACGCTGCGCACGTGGGTCCGCAAGGACAACACCGGTCAACAGGCGCCGGTCACGCGAAATGGCAGCGGGCCAGAGAGCCCAACCGAAGAGCTGGCCCAGCTACGGGACGAGAACGCCCGGATGCTCAGGGGCGAGAAGGAGTCATTACAGTGCGGGGCAGAGTAAGCCGCTGCGGGCACGGACCGTGCGCTGAGTGCCCTGGCGCTTCTCTTCCACTTCCGTACAGGTCATTCGTACATGCGTGGGTGCCTCTTTGTCGGGGGCGGGGCGCACCCGTAGGGGGAGTTCTGGAGGTGCGCCCTTGGGGCTACGACAGCGGCTGCCGACGGCAGGTCCCCGGGAAGGAGGGCATCCTCTTCAAGTTGGCGACGACCGCGGTCGACAAGCCCAACGAGATTGGGCGCCGGGCTCTGTTCCCGGTGGTCGGGGAGAAGACGCTGCGCGAGCTGGTGGCTGAGGCGAAGGCGAACGAGAAGGTCTTCAAGGCCAAGGTCCGCACCACCCTGCGCTCCTCGTACAGCTCGTACTACCGGCAGATGCTGCCTCCGCTGCTGAACACGCTGGGCTTCAGGTGCAACAACACCGCCTACCGGCCGGTGATGGACGCGATGAAGCTACTGAAGAAATACGCCGATGTCGACGGCAAGACCCGCTTCTACGACGCCGGCGACGAAGTGCCCATGGACGGCGTGGTGCGCAAGGACTGGCGCGAGGCGGTCGTTGACGACAAGGGCAAGGTCGAGCGCATCCCCTATGAGCTGTGCGTTCTGGTCGCGCTGCGGGACGCCGTACGGCGCCGCGAGATCCACGTCGAGGGCGCCGCGCGCCGGCGTAACCCGGAGGACGACCTGCCCGGCGACTTCGAGGCCACCCGTGCCGTGCACCACGCCGCGATCCGGCAGCCGCTGAACCCGAGGGCGTTCATCGCGGACCTGAAGAAGCGCATGGCCGCGGGCCTGGACGAGCTGTCCCGCGCGCTCGCGGACGGCTCGGCAGGCGGGGTGAAGGTCACCACCCGCAAGGGCGAGCCGTGGATCACGGTTCCGAATCTGGAGCCGCTGGCCGAGCCCACCGGCCTGGCGGCCCTCAAAAGAGGAGGTCGCACGCCGCTGGGGCGTCCTCGACCTCCTGGACGTGCTGAAGAACGCCGACTTTCTGACCGGCTTCACCGAGGACTTCTCCTCAGTGGCCGCGTACGAGCGCATCGAGCGTGACGTCCTCCAGCGCCGTCTGCTGCTGGCCCTCTTCGCTCTGGGCACGAACACGGGTGTCCGGGCGATCGTGGCGACCGGCGAGCACGGCGAGAGCGAGGCTGCGCTGCGGCACGTGCGCCGGCACTTCATCACCGTCGACAATCTCCGGGCCGCCGTCACCAGGCTGGTGAACGCCACCTTCGCCGCCCGCGACACCGCATGGTGGGGCGGCGGCACCGCGTGCGCGTCGGACTCGAAGAAGTTCGGGTCCTGGTCCTCGAACTTCATGACCGAGTACCACGCCCGCTACGGCGGCAACGGCGTGATGATCTACTGGCACGTCGAGCGGAAGAACGTCTGCATCTACTCCCAGCTCAAGAGCTGCTCGTCGTCCGAGGTGGCGGCAATGATCGGGTGCTTGCTGCGGCACTGCAGCGACGCCGAGATCGAGTCGAACTACGTCGACCCCCACGGCGCCTCGGTCGGCGGGTTCGCCTTCACCGAACTGCTGAACTACCGCCTACTGCCGGGGCTGAAGAACATCGGCAGCATCCGCCTGTACCGCCCGGACGACACCCCGCCCGGCTGGCCGGCGCTCGGCGCCTCGCTGACGAGGCCGATCCGCTGGGAGCTGATCGAGCAGCAGTACGACCAGATGGTGAAGTACGCGACTGCGCTCCGGCTCGGAACGGCGGAGGCGGAGCAGGTGCTGCGGCGCTTCACCCGGGGTGGCCCCAAGCACCCCACCTACCAGGCACTCGAAGAACTCGGCCGGGCCGTGCGCACGATCTTTGCCTGCGACTATCTGGCCAGTCCCGGCCTGCGCCGCGAGATCCACGGCGGGCTCCAGGTTGTGGAGAACTGGAACAGCGCGAACACCGTGCGTCACTACGGCAAGGACGGCGCCCTGACCGGCCCGACAAAGAGCACGCCGAGACGTCGATGCTCGCCCGGCACCTGCTCCAGTCCGCGCTCGTGCACGTCAACACCCTGCTGGTGCAGCAGGTCCTGGCCCTGGGCATCGAAGCTGAGCGACGAGGACCGGCGCGGTCTGACCGCGCTGTTCTGGTCGAACGTCAACCCGTACGGCACGTTCCGCCTGGACATGGACAAGCGCCTCGATCTGAGGTCGGCCATCGCCGCGCCCCGCCCTCGCACACCGACGCATCAGGCCGCCTGATCAACCTCGAAGTCACGCTGAGGGACTTCCAGGGCCCGGCCGACTTGGGAACCATCGGCGAGCCACCCCCGGCTGATCGGAATGTCCGGGAGTGGCCAGGCGGCAGCCGCGTTCTGTTGCATGGCCGACGGTGTGCCTACTTGTCGGTGATGAACGGTGCGCGGCCGATCTGGGAGGAGTCGGTGAGCTGCTGGAGGAAGTACGCGGCGGCGTTGGCCCGAGAGAGGCGCAGTCCTCCCTTGTCGCCGACCTTGCGGACGTTGATGGAGGTGGTCTTCGGGCCGTTGGAGAGCCAGGGGATACGGACGATGGTCCACTTCAGTCCGGACTCGCGCACGATGTGGCCGATGGTCACGATGGTGTTGTACGCGTCCGGCGCGAACTTCTTGACGGCGGTGGCTGTGAGGCCGACCTTGAACTCCTTGCTGTCGGCCGGGTCGGGGATGCTGGGCGTGCCCAGCGCCACCAGCCGCTCGACGCCGTGTTCGTGCATGGCCGCGACGATGTGGCGGTAGCCGGTGACCAGCGGCGGGGCGTCGGCCTTTTTGGTGGTCGGGCCGAGCGTGCTGAGGACGGCGTCGCTGCCGCGTACCGCCTCGGCGATGGCTGCGGCGTCGTCGAGCTGTCCCTGGACGGCGGTGAGCCGCTCGTGCGTGGGCAGTTTCGAGGGGGTGCGGGCGTAGGCGGTGACCTCGTGGTCCTCGGCCAGGGCCTGGTTGATCAGGAGCAGGCCGGTGGGGCCGGTTCCGCCAAAGACGGTGACGCGCATGGGGTTCATTCCTTCACAGCGTGGAGAGGGTGGTTCGGAGGATCGGTGGTGTTGACCGCGTGACGTGCCAGTGCGGCGGTGCCGCCCGGGACCGCGGACGGCGTCGCGGACTCGGATGCCGTATCCGCCGTGGCGGTGGCGCGCCGGTGGCGCGGGATGAAGGAGGCCAGGGCGAAGGCGAGGAGGCCGGCGCCGACGCCGACGGCCATGACTGTCTTGAAGCCGTTCTCCGACGGCAGGGCGACGGAGCCGAAGTTCGTGGTCATCTGGGAGAGGATCACGGCGGCGACGGCACTGGCGAACGACGTACCGATGGCACGCATGAGGGTGTTGAGGCTGTTCGCGGCACCCGTCTCGGATGCGGGCACGGCTCCCATGACCAGAGCCGGCAGGGCGCCGAAGGTGAAGCCGACGCCGGCGCCGATGATGCAGGACACCAGCACGAAGTGCCAGACCGCGTTCATGAGCACAATGTTCAGCCCGTAGCCTGCGGCCACGATCAGAGCGCCGATCATCAGGGTCGTCTTCGGGCCCCTGGCCCTGGTGACGCGGCCGGACACTGGAGCCGTGGCCATCATCACCAGGCCCATCGGCGCCATGACCAGGCCCGCGGTGAGCAGCGACTTGCCCAGACCGTAACCGGTCGCCGCGGGCAGCTGCAGGAACTGCGGCACGATCAGTATCGTCATGTACAGGCTGAACCCGACGGCGATCGAGGCGACGTTGGTGAACAGCACCTGGCGACGTGCGCTGGTGCGCAGGTCCACCAGCGGCTCCTTGACGCGCAGCTCGAACAGACCCCACAACAGCAGCACCACGACGGCCGCGGCGAACAGGCCGAGGGTGGTGCCGCTGGTCCAGCCCCAGCCGGCACCCTTGGAGACGGCGAGGAGCAGGCAGACCAGGCCGGCCGCCATGCCGATGGCTCCGACGAGGTCGAAGCGTCCGCCGGAACGCACCTTCGACTCCGGTACGAACACCAGCACCAGGGCGGCGGCGAGGGCGCCTGCGGCGCCCGAGGCCCAGAACAGCGTGTGCCAGTCGAAGTTGTCCGCGATGGCCGCGGCGGCGGGCAGACCGAGGGCACCCCCCACGCCTTGAGATGCGCTCATCAACGCGGTGGCGGAGCCGAGTCGCTCCGGGGGCAGTTCGTCGCGCATGATGCTGATGCCGAGCGGGACGACGCCGGCGGCCAGCCCCTGCAGCGCCCGGCCGACGACCAGCGGGACCAGTGTGTCGCTGAAGGCGGCGGTGACCGAGCCCGCCACCAGCAGGACCAGGCTGACCAGGAGCATGCGGCGTTTGCCGATCATGTCTCCCAGTCGACCCGTCACAGGGGTGGCCACGGCGGCCGCCAGCAGCGTGGCGGTGATGGCCCAGGAACTGTTCGACGGCGAGGCTCCCAGGAGCTTCGGAAGGTCCGGGACGATCGGGATCACCAGGGACTGCATCAGCGAGAACACGATCCCGCCGAAGGCCAGGGCCGCCACGACGGCATTGGCCCTCGGCGCTGTGCCCCTCTCATCGTCACCGGTCCGGGGAGAGGCGTGGGACATGGTCGGGCCTCCGTGAGTACAAGAGGTGGTTAGGCGATAGGGGGTGGTGCGATAGGGAAGCCTTGCGGCATTCACGAACGCTCCGGACATGGTCCCGAGCACGCCGGGGTGTGGTTCGTTGCCGCGCATCCCGTCGACGCCATGCAGGAGGAGGTGCCAGGAGGCGCTCCACCTCCCCGCGCTCGGCGGGGTGGCTGCCGCCTTGCTCGCCGGTGAACTGGATCTGGCCGATGCCGTCGGGCACCCTGGCGCCGCAGGGTGGGACCGTGCCTTCTCAAGCGCCGGGAGCCGGACATCGGGGACCGCCGGGCATGCCGCTGTGTCGAGAATGCCGAGCTCGCGGCCGATTCGGCTGGTCCATCGACCCGTACGGTACAGGTCCGTCGGTCAAGAGCCGGCGGGGGGAGCTGACTCCCGCCGTCGACTTCGAGGATCTTGCCGGTGACGTAGGCGCCCGCAGGTGAGACGAGGTAGAGAACCGTCGCGGCGATGTGCTCGGGGTCGCCCATACGCCGCAGCGGGATCGCACTCTCCAGCTTTTCGATGATCTCGGGGGTGCTCACACCGTCCAGCACCGACGTCGCGATAGAGCCCGGCTCGATCGCGGTGACCCGGATCCGGGGTGCCAGATCCAGCGCGGCAAGGCGCGTGTAGTGGGAGAGCGCGGCCTTCGCGGTGCCGTAAGCGGCCCAGCCGCGTCCCGCGACGCGGCCGACGAGCGATGAGATGTTGACGATCGCCCCGCCCCCGGCTTCGAGCATGTAGGGCGCCGCCGCCGTGGTGAGGGCGTGCGCGCCCGACACGTTGAAACGGAAGGATTCCTCGAGGAAGTCGGTGGTGGTCTCCAGCAGTGGGTACGGGTGTGGGTCCCGCCGACGTTGTTGACCACGATGTCGAGTCGGCCGAAGACCTCCATCGCCGCATGTGCCAGGTCTGCCGCCGCTTGCGGATCGCTGAGGTCGGCGGGCACGACGTGGGCCTCGCGGCCGGCCTTCGCCACCCGCGCGGCCACCTCGGTCAGATCCTCTTCCGTGCGCGAGGTGATGACCACGTCGGCGCCTGCTTCGGCGAGTGCCACCGCTGTCGCGGCGCCGATGCCCCGGCCGGACCCGGTTATCACGGCGACCTTGTCCTTGATCTGGAAAAGGTTGCTTGTCATGCCGGGACCGTAGCATCGCTCCTCCGCTAAATGTTAGCCACCTTTCATTTATTTGACGATCAGGTCAGGGTGGAACGTGCGGCTCATGACGCCGGTCTGCGTGCCCGCGTAGCTGCTCCTCCGCTACGGCGATGTTCGCCACACACTGTCGGATGACTGCTGGAGTGCACGCGGTCATGACGCCTGGAAGCGCGTACTACTGTGCAGTCATGGCGACGGACGGACGGACCTTGAGGGCGGACGCTGCTCGTAACTACCAGCGGATCGTCGGTGTCGCGGTCACGGCGTTCGAGGAACTCGGGCCGGAGGTGACCCTTGAGGAGATCGCTCGGCGCGCGGATGTGAGTGTGATGACGGTCTACCGGCGTTTTCGAGCGCGCGACCAGTTGGTCCGGGCTGTCCTGGACTACGTCCTCACCACAGAGATCCAGCCCATGACAGCGGCACACACCGACGATCCTTGGCGAGATCTCGTCAACGTGCTGGAGGCCAGCATCGATGTGCTGGCTCGACGGCAGGTCATCCTCTCCATCGCCCGGGAGTCCGACGCGTTCGATGTCGAGGGCGTGCGCCACTACCTGTCCTCCCTTGAACGGTTGCTGCGCCGCGCCGTCGAAGCGGGAGTGGTGCGACCGGAACTGGAGGTTCGTGATCTGGCGGCGGTCATCGTCATGGTTCTGGCCACGGTGCGTCCAAGCGATCCCGATGGCACGGACCGCAGACGCAATCTCGCCTTGGTCGTCGAAGGGTTGCGCGTCTCGCCGACCACCCTGCCCCCATCATCTCGGCAGGCCCCTGGGTCTGCTGTCTGCGAGCAGTGACAGGGAGCCCGATTTCCGTGTGGGCACGGCAGGCGTTCGGCCTCCGCCGAGTGTCGCGGTGCGGACTTGCCTCGGCGCCCCTGGTGAGCTCACCTCGGCTCAATCGCCTTCGCGTCCCCAGAAACCGTATGTTGTGACGGATGTCCAGGCCGGGCGTAGAAGGACGCTGGTGTTCAAGGGAACGATGGGGATTGCCCCCATGGTGTGCGGCAGTCGGAACTCCTCGAAGACGACCTGTGCAACACGGCCCGCGCTGGTCGCTGCGATCGCCTACCGCACGCCGAATGAGGCACTCGTGGATCGCCTCACGGGGTGACGCGTCTGCGTCACGACACCGAGACGTCCCTCGGGCGGCGCTCGGCGGTCCACGCCGCCCGTCACGCCACTCCTGTGCTGGGACGCCCATCGGGTCTCGTGCTGCGAGGGGAAGGCCGCCGGGTCGGTTCCGCAGGTCTTCGAGCGCTTGCAGGCGGTGTTGGTGAGCATCACGGCCGAGGGCAGTCACCTGTGCGCAGCGTCACGCGGTGCGCGGTCGCAGAGAACCGTCCTTCACCCAGTGCAGTCGCGATCACCATCGAGGCGGAGCATGGCGCGGTACAACTCGTCCTTGCTCAAGGGCGGTTGGGGAAGCGGATGCGCCCGCTCGGCGCGGAATCCGTCGAGCAGCAGGTGCAGGAAGCGGCGCCAAGTCCCCGGTGCGACGTTCTGAGTGGCTTCGGTGACGCTTCCGTTGGCCCAGATCACGAAGGTGAGATCTTCGGGCGTGATGTCGGAGCGGAGCGTTCCCTGCTCCTGTGCGCGCTCCACGATGCGGACGGCGAGTTCATAGATGCGTGACTGCGCCCCCGCCAGACACGCCGTCTCCGGCAGCCGAATGGCAGCCAGGTCCTGGAATCCCCTGTCCCCGACCTGGAGTTCACACATCGTCTCGAGGAAGAGGCACAGCCCCTCCCACGCGTCGTCCATGGCGACGGCCTTCTCTGCGGCCTCCCGCCAGGCCTCGATCTTGTCGGCGAACACCGCCTGCACGAGGTGGAGGCGTGTGGGGAAATGGCGGTACAGCGTGCCGATGGCCAGGCCCGCTCGCTTGGCCACCTGCTCCAGCGAGGCTTCCATGCCCTGCTCGGCCAGACATGCGCGAGCCGCCGAGAGCAGGGCGTCCCGGTTGCGCTGCGCGTCACGCCGCAGAGGACGGCCCGTCGCGGCTTCACCGCGTGCTCGATGAGTGGACATACCTATCAGGATATCCAACGTGAGGCAGTCCTCATGTTTGCTGCTACGATAGGCAACATGAGGGACTCCTCGACTTGTATGGTCGGGAGTGCATGTCGCCAGTCGCATACGGAGTCCGGACCAGTGTCCTCCCGCGCAGGTCCTGCCGGCGACGACGTCTCGCGACCGGCCCGGCCGTGGCCGGGAAAGAGTCGAAGGACCGCCGGCGTTTCTGTGGGCCCAGCGGATGGCGGCCTCCTCGAATCTGCCCCTGCGTGATCGAGCCTGGCCCACTCCCACCCTTCGAAGCTCTGCCCCAGCGACCTACTACCCAGCTCTGCTGACTTACCAGGAGACATGACCCATGACGAAGACTCTCGGAATCATCGGCGCCGGCGCGATCGGCGGCATTGTGGCCCGCCACGCCGTCGACGCAGGCCTGAATGTGGTCCTGAGCAACTCCCGGGACCCGGAGACCCTCAGCGACCTCGTCACCGACCTCGGCTCCCGTGCCCGCGCGGCCACCCCGGCCGAGGCCGCCCTGGCCGGCGACCTGGTCGTGGCCACCATTCCGCTGGTCGCCTATGAGAAGCTGCCTGTCGCCGCACTGGCGGGCAAGACCGTGATCGATACGATGAACTATTACCCCGAGCGCGACGGCCAGATCAGCGAGCTGGACTCCGGCGAGTTGACCTCCAGCGCCCTGGTGCAGCGCCATCTGGCCGACTCCCATGTGGTCAAGGCGTTCAACAACATTTCCTTCCGCTGCCTGCTCACCCTTGCCCGTCCCTCTGGGGCGCCCGATCGCAGTGCGCTGCCCATCGCCGGTGACAAGCCGAGCGCCAAGGCCGAGGTAACCGAACTGCTGGACACCCTCGGCTTCGACGCGGTGGACATCGGAACCCTCGCCGAGAGCTGGCGCAGCGAACCCAACACCCCGGTCTACGTGTTCCCGTACTTCCCGGGTCTGCCGCCGGTGGGAACCGGTCAGGAAGAGGTCATGCGCTGGGTCAGCGAGACTTCCGGAGCCCCGGTGCCCGCACACCAGGTGAAGGAACTGACCGTCGGCGCAGTCCGGGGCCCGGTAGGCGGCCGTTTCTCCTACTAGAGGTGGTCTGCTCCGGCCGGACGCGAATGGTCCGTGACTGGTCCAGAAGCACCGGTCAGGAACGGGACAGCCGGCCGCCGTCCGGGAGTTGGACGAGCCAACCACGTTCATGCGCGCCGACCTCGACCGGGCGACCTGACCTGGCGCCCGGTGGCTTCACGTGCCGTGGCCAGGACGGTCTCCTCGCGCTGGCCGCAGGGGTGCAGGTCGGCCGGGGCGCGCGGGGATTCCCACAACCAGCGCCAGCACCCCAACTCTCCTCGTCCTGCCCTTGACAAGGGTGGGCTCATTACCTCAGAAGCCAGGGAATGTCTTATGCCTGAGAACAAGGTCATTGCGGTCGTCGGCGCGACGGGCGCGCAGGGCGGCAGCCTCGTCGAGGCCATCCTGGAGCACCCCGGGAGCGGCCTGACGGTCCGCGCCCTGACCCGCAACCCCGACTCGGAGAAGGCGAAAGCCCTCGCCTCGCGTGGCATTGAGGTGGTTCGCGGCGACGCCGATGACCCGGACAGTCTGGAGTCGGCATTCACGGGCGCCCACGGCGCGTTCCTGGTGACCAACTTCAACGAGCACGGCGACGCCGCCCGCGAGACCGCGCAGGCCAAGGCCATGGCAGACGCCGTCAAGAAGGCCGGCGTGCAGCACGCGGTCTGGTCGACTCTGGAGGACACCCGCGAGCTGATCGCCGACGACGACCCGCGCTTCGTCAAGCTCGAGGGCGGCCGTTACCTCTTGCACTGCGACTCCAAGGGCGAGGCGGACGGCTACTTTCGCGAGCTGGGCGTGCCCACCACGTTCATGCGCACCTGCTTCTTCTGGGAGAACCTGTTCGGCCCGATGTTCCTGCGGCGTGGTGACGACGGTGCGCTGCTGCTGACCATCGCCATCGGTGATGCCCTGCTGCCCGGCGTGTCGGTGAAGAACATCGGCCGGTTCGCCTTCGGCGTCTTCACCCACCCGCAGTTCATCGGCCGCACCGTCGGTGTCGCCAACGCGCACCTCACCGGTGCGGACATGGCTGACACCCTCGCCCGTCTCCTGGGCGAGGAGGTCCGCTACGAGCCGTACACGCTGGACGCGCTGCGCGCCCTCGACATGCCCATGGCCGACAACTTCGCCAACCTGATGCAGTTTAAGCAGGCCTTCAACGCAGAGTACGTCGGCGCCCGCGACCTGGATGTGGTACGCGTCCTCAACCCGGAGGTCGAGACATTCGAGCAGTGGGTGAGTGAGCACAAGGACCAACTCAAGGCCCGCTGACAGGGCCGCCAGGAAAGCCGCCCGCCCGGGTCCCGCCCTGTACCGGCGGGGACCGGGGGTGGGTTCGGCACAGGCTCTTGCAGGGTGGCTTCATGACCTTGAGGCGTTGATGTCTACTCCGGCGGGGTGCCTTCTGCGGGTACTGCAGGCCCTGCCTGCGGGGACGTCTTCGCGCCCGGCCCGGTCATGGGGGCCGCGTCTGCGCCACGTGCCCGGACGGGCGCCCACTCTGACCTCTTGAAGTACCGCCCAGGCAACTCAGCACCCCTCTCTGCAGACTTACCAGGAGACGTGTCCCGTGACGAAAACCCTTGGAATCATCGGCGCCGGCATGATCGGCAGCACGTTGGCCCGCCTCGCCGTCGACGCAGGCCTGAATGTGGTCCTGAGCAACTCCCGGGACCCGGAGACCCTCAGCGACCTCGTCAGCGAACTCGGTTTCCGTGCCCGCGCGGCCACCCCGGCCGAGGCCGCCCTGGCCGGCGACCTGGTCGTGGCCACCATTCCGCTGGTCGCCTATGAGAAGCTGCCTGTCGCCGCACTGGCGGGCAAGACCGTGATCGATACGATGAACTATTACCCCGAGCGCGACGGCCAGATCAGCGAGCTGGACTCCGGCGAGTTGACCTCCAGCGCCCTGGTGCAGCGCCATCTGGCCGACTCCCATGTGGTCAAGGCGTTCAACAACATCTTCTTCCGCTCCCTGCTCACCCTCGCCCGCCCCGCCGGCGCCCCCGATCGCAGCGCCCTGCCCATCGCAGGCGACGACCCGACCGCCAAGACCGATGCAGCCGAACTGCTGGACACCCTCGGCTACGACACGGTGGACATCGGAACCCTCGCCGACAGCTGGCGCAGCGAACCCAACACCCCGGTCTACGCGCAGCCATACCTCCAGGGCCAGCCGCCGGAGGGTGCCGGCCAGGAAGAGGTCATGAGCTGGTTCCTCGCGGTCGAGGGAGTCCCGGTCCTCGCACACCGGGTGAAGGAACTGACCGGCGGCGCCGTCCGGGGTCCCGCGGGCGGCAAGTTCTCCTAGCGGCGGCCTGCACCGGCGGACGTGAATCGCCCATCGGCGTCTCTCGCGTCCCGTCCACGGCCGCAGCCCTTGGCGGTCGTACTGCTCCGCTCAGCCACTTCCTCACACCGCGAACAGGAGCTCGCCGCATGCCCGTCATCGCCATCATCGGAGCAGGCCCCGGCATGGGGCTGTTCATCGCCCGCCGCTTCGGAGCCGAAGGCTTTCAAGTCGCCTCATCTCCCGGACCCAAGGAGAAGGTCGAAGCCCTTGCCGCGCAGCTCGTGGCCGACGGAGTCGAGGCCGCCGCCTTCGCCGCCGACGTGATGCGCCCGGACACCGTGCGCTCGGCACTGGCGGCCGCAGCCGACCGCTTCGGTCCCATCGACGTGCTGGAATACTCGCCCGCCGACCGGGGCCTCGCCGGTGTCTCTGCCGCCGAGGCGACTGCCGAGGACCTCCAGCCACAGATCGACCACTACCTCTACGGAGCCGTCGCCGCCGTGAGCCAGGTACTCCCAGGGATGCTGGAGCGCGGCAGCGGCACCCTTCTGTTCTCCACTGGTGGCTCCTCGGTACAGCCCAGGGGAGGTCCCTACGGCAGCATCGGCATCGCCGCCGCCTCGCTGCGCAACTACGCGATGACCTTGAACGTCGAGCTTGCCGACCGCGGCATCCACGCCGCACATGTGGCCATCAGCGTCTTCCGGATCGGCAGCGGCCCCGGCACAGAGCCCGACCTGATAGCCGAGCACTACTGGACCGCCCACACCAAGCGCGACACGTGGGAGATCATCGCCCTCCCCGGGCACACGTCCTGAGCCACTCCGTCCGATCCGCGGCAGGGCCAGTTCGCCCGGCGGATGACCGCAGGCCCGGCGTCGGCTTCACGTTCGTGCCGCGTGAGTGGTGCCGACCCTTCCGGGAAGAGCCGGCACCGCTCACGCCCCATACGCAAGGGCGCGCGGCATCGATCAGCTACGACGCCGGCACACCCGGTCTCTCATCCCACCCACAGCCGCAGCGCTCTCCTGCCTGCGGCGGAAGAAAGAGGCAGACGGACATGGCAAGAGGCATACAAGTAGGCGACAAAGCACCGACTTCACCCTGCTGTCACAATCCGGTGCACCGGTCCGGCTGTACGACCGGCTCGACGACGGGGTAGTCGTCCTGTACTTCTACCCCAAGGACGAAACCCGCGGCTGCACGGCAGAGGCGTGTGCTTTCCGGGACAGCCACGAGGTCTTCACCGACGCCGGAGCCGAGGTCATCGGCGTGAGTTCGGACTCGGTGCACAAGCACGCGGCCTTCGCCACCCGGCACAACCTGCCCTTCACGCTGCTGAGCGACGAGGAGGGGCAGGTACGCAAGGACTACGGCGTGCCCAGCGTGTTGGGCATCATCCCGGGCCGGGTCACGTACGTCATCGACCGTCAGGGGACGGTCCGGCATGTCTTCAACTCGCTGACCAACACGGACAAGCACGTCAACGATGCGCTCGACGTGGTCCGCAACATCTCGGCCGAGGACCCGGTCTGACGCCGCCGCGATCCACCTCAGGCCGGGTGGACCGCCGTATGACGATCCCCGCGTAGGCCCCCACAGCTGGTTCCCCGTCCCAACCCGTTTCCCCCCGACGACAACCCGCCGTCCCTCTCCACTGGCGAAGGCTGGCTACCCGTGGTGGCGCTGCCCGACTTCGTCAGTGGTGGAGCCGCGAAGCCCGGTTCGCCTCCCTGCTGACCGCAGGCACCCACCCCCCTGGAAGGCCGCAGCCGCAGGAGACGTCCGCGACGCGCTCCTGGCCAGTGGCCGACCCCGCGTTCGACAATTCAGACAGGAGCATGACCATGCCGAACGGTACGATGAGAGCGGCTCAGATCGACCGCTCCGGTGGGCCGGAAGTGCTGCAGATCCGCGATGTCCCTGTGCCGACTCCGGCGCGCGGCCAGGTCCTCGTGAAGGTGCACGCCTCCGGCGTCAATCCCATCGACACTCAGCTGCGACGGCTCCGGCTGGGGTCCTTCCCTCGCGGGACCGGCGTGGACTACGCGGGAGAGGTGGCCGCGCTCGGCCCGGGCGTCGAAGGTCTGGAACTCGGGCAGCGGGTATGGGGCTTCCTGGGCATCCGCATGCGCAGGACCGGTGCTGTCGCCGAGTACCTCGTCGCGAGACCGGAGCAGATGGCGGCCGCGCCCACCACCATCGACCTCGTCTCGGCGGCAGCGCTGCCGGCCGTCGGCCTCACCGCTCTGCAGGTCCTGCGGGACGGGCTGCGGTTGCAGAGCGGCCAGCGACTGCTGGTGGTCGGCGCCAGTGGCGGAGTCGGCAGCGCCGCCGTCCAACTCGGCAAGGCCATGGGCGCGAGCGTCACAGCCGTCGCGAGTGCCCGCAATGCCGACTTCTGCCGTGAGCTGGGAGCCGACCAGGTCCTCGACTACGACTCGATCAAGCCCGGCGCCCTGACAGGGGAGTTCGACGCGCTCGTAGACTGCCACGGAGGCTCCGCGCGTCAGTACCACCGGATGGTGCGCAGGGGAGGCCGTGCCGTCACCATGACCATGAAGGGCCTGCCGTTCGCCCTGCTCTCCGTGCTGCTCCCCGGCCCTCGGATGCGTTTCATGTCGGAAAAGATGCGGCGCGACGACATGGAGGCCCTGGTCGGATATGTGGACCGCGGCGAACTGCGCCCGGTGGTCGAGCAGGTCTACCCGCTGAGCGCCGTCCAGGACGCCCACCGCGCGGTCGAGACCGGCCACGCCCGAGGCAAGCGCGTAGTCGACCCAACTCAGTAGGTCGGCCCTGCTCACCTCGTCAAAGAGTCGTTCTTTGAGGGGCGGGGTTCCTAAGACGCCGTCGGTCGCGGGCGCTGTCCCGGCGGTGGTCCGGTACACCGCAGCCACCGAGGGTTCGCACACCCAGATCTCCTCGGCAGTGCCGGCCGGGGCGGGCACTCCGGCCCGTCCATGACCGTCAACGACCGGGAATCTACAGGGAGTCGCGAGCTCGCCTGACGTTCATTGGCGCGGCCAGTCAAGGTGGCTTACATCCGATGTATTGGAGAGCTCCTCGCTGACTTCTGCTGTTTCCGGGCTAGGTCGCCGCGCGGGCAGTTCTTTCCTCATCACGCCATAGTGGCCTGCCGAGTTGCCTTACCTATTCGCGTGAGTTGGTGCTGCAGCCCTCTAGACATCCGATCTATGCCGCGGCAAAGATGACGTGCCTCTCGGAGGACTCGAAGAGGTTGCAGTTCCCCTCGTGTCGAACATCCATGGCTGGGAGATCTTGCCGTGACCCATGCATCGCACCCGCAGCGAAGAAGCGTCCTGAAGCTGGGCGGCGCCCTCGCCCTCGCACCCCTGATCACTCAACTGGCCGGCGGCACCCCTGCGGGGCCGGCCTTCGCCGCCACTTCCGCTGCCCCGGCGGTCGTCCGGTGGCCGACCCTGTCGCGCAAGGCGCTGAACTACTCGGTCCCCGCCCTGGACTGGCAGTCGCAGGCCCTGCCGATCGGCAACGGCCGTCTCGGCGCCATGCTGTTCGCCGACCCCGACCAGGAGCGCATCCAGTTCAACGAGCAGAGTCTGTGGGGCGGGGTCAACAACTACGACAACGCGCTCGCGGGCAAGCCCGACAGCGCGTTCGACACCAGCATGACCGGCTTCGGCTCGTACCGGAACTTCGGCGACGTCGTCGTCACCTTCACCGGCCGCGCGAAGGTCACGGCCCCCGGGGGGCCGTACCGCACCTCCTCGTCGGAGGGCGTGGACAAGACATACGACGGCAACGCGAGCACCAAGTGGTGCATCGACGGGCCCGGTTCGAAGGTGCAGTGGCAGGTCGAGCTCCCCGAGCCCGTCGCGGTCGCCTCCTACCGGCTGACCAGTGCCAACGACGTGCCGCAGCGCGACCCGCAGGAGTGGAAGCTCTCCGGTTCCGCCGACGGCGCCACCTGGACCACGCTGGACAGCCGTACCCTGCCGGCTCCTTTCGAAAGCCGATTCCAGACGAAGGAATTCACCTGCGCCAGCAGCGGGTCGTACCGCTTCTACCGGTTCGACTTCGTCCCCAAAGCAGGGGTCAGCCACTTCCAGGTGGCCGAGATCGGTCTGTCCGGCGTCGACCTCGGCGGCGCCGCGCTGTATCTGTCGTCGCCGAGCGGGCACTCCGAGGGATCGGGTGCCGGGGCCGGGGCCCAGGCCATGGACATCTCGTGTTCGGTGGACCGCAATCCGGCCACGGTCTGGCGGGTCGACGACGCCGCCCCCGCGGTCGTCTGGCAGGCCGACCTGCCCCGTGCGGTCGCCGTCACCTCGTACACGCTGACGGCGGGCCCGGACCGTCCGCAGGACGACCCACGGCGATGGACGCTCGAGGCGTCGCAGGACGGGCGAGCGTGGGTGACCCTCGACACGCAGAACCCCGGCGCGCCCTTCGCCGACCGCGGTGAGACCCGGGCGTTCCGGGTCACCAACAGCACCGCCTACCGCGCCTACCGGCTCACGTTCACCCCCGGCGAGTCGTCCACCGGCTTCCAGATCGCGGAAGTCGCCCTGGAAGGCAGGGGATTCGACACGCGCACGCTGCGCACGGTCGTCGACTACCAGCGCGCCCTGGACTTCTTCGACGGTATCCATGTCACCCGGTTCGGCGCGCCGGGGCGGCGCGTTCTCAGGGAGGCGTTCGCCAGCCGGTCGGCGGACGTCATGGTCTTCCGATACAACTCGGACAGCGACCGGGGATTGTCCGGAGCGATCTCCTTGACGTCCGGACAGCAGGGGGCTCCGACGACCGTCGATGCCGCCGCCCGGCGGATCGCCTTCCGCGGTGTCATGGGCAACGGCCTCAAGCACGCGTGCACCGTCCAGGTCGTGCACGCCGACGGCGACTTCCGTGCCGACGGATCGGCCCTCCGGTTCAGCGGCTGCACAAGCCTGACCCTGCTGCTCGACGCCCGTACCGACTACAAGCTCGACGCCGCCGCCGGATGGCGCGGAACCGATCCCGAACCGGTCATCACCAGGACACTCGACAAGGCGGCCGCCCGGTCCTACAGGGAACTGCGCGAGGAGCACACCGCGGAGACACATGCGCTCATGAACCGCGTCTCCGTCGACTGGGGCACCTCCGACGACGCCGTCATCGCCCTGCCCACCAACGCCCGGCTCGCGCGTTACGCGTCGGGCGGAGAGGACCCGACCCTCGAACAGGCGATGTTCGACTACGGCCGCTACCTGCTGATCAGTTCCTCGCGCCCGAACGGCCTGCCCGCCAACCTCCAGGGCCTGTGGAACGACAGCAACTCACCGGCCTGGGCCTCCGACTACCACACCAACATCAACGTCCAGATGAACTACTGGGGAGCCGAGACGACGAACTTGCCGGAGTCCCACGAAGCACTCATCGAGTTCATCAGGCAGGTGGCGGTGCCCAGCCGCGTGGCGACCCGCAACGCCTTCGGAAAGGACACACGAGGCTGGACCGCCCGCACCAGCCAGAGCATCTTCGGCGGCAACGCCTGGGAGTGGAACACCGTCGCGAGCGCCTGGTACGCCCAACACCTCTACGAACACTGGGCGTTCACCCAGGACATGACGTACCTCCGTACCGTCGCCTACCCGATGATCAAGGAGATCTGCGAGTTCTGGGAGGACCACCTCAAGGAGCGCGCGGACGGACTCCTCGTCGCACCGAACGGCTGGTCCCCCGAACACGGGCCGCGCGAGGACGGCGTCATGTACGACCAGCAGATCATCTGGGACCTGTTCCAGAACTACCTCGACTGCGAGGCCGCGCTCGAAGCCGATCCCGACTACCGGGCCAAGGTCGCGGACATGCAGGCACGCCTCGCACCGAACAAGATCGGCAAGTGGGGGCAGCTGCAGGAATGGCAGGAGGACATCGACAGCCCCACCGACATCCACCGCCACACCTCACACCTCTTCGCGGTCTACCCGGGCCGCCAGATCACACCGAAGACACCCGACTTCGCGGCCGCCGCCCTCGTCTCCCTCAAGGCCCGGTGCGGCGAGAAGGAAGGCGTTCCGTTCACGGCCGCGACGGTGTCAGGTGACAGCCGCCGCTCATGGACCTGGCCCTGGCGGGCGGCCCTCTTCGCCCGCCTCGGTGACGGGCAACGCGCCCAGGTCATGCTGCGCGGACTGCTGACCTACAACACGCTGCCCAACCTGTTCTGCAACCACCCGCCCTTCCAGATGGACGGCAACTTCGGCATCACGGGCGCCGTCGCGGAGATGCTCCTGCAGAGCCACGACGACGTCATCCACCTGCTGCCTGCCCTGCCCGACGCCTGGAAAGCCAGGGGTTCCTTCACCGGACTGCGCGCCCGCGGCGGCTACGAGGTCAGCTGCGAATGGCGGGACGGGAAAGTCACGTCCTACAAGATCGTGGCCGACCGGGCACGGAACCAGGGGAACATCACCGTGCGGGTGAACGGCGCCGACAGGAAGGTGAAGCCGACCAAGTCCTGAAGGCGGCAAAGCGGAGACGGCGGCCGCGGGACATGACGGCGAACACCGATCCGTTCCCGTCCCGCGCCGCCGTCGTCGGCAGGGCCGGTCTCGCGACCGCGTCCTGCCGACCGGTACAAGACACGTCGCGTCCGGCAATCGTGCGCGACCTCGTTGCCGGAAAGGACTGAATCGGCCAGCAGGATGCCGTGAAGCAACCGCCACAGAGCGGCCGGGTCGGCCGGATCTGACGTTCGTCGGGTTGACCGAACGAGCCGCCGACCGGGTTCCCGCGCGGCGTCACGCGGTGTGCGGTTGCCGAGAGCCGTTGTTGCCGACCTCGGCCACGGCGAACCAGCCATGGTCCGCCACCGACTGATGACCTCCGTGGACGATCTCGCTGATGAACTGCGGAGTTTTGCGGCACCCTGAGGTGGGGTCAGGCCTTGGTCGTGTGCTTGAGGTGGGTGTCGAAGAAGGCCTCAATGCGTAGCCATGCGTCAACAGAGGCTTCTGGGACAGGTCCGAACCCGGCGACGCGGTACAGCGGGTGCAGCAGGCGCGGGCCGAATTGTTCGTCGTTGAGGAAGGCGTGGCCTGCCTGTGGGTACTCCTTCACGTCGTGTACGACGCCGAGCCTGTCGAGGGCGGAGTCGAGCTTCGCCGCCGCCCCCTTGAGAGGTCGATCGCGGCCCCCGTAGCTGGCGACGATGGGGCAGGCGTCGGCCAGGGCCTGGTCCATGTCCTTGGGGAGCTGGCCGTAGTTGGCGGACGCGGCGTCGAAGATGCCGCTGCCTGCCGCCATGAGAGCGAAGGACCCGCCCATGCAGAAGCCGATGATCCCGACCGCGCCGGTGCAGTCGGGGTCATCGACGAGGTAGGTTCTCGCGGCGGCGATGTCCTGGTAGGCGCGGCCGTGGCCGGACAGCGCGGCCCGCATGGTGGGTATCAGGCAGCGGCGTGCGCCTCCGTCCGTGTACAGGTCGGGCATCAGGGTCAGATATCCGGCGCTTGCGAGCCGCCGCGCCTGTCGGAGCATCTCGTCATTGGCACCCATGACCTCGTGCGCGACCACGACTCCGGGCCATGGGCCAGGTCCGTCCGGCCGGACGAGATGCCCGGTCAGCCGCTTGGAACCGCCGACCGGGGCGCTGAGGTGGGTGAGGGTGACGGAAATTGGATCTGGCACGGCATCCTCCGGACGACGACATGGGGTGGTGTGGTGTGGGTGAGGCCGATGGGTCTCGAGGGAAGGAACTGTGCCGAGTCATGGTGGATCCACTCCCAGGCGCACCACAGCCCTGTGAAGAGTCCAGGACTGGGGTTCATACCTGGGCGGTGGTGACACAGTCGTACATGTGCGATTGCGCAAGATCGGGGATGTGCTTGTTGCTCTCTCCGGGCAACCGTGAAGGGCGCTGGTCCCCATTGCGCAGATGCGAGGCGCCGGTCGACCCACGGCTGGATCAGGGGATGAGTCCGGCCTCCTCGATCAGAGAACCGGGGACGTGGTAGCCGTCCTGGTCGCGGATGCGGGCGATGTGCCTTCGCACGTCGTCCGCGGTGGCGAGAGGCTCGTCGGCGGCGACGTGCCAGCCCTCGGTGACCCCGATGAAGGCGCGGGCGTAGCGGCCGCGGGCGATGGAGAAGACCTCGTGGGTGTACGGGTTCTCCTCGCTGGCCAAGTAGGCGACCATCGCGGTGACCATCTCCGGCTCCGTGTGCGCCGGAGTGGTGGGTAGTGTCGCCATCATGTCCGGGTTCATGTCCGCGCCCATCCGGCTCTGGGCCATCGGCAGAACGGTGTTGACCAGGATGCCGTGAGAGGCGCCCTCGAGGGCCACCACGTTGGCCAGGCCCAGGACGGCTCCTTTGGCCGCGCCGTAGTTGGCCTGCTCGGGGTTGCCGAACACGCCGGAGGCGGAGGAGGTGAACACGATCCGGCCGTAGCCCTTGTCGCGCATCACGGCGAAGGCGCGCTGGGTGACATAGAAGGCACCCTTGACGTGTACGGCGAGCAACGCCTCGATCGAATCGGGGGTGAGCTCGGTGAAGGGGGCGTTGCGGATGTTGCCCGCGTTGTTGATCAGGATGTCCACGGTGCCGTAGGCGTCGAGCGCGGTCTGCACGATGGCCTTGCCGCCCTCGGGGGTGGCGACCGAGTCGTAGTTCGCGACGGCTTGGCCCCCGCGTCGATGATTTCCTTGACGACATGGTCGGCCATGGCGGTGCCGCCGCCGGTGCCCGCGATCGTGCCGCCGAGGTCGTTGACGACGACCTTGGCGCCGCGCGCAGCGAGGTCGAGGGCGTAGGTGCGACCCAGACCGCCGCCGGCGCCGGTCACGATGGCGACCCTGCCCTCGAACGAGATTCCGTCCACTGTCAGATCACTTCCTTACTGTCGTTTGTTGTGGGCAGGCAGCCGCGGTCGCTCTGCGCCGATGGCGTCGGGCGAGGCGCAGCCCCAGGCCGCACTCACGTGTGCGGCCTGGGGTTGGGTCAGGCCGGGCGGACGCCGTCCACGGTGATCCGCAGGGCCGACGGGCCACGCAGGTCGGCCATCGGGCGGTAGGGCGGCGGGTCCTGCGACAAGTGAGGGTTGACCAGACGTCGGGTCAGCTCGCGGACCGCGATCTGGCCCTCCATGCGGCCGAGTCCGGCCCCGAAGCAGAAGTGGATGCCGGAGCCGAAGCTGAGGTGGCTGGTGTCGGGACGAGTGATGTCGAAGGTGTCCGGGTCGGGGAAGCGGCGCGGGTCCCGGTTGGCAGCGGCGAGGGCCAGGATGACCGTGGAGCCCTTGGGGATGGTGTGGTCGCCAACGGCGATGTCGTCGACCGCGACACGCGGTCGCAGGTGCACGGAGGGCTCCAGGCGCAAGGTCTCCTCGATGGCGCCGGCGGCGAGGGAGGGGTCGGCCTGGAGCCGGGCCAGCTGCTCGGGGTGTCGCAGCAGCAGGAGCATGCTGCTGCTTATGAGGTTGACGGTGGTCTCGTGGCCGCCGATGAAGAGCATCGTGGCGGTGCTGAGCAGTTCCGGCAGGCTCATCGGACCGCCCGGGCCGTCGTCGTGGATCATCCGGGACAGCATGTCCTGGCCCGGCTTCTTGCGAAGCCGCTCGATGTGGGCGAGGAAGTAGTCGGCCAGTGTCTGCTGGGCATGGTGCCTGGCCGCGGCGGCCTCCGGGTCATGCGGGTCGACGAGGAACTCCGGGCTGGAGACTGCCTCCTCACTGATATGGCCGAGGGTGGCGGCGTCTTCGGGCGGGACGCCCAGGAGGTGGCAGGCCACACGGACGGGGATCGGGTAGGAGAACTCCGAAACCAGGTCGAACTCGCTGCGCCCGGTCAGGTGGTCGATGTGGTCGCGGATCAGCTCTTCCACCATCGGCCGCAGGCTCTCGACGAAGCCCGGACGTGCGGGCGGGCCGAAGTGGCGCTGGGCCAGGCCGCGTAGCTGGTCGTGTGTGGGGTTGTCCCGCACGAGGAAAGTCGGAGCCGTGCCGGGAGCCGGGACGCCGGTCCCAAGCCGGCTGTCCGGGGTGGCCTTGCCGCGGTCGGAGGAGATACGCGGGTCGCGCAGCAGCGCACTGACCTCGTCGTATCCGCTGACGACGCAGGTTCCGTCGTCCTGGACGGAGACAGGCTCTTTGCGCAGCTCGGTGTAGAGAGGCCAGGGGTGAGGGCGGCTGTCGGGGTGAAGAACCTGCTTGTACAGGGTGGACGCCATGGGGGTGCCACTCGCTTTCGTGTGGGGGAGTGGGGTGCGATCAGCGGCCGACCGGCCGAAGGGTGCGGGACGTGTTCTCGTCGCAGGCGACGAACTCGGCCGGGAAAGGCGCACCTTGGCGGACGAGCGATTCGTAGTAGGGCAGGTAACGCCCGTTGTCGAAGGTGACCGCGGCGACGGTGCGGTCTTCGCGTCCGTACAGCACGCTGAAGGAGCCCTGGCCGAGGGTTCCCTGGACCACCGCGATGCGGTCGGCGATGCCGGGGTAGCCGACGCCTTTGATGTTCACACCGAACTGGCTGGACCAGAAGGCCGGCAGACCGGTATGGGGGATCGGAGCCTGGCCGGGTCGGCGCGTGATGTTGTGGGCGACCGTGCGGGCCTGGGCCACGGCGTTGCCCCAGTGCTCCACCGACAGCCGGCGGTCCGGGAAGAGGGGATGCGGAGTGGCGGCGACATCGCCGGCCACGTACACGTCGGGCAGGGGCTGCCCGTCGTGGCCGAGAGCGTGGCACTGGTCGTCGCAGTGCACCCCGCCGCTGTCCGTCCGTACGGCGGAGCCGTCCAGCCATTCGACGTTGCGCTGGGCGCCGAGCGCGACGACGGCCAGGTCCGCGTCGACGGCGGCGCCGTCCGACAGCACGATCTGCCGCAGCGCTCCGGTCTCGTCCGCCACGAAGCGCTCGACAGTGGTCCACAGCCGCAGGTCCACGCCCTTGTCCCGGGCCAGGTCCGCCACCACGGCACCGATCACGCTTCCCAGCGGTCCCTGCAACGGCGTGGCCTGTGTCTCGATGAGGGTGACGTCGAGGCCGCGTTCGCGGCAGCCGGAGGCCAGTTCGCCGCCGAGGAAGCCGGCGCCGATGACGGCGACGCGGCGGGGTGGACGCGCCAGGCGCCGCTGGAGTTCCTCGGCGTCGTCGCGGGTGCGGACGGTGAGGACACCGTCGATGTCGTCGGCTGCGCCGCCGGGGAACGGACGGGCCCGGGTGCCGGTGGCGATGACCAGGGTGTCGTAGCCGACCGTGGCGTCGTCCGCCAGCCGGACCAGGCGGTGGTCCGTATCCAGCCCCGTCGCCCGGACACCCAGCAGGAAGCGTGCGTCCAGGGGCTGCGTGACCGGCAGTTCGAGGCGATCGGGCGGCAACTTCTCGCTCACGCAGGCCTTGGTCAGCGGAGGGCGGTCGTACGGGCGATGGGGCTCATCACCGATGATGGTCAGCTGTCCGGAGAAGCCGGACTCGCGCAGGGCTTCGGCAGTCTTCAGCCCGGCGAGGGAGGCGCCGACGATGACAACGTGGCGGCCGTTCTCCCCGCTGGCCGTGGCGGGTTCGTCCGCGTTGTCCGTGCCGACGGTGATGGCGCGCACGGGGCAGGCCAGTGCGGCGCGGCGTACCGCGTCCCGCATCTCGTCCGGCGGGTTCGGTACGTAGGTCAGAGCCTCCAGGCCATGCAGCGTGAAGGCGGAGGGGGCTGCGAACACGCACTGTCCGTACCCCTCGCAGCGGTTCAGGTCGACACTTATCTTCACTTGGCGCCCCCGCTCTGCCGGGACGTGAGCACCGGAAGCAGAACCCGGTCCACCAAGGACTCCACGAAGGCCGCATCGACCTGGCCGTCGGCGACCAGGACCTGGTGCAGGATCGCGGCACGTGTGAGATCCGCCAGCAGGACGGGATCCGCGTCATCCCCGACCTCGCCGCGTTCCCTGGCCCAGCCCAGGACGGTCTCCGCCAGACGGGCGTGGTGCAGGCGGACCAGGTCCTTGGCCATGCGTCCGACACTGCCGTCGTCGGAGGCGGCGATCAGTAGACCGGAGAGGTACTTGGCCGGATGCTGCGCCTGCGCGCCGCCGTTCGGCGCCAAGTTGTGCAGCAGATCGCCGCGCAACGATCCGGTGGCGGTTACGTCAGCGGATTGGTCGATGACCCGGTACGCAGCCCGGTGCAGCGCCGCGGTTAACAACTCGTCCTTGTTCCCCCAGCGGTGATGCATCGTTTTTGTGCTGGCCGTGGCCCGCTCGCACATGGCGGTCAAGGTCAGCTGCTCGTAGCCGACCTCGGCCAGCAGGTCCAGCGCGGCGTCGAGCAGCGCAATTTCGCGGTGGACGTCCATCGGGCGGCCTGGTGATTTGACTGAGGTCGGCGTGGTCATGGAAGGCTGCAGGGCATAGGGCGCGGCATGGTCTTTTTCCTGATTACTCGGACATAAGGTGAACAAAGTTGACCTCGTAACATAAGCGTCTCGCTGGGAGTGGTCACCGTGACGACTGCCGAGTCGGATGCGTTCTGCCGCTCGGCGGCTCATGATGTCCAGGCAGGGCAGGGGAGTCCCACCTCGCTATAATCGGAAGGTGCGTTCCAGTTAACGATACGGGACGGCCGTTCCGGATGTCGAGTAAAGGCACCTCGATGCGTTCTGACGCTCAGCGCAATCGCAAGCGCGTCCTGGATGCGGCGATGGAGGCGTTTGCCGCCGAGGGTACTGTCGGTGCCCGTGGCCGAAATCGCCCGGCGGGCAGGGGTAGGTACTGGCACCGTCAGTCGGCATTTCCCAATGAAGGATTTCCTGTACGAAGCGACGGTGCTTCACCTGGTCGGTGGCATCGTCGACAGGGCCCGGGACCTCTCCGCAAAGAACGATCCGGGCAGCGCGTTCTTCCAGTTCCTGGCCCACATGGTCGAGCAAGCGGCGGTGAACCGCGGTCTTGCCGAGGCGATCAGCGGTGCCGGTTTCGATGTCGAGGCGGTCGCCTTCCGTCCCCAGCACAGCCTTGAAGCTGTGGAGAGCGAGCTGCTGACGAGAGCTCAGCAGGCGGGTGTGGTACGGCGGGACATCACTCGCGCCGATGTGAAAGCTCCTGGTCGGCTGTCTGGCCCGAGAACGTCAGGGCTGCGACCCGGAAGCCCGGCAGCGCATGATCGACGTGGTGTGCACCGGCCTGCGAGCCGAACCGGGCACACCAGTCGGCGACGACCGGGGGCTTGCCGACTGAGCGGGCCCTTCAGCGGCTTGTTTCTAGTGCTCGATTCCGCTTTCGGTGGGTATAGCTGTTGGTAGCGGGGTGGTTGCGGGTGCTCGGGGGCGGGTGCTGGACGATGGTGTTACGGGCACGGCCGGGCCGTGACGAGGGCGAGCAAGCGGTGGTCCACCGTCTGGCGGCTGCCAGGAAGGCG